>JBAYUW010000021.1:0-3468 GCA_041674925.1 Minisyncoccota bacterium | reverse complement strand
TCTATCTTTTTTAGAAGTTTTTCATCGACGTATGGTCCTTTTTTAATTGATCGTGCCATTGTTTTTTTGTTTGATGTGAAGCGTTATACTAACAAAATTCCCTTAAAAGTCAATCTATTTCTCGCCTTTATTCTTACCCACTCGACGTCGGGACACAATCAGATTATTCGAGTATTTCTTTGGTGTTCGAGACTTCTGACCCTTACCGACTTGCTTACCCCAACGTGTCTTGGCTCGTTTCAAACCTCGACCCTGTCTCTGCTCTCCTCCACCGTATGGGTGGTCCACAGGGTTCTGGGCGGTACCACGAACGGTCGGTCGAATTCCGAGCCAGCGTGAGCGTCCAGCTTTTCCAATATTAATAAGCTTGTTTTCATTATTAGAAACTTCACCGATACAAGCATAACAGGTATCCATCACTTTTCTAACCTCAGTTGAAGGTAATTTCAAATGGGTAAAGCCAGAATCGTTTGCAATCACTTGAACAAAGTTTCCACCCGCTCGGCCTAATTTACCACCATTACCTGGTTTTAATTCAACATTGTAGACAAAAGTACCGACACCAATTTTTTTCAGCGGTACACGATTTCCTACTTTCAATTCCGCGTTTTCTGAGACCAAAAAGGTATCACCCACACTCATTGATTTTGGAATAATTACATAGCGCTTTTCACCGTCAGCATATTGAGCCAGACCGATAAAAGCAGTACGATTTGGATCATACTCAACAGAAATCAGTTTCGCAGGGACATCAATTTTATTATAAGAAAAATCCACTTCACGGAAAAGTCTCTTGTGGCCACCACCTTTATGGCGAGTAGTTAAACGACCATAATTGTTTCGTCCGACATGGCGCTTACGACCGAAAGTCAAAGCCTTCAGTGGCTCACTTGCAGTAATAACCTTTCGAAATTCAATTCCGGTCATGTGTCGGCGACTTGGGCTGGTTGGTTTATAGTGCTTCATAAATTTTATACAAATTCTATTTTATCTCCTTTTTTCAAAAATACGATGGCCTTTTTCACTCCTGAAATCGCCCCCTTTTTACCTCGTGAAAATACTTTTTTGGTCGGTAAATTTACAATATTCACTTTCACTGGTGTAACTTTGTAAAGTTCTTTTACCGCCTTAGCGATATTCTTCTTGTTGGCTTTCTTGATCACTTCGAAAGTGTAAATGCCCAAACCTTCAGCTTGTAAGCCAGATTTCTCGGTAATTCTTGGTTTTTTGATGATAAGTTCGTTCATGATTTTATTTCATCTTAGCTTCCAAGAATTTAAATGCCTCACTTGGATTTTCAATAATCAAATAACGATAATTCAAGATATCCAAAGGATTAATATTTCTTAATTCATCTAATTTGATATTACCAAAATTTCTCAAGCTACGATCCAAATTAATATCTTTTTTGGTCACGGCGAGATAAGTAGAGTTGTTCTTTTTGGTCAAAATCTGTTCACCGCCTTTAATTTTGCTCAAGTTTTTCAAAACTGCTAGACCCTCTTTAGCTTTTGGAGCTGAAATTTTCAAGGCATCCAAGAAAAATACTTCGCCATCGCGGAATTTTTTGGAAATAATCGTGAACAAAGCTTTGGCTTTCATCTTCTTGTTCACTTTTCGCTCGTAATTCTTTTCATTACGAGGACCATGAGCGACGCCTCCTTTGACCCAAATCGGTGAACGTGTGGAACCGTGTCGAGCTCGGCCCAAACCCTTTTGCTGCCAAGGCTTTTTACCCCCACCAGAGACTTCACTTCGATCTTTAGTGTGGGCCAAATTAGTACGCTTATTCGACATCAAAGAGACAGTCACTTGATGAACCAAGTCGGCTTTCCAAGGAACCGCAAAAATACTTTCTGGCAATTTGATAGTTTCAACTTCTTTACCAGCTTGGCTATAAATTGGAGCCTCTAAAGCACCTAAAGTTTTAACTTTCTTAGTTCTAGTGGTTCTTTTTGTTTTCGCAGTTGCTTTTTCCATAATATTAAAAATTAACCGACAATTTCAATCAAAGTTCCTCGGCGACCAGCAACCGCTCCAAGAACTAAAAGCTCATTGGTAGCCTGATCAAGCTGAATCACTTTCAAACCAGAAATGGTGACGCGATCGGAACCAGTTCGGCCGGCCATACGCATTTTCTTTGGCACACGACCGCCTTCTCGAGTACCACCGGAAATAGAACCTGGCTCTCGTTCAGAGTGCTTTTGACCGTGACTGCGTGGGCCACCCTTGAAACCATGGCGTTTGACCACGCCCTGGAAGCCTTTACCTTTAGAAATTGAAGAAACTGTAATCTTGTCCCCTTCTTTAAAGACTGAAACATCAATCTTGTCACCAACTTTCATGCCAGCTAAAGCTTTGATATCTTTCTCATCTTCTATTCTAAACTCTTTGATGAAACGGAAATTACCAAGACCTTTTACATGGCCCTTAATCGCTTTATTTATATTTTTTTCTTTTTTAGTGCCAAAACCAACTTGCACGGCATGATAGCCATCTTTTTCTTTGGTTTTGATTTGAGTGATGACGATTGGACCAGCTTCCAAGACAGTCACAGGACGGACATTGCCCTTATCATCAAATACTTGAGTCATATTCTTTTTTACGCCGAGAATGAATTTCATATAAAATAATTAATGGCGATATGAGTAAATCAATTCTTACTCGTATCCCCTCTTTCCCGCCTGTATAGACGTTCCTAGGAGTCTAGCAAATCGTGAGAAAAAAAGCAAATGCCCAACCTCACCCCTAACCCCTCTCCTTGGCTAAGGAGAGGGGAACTGCTTCGACCACATTACTCTAGAAACAAGAACCCTCTCCTCAGTCGAGGAGAGGGTGGCGTTCTGACGCCGGGTGAGGTTGGGCCAATTCTTTCTCTACCTTCTTCACCACTCTACTAATATCTTCTCTCAATTCCCAATTCCAAAACCGAATCACTCTAATTCCCAAACTCACAAAATATTCTGTTCTTTCCTTATCATACTCCTGATTATCCAAATGCTGATTACCATCTAACTCAATTATTATTCTTTTGACCGGACAGAAAAAATCAGCAATAAAATTACCAATACTATGTTGACGCCTGAATCGTACACCCAATTTTGTATTTCTTAATCTATCCCAAAGTAACTTCTCCTCAAGAGTAATTTCTTTTCTCAGACTTATTCTAGCATCCTGCAACCTCTTAATATTATGAAGGTGATCAGCCATAGCGCCCGCATTCTACCACACAAAAACCCCCGAAAGGGGGTTTGGGTGTGTGGATAAAACGACCACAATATCTAGATCATCTTCACATCAATATTCACGCCGGAAGGCAATGAAAGATTGGTGAGGGCCTCGACGACTTTAGCTGAGGGATTAATGATATCGATCAAGCGCTTGTGCACTCTCATCTCAAACTGTTCTCGCGCATTTTTGTAGACGAAAGCGGAGCGATTCACCGTATATTTCTTAATCTCGGTTGGT
>JBAYUW010000020.1:0-3674 GCA_041674925.1 Minisyncoccota bacterium | reverse complement strand
GAGGTCTGAAGTCATTCGTTTGAGGAATCCGAATAAAAAAGTTATCTACAACGATCTTGTCCGAGGAGAAATTGAAATCGATACCACCGAACTGGGAGATTTTGTGATCGCCAAAAGTCTTAATGAACCACTTTATCATTTAGCAGTTGTGATTGATGATTTCGAAATGGAAGTAACCCATATCATTCGTGGCGAAGATGGAATTTACAACACTCCAAGACAAATCCTAATTCAGGAGGCTATTGGCGCACCCAGACCAATTTATGCTCATATGCCTTTCATTTTAAACGAGGACCGATCAAAGCTTTCCAAAAGAAAACAGGGTGAATTAGTTTCATTAAAGTTTTATCGCGACAATGGATATCTACCAGAAGCAATGGTAAACTTTTTGTCTTTATGTGGCTGGAACCCAGGAACTGATCAGGAGATACTTTCAATGGAAGAGCTAATAGAGAAATTTGATATTACTAAAGTTCAAAAATCGGGTGCGATATTCAATAAAGAAAAACTGTTATGGATGAATAAAGAGTATCTAAAGAAGCTTGATAAAAAAATCTTGAAAGATAAAGTTTCAGAAATCTTGAAAACTAAATATGAGTTGACTGAAAATTTATTAGAAAAAGTTTTACCAACTATTACTGAAAGAATAAATACTTTTGGTGAACTAGAAAAATATGTGACGGAAGGGGATTTTGATTATTTTTTCTTGGCACCCGAGCCAAAAAAGGAAATGTTGATTTGGAAAAAAGATACAGATTTTACCATACCAAAAAATAATTTAGAAAAAATTTTGGAAATTCTTGAAAAAATACCAGAGTCAGATTTCACGGAAGAAAAATTGAAGGCTACTCTTATGCCATTTGCAGAGGCTAACGGAAAGGGGAGTGTCTTGTGGCCATTGAGGGTTGCCTTGTCTAGCCGTGAAAAAAGCCCTGATCCGTTCACTTTATTGAGCATTTTAGATAAAGATGAATCAACAAAAAGAATTCTGAAAGCTATTGACACATTAAATTAATGGTGATAATCTCTCAAATAGATTGGTCCATTAGTTCTTCGAAATAACTCGAATGAGCGGACCAAAGAGAGAAAGAGGATAAAGTGAAGATAAGTCAAGAGACGAGGAAAATACTGGCCACCCTGAAAATACACAGGACCCAGGTGATTGGAATAGGTCAAGAAATGAAGATTGGTGGATTTGGCACAAGTAACCAATCCCACCCAACTGTTGACCACGCTACATTTGTCGCCAAGGCGGTTCTACCGACTCTCTCTGGGGCGTGTGAGCGTTTTGGTCAGGAGTCGGTGGCGAGAAGCATCGTAGCTCTCGCTCGTCCTCTCTATGAGAACACCGAGCCCGATAAATACAACGACGTGGTACCCTGTTTCTTGTCTGCTACCCTGTGTGGAGGAAGTGAGATCGGGAATATATCCAGAAACGTGACCAATCCGCTCCTGGCAGAAAAATATGGAGTGGATTATGTTTTTGGACCGATCGTCAAGCTCGGCCTGGTCCACCATGAGACAAGGGTCTTTGATAGTGTTGGTAAGTTCCTGCGCCATCACGCCTGTCGAATGGGCGAGGTGATTGATGGTTTCTGTGAACAAGATTATCATGACTACATCGACCAGTGTGCAACCCTGCTCCGGCACGGCATCTACGACTGGAGTTTGGAGCACAATCCGGAAGAATGGGGGATCCTTCGTCCTTCAATCAGACTCTATGGCCTGCGAGCAGTATTAAGTCCGATTGTTCAGATGATGATCGACATCGGTCATCTTCCTGGGACGAAGCACTGCAAGTACAAATACTCATACTTTCACCAGGTGTTCAGAGATTTGCTACCTCTGCTCTCGCCTCGTGTGAGAAAGATTGGACCAGAGGAAATTGATCGGTTACTTCGGCCGATCACCGACTTCATCCTGGAACTCTCGAAATACGGGCCCTTTTGTCATGAGGTCTCGCCATTCGTGTGCCCGACGACCGAATTCTTTCGATCGTTCGCTGGCCTGATTGGTGAAATTGAAGAGGTCGGTATCAAGCAGGTGATTGACAAGAACCGGTCACGCTGGATGAAGAGTATGACCTGACGAGTTTGGTTCTGAGCGCTGTATTCACATGGGTGGAGACAGCGCTTTTTTTATTGCGTGGATTTATAAAAAAATATTATGGTATAATTGCCAGTATAGACTGATGAAAAAAATATTTCACATTAGTGTTTTTATTTTGCTTACCATTTTGATACTGGGGCCGATTTCTCGTGCCGAAACGGTCGAGGAAATCCAAGCGAAAATCGATGTCGCCAATAGTAATCGAGACAAATTGTTGAAAGAAATCGCCGGTTATCAGCAACAGCTTCAGACTATCAGTACTCAAGCGAATACTTTACAGACCACAATAAAATCTCTGGATGTCTCAACCAATAAAATCACCACCGAAGTTAAACTAACCGAAAGCGATATCAGCAAGACCACTCTGACTATCAAGGACACCGGACTGGCCATAAAAGATAAAGAAAATCAGATAAATAGTAATCGCTTAACTATTGCTAAATTATTAAAGCAAACCAATGAATTAGATAGTTTGAGTTTATGGGAAATTATTCTATCAAACAAAAATTTGTCTGACTTTTGGTCAGAGATTGAAGATAATATTCAAGTCCAAGCCAAGATGGCTGACCAGGTCGTGACAGTTAGATCGATTAAACTAGGCCTTGAGAAAGCTCAGATTGAATTAGAAAAGCAAAAAAAGGAGTTGCAAGATTATACAACTGAATTAAATGCTAAAAAAAATGTTTTATTATCAACTAAGAAAGAAAAAAGTAATTTACTGACCACAACTAAAAATACCGAAGCAAATTATCAAAAAATTCTTCAGGACAAGCTTGCTTTAAAAGAAGCTTTGGATAGGGAACTAGCCTCTTTTGAGTCGCAACTAAAAATATCAGTTGATCCTAAAAGTTTTCCCTCGGCCGGTAAAGGAATTTTATCTTGGCCTCTTGATACTATTTATATCACTCAAAATTTTGGTAAAACTTCATACTCAGGAAGATTGTATGTGACTGGTACACATAATGGCGTCGACTTTCGAGCACCAATTGGGACTCGAGTGAAATCTGCTGGCAACGGCGTTGTTGAAGCAGTTGGTGATACCGACAAAGTCTGCCCGGGTGCTTCTTACGGTAAATGGGTGTTTATTCGTTATGATAACGGATTAGCCAGCACCTACGGACACCTCTCTCTTATCTCATCTGCGGCCGGACAAAAAGTTAAAGCGGGGGATGTCGTTGGCTATTCCGGCAGCAGTGGTTATTCTACCGGCCCGCATTTACACATGAGCGTCTATCCAAATCAGGCCGTCACGGTCACGACGTTAAAAAGTTCAGTTTGTAAGGGGACTTACACAATACCCATAACATCACCGCAAGGCTACCTCGATCCTTTAATTTATCTTTAAGATGAAAAACTTTATCTTAAAAGAGATATCGGATACTGCCTTGACCGAGTTTGATGAAAGTTTACCAAACGAGACGCCGTTCACCCAAGCTTCTTTTTACGGCACCTGGCAAACAAATCTTGGACGCTTAGCCAAAAGATTTTTAGTTTATGAAAATAATAAAATCGTCGCCAGCTATCAAACCGTCCGCTATCCGCTGTGGCTGAATTTCGGCTATTTT
>JBAYUW010000019.1:0-3674 GCA_041674925.1 Minisyncoccota bacterium | reverse complement strand
TTGTCAGTCAACTTTTTGATAGTTCCTGTCATGTTTTTGATTTTTTCACTCTACTAAATTACAAATGAACGATATGTTGAGAAAATGACTACTTTTTTCGAACCACAACTTCTTTTTGTACTATCAGGAAGTATACACCCAAACGATTTTTTTGTCAATAGGGGGCTGTGGATAACTCTATTGACATATATATGTATATAGGATAGGATAGCCAGACATTAGCAAGATTGAGTCACGGGGGAAACTATAAGTCGAGTTTATAAATTTCACTTGCTTACAATAAGAAAAAGATAATTTTTATCAAATTTATGACGCCTTTGTCGGAGAGGTGTCCTTTTTGTTTGTTAATATTTTAATAATCATTTTATTATGAAATCAATCACCAAAAGAGAGAAAAAATATTTCGGAAAGTTTAAGGCCCCTTTGATCGATACCCCTAATATGGTCTCTCATCAGACCGAGTCATTTAAATGGCTTTTGGAAAAAGGTTTGGCTGAAGTATTTAAAGAATTTTCTCCGATTCGCGATTATGCCGAAAAGAAATTTGAATTATCTTTTTCCGCTTTTGAAATCTCCAAACCAAAATATGACGAGCACTATGCCAAAGACAATAAAATGTCTTATGAGGGTCAATTGAAAGTAAAAGTAAAGTTGAAGAATAAATTACTTTCCACTGAAAAGGAACAAGAAATATTTTTGACCGATATTCCTCTAATGACGGATCACGGTACATTTATCATCAACGGAATCGAAAGAGTCATTGTGCCGCAGCTCGCTCGATCATTCGGTATGTTCTTTACCGCCAATGAAATTAAAGGCAAAAGATATTTCGGTGCGAAAATTATCCCGGCTCGTGGTGCTTGGATTGAAATTGAGTCCGATGCTGACGATTTGATTTATGTGAAGATTGATAAAAAGCGAAAGTTTTCTGTTACTTCATTATTAAGAGTCTTGGGTGCAACCGACAAGCAGATTTTGGAGCAATTCAAAGGCCAGGAAGTAAATCAGAAAGCCATGGAGTTAAACTTGGCTAAAGATCATGCCAAGACGACCGATGATTCTTATATTGAAATACACAAGAGATTGAGAGATGGAGATTTAGCGACCGCCGAAAATGCTCGTGAATTTATAAACGGTATTTTTAGCGCTGACCGCTATGATGTTTCCAAAGTCGGACGTTTTCGTTTTAATAAACGCTTTAGTAAGAGTATGGATGACAAGGAGCTCGAGCGAAAGACTATTAATCTAGACGATGTCTTTACGATTATTTCAAAAGTCATCGAGTTGAATCACACTGAAGACGCGGAAGAAGATGATATTGATCATCTTGGTTCTCGTCGGGTGCGTTTTGTCGGTGAACTTTTCCAAGCCAAGGTCCGTATTGGTATGTCTCAAATGAAGAGAAATATTCAAGATCGTATGTCGACCGTTGATCCTGATATCACTATGCCGGTGCAATTTATTTCTCCTCGACCTTTGCAAGCCAGAATTAAAGAATTTTTCACTACCAACCAGTTGTCACAATTCATGCAGCAAGAAAATATTCTGCAAGAAATTGAACACTTGCGAACCTTGTCCGCTCTCGGTCCTGGTGGTTTGACTCGTGAACGAGCCGGTTTCGAAGTTCGTGACGTGCACCCCTCACACTACGGTCGCGTTTGTCCGATTCATACTCCCGAGGGTCCAAACATTGGTTTGATTTTGCGCTTGTCTGTTTATGCCCGCGTCAATGATTTCGGTATGATTGAAACCCCTTATGCGAAAGTCAAAAATGGTGTGGTTACCGAGGAAGTAAAATATTTAAACGCCCTCGAAGAAGAAAACTTTAAAATCGCTCACGCCGCAACTCACACTGATGAAAAAGGGAAAATTATTGACGCCGAGGTGGAGGTTCGTGTGAACGGTATTCCAACTATTGTCTCAAGTGCCGATGTGGATTTTATGGACGTGTCTACGAATCAAGCTTTCTCGATTGCGACTTCGATGATTCCTTTCTTGAATCACGACGATGCGAACCGAGCCTTGATGGGTTCAAACATGCAGAAACAAGCCGTGCCTTGTCTTCGTCCAGAAGCGCCACTCGTGGCGACTGGTATCGAGGAAGTCGCCGCTCGTCATACAGGACGTTTGATTTATTCGGAAGAAGCAGGGGAGGTGACTTATGTTGATTCGAAAAAAATCATCGTTACCAATGATAAAAATAAAGAGAAAGAATATAATTTAATTCAGTTTTCACGAACCAACAGCTTTACTGTTTTCCATCAACGCCCTGTCGTCTCTCTCGGTCAAAAAGTTAAGAAAGGTGAACTGCTCGCTGATACTTCTTCTTCGGATAAAGGCCAGACAGCGATCGGTCAAAATATTTTGATTGCCTTCATGTCTTGGTCTGGATCAAACTATGAAGACGCGATTATTCTTTCTGAAAGATTAGTTAAAGATAGTAAATTCACCTCGATTCACATTGAAGAGTTTGTCGTGAACGTTCGCGATACTAAACTGGGACCAGAAGTCACCACTCACGATATCCCCAACGTCGGTGAAGGTAAATTAAAAAATCTTGATGAAGATGGTGTGATTCGTGTCGGTGCGGAAGTTCGCCCTGGCGATATTATTGTCGGTAAAATTACACCAAAGGGTGAAACTCAACTGACACCAGAAGAAAGATTACTCCGTTCGATTTTCGGTGAGAAAGCTCGCGATGTGAAAGATACCTCTAAACGACTTGAAGGGGGAAAGAAAGGTAAAGTAGTTTCTGTTAAAGTCTTTTCTCGCGAACAAGGTGATAAATTGGAAAGCGGAATTATTAAAAGAATTCATATTGAAATCGCCGAATTGCGCAGTATTTCAGTGGGAGACAAACTTTCTGGACGACACGGAAACAAAGGAGTTATTTCTAAAATTCTACCAGAAGAGGATATGCCATATATGCCAGATGGTCGCCCAGTGGATTTGATTTTGACTCCACTCGGTGTGCCTTCACGTATGAACCTCGGACAGATTTTGGAGTTGCACTTGGGACTCGCCGCTAATACTTTGAATTATCAAGCGATTGTGCCACCATTTGCTGGTGCGACTGACGCGGAAATCAAAGCCGAATTGGTGAAAGCTGGTTTCCAAGAAAGCGGTAAAATGAAATTGTGTGATGGACGAACTGGTGAGAAATTCCAGCAAGAAGTGGCCGTCGGTTATATGTATATCTTGAAACTGCACCATGAAGTGGAAGATAAAATCCACATGCGTTCAATCGGACCTTACTCACTTATCACTCAACAGCCATTGGGAGGACGCGCACAAGGTGGAGGTCAGCGCTTTGGAGAAATGGAAGTCTGGGCTTTGCTTGGTCACGGTGCCGCTTATACTTTGCGCGAAATGCTCACCATCAAATCTGATGATATCGTCGGTCGTTCTGCCGCTTTCGATTCGATCGTGAAAGGCGAGCGTATTAAACAACCAAACATTCCAGCGTCGTTCAATGTGTTGCTTAATAACTTAAGAGGTCTAGGTTTAGACGTCGAACTTTTAAAAGACCCCTCGAATAAACTCGGGGCAGGCAAAAAGAATCTTGAAAATTAATTAAAAACATATGAATAACAAAAACAAAAACACAGAATTCAATGATTTTGATGCCGTCTCGCTAAAGGTAGCGTCACCGGAAGTCATCAAGGGTTGGTCTT
>JBAYUW010000018.1:0-8153 GCA_041674925.1 Minisyncoccota bacterium | reverse complement strand
GGGATCTGACGCGAACTTCAACGTCGGTTTCGCCATCAGCGCGACTCTGCTCGCAAGCCCCGGAGTTTACGTCGCTATGAACTCCAGGCTCTATCCGTGGAACAAGTGCAAGAAGAACCCGACGACGGGAGTCTTCGAGGAGATCTAAGCGATCACAGACCGCTTACCGCCGAGAACAGAGAGAACTTAACTCTGTCTCTCGGTGGTGGAGCGGTTTTCTTATGTCTAAATCTGACTAAACTTCCTAAGGTATTGGCTAAGCTGGTTCTAATTTGATATCAGGTGGGTCACGAAACTTGACAAACTAGATAGAATTTGCTATGCTTATAGTGGATAAATTTCTATAGGATCGGAGTCAAAACAACAAGGGAGGTGTCGAGTGGCTAATAGTAATCTGGATCAACGAATCGTAACCGTAGCCGAAGGTCTCATCGGTCTACAGATAGGACTGAAGGCCGCCAGAAGTTTCTTCGGACCAAGCGGTGATGCTGCCGTCTCGCTATTCCTCGACAAGGTTCCAGAAACAGGTGAAGCGCTGTGGAACCGATTCAAGGAATATCAGAAAAAGTTTCCGGGCCAGGAGATAACCTTCCCCCAGTTTATAGCGGGGATTGTCTGCCACTAAATATCGCAACCGCTCACCACGAATGAGTGAAGGAATCCCTCCTCCACTCTCACCAGTGGTCGAGCGGTTTCTTCATGTTAAAATTTACTCAGGACACTTTATAATTCCCTACTATCTGATTCCAAACCATTGAGATGTTAGATGAGTTGACAAATCATAATCAATATATTAAAAATAAGCAGGAGTCTGGAACAGTGAACAAGGAGTAATGCGATGAAGATGACGACAACGGTGGTGACAAAAGTGACGGGATCATTTCGTAGCCTGCTCAGAAGGGCGATTACAGGCTCACTGATCGAAATCGGCTCCTTCAAAATGATGGCAGAGATGGCCGCCACAAAACACGGACTGTTCTTTCGGGGGAATAATGACGAATTCTTCCTCCTTCAAAGAAACGGGAAAGTTCGCTCTTTGGGGCGTCATCACTGCGACAATTGGAAGGTCGGCCCCCAGGGTCTGATTGTCTTGGTACGTAATACCCTGGACTTTTATTCCGTGAACTCGGCCGGACGAGAAAAGTTCCTCGGACGCCACGGTTTTGCAGCATGGCAGGTCAGCTTACGTGGACTGATCATTAAATCAGATGATATCTACTGGCTGGTCAAAGCCGATGAGAAAATAGTCGAGCTCCCCGATTATAAGGACAGGGACTGGGAACGAGACTACAGCTTTCGGCGCTTGACGGAGGAACAGGTCTGGGAAGAGAGAGGTCATCCAGGTTCACTTACGCTCCACTGCCAGCTCAAAGGAGCGAAGCCAGTGACACTTGGACCATACTGGGAATTAGACGACACCGATATTGTTTTGGGAGCAGATGGCGTCTATCTGTACAACAGCACCAAGCTCTACCTAGCGGTGATCAAGCCGTAGAACTTGATCCAGGGAGTGCCGACTAACCTGTCCTGAGTTAATTCAGGAAAAGATGTCGGAACCGCAGGAGTATGCCTGCGGTTTTTTATGTTTAAATTTTTTCAGACAGATGGAAATCCTCCTCATCACTATTTTCGTTTTTAATCGGAGGAGATTGAATAGAAATAAATTCCAAGGCTTCACCTTCAACTAAATCAAAGCCGTGCGGCATTCCTTTTGGAATATCAATTCTTTCACTTGATCGAACACTTCTGGTTTGCTTCCCGCTTAAAAAAGTACCTTGACCTGATACGATAATTAAATAAGCATCCGAACTGTTGTGAACATGTTGAGGATATTGTCCTGGTTTTGTTATTTTAACAAGAGAAATCTCAACATTCTTATCTAACCTTCCATCGATAGAATCTGTGATTTCAAATCCTTGAAATATTCTTTTATTTTTAGAGGCTAAATTTTCCGGACTCAGCCAACTCGCAACTATTTCATCTGAGATATTATGCCAATATTCGTATGGGGATATATTTTCCATATTTTAATATTATAATCGATTTCACTATAATTGTAATTATAGCTTAGACTCAAAATAAATAAAATTGATTTCGTTGTTATCTATCTTATCAATTTTTGAATATGTTTCGATAAAGCCCAAATTCTTCCAAAATTTTAGTGCTAAAACATTTTGTTCGGCCACAGAAATCTTAATAAATTTAACTTTTTCAGATCGGAAATAATCTTGAAGTGCTTTGTAAATTTTCTGTCCCAATCCTCTATTTCGGTAATCTGGGGATATTAAAAATAAACCGATAAACCAAGTGTCTTTCTCTGGATAATTTTTTACAATGTCTATTATTCCAATTAGACGATCACCATCATATATTCCCAAAATAAATTTATCTGACAAAGTTTTCCCCTCTGGAAGCTGTGTGATAAAAGTTCTTGCCTCATTTTTGAATGGAAATCGTCCGTTAATCAGTTGAAAAAACTCAGAAGATTCTTCAAATAATATTTGGAGTTTTTCTATGTCAGAATTTGGGAAAGGTATGAGGAATATATCATCAACGGTGATTTTCATAATACTGAGTATAGCAAAAAGTTCCTTTCGTTTCCATTTTAATTATCATTAAAAGTGTTGACCTTTTTTGTTTTCTCGCCTAGAATACCTAAACCTTTACATAGTTAATCGGGAGGAATTATGATCGGTATTGATGTTAGAGAAGTTCTTTTGAGTATGATTGGTGGTGAGATATTTGTCGAGCAAGGTAGGCGGGTCAACGTCGGGGTTATAGAAAACATCGAGCCTATGGAGGCTTCGATTTGTGTGACCGCCAAGCTTGATAACACTAGCGATTATTTTGGCTACGCGAGTGAGCCTGAGGAAAATGAATCGGATGGTCTTCCAGTCGTGTTTATACCACACGAAGCAAATGTGGTCATGACTCATGGTTTGTTACGTTTTCATTTCACTACCGCAGGAACCAGTGTGATGATTACTCTAATCCCGAAGGATGGGCTGACATTTTAACCCCATGCTTTCCAGCCAACCGGCGTCCGCACACAATTGGACGCCGGCTTTTTTATATTGACAAATTCCAGTATTTGTATATAATTAATAATAGACATCACGAGTAGCGCTAAATAACTAAGAAGGGAGCGATGATGACTTTCACCGCGACTTATAAGCTGATTGAGGGTCGGGTCAAGAAATTTCGGCAACTTGCCGCAGATGATCTGTTCACCCTGCGGAAAATTGACGATGAGAAAATTCCCGTGTCGATCAAGAAGGATGGCTTCTCTATTTACAAGAAGCTTGAAACGCCGGATGAGCACCGCAACAATGCCGTCCGATTAAAATGTGGAGGACATCGGGTCAGAATTCCAGATGAAGCATCGGTTATTACCGTGGAGCCAGCCACACCGAGGCCAGTCCGACTGCCTCAGAATAAGGAAAAATAGGTCGTCTGACAAGACCCCGCAGCCACAGTCTGGCTTGCGGGGATTTTTTATTGCATTGTGGAATTGAACAAAAGAACTTCTAGCGACTTAGCCACTCCTCGTCTTGACGCACTAAAAGCTCGGAGGATTTTTCTGGCTCAGCCATAATTGCCTTCACGACTTTTTCCATTCTAGTAGATTGTGAGCCTTTCACGAGAATAACATCATTTTCTTGAATGATATTTCTGACATATTCCCCGGCCTCAGTCGCAGTATCAAATTGTAAAATATTCTTTTCACTTAGACCGGCATCGAGGGCACTTTCGGCCAACATTTTTGATCTTAAACCAACTGTGACCAGAAAGTCGCAAGTGGTGGCGGCCAAAATTCCAGCTTGATGATGCTCTTCAGCGGTGTGTTTACCCAATTCCATCATATCACCCAGAACTGCGATTCGACGGCCTTTGGTTTTGATATTTTTTAAGGTGTCTAAGGCAGAAGCCAAGGCGACCGGCGAGGAATTGTAGGTATCGTCGATGATCGTTGATTTATTTATCCCTTTAATCAAATTCATACGACCGCGTGGAGAAACGTGTTGCGACAAACTTTCGGTTACTTCCACTAAATTCAAATTCAAACTCAAGCCGACGGCGATAGCGGCCAAAGAAGAATAAATATTGTTATAACCGAGCGTGCCGATAATTTTAACCGGTAAGCAATTGCCGGCGTGCTCAACTTTAAAATAAACACCAAATGGTTCAAAGGTTTCTTCATTATAATAGACGGAGTAATTAGTGGCTCGAACCTGACTGTCACCCATCAGCCCATAGGTTAGGATTTTGTTTGAAACTTTGTTTTTAAAAGCAAAAACATCTTCATCATCACTATTTAAAATGAGCACTCCGTCATGTTTTAGGGCGGTGACGAGATGACCTTTTTCGGCAATCACCTGTTCGCGGGATTTAAAATATTCGATATGAACCGGTACTTTGGCAAATTTTGTTACAACTACTACATCGGGCTTGATCCAACTGGAAAGTTTTTCAATATCGCCTGGTCGATCAGCGCCAATTTCTAGAACCAGCCATTCTGGATAAGCTTTCTTCTGAAGAATAAAAGTTAAACCTAAATAAATATTTTGTAACCATTTAAATGGATTATTCCAAGCGTTCTGACAGCCCAAGATAGTGAGTGGAACTCCAATTTCGCTGTTAAAACTTTTTTCACTTTTGCGAACATGAAAAGATTTAGACATGACCGAATAGATGGCATCCTTGGTTGAGGTCTTACCGACGCTCCCCGTCACCGCCACTATTTTCGGTTGATATTTTTTCAAAATCAAACGAGCTTCGGTCTGAATGATATAACTGATAATGTTTTTAAAAATATTTTTCATCGGTCGGGTGGAATATTATAATAATTGATTAAAAATTTGACGGTATCGATAAACGGCTCGGTCAAGGTCTGGGAAGCGAAACTGATCCCTTTAGGCTCGACGGTATAAAGAAAAATTAAGAATCTTGGCTCATAAGCGGGGAAATAACCAAAGAATGAGTGGAGCCATCTATCATCATAATACCCTCCACCTGGTTTGGCAATCTGAGCGGTTCCCGTTTTGGCCGCCACACTATAATTAGGCAATTTGACCTTTCCGTCAAGTAAGGCGGTATCAACTGTCGCGACCAGCATTCTAGAGATTTCTTCGGAAGTTTCTTTTTTAAGAACTTGTCGAGCTTCGTTTACATAGGAAATATTGTTAAAAAGACCAGAAGTGTAATTGATTCTTTTGACGATGTGGGGCGTGATCAATTTTCCTCCATTAGCCAGGGTTGATAAAGCCCGAACAGTAGCAATTGGCGTCAAAGAAATACCTTGTCCAAAAGAAGCGGTAGCATATTCGATGTCACGAGGACTGTCGAGGTTCTCCAGTCGGCCATGATTCTCCGCCGGTAAATCAATACCTGTTTCTTCGTCTAAGCCATAAGCGCGTATATAATCAGCAAAATTGTTGTTACCCATTTTATCGACCACAAAAGCGGCACCTAGGTTTAATGACTGATTCAAAACCTCCTGCATATCAGTTAAACCATGTGGCTTCTTGTCGTGATTGTAAATCGTATAACCATCGAGTGTGAGCGAACCTTTATCGTTATATTTGGTTGTAGCCGTAATTGCGCCGGTATCAAGTCCAGCTGCCACCGTCAATGGTTTAACAATCGAACCCATTTCATACAAACCCTCGACCAAAGGATTATTAAATACACTTAGATCTTTTTCTAGACTAAATTTATTTGGATTAAAATTTGGAGAAAGAGCCAAAGCGTAGATTTCACCGGTCAGCGGATCAATAATAATGCCACCAGTTAATTTCGAATTATATTGATGAGAAACTTCAGCGACTTTTTTTTCAAAATAATCTTCGACGGTTGGTTCAATCGAGGTGATGATATCCCCCGCTCTCTTTGAATCTTCGGTGATAGATTGTTTTAAATTGGAAAAAATTTCGGCAAAAAAGTTTACATAAGTTAAATTTTCATTTCGACTCAAAACATCCTCGTAGTATTTTTCTAGACCATAGCGTCCAACCAACTGATCACCATCATAGCCAACAAAGCCGAGCGTCCGAGCTGCTAATTCTTCGCCTGGATAATAACGCCAACGTTCTTTTTCAATATTAACTCCAACTAGTTTAAAGCTCTCGACCTTATCTTTATCTTCTTCCGAAACCTGATTAGCAATTTTTTCAAACTGACTATTTTTCTTATTAGCCTTCAAATAAAAACTATCGAGATCAAGTGGTAAAACACTTGATAAACCGTTATAGACATCCTCAGGGTTGACGATTTTCTGCGGATTGAGAGAAATCAGATAGCCAGTAGATAAAGAAGCAGCTGAGAGTAAGGTCCCATCCTCATTTTGAAAGTAAATTGAACCACGGTCAAAAATCTTTCGACTTGGTGAGGAATATTGTCGATCGGCTCGAGTCTCGTATTCTCGTCCATGAATTATTTGTAAATAATACAATCGCACAATCAAAAGAGTCGCTAAAAACAATAAACCAAAAAAGAGTAGTCGGAGTCTATTCTTCTCGCCAGGACTATTCATGGTTCAAAGATAGATCAGGACCTTTTACCTCACGAGTAACGTATTTTGGAGCAGAGACGACCACAAAACCCATATTTTCAGCCGATTCTAGGGTGATAGCATTTTTAACCTTAATATATTGAGATTCTAGAGAGATAATATCTGAGCTCAAAACCGATAACTGATTTTCAATATTCTGACGGCTGACAATGTTGACGATTGTGTCCCGGATCAAATAACCATATGAGAATAAACAGACAAAAATAATCATGCTAAATAAGCAAAACAGAGTTTTGGTCGATTCTTGATTATTTATTTTTTGCATTTTTTGTCTAAGCATTTTTTATTTTTTGAATGATTCGTAATTTGGCACTTCGCGCTCGGGGATTTTTATTTAATTCTTCGGGACTAGCAGTGATGGGTTTTTTATTTATTAAGATCGCTTCCTTATTTTTTACCCGATCGCGGAAAAAATTTTTAACGATTCGGTCTTCCCCACTATGGAAAGAAATGATGCTCATCCGTCCGTCAGCTGCCAATTTAGCAAAACCTTTTTGCAAACCATCGCGTAGAGCGCCGAGCTCGTCATTGACCGCCATTCTGATCGCCTGGAAAGTCTTGGTGGCAAAATGAATTTTTCCTTTGCGGTACATAGCCGGCACGGACTGTCTCACAATCTCAACTAAATCACTGGTCGTAGCAATCTCTTTTTCCTCTCTCGCTTCGACAATCTTTTCGGCAATTCTTTTGGCATAACGTTCATCGCCATAAGCGTAGATGATATCGGCGATGGTCTCCTCCGCCCAGCTATTCAAGATCGTTTGAGCAGTGACCACCGGTTTATCAGTTGGTGAAGCAAAAGTCATAAAAAGCGGTTCGGTATTTTTGAAGGAAAATCCTCGGCCACTCTCATCAAGCTGATTGGAACTTAGACCTAAGTCCAAAATAATTCGATCAACCTGTTCAACTTTCTGCTCGATCAACACTTGATCAAGATTCCTATAATCAGAAAGAATTAGAGTGTAATTGGCTTTCAAGGCTTTCAATCTTTCATCAGCTCGATCAATCGCTTCACGATCACGATCGACAGCAATGATTCGAACTTGTGGACCAAACTTTTCGGCGATATAAGCACTGTGCCCACCTCCACCGAGTGTCCCATCGAAAACAACTGCTCCCGATTTGAGATTTAACCCGTCTACTGTTTCTTTTAAAAGAACTGTTTCGTGTGTCATGTCTAGAGCATGCCCGCATTACCCAACTTCTCCGCTAAACTGTCGGCTTCTTTTTCTACCACACCCTTATAAGCCTTCCAGGCTTCCTCATTCCAGATTTCTACTCGGTCTTGCACACCAATCAAGGCCACCTTTCCTTTCAAGCTTGCCCGTTCAACCAAAAAATCTGGGACAAGCATTCGGCCCAAAGCATCCACTTCCACTTCAGTCGCACTACCAAACATATAACGGTTAAAACTTCGATTATCTGCTCGCAACATATTGGCTTCCGATAATTTCGTGGAAATATTTTTCCATTGATTCATGGTGAAAACGAAAAGACAATTATCTAAACCGGAAGTGAGCACAATTTTCTTGCCCATTTCTTTGCGAAATTTCACAGGTAAAGAGAGTCTTTTTTTATCATC
>JBAYUW010000017.1:0-8243 GCA_041674925.1 Minisyncoccota bacterium | reverse complement strand
TACCTAGGGTGTGACCGTAGCCAGGATAAAGACCGTCGATTTCGTAGGTGCCGGAAAATCCTTCCTCAGCAATTATTTTGGGCTTTGAAGGTAAAAGTACTTGTTTGTTTTCTGACATTTTATGTTAATTTAATTATAAAAATGAATAAATTTTTAGCTAAACCCTATCGACTATAGAAGTTAAGCACAGCGGCGGGATCGAAATTAACTTCAATTGGGCTTAATTTTGGTTCACCCTGAACCTTACCTTCTTTCTTGATTGGATCAAAAGACAACCAGGATGGCCAAGCGTGGGTTTTTAATTTTTCGTCAACACCATTAAAGATTCCTTTTTTACTACTGCTCTCACGAATAGTAATCTTGTCAGTTAAATGTACTCCGTATGAAGGAATGGTAATTTTTACTCCATTGACTTTGATGTGACCATGAGAAACCATTTGTCGAGCGGATTGGCGAGTTGGTGCCAAGCCAAGTCTGTAGACGACATTATCTAATCGAGATTCAAGAATAGAAATCAATTTTTCAGGTGAATTAGCTCCAGCTTTTTCCAAAATACTATTCACATACTTAGCAAACATTCTTTCGCTCACACCATAAGTCACTTTCGCTTTTTGTTTTTCGAGCATTTGCAAACCGAAATCGCTCTTTGGGCGTCCTCTTTTTTCCACTTTTCTCTGTGATTCACGCAAAGCAAATTTCTGGCCTTGAGTTTTATCAAAGATATTTGGTCCGAGACGTCGAGCGGTTTTGTATCGTGGTTTGTTGATCATAATTATATAAAATTAAACGCGACGTAGTTTTTTAGATTTTGGTCCGTTGTGTGGGACCGGGGTGGTATCACGGATGGAATTGATAATAAAACCTTTAGTGATAAAGCCACGAATCGCTGACTCACGGCCGGAACCGACGCCTTTCACGATCACGTCAATTTCTTTAAGTCCTAAATCAAAGGCTTTCTGACCAAGAGTTTCACCGATTTTCGCGGCAGCAAATGGTGTACCTTTTTTAGCTCCTCGGAAACCAAGTGAACCACTCGATGACCACATCACGACATTTCCTTTAGGATCAGTCAGAGAAACTTTAGTGTTATTAAAAGTTGATTCAACATATAAAATACCAGAAGCAATTTGCTTCTTTTTTGCAGATGATTTTGCTTCAGTCTTAACAACCTTAGCTTCAGCTTTGTCGGCACCCTCTTCTTTTACGATTTTAGTTTTTCCCATTTATTTAAAATTATTTTTTCTCGGCGGCTTTTCGACCAGTACCCATAGTCTTTCGAGTGTTACCACGAAGTGTTCGGGAATTGGTTTTTGTTCTTTGTCCACGAGAAGGAAGTTTCTTGGCGTGTCTGGTTCCGCGATAAGCCTTGATGTCTTTCAATCTCTTTACGTTTCCAGAGACTTCACGTTTCAAATCTCCTTCGATTTTTCGAACTTCGATGATTTTACGGATATTATTTTCCTCGTCTGGAGTGATTTCGGTTGGTTTCTTCTCCGGATTTACTTTTGCTTGAATTAAAATAGATTTAGCCAAAGAAAGACCAATACCATAAAGCACGGTAAGTCCAACTTTTAGTCTTTTATTGTCTGGTATGGTGATTCCTGAAATACGCATAAATTAAAATTGATCCTGGCGATTATAGCACAGGCTCGTAAATATTGCAATGATTAACCTTGTCTTTGTTTATGTCTTGGATTACCGGTGCAAATGACCATCACTCGATTCTTACGTCGAACGATTTTACACTTGGGACATATTTTTTTTACTGATGCTTTGACTTTCATATTAATATCGTTTCATTATTCGACCCTTACCGCCGTACTCATCGACCTCGAATGATACTTTGTCGCCAATCAAAACTCGAATTCGATGCATTCTCATTTTTCCTGAAAGAAAACACAAAAGTTCTTCCTCGCTGTCATTTACTTTTACCTTAAATAAAGTATTAGGAAAAGCCTCGGTGACTATTCCCTCTTTGACTTGTTTTATTTTTGTATTTACCATTGGAAACTAACAGAAAGTATCATAGCAAAAAAACCGTTAGTTCGTCAAGTCCTTTTCCTCAACTTTTATCTTTTCAGGATTGTCGGGAAAATAGCGTGTCCAAACTGGTCGAAAGACGACTTGAATAGCCGAGACAGAATTTTGGTATTTTACCAAGGCCGTTTTTAGATCAGATTCTTTTTTGCCAGCTAAATCATTTCTTAAAGATTCTTCATCGTATAACCATTTTATATTTGCTCGGCCATTGAATTTCAGGTCAATCGTGGTATTTCGCCAAAGGGCATTTTGATCTGAAGCGGTGAAAGTTACTACTAAATCTTCGGTTGGAATTAATTCAGTTGGCAGCTCGTCAAAATTTTCTATCTTCTTCAGAGCAAGATATTTGGAAAGTTTTAAGTTGTTGAAAACAACAGCATTTAAGCTTCCGACAACAGTAATTTTTACATCATTTCCCGCCTCAGTGTCTGGTCTAATTTGATAATCAAAATTATAACCATTCACAAAAACCAAATAATTTTCTGGTTTAACCGCGTAAAGTTCCTTCAAAAGTTGTTCTTTTAAATCTATTTTTAGGGCTTCTTCCGTGCTTTGACGCAAGGTAGCATCGACAACTTTTTGCTTACCAACAAGTCCGCCGACAATATCTTCTTTAAGTCGACCGTAAAAAGCTTCATAACGGGGGCTACCTTTAAAACCAGGGATTTTAAAATCACCCAAGAGATCAGTGACTTTTAGATTGTAGGCCTCACCAGCCTCATCGGCTATAACGGTGGCTTCGATACTACCGGGGACAACTTTTCCGCTGACTGTTTTGGTACCCGGAACTACTACCGAGCTATTTAAACGATAGATTTTACCATTAGCCGATTCGAAACGAGTGTTATTGATTAACCTTTGAGGTGAAGCGCTGTAGTTATTGTAAATAACAATCTTGCCTGTTGCTTTCTGGCTAACCTGTTTTTCTGCCCCAGCCGGAACGGTTTCGCTGGCCTCTTTACTGACTTTTAGAATTTCAAAAGATAGACTGTTTGTGGCTGCTGAATCTAATTTTGCGGTGTGGACTTCGTTATTAAAGACAAGTTCTTGAGTTCGGGGTGTGACTTGAATGGTCGCGGAAGAAAAGAGCATTGAAACGCCAAAAAATAAAGCCGCTAGACAGATGATGGCTAAAATCCAGATAACAAATTTTGGATTAAGAGGTTTGCGGTTTCGTCCGGCCGATGGAATAGGGCGTTCAATTTTTGATTTCGCTTTGTGAAGCACCGGTATTTGTCTAATTGATTTTGGAGAAACAATCAGATCATTAATAATTTTTTTAGGCATAGTTATATTTTATACATTTTATCCAAAAACATCAAACCAATTTTGAAGATCACGTCATCACTCTTTATTTGCTTGCGATCAATCAAGAAAAATTTTAGATCTTGACCTTTTAATTTAGCGGAAACGAAAGATGAAAGATCCGGGCTGGCCAAAAGAAATACTGTATCGGGAACGTATTGTTTTTCTTTCCATTGACTCAAAACTGATGAAATTTGATGAGCCCAATCTTCGGCAGATTTAGAAATCGCAACTGATAATTTTAAGGCGGCCAGTTCATCATTGACCTTAACGGCGTTCACTTTTATCATCGAATCAGCAATTCCCTCGGTAACCTTCATACTTTTAGCTAATTCTTTTATAAAATAATTTCTGCCCAAAGGAAAAGAGGCCTCACTGACAATTAAACCGTCACGAACAAGTGATAAATCGGTCATTTCATCGCTAATGTTGATATTAATGAAATCATCTTTATGAGGAAAGAAATCTCGAATCATGGAAAAAATCGGCAACGATAAAGAATGACACCAAATATTTTTGACAATAAAGGCCTTAGCCACTGCATCTTCGACATCAGATAGAACTTTTTCCGGCACAGCGGTGATAAAGATGGAAACTTCAAGATCACGCGTCAGCTGACCAGTAGCTTGTTCAACTATATAACCATTCATTTTCATCTGCACGATTTTTTTCTCGATGATTTTACCGATTTCTGAGAAATCCTTCTGGGTATGCTGATCAATAATTTTTTCCAAATAAGCTGGGGTAACTTTGAAAGCTTTATTTTCTTTGACTAAGATAGTTTTGGTTTGAGAAATGCTCCAGGGTGAAGAAAAAAGATAGAAAGCTTTATCAATCACTACTTTCTTTTTTTGTAAATCAGATACCAATAGACTCAAACTCTTTTTTAATTCGCTGGGATTGGGGATAGTTTCTTTTTTAGAATAAATTACCTGAACGCCCGGTTCTTTGGTAAATTTTATAATCGCCCCAGTCGCGCTACCACTAGTAATAGTAAAAGCTAAAGAATATTTTTCTTTCTTATTATTTTTTTTAGAAAAAGAAAAGAACGACATCTGTTAATTATAACAGAACGGCTTTGATTCGTCTAATCCCGGCTGACACCGACTCTTCTTTGAGAATCTTAAAGTGACCTAATTCGCTAGTATTTTTTATATGAGGACCGCCACAGAATTCTTTCGAGTAGGCAGTCTCAAGCGAATCGCCTAAATAATAGACGGAGACCTCATCGCCATACTTGTCACCAAAAAAATGTAGGGCGCCAGTTTTTTCGGCTTCAGCTTTCGACAAAACGACTTTATTCATCGGTAATTTTTCTAAGATTTTCTCGTTCACAATGTCTTCGACTCTTTTTTTATCTTCATCTGTCATTTTTGATGGATGGGTAAAATCAAAACGCAATCGTTCGGCGGTAATATTACTACCCTTCTGTTGAACATTATTACCCAGCACATCTCTCAGCGCTTGATGTAAAAGGTGGGTAGCTGTATGATATTTCGTCTCTATTTCACCCGTACCTCCCAAACCGCCTTTAAATTTCTGTTCGCTGCCGACTCGTGAGAGGGCTTGATGGGCTTCTAGGTCTTTTTTGAATTTTTCTTTATCTATCTTAATCCCCTTTTCTTTCGCTAATTCTTCAGTCAATTCAAATGGAAAACCGTAAGTGGTAAACAAAATGAAAGGATCGAGGCCTTTATCAAACTCTTTTAATCCTTTCTCGAGGGTCAATCGAAATCTTGTCTCTTCTTTTGCTAATTCAGTGAAAATCAACGCCTCTTTCAATGACAGTTCTGGATATACTCCACGAAAATTATTTATCACTATTTTAGCCAAATATCTAGAACAGACTTCAGTACCACCATGTGTCATTCCCAATTTATCAGCATAACGAACATATCGTCTGATTATACGTCTTAAAACGTACCCGCGGTCGGTGTTTGAGGGGGTAACATCGTCAGCCATCATGAAAACAGCCGAGCGAATATGATCTGCTACCACTCTGGCTGACCTATCATCGTAATTTTTAGAAACATCTTTTACGTACTTTAATATTTCAGAAAAAACATCTGTTTCAAAGACATTCTTTTTGCCTTGCATCACGACCGCAGTTCGCTCGAGACCCATTCCCGTATCAACATTTTTTTGACTCAAAGGAAGATACTGACCGTCAGCGGTTTTATTAAATTCCATGAACACATTGTTCCAAATTTCAATAATCCGACCAGATTTAACTAAGTCAGAAAATTTTCCTTCAAGCTTTCCACCGATCACATCATAAAACATTTCAGTGTCAGCACCGCATGGGCCAGTCGTGCCGGCAATCCAAAAATTATCATCCTTACCGAGTGGAATAATTCTGACATCTACACTAATCATTTCATCATCGCCAGCAATATCACAACTCAGTTTATTTTTTTTCAAAACCTCCTGCCAAACAGCGATCGATTCTTCATCACGAGGGATACCATCCTCACCCTTAAAAACTGTAAAATATAATCTGTTTGGATCGAGACCTAGACCTTCTTCTTTACTTGTCAAAAATTCATAACTCCAGTTGATTGATTCTTTTTTAAAATAGTCACCTAAAGACCAATTGCCAAGCATTTCAAAGAAGGTTAAATGACGATTATCACCCACATCATCAATATCTCCAGTTCGAACACATTTTTGAGCATTGACTAATCGAGTGCCAGCTGGATGCTTTTGACCAAGTAAATAAGGTACGAGCGGTTGCATGCCTGCAGTTGTAAAAAGTGACGACGGGTCGTTTTCAGGCACGAGTGAAGCCGAAGGAATAATCTTATGTCCCCTTTTCTCAAAAAATTTTAGATACCGCTCTCGGATTTCGTTTGAAGTCATATCAGAAAAGTATAGCAGATTTAAGTCTATTTTGAAATATTAGCTTTCTCTTCCTTGGCCAATCTTTGCAATTCTTTACCAGCGGACTCACGGTAACTGCAATAATCGCAGTCAGGGTGCGGTTTTGGTGCATTAGTCAACTCCAAACACTTTTTCATTTCAAAAATCTTTTCTTCCACCCAATCAGTATTACCTTCATAAGGAATAATCGTAACGTCGAAATCTAATTTACCATCAAAAGCCTCACGGTCCGTCTTGCCGTTTACATAAACAAAATATCCGACCGGAGAAACTTTGTAGCCGTTTTGTTTGAAAAGCCACTGATATATTTCCATCTGGCGTTTATATTGAATCTTCCATTCATCATCAAGAGTGATCTCTTCTTCTTTACTGGTCGCTTTATAATCCACCACAATCAATTCCCCCTTTTTATTAATCCAAATATCATCCACTCCCCCACGCAAAATAATATTAGTTGGTTTATGCAAAAATGAAATTCCTCTTTTTAAGGCATCACGCCACTCCTCCATTTTTGAATCATCAAATGGCACAGCGTCTATTTTATAAGTCTTCATCAGCGGATGAGTAGTGCCTTTGGCTCGATGAAGATCAAATTCTTTCTTCATCAAATAATCAACAGCATTATTCAAGGTCAAAGGAAAAGACGAGGGACGTCCAACACCCAAACGCTGGTCTAAATAAAAACAGCGAGGACAACTGACAAACAAATCTAGTTTAGAACGAGATAAACGATGTGGCTCTTTATTTTTTGGATCATACAAACCACGAGTTCTTTTGGCGTTATAATATTGACTCATTGATTTTTTTTAATTCCTCAGGACGAACACATTCTTCACATAGATCGTAGACTTCTTTCACAATTGAGCGAGCTTTTATATCATCAAAACCATAACTTTTCAGCAAACCAAAATCTCCCAACTGTTTTGATAAGACGATATTATTGGCCAGAAATAATTTCTTCTCGGTTTGATTCAAGGTTGTTAGGGCGGTGATGGGAATAAGTTTTAAACCTTCAATCATTTGGTGAAAATTATTACCGTGAGGATAATTCCAACCAACCATATTCAAATGAGCACACTCACCATACTGGCTGGCGGTGGAAGAAAATTTTGTGTTGGTGATGAGCATACCTTTAGTCATTTTTCTTTCTTTACCACCAAATCTTAATATACTATCGGCAATATCTTCAAAACGCGCTTTAATATATAAAGCGACTTTTAAATCCGAGCGAGCGCCATAGTCGGTATGAAATTTAGCTTCAATTAAGATTAATTCTTTTTCATTCCAAGCCACGACATCGACTTCGTGTGGGACACAGCGTCCCATGACGATTTGACCAGTGAGAGTTTCATAACCTTGAGCTCTAAAAATCTCGGCCACATATCTTTCAAAAGGAAAACCAGAAGGACCAAGTTCGGCAATGGCTTTCTTAAGAGAATAACGCAAAGCCACGGGTCGCTGGTGTTTTTTTAGTAAAGTAAAAGCCTGACGGTAGATTTCCTTGGTCGTATGTCCCTCTTTCAAATTAGCCTCGACTTCAGAAACAATCAGGTCAACCGTCTTTTGTTCGGTGCCAATCTTGCGCAAAGACTTTTCCAATTTATTACGATCAAAAAGCTCGCGAACACCGTCGGCTTTAATAATATAAATTCCCTTTGGTGGCATGTTCTGTCTATTATACTACAGAAATAATCCCCCCGCCAAGGCAAATTTGCTTGTCGTAAATGACAATTGATTGACCGATGGCTGGAGCAGTTTGATCTTGATCAAAGATGACCTGCCACTTTTTATTTTTCAATTCTAATCGACAGTCTGCTAATGCCTGACGGTAACGAATTCGCGCTTGGTATTTTTTACCAACGATTGGATTTTCATCTAAAGTCCAATTCACCTCACTTAAAGTAAATATTTTTAAGTTTGTTTCGGGAAGACCTTTATTAGAATCAGAAACAGTAATAGTATTATTTTTAGTATTTTTAGAAATCACAAAGTGACGTTTGCTACTGGTATCTTTCTGG
>JBAYUW010000016.1:0-8342 GCA_041674925.1 Minisyncoccota bacterium | reverse complement strand
GAATTGGGGATACCCGAAGTCTGTGCTTGCACGGCCTACGGTAAATTCAATAACAGGGAGTAAGTCGTAACAAGGCACGGGTAGCGGAAGCTGCTCGTGGAAATTTTCAAATTGAACACCGTCGTCTGGATTATGTGAGTAGTTCAGATTGACTTATCGAGTCGATCTTCAATGCCTCAATTGAGCACTGAAGGGTTTGCTGAAACCTAAAATCAGACGACCTTCTCGGAAAGACGAGATACATTAGCTAACTCAATAGAAATATTTTGTTAAGCTGAAGAACGGAACAAAAGAAAGAATAATATAAGTAAAAAGGGCCTGTAATAAGGCTCTTTTTACTTGCCCAAATTTTGCTTGACTTTAATACTCAATTGTGGTAAGATGTGGGGGTAGGGATAAGGTCTTCAACAAAGGATAGGAACATGAAAAGACTTGTTATTGATTTCGTTTTCGGAATTATCTGCTTTGCACTCGGTTGCTACTTCGGTCTCCAAGTTGGGGCATCGAGCGAGACCGAGAAGCAGGTGACGAATAAGGTCGAGCTGGTCGAGAATGACGGGCCACCGGATGCGTTCGCGCGTCATTACGGCGGCGTCGTGGCAGCGAACGGTCGGTGAGTTGTGAGGTTGGGGGACGGGCGCGCGAGTTGATACTCCGCGCCCTTTTTGATTGTGTTTTTTGTGTTTTTTTGGTATGTTTATCTCTGTCCGCCTTCGCGATTACGCTTCGGCGGGACATTATTTTACAATTACTCGCAGACTCGTAAGTAAAATATATGCGCGCATAGCTCAGTTGGTAGAGCACATCACTGATACTGATGGGGTCCTAGGTTCGAATCCTAGTGCGCGCACAAATAAAAAAATGTTTTATTTTTTTATTTGTCGACGCAAGCAAGGTGCGGGGCACCTTGCGTCTAGGATTCGAAGCCCGATTGAGATTTTTTAGAGCTTCTGAGCGAAGAAAAAATCCAATTGGGATACTGGTCATGTAATGACCGAAATTCCTAGTGCGCGCACATCGCAATAAGCGATTTTAATTTGTATAAAAATTTATCAATTATTTTTTAAATATGAACAACACCAAGAAAACCAAAATCGTCTGTACTATCGGTCCCGCGACCAGCAGTGAAGAAAAGTTAGCAGAACTAATCAAAGCCGGCATGAATGTCGTGCGCCTAAACTTTTCCCACGGTGATTTTGCTGAACATCAAGCGAAGGTTGATAACTTGAAAAAAGTTTTAAAAAAGAACCCAGAACCAATCGCCGTTCTACAGGATTTGGGTGGACCAAAAATCAGAATCGGTGAATTTTCTACCAAAACGGTTTTCCTGAAAGCTGGTCAAAAATTTACTATTACGACCGATAGTATAGTCGGTGATGAGACTCGCGCCAGTGTGAACTATCCTTTATTTGCTAAAGAGATGAAAGTCGGTGATCCAGTTTTATTGGATGACGGTAAAAAACGCTTAGAAGTTTTGCAAATCAAAGGTAACGATGTAATTTGTAAAGTCATCATCGGTGGTGAAACCAAGGGCCGCCGAGGTTTGAATTTACCGGGCTCAGATTTATCGGTCAGTTCGATTACGGACAAAGATCGAAAAGATATTGCTTTTGGTTTGAAAAACAAAGTGGACTATTTCGCACTCTCTTTTGTCCGTCGTCCAGAAGACATTATTGAATTGAAAAATATTTTGATCAAAGCGAAATCGGAAGCTCGAATTATTGCTAAAATTGAAACCCCACAAGCCCTTCAAAATATAGAAGAAATTTTGAAATTGACTGATGCCGTCATGGTCGCGAGAGGTGATTTGGCAATTGAAATTCCCGCCGAAGATGTGCCTTTGGTTCAAAAAAGTTTGATTCGTCGCTGTAATGAATTGGGCAAGCCAGTTATTACCGCTACTCAAATGCTGGAATCAATGATCAAGTCACCAGTGCCGACCCGCGCTGAGGTGTCTGATGTTGCTAATGCGATTTTGGATGGAACTGACGCGATTATGCTTTCCGAAGAAACTACCTTAGGTGAATATCCAATCGAGGCTGTGAAAATGATGACCAAGATTGCCACCAAGATTGAAAAAGATGATCACTATCGAGATTTAGTAGGAAGCCGAAAATACAGTGATCCGATCAAGAGGAAGTCAGATGCCTTGGGTAATGGCGCGATCGAAGTGGCTAAGGAAGCCGGGGCAAAAATTATCGTGGCTTTAACTGACGGTGGTTTTGCCGCTCGCATGATTTCACGTTATAAGCCAGAACAAAAGATTTTGGCTTTGACTCCACGCGAGATGACTAAAAATCAACTGGCTCTTAGTTACGGTTGTGTGCCGGTTTTGTGTAAAAAATTTGATGAGATTACTCATGTGGTGAAAGAGGCGAAAGCTTTGGTTCTTAAAAATAAGCTGGCCTTACGAGGAGAAAAAATCGTTTTGATTTTTGGTTTGCCTTTAGGTCAAAGTTCAGGCACCAATGCCTTGGTAGTCGAGACACTGTAATTCTGTTATTATTATAGGGTCTTGGGCGCGTGGCGAAATTGGTAGACGCGCTACGTTCAGGTCGTAGTTCTCGCAAGGGATTGAGAGTTCAAATCTCTCCGCGCCCACTCGATTTCACTCTTGGTAAATAATCAAAGTTATGATACCTAAAGCTAAAATTTTTAAGTTCGTCGGTTATCGAGTCGACGTGAAGAATCAAAAGATAATGTTTGATTATTGTATTGAATTCTCGAATCGAGAACCACTCAAATTTACCGAAACTATTTTATTACCACAGAAATCTGCTCGACTATCTAATCAAGCCCTAAAAAACTTTCTTGAACCACTGCATTTTATATTAGGCATCAGCTATTTTAAATTATACTGTCCGCCCAAGATAGAGGTTCCGTACGATCTATCAAAGGAACAAGCAGCTTTTTGGAACACTGTCTATCGCAAGGGTTTGGCGGAACTTTTTTATCGTAATAATTTAGACCCAAAGAAGATGGCTAAATTTCCTGCTGTCAAAAAGACTGGAGCGACGCCAGCTACTTTCCCAACGAGCGAGCACTTACTTCTTGGTATTGGTGGGGGCAAAGATTCGATCGTGGCGGCCGAATTGCTACGTGACTTCAACGTCACTTCTTTCCTCATGGAAACTCAAAAGGGGGATGAGGCGACAGATATTGTGATGAAAGAAATCGGTAATCCGATTTTGAAAGTTAGACGCATGCTTGATCCGCAAATTTTTCAGCCATACGAGGGATCATATAATGGTCACATACCGATTTCGGCCGTTTTTGCTTTTACCGGTTTACTCTCGGCCTTCTTATATGACTATCGTTATATGGTCGTGGGTAATGAAGTGACTAGCAATTTTGGGAATTTGGTTTACCGAGGTGAGGAGATTAATCATCAGTGGAGTAAATCCGCCGAGTTCGAATCATTACTTCAGGATTATACGCGTAAATTTATCACGCCAGACATTAGTTATTTTTCTCTCCTCCGTTCGTTTCATGAGATTATGGTGGCTCAACTATTCGCCGAGTATAAAAATTATTTCCCGCTTTTCACGAGCTGTAATCGGAATTTTAAAGTTTTCAAAGATCGTCCAAAGAGCCTCTGGTGCGGTGAATGCCCAAAGTGCGCTTTTGTTTTCTTGCTTCTGTCAGCCTTCATTGGAAAAGAGGAATTGGTCAGTATTTTTAAGAAAAATCTTTTTGCGGATAAGAATCTGTGGCCACTGTACGAAGATCTGCTTGGTTTTGGCACAATGAAGCCTTTTGATTGTGTCGGTACTTTTGAGGAATCACAAGCTGCACTTTTCTTGGCGTCAAAACATTTCGGCGATGAAGAGATGGTCAAGGCTTTCTTGCCTAGATTAAAGAATCCAGAAGTGACTGTTAAAAAAGTTTTTAAAACTACTTCCGCCCCGACCCTTCCCACCCCTTTTAAATTTTTAGGAATTAAAAGCGTCTGTTTACTTGGTTATGGTCGAGAAGGGAAGATTACTCAGAAATATCTAAAGCAAAATTATCCCAAACTGAAAATCGGCATTCTTGATCAGGAACTAGATAAAGATTATTTGAATAAGCAAGACGAATATGATTTGGCGATTAAAACTCCAGGGATTACTAAAAGTAAAGTCACTATTCCTTATACAACCGCTACGAATATTTTCTTCTCTAAAACCAGGAATTTGATTATCGGTGTGACTGGTAGTAAAGGTAAGAGTACGACTGCCAGTCTGATCTATCACATCCTTAAAACCGCCGGCAAAAAAGTGCGTCTTCTTGGTAATATTGGCAATCCGATGCTCGAAGTCTTGTTTGAAAAAATCGACCCTACCGAAATTTTTGTGATTGAACTATCCAGTTATATGCTCGAGGATATTGAGTATTCGCCGAATATTGCTTTACTGCTGAATTTGTTTCCAGAACATATGGATTATCATGGTGGTATTGAAAATTATTATAAAGCCAAGAGGAATATTTTTAAATTTCAAAAAACTGGCGATATCGCTTTGACGGGACCTTTTACTGAAAAAATTACAATAAAGAAGAAAGACATTCCATTACTGGGAGCTCATAATTTTAAAAATATTCAGGCGGCAGTCAAGGTTGCTCGATTATTTAAGATTTCAAATTCAGTAATTAATGGGGCGATTAAAAGTTTTAAGCCTTTACCACACCGGCTGCAATTTATTGGTTCGTTTAAGGGGATAAAATTTTATGATGATGCGATTTCCACGACCCCAGAATCGACGATTATGGCGATCAAAACCCTAAAAAATATTGGTACAATCTTTTTGGGTGGGGAAGATAGAGGTTATGATTTTAAAAATTTAGAAAAAATCTTACGTTTATACAAAATTAAAAATATCGTTTTATTTCCGGATACCGGGAAAAGAATTCTGAAATCTAGGAAGGGTTTTAATATTTTAGAGACTAGTGATATGAAGGAGGCCGTTGCTTTTGCTTTTCAAAATACCACTCCGGGAAAAATATGCTTGTTGTCCACTGCCTCACCTAGTTATTCAATCTGGAAAAATTTTGAGGAAAAAGGTGATTTATTTCAGAAATGGGTTAAAAAATCAAAATAATGAAAATTCATACATCTTTATTGTCAGAGGGGGTAGATAGCAACACTATTATGGCGGGCACTCAAGTCCATGGAAATAAAATTGTGACGATTGAATCTGGTAATGAAGACATTAAAGAGTGTGACGGTTTTATCACTAAAAATCCACATTTTAAGTTAGGAATACGAACTGCTGATTGTGCCGCTATTTGCTTTAATGACGGTGAGAGAATTGGTATTGCCCACGTTGGTTGGAGGGGGTTGTGCGCCGGTATGATTGAAAACATGTTTTTACATTTTAATAAAGACAAGACCCAGATTCACGTTAGCCCCTTTCTTCATTCTTTTAGGATCCAAAAAGATTTTTGCTACGACGAGATTGTTAAGAAATTCGGAGAGAAATTTTTTAAGATCATAGATAATGAGATTATGTTCGATTTTAAACAGGCAATAATGTCGTTGTTGCCTGCGACAACTGTGTTTGATAAGAGGGATACAGAAACAGATCTGTCACTACCCAGTTATCGAAGAAACGGAACAAAAGAAAGAATAGTTACAGTAATAAGTTTTGATTAAAAACCTTAAGATTTATCACAAACTAGCCTTATAAAATATGGTTAAATCTACCCTTGACTTTTACGCCCAAAAGTGCTATACTTGTGGGTGGAAGGCTTGAAACGCGGTGTTATATCACGAACACAAGATGAGGAGGTCGTAAGTGAAGATTACGAAAATCGCATTGCATCAAAACCCACACCTCGACGAAATCGTCGCGGTGATGTTGTTTCGGCGCTATGGGGAAGATAAATTCCCTGGTGTCTCGACGGCCAAGTTGGTCGCCTGGGGCAAGAAGGAACTCGCTCAAACCCCGCCCGAGATGGCGGCGATGAGTGGAACCATTCTGGTCGGGATCGGCGGTGGTATGTTTGATGACCACGGCAAGAGTCCTCGTCAGGACTGTGCGGCGACCCTGGTCGCTAAACATCTGGGCAAAATGGGAAATCCGGTCTGGGGACGCATCCTGCGTGATGTTTTCCTGGCCGATTCCGAGGCTTCCGGTTCGATGCAGTCCTTGGCGGAGGAGGTCAAGAACCTCAATCGCTATTGGGCTGGTTCGCTCGATGTCGAGCGGGTCTATGCCCTCATCGAGCCGATGATCCTCGCACGTCTTGGTCGTCAGGACGAGTACCTCACGGCCAGTGGGCGGTTCGAGAGTGCCTACAGGAATCGGATTGGCGGCCAGATCAAATTGGTGGCCGTTGACGGATTGGATAATGTGCAGTTCCAACATGTCGCGCGAGCGGCAGGGGTGGACATCATTGTTCAGCGTGGTTCGTCCGGACTCACCCAAATTCTTGGCAGCAAGGATTTGGACATGGTCGGGCTGGCCGTTCGTCTGCGCAAGACCGAGATCGCCAAGAGCAACCTCCGCATGAGTCACTTCATGGACGATGAGGAACTTGCGGCGGTCGGGACAATCGAGGAGATTCCGCATTGGTATTTGGAAGGGGGTTTCTTGCTGAACGGCTCTGAGTCGTTCCCTGACGTGCCGCCATCCAACATCAAGTTCGCGGATCTGGTGCATCTCGTGGAGAAGCACCTGATCGAGTTTTGTCGGCCAAAGCCGTAACACGGAGGGGGAAGTAAGAGGACGAGAGGAAGAGGACGCGGGTCTGATTCCTTCGTCCTCTTTTTTATTATTCAAATTCTGCTATGATTGTTTTAATGTCAAAAAATATTCTAAACCAAGCCCAACATATTTACTTCATCGGCATCGGTGGTATCGGTATTTCCGCGATTGCACGGATGATGCTTTTAGAAGGCAAGAAGGTCAGCGGTTCGGATCGCGACGAAACAAAAGTAACGGAGGAATTGCGCAAAGCGGGTGCGCCAGTGGTGATTGGACAAGTGAAAGAAAATGTACCGGCTGATTGTGATTTGATTGTTTATACAAATGCAATTGGTCAGGATAATCCAGAATTGATTGAAGCAAAAAGATTAGGGGTAAAAATGCTGACTTATCCGGAAACTTTAAATATTATCTCTAAGGAAAAATATACGATCGCTGTTTCTGGAACGCACGGTAAAACGACAGTGACGGCGATGGTGGCGAAGATTATGATTGATGTCGGGTTGGATCCAACAGTAATTGTCGGAAGCTTGATCTCAAATACAAACTTTATAATGGGGAAGTCCAAATATTTTGTCGTCGAGGCGGATGAGTACAAAAAATCTTTTCATAATCTCGAGCCATCAATTTTAGTAATAAATAATTTAGACGAAGATCATCTGGATTTTTATAAAGACTTGGCTGACATTCAGGACTCATTTTTACATCTCGCCAAGAAAATTCCGAAAGATGGCTTTTTGATTTGTAATACTAAATTACCAAATCTTCAACCGATAATTAAGAATGTGAGTTGCCAAGTAATTGATTATTCAGAAATAAAATTTATTGAGAAGTTGTTGGTTCCCGGTGAACACAATCGTCAGAATGCTAAAACGGCGCTCGCGGTAGCCGAGGTTTTACAGGTTAATCATGATGAAGCCGTTAAATCACTGTCACAATTTGCTGGGACATGGAGACGGTTTGAATTTAAAGGAAAAACAGGGCAGGGCGCTTTGGTTTATGACGACTATGCTCATAATCCGCAAAAAGTTAAAGCGGCCCTCCAGGGCGCGCGGGAAATGTTTCCAGACAAAAATATTATTGTGGTTTTTCAACCACACCTTTTCTCTCGCACCAAACTTTTATTAAAAGAATTCGCCACCGCTTTTGTTGATGCCGACGAAGTAATTCTTGCCCCGATTTTTCCCGCACGTGAAGTTTTCGATCCAACGATTTCGTCGGAGATTCTAGCGGAAGAAATTAAAAAACCCCTCCAACCTCCCCTTGTCAGGGGAGGCCTTTCCGATCTCCCCCTGATAAGGGGGATTAAGGGGGTTTTTACTTTTCCTGATTTCGACTCAATTATTTCCTATCTCAAACCCCACTTATCTGAAAAAGATCTAGTGATTACTATGGGCGCGGGGGAGCAATATAAGATTGGGGAGGCGTTGTTGACTTTTTAACCCCCTTTTGCTAATATACCGGAACGAAGCTCATAAGGGCTTTTTATTTAAAAAGGCATAATTTCAAATGGCAAAAACATCAGTTAAAGCACGCGCCAAGAAAGATCCAAAATTTGCCTCACGAGTGGTGAGACGCTGTTTTCGTTGTGGCCGAAAAAATGGTTATATGAGAGATTTCGATTTATGTAGAATTTGCTTCCGTGAATTCGCCAATCAG
>JBAYUW010000015.1:0-9147 GCA_041674925.1 Minisyncoccota bacterium | reverse complement strand
TTCGTATTTGACGCCTTTTTCATTAAAGAAATCTTTGGCCAAATGACAGAAATGGCAAGTCGGGGTCGAATAAATTAAAACTTTTTTCTCTTTCATAATTTTATTTAATTATCTTTTAATAAACACATTATAACATACCTGTGCGGATAGCGGGAATCGGACCCGCGCCACATGCTTGGGAAGCACGCGTACTACCACTATACTACATCCGCCTTCTATTTAAACCACTCTATCATCTTTTGCCAGAAATTTCTATTTTCTGCAATGTTTTCGACTGTCAGTTTATTTTCAGCATCCACCACAATAATCACCTCCTCCCCCGGTTTGACCAAACCAAATTTTTCTCGAATTTCCTCCTCCACTCCAGCTGTACTCTTCAAGCGCTCAATTTCGTTAGACAAAGTTTCCTCTCGCGCTTGCAAATTATCCAAACTAGCTTGAGCTTTGTCGAGATTTTCTTTTGAGATCGCTCTTTTTTTATACACCCCCCAAACAGAATTTATTAGTAAAATAATTATTAGGCCTAAAACGACCAAAGTCGTGCGACTGTACAAAATTTTCTTGACCTGTCTTTTCTGTTGAAATTCGAGCATAGATACAGTATAATACAAAAATGTTATTCGACCAAAAACACAAAAAGAAAGTCAGCGTCATCTGGTCTGTCGTCTGTATTTTAGTAGCGATTAGTATGATCGCTTTGTATATTCCAATCTTGAGATACTAGTCGTTTCTGATCATCTTCAAAAAGACATCTTGAGGAATATTGACCGAGCCACGATCGGCCATGCGCTTTTTACCTTCCTTTTGGCGCTCGCGTAATTTCATTTTTCGAGTAATGTCTCCACCATACATATGAGCGGTGACGTTTTTCTTCATACCAGAGAGACTACGAGAAGAAATGATTCGCCCCATCGCCTTGCCCTGAATTTTAAAAGAAAACATTTGGCGGGGCAGGATTTTGTGTAGTTTCTCGACAGCTTCTTCGGCTTCGATATCCGCTCGACGACGAGAGACAACACGAGAGAAAGCTGGGAAAACTTCGTCGGCCACCAAGACATCCAGACGCACCACATCAGCAACTTTCATTTCTCCCACTTCATAGGAAATCGAAGCATAACCAGAAGTGAGACTTTTTAATTCATTGAAATAATTACGCATGAGTTCGCGCAGAGGCATAGTTAAACTCACCGAAGTTCTGGTATCACCGAAGACTTCCGAATCACCGACTACCGCTTCGTGATCATAAAGGCTTTGCATAATTTCTCCCAGATATTTGGCTGGGGTAATAATTTTCACATTCACCCAAGGCTCCATCACTTTTTCAACAGTGTTGTCATCAGGAAAAAGCGAGGGTGAATAAATCATTTCTTCTTTACCATTTTTGTAAAATATTTTGTAAGTGATGCTAGGATTTGTCACCACTAATTCTAGATTGAATTCTCTTTTCAGCCTTTCCATAATTATTTCCAAATGTAGCATTCCTAAAAAGCCACAGCGGAAACCGCGACCGAGTGTGCCAGAGGCCTCTTCTTCGTGGGCAAAAGATGAATCAGATAGGCGTAGACGACTGAGCGCTTGTTTCAAATTCTCAAAATCATCAGCGTTTTCAGGATAAACCGAAGCCCACACCACCGGATTTGGAGTCATATAACCATGCAGAGGTGGATGATTATCTTTCAAGGAAGAGACTGTATCTCCCACGGAGGCGATACCGGGGACTTTAATACCTGTGACAATGTAGCCGATTTCACCAGCCGAGATTTTATCAGTGGCCACTTCACCGGGCGCAAAAATTCCAACTTCCAAGGCTTGAAATTTTTCATCGGCAACTTTAAAAATCAGTGGTGTATTTTTTGAGACTTCACCATTTAGAACTCGCACGTAAACGATCACGCCACGATGATTGGAATACTGAAAATCAAAAACCAAAGACCGAAAAGTTGAGTCGTCTTCAAATTCATTTTTTGGTGGCGGTACTCTCTTGATTATTTCTTGCAACAAATTTTCTACCCCTTCACCAGTCTTACCTGAGACCTCCAAAATTTCATCAAGGTCAACGCCAAGCAAACTTACAATTTCCATTTTTACATCATCAATTCGGGCTAAAGGTGAGTCGATTTTACTGATTACCGGAATGATTTTGAGCCCCGAATCACGCGCCATATTTAGAGTAGTTAATGTTTGTGCTTGGACACCCTGAGTCGCGTCCACAAGCAAAATTGAGCCTTCCACGGCCTTTAGGGCTCGAGAAACCTCGTAGGAGAAGTCGATATGCCCAGGGGTGTCGATCAGGTTTAAGATATAGTCCTGACCGTCCATTTTATAGGCCATGCGCACAGGTTGCATTTTGATCGTGATTCCCCTTTCCCGCTCCAACTCCATACTATCAAGCACTTGCTCCATCATCTTACGTTTTTCGATGGTATGAGTCAGCTCCAACATACGATCGGCCAGGGTCGATTTTCCATGATCAATATGAGCAATAATGCTGAAATTTCGAATATGCTTTAAGTCCATAACAGAGTCAGTCTAGCAGAAAAATGACTAACTGTCATTGCTTTTTAGATGCAATTGTTATAGCATTATTTTGGATCAATCTTCTAAGAAAGGAAGACTGTTATGAACATTTGGATTCTGAGTCTCGGTCTAGCTCTGATTTGTAGCGTGAACCCCTGCTGGGAGGATATCTACTATCGAAGTTGGTGGAAATATCTGGGGGAATGGTTGTGGATGTTCGTTATCGTGGCTATTGGAGGTGCACTTTACACGGCATTCTTCATATACTTCTTGTGGCACAAAAATGAACCGACAGGGTTCGATGGTTGGATAAACTACATTTTCTCCAACGTAGTAGGCATGTGTTTGATCAATAGTGCTTACTCATTCGGACGGCAAGAGGATGAAGTCGACGAGCGAATGAGTTCTGGGTCATATTGCTCTGAACTTCCACTGAAAATGGCCATACTCAGTACCATATCGTTTTTCCTCTGGATCATGACCTGGTTTGTGATCTGGTATGTAAGATTGTGATGACAACAATAGAGCGGCCCCCGTGGGTCGCTCATTTTTTTTGGAAAATTAAATCTCCACCACCTCGGCTGGTAATGGCTTAGCTTTCCAAATTTTATGATGCAAAGTTTTCCAGACTTCCTCGATTTCTTGATTTTTCAAAAGTTTTAAAATAATGATACCGACAATAATTCCAAATATACCAGATAGAAAGCCCTGCATAAAAATACCAAACAAAGTATTTAAATCAAAGATATTATCAAAAATATTTAGGCCAAAATATGTGGCTAGACCCATAATCACCGAGGCGGAAAAAGTATGGAACAGGGTTTGGGTCAGAGCTTTAGTAAAGCCAGCAAATTCTCGCCCGAAACTATACCACAAGATTAAACAGTTAATTGAAACAGCCAGGGTGTAGGCTAGAGGCAACATCAAAATTGAAGTACCAGACAGATCACTGACGCGGAATAGCGATTCAATAAAATACTGAAAGGTGGGAACCGTCTCGAAGATTTTGGTAAAGAAAAAGGCAAAAATAATTATCAGACACCCAGAAAAGAGACTAGCGAGTAAAGGTTTTTTAGTGTTGCCGGAAGCATAATAGCCCCTGATAAATAAAAGGATAAGACTTTGAGCAATCGCCGAAATAGAAAATAAGGCCAAGGCGGCGGCGGTTAATTTAGTGTTGGACCAGTCAAACTCCCCGGCTCCTAAGATCGTACGCACGATCTGGGCGCGAAGAACAATAAATAAAATAGAAATGGGAATGGACCAAAAAATAATGTGACGAACAGCGATAATCATCTCACTGACAAACTTATCTTTCTGACCAGATGAAAAAAACTTGGACAAAGTGGGAAAGGCAGCGACCGAATAGCTGACACCGATAATAGACAGTGGCACGCCTTGCAAATTAAAGGAAAAATTAAAGACAGCGATAGAGCCTTCTTCCATAAAAGACGCCAAACCCAAAAGAACGATAATGGCGATCTGCGAAGCGCCCAAAGTGATGGTACGTGGAACAGAGAGAATCAAAACTTTTTTTAAACCGATTAAATCAATTTTCCACGGCGCTCGAATGGTTGGAAACATTCCCTGACGAAAGACAAATGGTAATTGAATAGCCAAATGTAATAAGGCACCCAAGACTACTCCCCAAACTAAGCCCGATAAACCAAAGAGCGGATACAAAAAGATTAAGCCAGAGATAATCGCCAGATTATAGACAAGAGGACTCAGTGAGTAAATAAAAAAGCGTTTGTAAACTTGAGTGATGCTACCAAAAAAGTTTGAGAGACCCAAAAAGATCGGTGACAATAAAAGGATTTGCGTGATTTTGATTGACTCTATAATATCAGAAGAAGAAAAGCCACGGAAAATTATTGGTGATAAAATCGGTATTAGAAAAAAGGCGATGGCGGAGACTAGAATAATTAACAAAAAGAAAAAAGAAAAAATATTATCAATAAATTTTTTGGTCTCCTCTTTACTGATATTTGTTTTCTCGATAATAAAAGGAACGAGGACCGAGATTGAGACGAGCGAAGCGACGGTAACAAAAATAAAATCTGGAATTCGAAAAGCCGAATAATAAATATCGAGGGTGCGTCCAGCGCCAAAGCTTGAGGCTAATAGACGATCTCGAATTAAACCCAGAAATTGTGACAGTAGGGCAAAAAAACCAAGCAAATAGGCAGCCTCATGAAGGCCGTTTATTTCTTTACCGAAAAAATTAAAAATTTTCTTCACCATAAACTGCTGACTATTATACAGCAAAATCGCTCCTTTAGGGAGCGATTTCACATTGCCTTCGTGCCTATAAGCCGAATTCTGTTCTTGCCTAGTCATTTATCTTGGCTAGACATTACTGTCTAGCTCGAGCGGCACTCCCCTCGATTGCGCTCGGGGCACGACCTTGCACAGGGGTAAGGATTTTGCCGTTTCAGCCGGACTTAACCGGGTCGTTTCTGTTCGCACCTCGTATGTTGCCATAGACGGGCGTTACCCGCTACCTATCTCAAATTTAATCGAGTCTGTGTTCGGACTTTCCTCTCCAATATAAACATCGGAGCAACTAGCCGTCACGGAGGCTTATTATTTATAACACGAAATCAAGACGAAAACAAGTTAGGCAATCTCACAGACTCCGCCGACGCAGGCCAATTCTTTTTTCACATCAGTTTCATCACGCTTTTCATAAGTGATGATTTTGGAATAATCAATGTATTCAAATTTTTTCACCATTTCATGATAACGCTTTTCATCGATTCGTTCATAAGGAGCTAGGCGATAGACATGGTCTTCGCGTGGCAAGAAAGAAAGTCCACCGATCATATCCCAATTCTGATAGAGCCATTGTGCAACCGTGATCCACTCACTTTCACCAACAGAAATTGTCACCGAAGGATTGTGATCGGTAAAATTTTGTTTGACGACTTTCCAATATTCTAGTTGCTCGATCGCGCTCTGATCATCACGGAAGACCGAACCAGCTGGCGATTTAACAGGAAACTCAAAGACATAGGTATTAGCATTCTCCATTGTTTGTCCGACCTCAGGAAAATATGGCACGCCCTGATCTTTTAGCATCTTAAATAAAGTGTCGGTATTAGCGATTCTCACTCGACGAATATAATAAGGAGCATAACGAGGGTGCATACCAGAAGAAAAATCAAAAGTCTGAGAAGAATTACCGTCTGGCTTCACACAAGTAATCGAAGTTGATTCAGCAATATTAAATCTTTTGGCAAAAATCTTATTTGTTTTCACACATTCTTCTCGTAGTTTAGTCAGCATCTTTGGAGTACGGACAATATCACAATCCCACTGACCAGCCAAACCAACCCCGAGCAATCTTTCTCGTTCGCAATTTTCTTTCCAGCCCTTTGATAAATATTGGAAATTTGTCAGAGAAGCTTGATAAGTACCAATGATTGTCGCGATTCTAATTTTTCGTAACAAGGACGCTTCGGTATCCCCCGCTCGGGCAATCACGTTTGTCAAATTACAAAACTGTTTTGACTGCAAGATAATCTCCCCGCAAGGATTGGTACCGATCATGCCAGTAATATTTTGACCGTCAAATAAACCGTCTTCTTTCCAAAGTTTTAATCGGCGTTCTGGCACAGTTTTTGGCAAGCTACCACGGTTAAATATGCCTCGCTCACCAGATCGTGATTTCATCAAAGCCACCCATTCGTCCAAGAACTCTTCTTCGGTTGGCTTTTGCATATAAACAGCCGAGTTATTCGCCAATGATCTTTGCATTTCCGTCAGATAGAATTGGCCTTTTTTGGCATCACGAATCTTATCATCCTCAAGATCAGAAAGAGAGATCATCGCACTACGACGCACTCCACCAGAAACGACAATCTCGCCGATTTTACACATAATATCATGAGCATCAATATTTTCGAGACGGCGACCCTGATGCTTTAGCATGCGCTCACGAGTAAAAGTCAAAAGTTGTCTTAGTGGTTCTGGACCAGAAGCTTTACCGCCCATAATTTTCAAACGTGCCCCCGCTGGTCGAACTTTAGAAAAATCAAAATCAATATCTTTACCATCTGCCCAGGTGTTCATACCCAAAGCCAAAGCATCACACCAACCCTCCTTACTATCATCAACAATGTGGGTTGCTAATTTTTTTCCGGTCTGTCTTTTTATCTGAGGTAAAGATTGAATGTTCTGACTCTCCGCTGACCAGCCCACTCCGGTTCCACACATTGAGATGTACATAATTTCCGCAAAATCTTGCCAGCACGATGGAGCAATATAAGAACAATTGTAAGCACACACGTTTGTCTTGCGAGCAGCATCACCAGCAAATTGCAAAAGTCTCATCGATGGCATCGCCTCTTGTTTCAAAATTGCTTCGCGAATTTCTTTATACTCAGAATCTTTTAATTTCTTGCCGAGGTTTTCTTTCATAAAAGAAACGTAGCGATCAACTGTCTCCACCCAAGTTTCTCGACGCTGTTCACCATCAATCCAACGAGCGTAGGTTCGATAATAAACAAATTCACCCAAAGGATTTCGAAAATATTTTTTACTTTCTTCGGCTAATTTACGAACCTTTGGTGGAACAGTCACACCTTTCTCACGCAATCTAGCTCTTTCTTGTCTGTAAATAATATATTCTTTAGCTGTCTTCACGTATTCAGCTAAAATTAATTCTTTTTCAACGGAATCTTGCACGCCCTCGACGGTTGGCACAAAATTTGGATATTTTTTCGTGATGCGAACTAAATCAGCGAAAACTTTAGTGGCCACGAGCTCAGCTTCTTCCAAAGAACCTTCACCAACAACGAGCATTCCTTTGTGAATCGCGCCGACAATCTTCATCAGGTCAAAAGGGACAATCGAGCCATCTCTTTTCTGAATACTTTTTACCAACTTTACTTCTTTTTTACCGCCGACTGTATTTTTGACCATAAACTTTTAGAAAATTATTATTAAACTATTAAATATCTTAAAATAAATTTAAGTTAGACTAATTTTACACTAGTTTGAAAAATAAAAGAATAGAAAAATGCCAAAAAGTGAAAAGAAAATCGAAAAGTGGCGAGTGTAAAGATGGTCGGCAAAATTTACTTACTGGCTAAGACCAAAAGTCGTCTGAAATTCCAAAATTTTTACTTATTTAGAAAAATCGCCAGGTCACCGACCCGTAAATCGTAAAGTTCGGCCTCTCCAGCGTTGATCTCTAGGACATATTTTGATTTAACATTCGAGCCGAAAGTTTTTGGAAAGGTTTGTGGCTGTAAATTCGTCTCGATTAAAACAATTTTCCAATTTTCATCAAGAAATATTATATCAATTGGGATGAGCATGTCTTTCATCCAAAAAATTTGCTTGGCTGACTTATCAAACACAAAGAGCATACCTTTTTTACTGTACAAGGTCTTACGATTTGATAAACCTGTCTCTTTTTGCGCATTATCTGTCACCACTTCCACCTCCCAAGTACTATTTTTAATAATTATTTCACCAACCGAGCCCTGAATTGATTCAGATTTTCTGACCAGTGGCGAATAATCTTGCCAAAATTTAGAAAAAGTCTGTGGTGATAAACCAGCCCAAAAAATAAATCCTGAAGCGACAAATAATATTATAACGATAATAGTTTGGATTATTTTTTTCATTTTATTTCTTTTTCCAATTTAAATATTTTTGTCGCTCAATCGGATTAAATTTCTCGATGGCATAGCGGAGCATTGTTCGTGGCATTCGATCGGCAAACTGATGCAAAAAATTTTCCAAAACTTTTTTATCTTTCTTACCCATCTCGCGCAACATCCAACCCGTCGCTTTGTGAATCAAATCTTCGGAATCAGAAATTAAAATCTTTGAGAGCTTCAGAATATCAGAATATTTTTTCTGTTTGATAAAAGAGTAAGTGGCCAAAATTGCAATCCTTCTCTCCCACAACTTTCTCGACTTAGCTAAAGTATATAATATCCTCTTATCTCGAGCAAACAAGTAATCCCCCACAATCGTCGGTGCTGACAGATCCACCAGGTCCCAATTATTAATCCTCTTGGCCTTAGCATTTTTTAAATATAAATTAAAAATTTCTTTCTTTTCCTTTTCTGTTCCTTTTTTATATTTCTCAACTAAAATCAACAGGGCGACTAATCGATATTCATGATACTGATTATTTAATAATTTCTGTAGATCAGAAAAATCTAGATCCAAATATTTTTTTGCTATTTCTCTTTGAACTGGCACCGTGATTCCCAGAAAAATATCTCCCTCTCCATATTCCCCTGGCCCGGTCTTAAAAAATCTCGCCAAAATTTTCGCTTTGGCGGGATTGGCAACTCGATCAAGATCTTTAACTAAATTTTCAAGCATGATTTTTATACTTGCAATTTTACACAGATATGATATAATAGTCAAATGGTTCGTCTGGTCGGATGGATAAAGTATTCTGGCCTAAGACCATTGGTATCACGAATACTCCACCTGATCAAAGCGAGTCTAGGGTCCCCCGTGCTTCGGCGCGTGGGACCTTTTTTATTTGTCTTATTTTTAAAATTAGTGTATCTTTTACGGAATAAGGAGGGTTCGCATAGCGGTCTAGTGCGCAGACCTGGAAAGTCTGTGTGGGGCAACCCACCAAGAGTTCGAATCTCT
>JBAYUW010000014.1:0-12561 GCA_041674925.1 Minisyncoccota bacterium | reverse complement strand
GCCAAGAAAGATCCAAAATTTGCCTCACGAGTGGTGAGACGCTGTTTTCGTTGTGGCCGAAAAAATGGTTATATGAGAGATTTCGATTTATGTAGAATTTGCTTCCGTGAATTCGCCAATCAGGGTAAAATTCCGGGCATTAAAAAATCATCATGGTAGGAGACCCAATTGCCGATTTCATAACACGACTGAAAACTGCGGGTAAGGCGCGCAAGGAATCAGTGTCTTTGCCTTATTCAAAATTAAAAGAGGCGATTGCCAAGGTTTTAGTTTCTGAAGGTTATTTGAAATCTTTGTCAGATAAAAAGAAAGATAAAGGGATTCTAGAAGTCGTTTTGAATTATCACGATAACGAATCAAAGATTAAAGAAGTTCAAAGAATTTCTAAATCTTCTCGACGCGTTTATAAAGGCTTTGCCGAGATTCATCCAGCCCGTGGCGGTTTTGTAAAGACTATCCTTTCGACACCAAAAGGGATTATGACTGATCGACAGGCTGTCAAAGAAAAAGTCGGTGGTGAGGTTTTGTTCAAAATCTGGTAATAAATATTATATGTCAAGAATCGGAAAAAAAATAATAACTATCCCTGCCAAGACTGAAGTCAAGGTCAATGGTAATACCGTTTCTGTCAAAGGTCCTTTGGGCGAATTGACCAGAACTTTCCAAGCGGGTATTAAGGTGGAAGTCAATGACGGTAAGGTTTCTTTTGCGACTGTTTCTAAAAATCCAAACGTGACTATCAATAGTCTTTGGGGAACCATCGCTTCTCATGTCAATAATATGATCTTGGGTGTCAATAAAGCCTATGAAAAGAAATTGATTGTTGAAGGTATCGGTTTCAAAGCTGACGTCGTAGGTACCAACTTAGTTTTCAAACTTGGTTTTTCTCATCCAGTCACGATTGCTATCCCTAAAGAATTGAAAGTTTCTTCCGAAAAGAATATTATTACTGTCTCAGGTATTGATAAAGAATTTGTTGGTAAATATGTAGCGGAATTGAGAGCTTTGAAGAAACCGGAGCCATATAAAGGTAAAGGTATTCGTTATGAAAAAGAAGTCATCCGACGTAAGGAAGGTAAGAAAACCGTCTAATTAAAGATATGAAAAAAGTTAATCTTAAAAAAATAAAAGTTGAACGAAGACACAAGAAGATTCGCGCCAAAGTTTTTGGTACGAGTGACAAGCCTCGTCTGTCAGTTTTCAAGTCCAATAAATATATCTACGGTCAGCTGATTAATGATGATAAAGCTGAGACGATTTTGTCTTTGTCTTCAATGAAAGTGAAAGGTAAAACTTTTATGGATCGTTGCGTGGAGACTGGTAAAGAGATTGCCAAGTTGGCCAAAGCAAAGAAAATTGATCAAGTCGTTTTTGATCGCGGTGGATTCAAATATGTCGGTCGAGTAAAAGCTTTTGCTGATGGAGCAAGAGAGGGCGGACTTAAATTTTAAATAAAAAAATGACAGACGAAATTAAAAAAGATATGCCAATGGGTGAGGGTGGACCAGCTGAAGTCAAAGTTGAGCCTAAGGGTACACCAGCACAGATTGCTTCTGGGCGACCAGCAAAATTCATGCCTCGAACCGATGCTCCAAGGGGTGGCGATTCTCGACCAAAAAATCCTCGTAAGTCTGGACGCAGTGAACGCCCCCGCAGTGAATTCGAACAAAAAATGCTAAACATCCGTCGCGTGGCCCGAGTGGCGACTGGTGGACGACGCTTTTCTTTTAGCGTAGCGATGGTGGCGGGTGATAAAAAAGGTAAAGTTGGAGTCGGTTTGGGTAAAGCCAACGATACTTCTTTGGCGATCGACAAAGCTTTGCGACAAGCCAAGAAAAATATGATTACTGTCAACATGACCAAGTCCTCTTCAATTGCTCACGAGGTAGATTGTAAATATTCGTCTGCTCGCATAGTGATTCGACCAGCCCCAGGCCGTGGAGTGGTGGCCGGTAGTGCCGTGAGAAACGTCTTGGATTTGGCCGGAGTGAAAGATGTGACCGCCAAGATTTTATCTGGTTCAAAAAATAAATTAAACATTGCTCGCGCCGCTGTGGAAGCTTTGTCGAAATTAAAACCAGTAAAAACTAAATAAATTTTATGCAGATACACAATATTAAAAGAAAGACCGCTAATAAAAAAGTCATGACCGTGGGCCGAGGAGGCAAACGAGGTAAGACTTCCGGTCGTGGAGGTAAGGGTCAAACCGCTCGCGCTGGACACAAGATTCGTCCAGAGTGGAGAGATTTCATCAAGCGTATGCCAAAATTACGTGGTTACAGCTTCCAATCGATTACTGGTGTGCGAAATCCAGTGGTGGCTATCAATCTTGATTTAATTGAAATTGCTTATAAAAATGGCGAGACGGTCAAACCTTCAACTTTGTTTGCTAAGGGTGTGATCGAACAATACAAAGGTAAGAATCAAAAAATCAAAATTTTAGGCACTGGTGAGATTACCAAGAAAGTTTCAATTGTTGGCTGCACCGTTTCAGAGTCGGCCAAGACTAAAATAGAAAAGGCGGGTGGTTCTGTTAAATAAAATGTCGAACTTTTTTAAAAAAATAGGTCTGATCATTAAAGATTCTTCTTTACGAAAAAGAATTATTTTTGTGACGGTCGCTCTGGTTATTTTCCGTTTACTTTCAACTATTCCTGTTCCTGGTATCGATTCTGCTCGATTGGCAGCTTTTCTCTCCGGTCCAACTGGGGATGTCTTCGGTCTATTCAATATTTTTTCTGGAGGTGGTCTTTCCAACCTATCTATTGTGATGCTCGGTGTCGGTCCATATATTACCGCGTCGATCGTGATGCAGCTTTTGACCATGATCTTCCCTAAATTAAAAGAAATTTATCAGGAAGAAGGTGAAGCTGGTCGCGCTAAATTTACTCAATATTCTCGTTTACTGACTGTGCCTCTAGCTTTGGTTCAGGGTGGTGGTTTTCTTTTGCTGTTGCAAAAATCCGGAGCGATTACTCATCTAGGCACCATTGATTTGATTGCCAATATTATGGTGGTGATTGCTGGTTCAATGCTACTCATGTGGATTGGTGAACTGATGACTGAATTTGGTATTGGAAACGGTACCTCTTTGATTATCTTTGCTGGTATCGTGGCGGCGATTCCGACTTACTTATCTCAACTTCTTGTCACTTTCTCTCCCGCACAAATTCCTCTTTATCTTGGTTTCCTCGTCGTTGCTCTATTGATTATTTTTGGAGTGGTGGTGGTGACCGAAGCCGAGCGACCAATTCCTGTCACTTATGCCAAGCGTGTTCGTGGCAACAAGGTGTATGGCGGAGTTTCCACTTATTTACCACTTCGCGTTAATCAAGCTGGGGTGATTCCAATCATCTTTGCTTTGTCTCTTTTGATTTTTCCTCAAATGATCTTCCAATTTTTGGCGACCGGCGTTTCTAACGGGGTTATCAAATCAATTTCTAGTTTCATTCTAGGCATTTTAAATAATGGTTGGTTCTATTCCATCTTCTACTTTATTCTAGTTTTCTTGTTTACCTATTTCTATACCGCCGTCACTTTCGATCCACATGCTATCTCGGAAAACTTACAAAAGAATGGCGCTTTCATTCCTGGTATTCGCCCTGGTCAAAACACCGCCGAATATATTGGAAAAGTTTTGACTCGCATCACTATGGTCGGCGCTATCTTCCTTGGTTTAATCGCTGTTTTACCACTCGCCATGAAAGCCATTACCGGTATCCAATCTCTCGCCATCGGTGGTACCGCTCTTTTGATTGTTGTCTCCGTTGTTATTGATCTCATGAAAAAAGTGGATGCGCAGGTGAGTATGAGGGAATACTAATTCCCACCACCTCCCCCTCGCCGACTCGGGTACTCCTCCTTAAACAAGGAGGAGAAAGGGGACCTAGAACCTTGCGTTCCCTTTCCCCGCCTTGGTTAAGGCGGGGTGGCCATTCTGATGGACGGGGCGGTTGGTATTTTGTCAATTTTAAGGTAATATCAACTTATGAAATTCTACGTCATTGGCACCCCAATCGGCAACATGGAAGACATCACGTACCGCGCGGTGCGAATTTTGAGTGAGGTGGATCTGGTGTTGTGTGAAGACACTAGAGTAACGATTAATTTACTCAATAAATATAGTATCAAGAAACCAACTTTAAGTTTCCATTCACAAAGTAAATTATCTAAGACCGATAAGATTATCGATTTGATTAAAGAAGGGAAAACGTTGGCTTTGGTTTCTGACGCGGGCACACCGACGATCTCTGACCCTGGCTCTGTCCTCGTTTCAAAAATCAAGGAAACTTTTCCAGAAATTGAGATCATTGCGATTCCTGGCCCAAGCGCTTTGGTTTCTGCCTTGTCGATCTCTGGTCTGCCAGCTTCTGATTTTACTTTTTTGGGTTTTTTACCTCATAAAAAAGGACGGGAGACTTTGTTTAAAGAAATCGCTGACTCAGAACGCACCATGGTTTTTTATGAATCACCACATCGAATTTTGAAGGCTTTGGAATCTTTAAAAAAGTTTATGCCCGACAGAAAAGTTGTGATTGCTCGAGAACTAACCAAAATTTTTGAGCAGATTATTTCTGGCACCCCCGTCGAAATTGAGAAATATTTTAATGATCACCCTGATAAAGTTCGTGGCGAATTCGTCGTTCTAGTGGCAGGAAAGTAGATTTGTGTTATATTTATAGTACTTAGTTAATAATTAAATTTTATGATAAAAATTTCATCGATTTCAGCTTTGGGGTTTTTGGTTCTATTAGTTGCCTCACCATTTATCGCCATTCCTCGAACCTGGAAAGATTATGTTTTGATGCTCTCTGGTCTAGCGATTATCGTCTTATCAATTCTCTTAAGGAAAGAACTCCACAAAGTGATTAGGATAGTACACGGCGTAGAAGACATCAAACCCGATACCTATGTCGAAAATAATCCACAATAAATATTTTTATATCGGTCTGGCCAGCCTTGCCATCTTGGCTCTGGCCTTTTTTGTTTTACCAAATTATTTGCCAGCCAATTTCGTTGCTTCGCCATTGGCAGCTCCTGTTGAGGAAATAAAACCGATAGTCAAAGAAGTAAAACATCTGAAAACACCTCCAGTCGTTAAAGCTATTTATATGACCGCCTGTGTGGCTGGGACACCAAGTTTTCGCGCCAGGCTTTTAAAATTTGCGCAGGAAACTGAAATCAATTCGATTATTATTGATGTCAAAGATTATACCGGCACGGTTTCTTTCGGCGAATCTGCTGGCGGTGGAGGTTGTCGTGTGGCCGACTTACCGGAATTTTTGGAAACTTTACATGATAACAATATTTATACCATCGCGCGTATTACGGCTTTTCAAGATCCATATTTAGCGAAAGTAAGTCCTGATTGGGCCGTCAAAAAGAGAAGTGACAAAACCATCAACTGGAAAGATCGCAAGGGGATTAGTTTTATAGATGCGGGGAATAAAAATATGTGGAAATATTTGGTGGATTTAGGCAAAGACAGTTATGCGATTGGCTTTGATGAAATAAATTATGATTATATTCGTTTTCCCTCGGATGGTGATATGGCCGATATCTATTTTCCCTCAAGTAACGAGATTTTAGTCGCGAATGCCACCAGTACTAAAAGTGGCAAGTCGATTGTGATGCGAAGTTTTTTTGAATATTTACATGAGAATTTTAAAGATACCGGCATTGTGATTTCAGCGGATCTGTTTGGTATGACGGCGACGAATTATGACGATCTAAATATCGGTCAGATTCTGGAGGATGCGGCGCCAAATTTTGATTTCATCGCTCCGATGGTTTATCCGTCACATTATCCAACCGGTTTTAATGGTTATAAGAATGTGAATGATCACCCTTATGATATCGTAAATTATTCAATGAAAATCGCCGCCGCCCGCTTGGTCGCTATTGGTGAATCACCACTGAAATTACGTCCTTGGCTTCAAGATAATGATTATCCCGTTCACTACACGCCCGAGATGGTCCGAGCTCAAATTCAAGCCACCTATGACGCCGGATTGACCTCGTGGATGCTGTGGGATGCTGGGAATACTTATACCCAAGCGGCCTTACTTTCTGAATAAATGTCAAAAATATTAGACGGGAAAATTATTAGAGACGAGATTATTATAAAACTCAAAAAAGAAATTGAGGGTCTTAAGACCAAACCGATTTTGGCAATAATTCAGATTGGGGATTTGGCCGAATCAAACAAATATATTAAAGCCAAGAAAAGCTTTGACGAAAAGATTGGCGCCGAGGTACAGCATTTAAAATTTGCTAATGATATTTTACAGACGGAAATAGTTTTGGAAATCCAGAGATTGAATCAAGATCAGACGATCACGGGCATAATCGTCCAATTGCCTTTACCTAAACATTTATTGGTTAACGAAATAATAAACGCGATTGACCCACGGAAAGATGTTGATGGTCTAACAGAGAACAGTCCTTTCACTCCAGCCACGGCCAAAGGAATCCTGACTATGCTGAATTACTATAAAATCAACCCAACTGGGAAAAAAGTGACAGTTATGGGTCGGTCAAAATTAGTTGGACAACCGATTGCTAAAGCTTTAACCGGGCTTGGGGCAGAGGTTAGTGTCGTACACAGTAAAACTGAAAATCCAAAAGAAATCACCCGTTCAGCCGATATTCTGATTGTAGCGATCGGCAAGACAAATCTTGTTGACGATTCTTATTTAAAAAAGGACCAGATAGTTATTGATGTAGGTATTAATTTAGATGGGGATAGACTAGTTGGCGATGTAAATTTTGATAAAGTAAAAGGGCTTGTTTCTGCCATTACTCCGGTGCCTGGCGGGGTCGGACCGCTCACGGTTGCCTCATTGTTTGAGAATCTTGTGGAAGCTTACAAAAGGCAGTATAATTAGAGCAAATGTACGATCCTGATCGAGTTACAACTTTTGCCAACGCGGATTCGAGAAATCGAAATGTGGAATTTGGTATTAAAGCCAAAGATCGTACCAGGCACGTCTATGTGATTGGAAAGACTGGAATGGGTAAATCGACCCTGCTCGAAAATATGGCTGTTCAGGATATTGCCAATGGCGAAGGTATGGCCTTTATTGATCCGCACGGAAAAACCGCTGAGCTGCTTTTAAATTATGTCCCCGAGCATCGCCTAAAAGACGTCCTCTATTTTGCTCCCTTCGATATGGAGCATCCAATTTCTTTCAATGTTCTAGAAGATGTGGGTTATGACAAAAGACATTTAGTTGTTTCCGGTTTGATGAGCACTTTCAAGAAAATTTGGCTGGATGCTTGGTCAGCACGTATGGAATATATCTTGACCAATACTTTGCTGGCACTTTTGGAATATCCAGGCTCAACCTTGCTTGGTGTAAACAGAATGTTGGCGGATAAAGACTATCGTAAAAAAGTGGTGGATAATATTAAAGATCCATCGGTGAAATCCTTTTGGGTGGATGAGTTCGCTAAATATACCGATAAATTTGCCGCTGAGGCGACCCCAGCGATTCAAAATAAAATTGGACAATTTACCAATAATCCTTTGATTCGAAATATTATTGGTCAACCGAAATCTTCATTTGATTTAAGAAAAATGATGGATGAGAATAAAGTGATTATTATCAACTTATCCAAAGGACGGGTGGGTGAGGCTAATGCCAATTTGCTTGGTTCTATGCTTATTACCAAGATTTATTTGGCCGCCATGTCGCGTGCCGATGTTTCAGATAAAGATTTACAAAAACTACCAAATTTTTATTTATACGTGGACGAGTTTCAATCTTTTGCCAATGAAAGCTTTGCCGACATTTTATCGGAAGCTCGAAAATATAAATTAAATTTGACGATTGCTCATCAATATATTGAGCAAATGTCTGAAGAAGTGCGGGCGGCCGTTTTTGGTAACGTTGGTACGATGATTACTTTCCGAGTGGGAGCTTTTGATGCTGAAGTTTTGGAAAAAGAATTTGCACCACAATTTACCGCTGAGGACTTGGTGAATCTTGGTTTTGCCCAGATTTATTTGAAACTCATGATTGATGGTGTCAGCTCCATGCCATTTTCGGCCACCACCATGCCACCAATTAAAGAGCCAGAAGTATCTTTCCGACAAAAAGTGATTGAGACTTCTCGCGAACAATTTGCCATGAAACGAGAAATCGTTGAACAAAATGTCCAGGATTGGCATCATAATAAAAGCACGTCGGTTACCCCCAAAGTTGAGCCAAAAGTCGTCGAAAAAAAACCTATTCCTACTCCGGCCCTAGTTTCAGTTCCAGCCCCAATTCCAAAACCGATTGAGCGCCCTAAGTATGTCAAAAGAGAGAATCCTGTTGTGGTCCCCCCAAAACCCGAACCACTCGATGACGATTTTGTTCCTCTTGATCAAATTAAACCAAAAATTACCGCTCAAAACCCGGTCAAAAAAAATGTGAACGAAAAGAGTCTTGCGGAGCTGAGGGCGGTACTTGAGTCTTTTAAAAAAGATAAAGTTGAGACCAAACCCAAAGAGACAATAAAAGAAATTCCTGAAGAAAAATTGAGACAGATGCTTCAGGTGGAAAAGAGTAATTAATAATTAATTTTATGAAAGATATTTTAAAATATTGTATCTGGGTAGGGATTTATCTTGTTTTAATCGTGCCATTTATTGTCGCTAATAGTATGTTTTTCCCTTATATTGTCGGTAAAGCTTTTACCTTCCGAATCATTGTTGAAATCATCTTGGCCTTGTGGTTGATTTTGATTATGAAAGATAAAGAATCTAGGCCGAAATGTTCATGGATCTCTCGCGCTGTAGTTATCTTTACTTTCATCTTACTAATCGCGGATATTTTTGCCGTTGCCCCGTACAAAGCTTTCTGGAGCAACTATGAACGAATGGAAGGTTGGATCACCTTTGCTCATCTCTTGGGTTATTTTTTTGTTTTAAGTGCTATGATCCAAACCGAAAAATTATGGTTGTGGTTTTTGCGAGCCAATGTCGGTGCTGGCGTAGTTTTGGCGATGATGAGTATTGATAATGCCACAGAAGTTCGCTTCTCGGGGCCACTAGGAAATCCAATTTATATTTCCGTTTACTTTTTATTTATTTTCTTCTTTACTTTAATTTTGCTTTATAAAGATGTCTTGACTAAGAAAAAGATCTTCGCAAATACTTTATTCTACGTTTACTTATTCATTTCAGCTCTATCTTTTTATGTGGTTTACCGCACCTCACGAGGAGCTCTTCTTGGCTTAGTTGGCGGAGTCCTGGTGACTGCAGTATTAATTGCCATATTTGAGAAAAATAATAAAGTGATTAGGCAGATTTCGATCGGTGTTTTGACGGCGGTGATTGCGGTTATCATTATCTTTTTGGGTGCTCGAGAGACGACTTTTGTGAAGACCAATCCAACCTTATCACGTTTGGCGGAAGTTTCTTGGAGTAATATCAATGGTCAAGCCCGTCAATTGGTCTGGCCGATGGCCATAAAAGGTTTTAAAGAAAAACCAATTTTGGGTTGGGGACAAGACGGCTTTAACTATGTGTTTAATAAATATTATGATTCGCGAATGTATGGGCAGGAGCAGTGGTTTGATCGGGCTCACAATGCACCACTAGATTTTCTGGTCGCCGGTGGAATTTTAGGTTTACTTTCTTATCTTGCCCTTTTTGGCTCTGCGCTGTACTTATTGTGGTTTAGAAGAAATAATTTCACGGTTACCGAGCAGGCTTTATTAACTGGATTACTTGCAGGATATTTCTTCCAAGCTTTATTCGTCTTCGACAATCTCGTCAGCTATTTGATGTTCTTTACAACTTTAGCCTATATTCATTCACACCTAGTCCAGCACCATGAAAGAAAAGAAATCAAGGGTTATCTGGTTGATATTTTAAAAAGTTCGGACCAGCAAAATTATATTTTGATCCCACTGGTTGTAATTTTGGTTTTAGTTGGGGGATATTGGATCAATGTGCCGGCGATACAGGCCAACAAAGATTTGATTCAAGCTTTTCGATCACTACAAGGCGGTCAAGTGATTGAAAGCTTAAATAATTTTGAATCAGCCTTGTCTCGAAAATCACTAGGGGATTCGGAAATTCGCGAACAACTACTTTCTTACACCCCTTCGATTTTAAATTCTGATCAGGTAGATAAGACCTTAAAACAAAAATTCTTTGATTTGACGGTCAGTGAGGCGGGTAAGCAAATCGAGCGTGTGCCTAATGATGCTCGGTATCAAATCTTGATGGGTTCGTTTCTAAATAATACCAACAATTACGATTCTGCAATTATTTATATTCAGAAAGCAGTTGAGTTATCACCCCAAAAACAAGCCATGAGATTTGAGCTGATTCGTACTCTTTTTGCCCTAGGTAGAAAAGAAGAAGCCTTGCTCGAAGCCCAAAAAACCTATGAATTAGAGCCTAATTTTGGACAAGCCAAGCAGGTGTATGAACAGGTGCAGGACCTCATGAAAAAATAAACTTGCATTTATTTGCATAGTATGCTATACTACTTGGGTGAGTGCTAGCAATGGCTAGCTCAAACGAATGTCTGTGTAAGGCCCCACTTCGGTGGGGTTTTGCATGTCACATTTTACTATGCTACTATAAATAAGTGCCTCCGATTGTTTCCGGCCACAGCCGGCGGTTGCACTCACATAAGACATTAGTTTTGGAGTTCGCCCCCGCCGGCGTTGATTGGGAATAATCAAGGTTTAACGAGGAGGTAAACAGACACCAATTAAACAGTTGGTGTTTTGTTTTGCCTTTTGTGCTTTAATATAGCAATGCTTAATATTCAAGAAGACGTCTTTCTGAAAGATCTGACAACCTTGCGCGTCGGTGGACCGGCCAAGTATTTTGTCTGTGTCAAAAATCCCGAGGAATTGCGCCAGGCCTTGTCTTTTGCTAAAAGTCGTAAATTACCAATTTTTGTTTTAGGCGGTGGTTCAAATCTTTTGATTTCTGATCACGGTTTCACTGGTTTGATTATTAAAAACGAAATCAAAGGTATTAAATTTACTGATCAAGTAGACGATACCGTTCACGTCGAAGTTGGTGCTGGTGAAAGTTGGGACGATCTCGTGACTCTTTCAACAGCCAGAAAATTATTCGGTCTGGAAAATCTTTCCGCCATTCCCGGTACGGTTGGTGGGGCAGTGGTGCAAAACGCCGGAGCTTACGGCGCGGAATTGAAAGACTCTGTCTTATCTGTCACCGGCCTCATAACTAATACCGGTAAGGACTTTACTTTCAAAAACAGTGATTGCCAGTACAGTTATCGAAACAGTATTTTTAAGAAAAATAAAAAATACATCATAATCTCAATTGTTCTTGTTTTGAAAAAGAAAGGAGTTGCCAATATTAATTATGCTGATTTAAAAGGTAAATTCGCCGAAGCTAAAGATCTGACGCCAACTCAAATACGTGAAGCAGTCGTTGCTATTCGTCAGCAAAAATTACCCGATTGGCACAAAGTCGGCACCGCTGGATCATTTTTTATGAATCTGATTATGCCAGAAAAGAAATTTCTTGATTTAAAAAATAAATATCCTGATTTACCAGGTTTCAAAAACGACAAGGGAGATGTGAAAGTGTCTCTGGCTTGGGTTTTGGATAAGATCTGCCATTTAAAAGGTTATCGAGAGGGCAATGTCGGCCTGTATGAACATCAAGCTCTCGTTTTAATAAATTTTGGTGGTGCGACCGAAAAAGAAATTTCTGATTTTGCAAAAATTATTTCAGCGAAGGTGAAGGAAAAAATAAATTTAGAAATTAAATGGGAGGTGGAAATCGTCCGTTAATTTTGCTACACTTCTCTCATGGAAACATCCCCTGAATCACCGCAGATATCTCTTAGCCCGCTTGATCTTGAGAAAGTCAATAGTATTACCGCTCTAGCTGAAACTGTACCAGAAGAGATAAGGACAAAAGCTTCAACTGATATTATTCGTACCATTCAGAACGGTCATCCTCTAAATAGACTCTGGCGAAATGAACAGGGGGAATTAATAGGCTACCTGGCTTTTGAGGATTTTGAACCAAATGAGGCGTATATAAAGTATTTTTCGACTGAAGGCTTGAAGGAGGAAAATCCTTTTCGAGCAATTTCAGGATTGATTGAAAAAGCTCGCTCGCTTGGATATAAAAAGTTACACTTTCATGGTTTTAATCCTATATTGAATCATATTTTAGAACATTTTGGTTTTCGTCGCACGCATTCAGATAGTGCCGGTGGACACGAAGTTGATCACTTGGAATTAAAATTAGTCGAGGAGAAGCCAAAAATTGACGATAAAACAAGAGAAGCTTTTGAACAAAAGTATGTTAATCACCTAATTGAAGAAATTGATAAGACAGCCAAAACTTTAGATGAAGAAAAGAGACAAAAACTGGAGCAGATTAATCGAGACTTAATTCAAAGATTGTCTGCTTTGGGTGATTTTGTCATTGATGATAAAAGGAAACTAATCCTCAAATTAAAACTAGCTCGATATTTACAAAGACACGACTCTGTCGATGAGAACACCTTAGCCGATGCTATTATTGAATCTCCGAAATGGCTAGATAAAGATAAGGGTGGTTTT
>JBAYUW010000013.1:0-16830 GCA_041674925.1 Minisyncoccota bacterium | reverse complement strand
GAGAACCTAGAATAATTGAATTTCTCGGGACGGAACCAACCATTCCACTCGAAATTCAATTATTCTAGGTTCTCAAGTAATATAAAAAATGGAAAAAATAAAATACGAGGATTTTAAAAAAGTGGAAATAAAGATCGGCAAGATTTTAAGTGCCGAAAAAATTGAAAATTCTGACAAGTTGTTGAAGTTATCAGTAGATTTTGCTGAAGGGGAACCAAGGCAGATTGTCTCGGGAATTTCGAAATATTTTCCTGAAACAACGGCCTTGATCGGCAAGAAATGTGCTTTTGTCACAAATTTAGAGCCAAGAGCTTTGATGGGCTTGGAAAGTAATGGCATGATCTTGGCGGTTGGTGGCGGGGAAGAACCTTTTTCTCTTTTTGAGGTGAAAGACGAAGTAATAGTAGGCACATCGGCGAAATAAATGTTATAATAGTTGGAGAAATACTATGTCTCATCAAGTATCTTATTCAAAACTTTTTGCTCCGCCGAAATTTCTGGCCATGCCGTCTGTCGCGGTGGAAATTTTACCGAACGCTCTTCGTTTTTTTTCGACAAAGAATACTGAACAGGGTCTTTTGCCAGATAAATATGGACAGATTGACCTGGAAGAGCGGGCTATTGTTCGTGGGGAGATTAAAAAACCTGAAGTTGTGCTGAAAGCTCTGAAGGAAATTCGTCGGACGACCGGATTAAATTTTGCTCGGTTTTCTATTCCTGAAGAAAAAACCTATATTTTTAAAACCCAGTTGCCAAACTTGGAGCCAAAAGAAATTCGTGACGTCCTCGACTTTAAATTAGAAGAAAACGTTCCGTTATCATCCAAAGAAGCCGTCTTTGATTTTGATATTGTATCAAATCATAAAATTTCAAGCGACATTGAAGTCGTCACTTCTGTCGCTCCACTTAAATTTATTGAAGAATGGCAAAATATTTTTGTCGCCGCGGATTTGCTACCCGTTTTATTTGTCAGTGAATCCAGCAATGTCGCGCGATCAGTGATCCATGTCGGAAATCAGCAAACTGTCGTAACAGTCAATATTAAAGAAGCCACGACAATTTTCTCTTTGGTTGTTTCGGGCACTGTCTATCAGACTTCATCGATAAATTTTGGAAGTTCGACTTTTACGGATTTATTTTGCAAGTATTATAAAATCTCCCCCGCTGAGGCTTTAAAATTGCAAAAAGAAAAATTGTACAGCAGTCATGACGATAATATGGAAGTCTTTTCTTACCTAATAAATACCATCTCCGCGATCAAGGATGAATTATCGAAATTTATTTTGTACTGTAATGAAAGGGAAGATGTGGCAACGGAAATTGACCGCGTGGTTCTCTCTGGTCAAGAAGCGATGATTATCGGTCTGGCCGAATATCTATCACTTAACCTCGATTTACGAGTAGACATTGCTGATATTTGGACGAACAATTTTAAAATTGCTGAATATGTACCGGAAATTGGACGAGTAGAATCAATGAATTATTCCATCGTTAATGGTTTAAGTTTATATTAATTTTATGGCTAATTTAATCACTGAAAAACAAAAAAAAGAAGTTGCCTCCGAATACTGGATCCGCTTGACGGCGATGTCTTTTTGGTTAATTTCTCTTTTGGGCGTATTTTTATTGGCCTACATTATCCCGTATTATCTGTCAGTCAGTAAAAAAGATTTGGTGGTAGCCGATAAATTTCAGTCGGTGATCAGCGTTGAAAATAAAGAAAATGTCGGCGAAAGCGTCTCGCGAATTGTGAATCGAACCCTTGATGAAATAACAGTCGCCGAAACTTATAGTCAAAGAAGTGACCAAGCTTCAGTTGGTTTTACTAAAATCATCAATAGTAAGAATAATAATATTCAAATTAGCCGTTTGTCTTTTAGTTTAATAAATAAAGATCAGGCCCAGTTTTTAATCAACGGCGTGTCTAGAAATCGTGATGGTTTGGTGTCCTTCGTCGAAGCTTTAAAATCAGAAGCAGGTTTTGCCAGTGTCGAATCGCCGATTTCGGATTTCGCCAAGGATACAAATATTCCTTTCACCGTGAACATTAAGACAAAAATATGAAATTAAATTATTCTAAAAGAATATTGGCGCTCTCCATTCTGGTTTTGGTTGGAGTTTTGATTTTGGATATTGTCTTCACTAATTTACTGTTAGGCAAGATTATTGCCATTAATGATAAGGTGAAACAGTTGGTAATCTCATCAGAAGAAAGAGAAAAAGAATTGACGCTCAAGGATTCGATTTTAAGTTCGGTCGAAGAGAGAGAAAAATTTGATCAATATTTTGTCGGGGCGGGTGATGGAAAAACCGCTGATTTTATTGCTTCACTGGAATCTCTAGCTGGTCAAAATAGCGTTAGTCACAATATTAAATCCGTCGGTTATGAATCCGTTCCAGCTCTAAACTCTTCCGAAACCGTGTCGTTTATTCGTCTACGTTTCAGTGTTTCTGGGCAATGGTCAAACGTTTTTGGTTTTATTCACGCGATTGAAAATTTATCAAAAGTCGCTACTATCAATAGCTTATCACTCACGGTTGGCTCGGACCTTGGCGCGACTGGTAAAACCAGCACCAAGATTTGGACAGCCGATTTGGATTTTTCCGTGGCTAAATTGAAAATTTGATTATTATTATGAAAAAGTTGAATTTTGAAAAAGTCTTCAAGAATATTAAGCAACCAACCCGCTCGATCGAGCGTGATTGGAAAATTATGGTTTTGATTTTTGCTGTTGGTCTGATCTCTCTATCTATTTTTGCCTGGCAGATTTATTTGAGTGATAAAATTGGCGGTGGATATTTATCTCCCACGATCACCGCACCCGAGACAAACACAAAAACGGTTGATAAAAAACGTCTACAAGCTGACATCATGATTTTCGAAACCCGCGCCGACGAATATCAAAAATTAAAAACCAGCCCCAAAGTGGTTGACCCATCGCTCTAAAACTGTTATATTCTCTTAGTCTAAGCCTTGCCCTCGTAATTCAATGGATAGAATTGCGGACTTCTAAGCCGTCAATGTTGGTTCGATTCCAACCGAGGGCACACACGATAAAAGTTTATTTTTGCTATTCTTCTTATTTTATGTAATATTATAAGTAAGGCGCTCTTAGCTCAGTTGGTAGAGCAGGTCATTTACACTGACAAGGTCGGGGGTTCGAGTCCCTCAGGGCGCACATGGAGGTTTCAATTCTATACGAAGACAAGAATCTTTTGGCGGTAAACAAGCCGAGTGGTTTGGTGGTGCATGCCGATGGACGAACGAAAGAGACGACTTTGACGGACTGGATTAAAGAACGATATCCAAAAATTGAAAAAGTTGGTGAGCCACTCAAAATTGGTACGGGCGAGACAATAAATCGTTGGGGGATAGTGCATCGCATTGATCGCGAGACTTCGGGGGTCGTCTTGGTCGCCAAGAATCAAGAAACTTACGATTGCTTGAAAAAACAATTTTTGAAAAGAGAAATCGAGAAATTTTATCACGCCATCGTCTATGGCGAAGTGCGTTATGATGAAGGAATAATTAATTTACCAATCGGCCGTAATAAAAGTGATTTTCGAAAAAGAGCGACCGGTAAAGCGGTGCGCGGGGAGACGAAAGAAGCGATCACGCATTATAAAACTTTGGCGCGAAAGGAAAAAATTTCTTTTATTGAAGCTAATCCGCAGACGGGAAGAACTCATCAGTTGCGTGTTCATTTTGCCGACACTGGCCACGGGATTATTGGCGACAAACAGTATGCCGTTTATCGAAAATCGCCAATCGATATCGGGCGTTTGGCTTTGCATGCCTATGCCATCGAGTTTGAATTGCCAGAAGGGGAGATTATCAAAATCATTGCTCCGTACCCAGCGGATTTTCAAAAAGCAGTGGACTTTTTTAAGTAGTTGTGCTAGATTAGCGTAATGAAAATTTCATTCGTAAACATTGAAGAAAGAAAGAAATTAAACCTCAAATCGAGCGACACAGTTCGTGTACACCAGAAAATTGTGGAAGGCGACAAAAGCCGTATTCAGGTTTTCGAAGGAATGATTATCGCTCGCAAGCACGGTGATGAAGCGGGGGGTACTTTGACCGTCCGAAAGGTGATTGATGGCGTCGGAGTAGAAAGAATTTTTCCATTGTTTTCACCTAATATTGAAAAAATCGAAATCGTTCGAAACTCTAAATCTCGACGTTCCAAGCTTTACAATGTCCGCGACAAAGCCGCTAAGGAAATCCGTCGCAAGATGAAAAATATCATAAATACTAAAGAACCGGTTGAAGCGAAGGAAGCCGTGGCCGAAACTCCTGTCGAGGCGAAGTAAATGCCTGGGTGGCGAAACTGGCTAGACGCACTACCTTGAGGTGGTAGCGGGGGCAACCCTATGGAGGTTCAAATCCTCTCCCAGGCACATGCTATACACAAAGAAAGGCGACAATGGCACGACTAAAATTTTTGGTTGTGATCAAAGAATTTCTAAAAGCTCGGCGATAGCTGAGGCGCTTGGTTCGCTCGACGAAGCCAATTCTTTTCTTGGTGTCTGTAAAGCGCAAGACGAAACTAATTTCGATTTACTGAATCAAATTCAAGAAGATTTATTTATCATTCAAGCTCAAGTGGCTGGTGCCGACAAAAAAATTGAGATGAAAAAAGTGGAGCGGTTGGGAAATATTGTCGACGAAATTGAAAAACAATTACCACCCATCAAGACCTTTTTAATTTCCGGTGCTAATCTCCTGTCAGCCAATTTTGATTTTGCTCGTACCGTTGCCCGCCGAGCAGAAAGGCGAGTGGTGGCGGTGGCCGAGGAAAATCTAGTCAAAATCGAACCTGAAACTTTGGCTTATCTGAATCGTCTGTCTAGTGTCCTATATGCTTTAGCTAGACATTCGGCCCATAAAAGTGGAGTGAGAGAAACGGCTCCAAAATATAAGTAATCTTCTTATCCACAGAGCTGTATGTTTACATTGCTACACCCTATAGTGTATAATATCTTATATGGAAAAGATTTTATGTGAGGTATGTAATAAATCTTTTAAACGCAAATTGTCCCAGGTCCGTTATTTTAAGCATCATTATTGTTCCAAAAGTTGCCACTATAAAGCCAGAAAGCTTGGAATTTACACTAAATGTGCTAATTGTCAGAAACCAATATACAAGGCGATGAGAGCGGTGCGAGCCTCGAAAAATAAGAAGTTCTTCTGTGGTAAGAAGTGTAGCAATATTGTTTTAGGTCAAATACAATCTAGAGCTAATCACCCGAACTGGACTACAGGGAAAGCCTCTTATAAGGCAGTGATGAAGAGGAGCTCCTTAAAATGTGAATGTGTTAGGTGTGGCCGAAATGATAAAAGAATCTTGTCAGTGCACCACATAGATCACAATAGGCAAAATAATAATTTGAGAAATTTAGTTTGGATGTGCAGAAACTGTCATCATTTGGTTCATAATTATAAATAAATATAATGCCAAATTCTAAATGTAAAAAATGCGGTAAAGATTTTTATGTAAAACCATATTTTATTAAAATTGGATTCGGTAAATATTGCTCAAGGGAATGTCATTTCAGTGATAAAAACGGAAAGTTAGTTAGCTGTGATATTTGTGGCAAGAAAACTTATAGAATGTTGTCAAAGATTAAGCGTTCTAAAAGTGGTAAATTTTTTTGTGATAAATCGTGTCAGACAAAATGGCGTAACGTAGAATTTTCTGGTCAAAAACACACGAGCTGGAAGGGTGGAGATCATACGTATAGAAGAATTTTGGAGAAAAACTCCACTTTGATAAGGTGTAGACTTTGTGGAGAAAAAGATAAGAGAGTTTTGGTTGTACATCATATAGATAAGAATCGAAAAAATAACAAAGTAGCGAATTTGGTCTGGCTATGCTTCAATTGCCATTCCTTGGTACATTATGATAGATTAGAGGAGAGGAAATTGTTAGAAATGATGGTGACCATAGTGTAGCGGCCCTGCACGATTCCCTGTGGAGGAATAAGTTCCGGTTCGACCCCGGATGGTCACCCAGTGTTTGTTTAGAAATAAAGTTTTACTCGACTTGGATTTCTTAGCTCTACCGTGTTAGACTTTTGTTATGAAAAATAAATTTGAAGGCCAAAATATTTCCTTACTGGCCGAGCCACTCAGATTATTTTCTGAAGGTGATCCGACTTTGCGTTTAAATCGGCTAATTCAGAAACTCCATAAAACAGAAGTTTTCTTTGATGAAAACTCTTCTGCGTCTGTCACACATAGGGAGAATAATCTTAATACAGTTAGAATAGGTGCACAGCCATACTCAGATGAACTTGTTAAACGTTGGAATATGGGAACTGTTAGTCCTGAGGAGCAAAGGTTTGTAAAATTAGCTCACGAACTTGCCCATGCGTTTCAGACAGAGAAAGGTTATGAAAAATCATTAGTTGATTTTTTAAATGGAGAGAATAACATTCCTGATAGTATGATTCCTTATATTGAGCTCTACGCTTTACTTTCCGGTATCGGACCAGTGAATCCATTAAGTGTGGAATCTATATATAAAGAACAAAGCAAAAGATCGGGACATCTAAAGATGGAAACACTCGAGGATATTACCGAGTTAATTTCCGCTTATATAATTAGCGACGATTATTTTCTTGCTAGACTTGAGAATTCTATGATGACATTAAGTGACGAGCAAAAAGAACTTGTCGCAAAGAAAGTCATTGAGGTGTGTCGGGACCTACACTGATTTGACAGGATATTGATTTATGATTAACTACTTAGTAGTGGTCTTGCTCTTTGAAGGTTGCTTTTTTGGCAACAATTTGTTCAGAATTATTTCCGAATAAATTGTTGCTCAAACGGCAACTCGGTAGATATTCTATCGAAATCCCCAAATGGGAGAAAGCAGTGAAGAAAAGCAGTACCGTGAAAGTGACCGAGTCAACAATGCTCGCCGTTAAGACTTGCCAAGAGATGGTTCTATTGGCACTGAGAAACGGCCATCGTCTCTATGAGCTGGGACAGGTCTCATTCGTATTTAGGCCCTGTGACCAAGAGGAAGAAGGAGACGGAGCGGGTTTAAGTGTGCAGGCCAAGATCTTTTTGCGAGATGACAAGACTCCACATCTCGATGCGGCCAGAAGGGTACTACCACTTGATGCCACATTCGTCTTGTTCAAGGTGGTGGGACGATGGACGGTCGCTCCCGAAATACGAGTTTCCCTAAATTCACTAGGTGGAGAATGGGAGTTTCGTGTTGCTCAAGGTATTCTCTTTCTCAAGAAGTAAGCGAGAGTAAGGAAGTTTTTGTCGACAAAGGGCGCTCTAACAAGGGCGCCCATTTTTTATATACCATTAAACTATCTCACCGTCGTTGTTGCGCCGGGTAGTTGAACGTTGATCACGGAATTATTTACTGCTGGTTCAGAGTTGGTAGCAAGACGCTGGCGAATATATGGTAGGGCCAGAACAGTCGCGATGATTAAGACCAAAAGCACAATAATTGCACCAATCACTACCCCCGCACCACTACTTGCCCCGTCACCTCGATTTTCTCCCGGGTTGTTTATTACAGTTGTCATAATAGTTAATTATTAATTAATAAAGCTACCAAATATAGCCGTGCAATAATTAATTTCGTTACAGGAGGAGATTAAATTTATTAAATATGGTATAAATAATCTCATGACTTTATTATCAATCATTCTTGCTACATTTTTGATCACCCTCTGCGTCTGGGTGGCGGTTTTGTTTATGTTTTTTAAAAAAGAAGTCTTAGATAAGGTGTTAGTTTTTCTTGTTTCTCTATCAGCCGGTACTTTGATGGGTGGGGCTTTCTTACACTTACTACCAGAAGCTTCAGAAATGATCGAAATTGACTCAGTCTTCGGCACCTTTTTAATTTCTTTTATTTTTTTCTTTTTAATCGAGAAAGTTTTACATTGGCGGCATTGTCATGAATCGGATTGCCACGTCCACACTTTTGGTTATATGAATTTGGTCGGGGATAGTATTCACAATTTAATTGATGGACTCGTGATTGCCAGCGTCTTCATGGTGGATATTAGACTAGGTATCGCCACCACCATTGCCGTCGCTATTCATGAAATACCGCAAGAAATCGGGGATTATGGTGTGCTAGTTTACGCCGGCTTTAAAAGAAAAACCGCCTTACTCTTAAATTATCTCGTCGCTTTCACCGTGGTAATCGGCGGAATTGTTGGCTACTTTTTATTTTCATCTTTGGCGAGTTTTCTTCCATTTCTGATGCCTTTCGCGGCCGGTGGCTTTGTCTATATCGCCGCTTCGGATTTGATGCCGGAGATTAAAAAAGAAACTAACTTGAAAAAATCTATTATTTCCTTTCTGATTTTCATTCTCGGTATTGTCATCATGTACTTAGCTAAGTTTTTAGGACATTAAAATTATGCTCAAAAAGTTTTGCATGACAATTTTTCTCCTCGCTTCATTTTTTAGTTTCTTGAATGTGGTTGAAGCCGCGACTTATGAACGTCTGTTTTATTTCCGTGAAGGGCCAAACGCTCGGCAGTCTTTTTTTGCTCACCCTGGTCAGATTGATATTTTCGCACCTCAAAATTACATGACCGACAAAGAAGGTTTTTTATTCGGCAGTGTGAAGCCGGATCTCTTGGCTTTTGCTAAGAAAAATAACATTAAAGTCATGCCACTGCTGACTAACGGAAGCTTTAATGCCACGACCAGTAAGCTTTTTTTGGATGATATTAAGGCTCAGGAAGTTTTGATAAACAGCCTTGTTTTGGAAGCTCAAAGTTTCAACTATTGGGGCTGGCAAATTGATTTTGAACAAATGGATTTACCTTATCGCGATAAATTTTCTGCTTTTATCGACCGCACTTACCAAGTCTTTCAAAAAAATAATTTAAAACTTAGTGTTGCAGTGATTTCTCAAATCTCTGAAAACCCAACCGACTACCCCAAAAATTTATGGGAGAGGATTATTGGTGTCTATGATTATGCGCGTTTGGCGTCGAGTACTGATTTTATCAGTTTGATGTCCTATGATGATCCAAATTCTTCTGGACCAATCGCTGGTTACGATTGGCTTAATCAGGTTATTGATTTTAGTTTAACAAAAATACCCGCTAATAAAATTTCATTAGGTTTTGGACTTTATTATTGGCAGTGGCGACATTTGGATGGCAAAAGGGTGGGGGTTGGGGGTGTCGAGGGGATTGATAACGTGACGAAGAAATACAAAGTGAATTATTATTTCGATGAGAAAGAGCAAGCGCCGTATTTTCATTTTTGGAAAGAGGGGAAGGGCTATACTATCTGGTATGAAAACGCCAGAAGTGTCGCCCAGAAAATTAAATTAATTAAAGAAAATAATTTGCGCGGTTTTTCCGCTTGGGCGCTCGGCCTGGAATTACCAAGCGTTTATAGTGTAATGAAATAGTCGAGCTATAAAGTTAAACCGCCAAGCATGGTTGAATAGGTGCTAATGAAAGAGGGAATGGCGAATAACATTAAGATTAGTGGTAAGACTACAATAACGACAGTGATAATCAAAGTCCATTGAAAATACTTTCGAGTTTTTTCAACTGAAATGTAAGTTTTTTCAATTTTTTCTTCTAACTTTTTAAACCGTTCTTCATTGTTTGGTTCCATCCTTTTATTATATCACACTATCTGTTATAGTTTTTAAACCATGAAAAAATAAAATATTGAAATTCTGAAAGCCGGTGGCATTGGAGTAATTCCAACTGATACGATTTACGGTCTGGTTGGTCGTGCGGATTTGCCTAAAACTGTGGAGTATATTAGCAGAATAAAGAATCGTTCAGACGGTAAAGGATTTATTGTGCTGATTTCTTCTCTCGATGATCTTAAATTATTTGATATCAAAGTTTCCGACGTGACAAAAAACTTTTTAAAAAAATACTGGCCTGGAAAAGTGAGTGTGGTAATGTCTCCGACTCTCTCTTTTCGCCTCCCAGACAAGAAAGATCTGATTGATTTGCTAAAAGAAACCGGGCCGCTGGTGGCACCGAGTGCTAATCCGGAGGGGGAAGCGCCAGCAAAAAATATTGCGGAAGCACATGTCTATTTTGGTTCGACAGTGGACTTTTATGAAGATGGTGGTAATCTGGAGTCATTGCCGTCCACACTTGTTCGGATCAAGGATGATGAGATAGAAGTGTTGAGAGAGGGAGCGGTGAAAGTGGCTTAAAATAAGGATATAATATATGCATCACCGTTTTGGCTTGCTTTTTTAGGTCAGGTATGGTATAATACAAGAAGAATAAGTACCTTAATATAATGACTAGAAAAAAGCAATTTTGTCACAGCTTTTAGTGGGTTTTTTACAAATCCTCTGAAAGCTGTGGCAAAACCAAACAGGTCTAGCCCTAAGTTCCATATCGGGAACAGCACCACAAAAAAGAAAGGATGAAGCCATGGCCACAAAAACCATGAACCCATCCAAGATGACAGCAGCACAGGCGGGCCGAATCAGTGACTTCTTGACGACCGGTCTTCGTAAGGCAGGTTTTCAAAGCGAAGCAATCCAAATGGTCATCGAGACCAAGGGACGCTCGCTCACTGACGACCTCGTCGCCGTGGTTCGTAAATACGTCGAGGCCGTCAGTAACCTGATCGTTCGGGTTGTCGACGTCGACATTGGCCGCAAGCCTCAAGAGGCACTCAACGCCACGGGTCGGAAGCAGTACACGGACGAAGTCGTTGTCATCAACATGCCGAAAGGCAGTGGTGGCAAGAAGGAAGTCGTGTTCTTCAAGCCCGATCTGACCGAACGCAACGGTTACATCTCGGACGATGACCTCGAAAAGGAATTCGAATTGCGCGGCCTCAAGCCTGCCGATCCGTACTCCCTCGCGGCCGTCAACGAGGCGGATCCCGCCTTCGCTGATGACCATCCGAATGGCACTCATTGGAAGGATGCCAATGGTAACTGGTCCTTCGCGGCCTTCGACCGGTGGCACGACGAGCGGCACGTGTACGTCGGCCGCAACGACGGCGGCTGGGGCGGCGGCTGGTGGTTTGGGGGCCTTCGCAAGTAGCGCTTGGTCCTGGTCACTTAGTTCTGGTCCTTGAGACTTAGAACTTGACTTCGAAAAATTGTGGTATCCCCACTAAACCTCTTCCGACAGAGTTTCAAAATCGGAACCTCACACATCACGTGTGGGGTTTTACAATGTGTGATAAAATAATCTCGGTAATAGGCGAGTATAAGTAACAGGTGATGAGCTTGTTGCCGCCGAATCCAGTATCCATAAATTGAGAACGTCGATGGTTTAAAAAACTTGAGACGGAGGATTTATGTTATGACTTTGACAAAAAATGAAGATACTTGGTATAGAGTGCTCTGGTATTTTAGATACCGTATTAAATTCAACCTTGAGATTATTCGATGGGTGGTGATCTCGATGGCACTTTATACAAACTACGCGACCTTCAACCGGTGGAACGACGAGCGGAACGTGAACGTCAACCGCAACGACAACGACTGGAACGACAACTGGTGGTTTGGGGGCCTTCGCTAATCTCTTCATTTCTCCCCTTGCTTTTTGCTCGGGGAGTTTTGTTTACCTCGAGTTTGCTCGAGTGGTTTTACTAAATTATTATGCCAACCACCGAGCATTTTACCGACCGTATCTAATTTTTCTGAAATTGCAATATACTGCTTATCAATCAAAATATTCATTTCCCAAATTAATTGCAAAAAGACTTTTATCGTATCGACTTTCCTGACCGCAATTTTAACATAAGGCAATTTTTCCTCTCGAGATAAAAAACCAGCATAGACTGTCATCTCGATTGCTTCGACAAATAGTTTGCTGGTATTTTCACCCAGGGAATATTTGTGTATATTAGGAATATGGACGAAATAAGTAATCCAAATCAAATAAGCCTCTTTCAGACTAGTAATAATCGACAAATCTGCGTGGGGGGGGGGTAACTTTATAGTTACTCGAAAAATTCTGATTCATGCCTACGATCGTATCATATCGGTTGATAATTTACTATTAGCCTGGCGAGAATTTTCGAGAAATAAATTAAAAAAAGGCGATGTCTTGGAATTCAAACAAAGATTAATGGCTAATATTTTTTCTTTGTATTCAGATTTGAAAGATAAGAAATATAATCATGGTGTCTACAAACAATTCAAAATAAACGACCCAAAACCGAGAGATATTCACAAAGCTACTGTGCGAGATAGATTACTGCATCATGCCATCTACCGAATTCTATATCCTTTTTTTGATCGTAAATTTATTCCCGATTCCTATTCTTGTCGATTAAAAAAGGGTCAGCATAAAGCCATAAGAAAATTTCAAGAATATTATTCTCAGGTCAGTAAAAATAAGACTAAAATCGTTTGGGTCTTAAAATGTGATATCAGAAAGTGTTTTGCCTCCGTCGATCAAGCGACTCTATTTCAGATTTTAAAGAAAAGTATTAAAGATGTCGAATTACTATTGTTACTCAGAAATATCATCAAAAGTTTCTCCAGTACAAATATTGGAAAAGGTCTGCCTCTAGGTAATTTAACTTCTCAATTATTAATCAATATTTATTTAAATGAACTTGATCAATTCGTAAAACATAAACTAAAAATAAAACATTATATTCGTTACGCTGATGATTTTGTTTTTATGTCCAGAGGTAAGGATGAGTTGGAAAATATCCTACCAAAAATCAAAGAATTTTTATATGAAAAATTAAAATTGGAATTACATCCCAACAAAGTGTTCATCAAAACCTTTTCTTCGGGCGTAGATTTTCTCGGTTGGATACATTTTCCATATCATCGTGTCTTAAGGACTTCGACTAAATGGAGAATGTTTAGGAAATTGGAAGAAGACCAGAAAGAAGCAGTAGTTTTTTCATATTGGGGAATGTTAAGACACGGAAACGGTTTTAAATTAGCACAAAAAGTAAAAATATTATATGATTCAAAACATGACAAACCCAAAAATACTTACAACCAAACCAAGTAAAGATTATGAACTCATCGATTCGGGTGAGGGGGAAAAGCTGGAGCGATACGGCCAATATATTTTGCGACGTCCTGATCCGCAAGCTTTGTGGCCGAAAAATTTGACCGAGCAGCTGTGGAAACAGGCTGACGCTTCTTTTTTAAAGGAGAAAGAAAATGGCAAGTGGAAAATGAAAGAAGAGATGAAAAAAGAGTGGGAGATAGAGATGGGCGATTTGAAATTCATGATCAAGCCGACACCTTTCAAGCATGTGGGAATTTTTCCGGAACAAGAAAGTAATTGGATTTGGATTAAAGAAAAAATTAAAACCGCTGGCCGACCGATTAAAATGTTAAATTTATTTGGCTATACTGGTGGCGCAACTTTGGCGGGCTTATCCGCGGGAGCCGAGGTGGTACATGTGGATGGTTCCAAAAGTGCGATCACTTGGGCGAAGCAAAACGCCGAGCTTTCTGGTTTGACTGACAAAAAAGTGCGTTGGATTGAAGATGATGCGAAAAAGTTTGTGGCGCGAGAAATAAAAAGAGGAAATAAATATGACGCGATTGTGATGGACCCGCCGGCTTTTGGTCATGGAGCGAAAAACGAAGTTTGGAAAATTGAAGAAGATCTGATTAAACTTCTAGCTATGTGCCGAGAAATTTTGTCTGACGAACCGCTTTTTATTATCGTCAACGGTTATGCCTCGGGCTATTCGGCGATTGCTTATGAAAATGGTTTGAAAAGTATTACTCAAAATTTAGGCGGTGAAATTGAAAGCGGGGAACTCACTATTGCTGAGGCAAAAACTGAACGCCTCTTGCCGGCCGGTATATTTGCCCGATGGTTTAAATAGTTCGCCCCTTTTATGTTATAATAGGGACACCATGAGAAAAAAAATAACTAATATTTGGAGTTGGGTTAAAGATCATAAAATTTGGTCTACGATTATTATTTTAATAATAATTTCCATTGCCTTTTTTCTAATCAAAGGTAATTCAGCACCTGAAGAATTTAAAACAGTAAAAGCCGAAATCGGTGCTCTGAAGGCTGAAGTCAGTGTGACTGGTAATGTGAAGCCCTTGTCGGAGGTTGATTTAGCTTTTGAGCGCGGTGGTAAAGTCGCGACTCTTTCTGTTGCTGTTGGTAATAGGGTTTCGGCTGGTCAGTATCTGGCTTCTGTTTCCAACGCGGATTTGCAAGCAAATTTGGATCAAGCCAAAGCGAATTTAAAAAAAGCCAAGGCGGCTCTCGGTAATTCCGCCGATCAAAGCGCTTTGAGTCTATCGCAAGCAAAAATTTCCTTGGTCAACTCTGTTAAAGATTCTTATACCAAAGCCGATGATGCGGTGCGCAATAAAATATTTTCTTTGTTTAATGATCCAGTGAGATATAATGCTAGATTAGCTTTTAGTACCGATACTTTTTTGCAAGAAGATATTGAAGAAGGTAAAGATGACGTGGTGGAAATGCTAGAGGCCTGGAATCGAATTTTTAAGAAGACCGATATTTCGCTTGATGTCGAAACTAATTATCAATTAGCGAAAACTAATTTAAATCAAATCAAGGCTTTGCTTGATAAAAGTGCCGAGGCAGTCAATGGTTTAAACACTGATGAATCAGGACAATCACAAACACAGATTGATACTTGGAAATTAAATGTTTCAACCGCTCGAACCAGTATCAATACCGCAATCGATACTTTGACGACTTCATACAATCAGTACAAAACAGCTGGTCTGTCTGATCAAATCGCTGAAGGCAGTTCTTTAGCCGAAGAGGCAAGTGTGGAATATGCCTTGGCACAGGTGGCTAGTGCCGAAGCGGAGCTCGCCAAGACTATTATTCGTTCGCCGATTTCCGGTGTTATTACTGATATTCCAATCAAGTTGGGTGAAATTGTCCCCGCCAACCAGAAAGCCATTTCCGTTATTTCCTACGGCAGTTATGAAGTGGAAACTTTTGTTCCTGAGGCTGATATCGCGAAAATTAAAATTGGTAATAAAGCCAAAGCCACGCTCGATGCATATGGCGACGATGTTGAATTTGAGACCTTGGTGATCAAAATTGATCCAGCCGCGACCGTGATTGACGGTGTGCCAACTTACAAAGTCACCCTTCAGTTCCCAACAGCCGACGAGAGAATTCGATCGGGGATGACGGCGAACTTGGATATTTTAACGGCCGAAAAAACTGAAGTCTTGATTATTCCTAGTCGAGCGATTATTTCTAAAACAGATGGAAAATATGTTTTCATTCTAGATCCAATTGACCCACAAAAAACTGTTGAGAAAAAAATTGTCGTCGGTCTAAAAGGTTCAGATGGTATGACAGAAATAGTTTCTGGTATCGTCGAAGGTGAATTGATTGTCACTAATCCAAAAATTTAATTTAAATTTGCCAATGCCCATCATCGAAGTCAAAAAAATCGGCAAGGTTTATGATAATGAAGGTGTGAAAACCGAGGCCCTCAAGGGTGTGTCTTTTTCCATTAATAAAGGCGAATTCGTGGCGATCATGGGTCCATCTGGTTCGGGAAAATCCACTTTGTTGCAGATGTTGGGTTTGTTAGACGATCATACACACGGGGAATATATTTTTGATGGTAAGAATATCGAAAATTATAAACCGGAAGAAATCGCCAAAATCCGCAATCAGAAAATGGGTTTTGTTTTTCAATCTTTTAATTTACTGGCGCATTCAACCGTTTTGGAAAACGTGAAATTACCATTGTTGTATTCGGATAAACCAGAACGCGAGTGGACGGCCTTGGCGACCAAGGCAATTGAATCAGTTGGCCTGTCTCATCGTTTGAGTCACGAGGCCAGTATGCTCTCGGGTGGGGAAAAGCAGAGGGTGGCGATTGCTAGGGCTTTGGTTTGTACTCCCGATGTGATTTTCGCCGATGAACCAACGGGAAACCTTGATTCAAAAAGTGGCCAGCAAGTTATTGAAATCATTCAGAAATTAAATCAAGAAAGTGGTCATACGATTGTGTTGATTACCCACGAAACCTACACTGCCGAGTATGCTGAAAGAATCATCCGCGTCAAAGATGGTGAAATCGAAAGTGATATTAAAGTCCAAAACCGCCGAGTCAACACTGATCAGTTTGTGAAATAGAAATTATCATAAAGCTTGACTTTTAAATCGTTTGGGTGTATAATAGTAGGCAGGTGGTTAAGGACTCGACGATAGTCGATAATCCAAAAACCAAGAAGAAAAAGCACACTAATAGAAAGGGATAGCTCCATGAAAAAGGAGACAGCCCAAGCAGTAGTTCGTCCAGCAACATTCGGACAGTTGAAGGAAATCCTCTCTCTGCTCGCTCAAGGCGTGCCGAATGGATTGACCTTCGAGTCGGCGACGGATGTTCTCTCTCGTAAGGGCGAGATCATCAGTCAGATCGGGAACATTTTCCCACGCCAGAGCGACCTGGGCGACTCGGTCATCAAGGACTGGGAACGCTTTTACCAGAAGGTCTTCGGTTTGACCGTGGACTTTTCTGGGGTGCGGATTCCAGCCAAGCGGGCTGGGTTTGACCGTCTGTTGCTGATTCCGAAGGGGGTCAGCCTCAACCTGGTCTACGACGTGGTCAACCAAAAGCACTTTCCGTGCTGGCGGTACACCAATGATCTGGACCTGGCGATCTCGAAAAACGATCGCGACCCGAACAAGGACGGCTCTTACGCCATCTGGATTCGGGGTGGTGAAGAAGCGGACGAGGAGTTGAGAAACCTCTCGGCCGACGATCTCGCCAGCCGTCAGATCAAAACGGTGACACTACTGGAGCAACGGATTTTTGAGCTCAAGTACTTCCTGGAAACGGGTCGGCACTTGGATCAGAAGACCGTGACGCTCTGCGGTGGCTCGCGT
>JBAYUW010000012.1:0-17328 GCA_041674925.1 Minisyncoccota bacterium | reverse complement strand
GGAAAAGATAAGACAAACATCACTGTTTGGGAAACAGGGACAATCAATGGTGAGTATATTAAAACATATGGTCACTATCACATTGGAAATATTTCAGAAACTTATACTATCTTACAGGGTGAAGGAATCTTATTGTTACAAAAAAGAAAAGAAGGTGTTGATGATGAGATTGAAAGCTTTCAAGCCTTAAAAGTTAAGGCTGGAGACAAAATTTTTATCAACCCAGAAATCGGACACTTGATGGTCAATATTGGTAAAACTTGGCTAGTGACTTCTGATGACAGCCCAGTCTATCCTGATGACGTAGACCCCGTTGGACTACCCGGTCATGCTGATTATGAAGTGGTAAAAAAAATGGGTGGTTTTGCCTATTTTGTCGTAGAAAAAGATGGCGTACCAACCTTGGTTAAGAATCCAAAATACAAATCTGTACCGGAAGCGGAAATTAGGGCTTAATTTCTATTCTATGAGTCTTGCCGTCATCGACAAGTTGAATTGTTCGTGACGCACCGTTAAAGACTGTGATAATGTATTTAGTAGTTTTATACAAATACACGGCTTCAAAAACTGGCCAGTCTTTTGGAATACATGGTTTGATTTCCAATTTATCACCAGTCACTTTGAAGCCTAAAATATTCTCCAAAATAGTGCGGTACATCACTCCAGCCGAACCGGTATACCAAGTCCAACCACCCCGACCAGCTTCGACTGGTTTAGCATAAATATCCGAGGCCACCACATAAGGCTCAACCCGATACAGATTGGCTTTGTTCTTATCTAATGATCGCTTAATAGGATTAACACTATCAAGAACTTTCATCGCCAAGTCTGGCTCATTTATCTCAGCAAAAGCTTGAGCGGCCCACAAAGCGGCGTGATTATACTGAGCCCCATTTTCTCTAACACCTGGCGGATAATCTTTAATATAACCAGGATCGATAGTCGATTTATCCAAAGCCGGAGAAAGTAATAACAAAAGATTATCGTCTTGAAATAGATTTTTGGCAACTGAGTGCATTGCTTGCTTGGCTCGTTCTACTCGTCCCCCACCAGATAAAACAGACCAAGACTGGGCGACGGAATCAATTTTAAATTCCGCATTTGAACGTGAGCCAAGAGCCGTCCCGTTATCAAAGAAAGCTCGTTTATACCAACGTCCGTCCCAAGCTTTTTCTTCCAAAGCCTTTTTTAAATTACGAGCCGTGATCGAATATTTTTTCACTCGATCAGTATCGCCACGTTTATTAACAATTGGAATATATCTTTCCAGGACATAAAACAAGAACCAACCGAGCCAGACACTCTCGCCCAAACCGCGCTCGCCGACCTTATTCATTCCATCATTCCAATCTCCGAGACCGATCAAAGGTAAGCCGTTTCTCCCAAAATTAAAAGTTTTTTCAATTGCCCGAAGACAATGATCATAAAGATCGCCTGATTCAGTGGTGATTTCTGGTACGCCCGCCCAGTTTGGATTATTTTCGAAATCAAGTAATGGACCTTTTAGATATGGAATAGTTTCAGCTAAAATTGATTGATCGTCAGTGTTTTCTAGGTACTTCAAAGTAACATACGGCAACCACATCTGCTGATCAGAAAAAACAGTACGAACACCGAAAGAGTTGTGATCATGCCACCAATTTTGAACATCGCCTTCCAAAAATTGATGGTGCGCGGCCTTTAAAATAAGCGATTTAGTCCAAGATGAATTAGACCAGACTAGAGCCAGGGAATCTTGTAATTGATCTCGGAAGCCATAAGCCCCTGATGGTTGATAATAGCCAGTCCGGGCTAAAAGACGTGAAGAGATCAATTGATATAAAAGCTGTGAATTAAATAAAATATTTAAGGACTCATCGGGGGTTTTAATTTGAATTTTATTCAAGCGCTCTGTCCATAGATCTTTCACTTCGGCCAAGGCTTGTTCCACGACAGTATTTTGTCGATATTTATTAATTAAGTTTTCGTTCTCTTCGACTGAATTGCTACCCCCCATCAAGATCGTAATTATTTTTTCTTCACCAGGAGCCAATTCAAAAAAGTTTTGCAGAGCGAGACATGGATCAACATCGACGGTGATTGTGTCTGACAATTTATCCCGCCCTAGACCAGCCGGCTTAACTATACTGCCATTCTTGCCTAAAAATTCTTCGCGGTCATTTGTCACTCGACAATCACCATGATTAAAATCAATAAAAGCCGTGGCGGTCTTAAACGACTCACTATAATTATTGCGTATAAATATTGTTCCTTTTTGATCGCGACTGAAAACTTGATGGTCTTTATTGTCTTCACGATTAGCTCCGCCAAAAGTGGTTTCAAAGTAACCAAGGAAAGACAATTTTCGACTTACCTTTGTCTTATTTGTTAATTTTAGTTCTATAATTTTAATGCCGTCAGTCACTGGTACAAAAACTGATAGATTGTGGTCCAGACCGTGGCCTTTATGTTGAATGGTGGTATAACCAAAACCGTGACGAATATTGTAAGTCTGATTACTTTGAACTGGCAACGGTGTGGGAGTCCAAAATTCGCTAGTTTCTTCATCACGGAGGTAAAAGACCTCACTGCTTCGATCTATTAATGGATCATCTAGGCGTTTGGTAAGACGATTATCATAACTATCAAATAACCAACTATACATCGAGCCACTCTCGGTGATTATAAAACCAATCTTCTCATTGGCAATAATATTTACCCAGGGTGTTGGGGTAATCAAAGACTTGCCGTAATTTATATTCATCACATATTCGCCATTCGACAGGTCGAATCCGCCTAGCTCGTTATAAAATTTCAAGTTCGTTAATTTCGGAACACTGTCACGACCAATGGCAGTGACTTTACTGGTCGTCTGTAAATTAGTAATCAGATTATGGTAACCCGACTGAAGCAAGATATTGATTTGCTGTTCTAATGTCCCAGTCTTACTATCGATTATAATTTTAGCTAAAGCTAGTAAATTATTCTTGTCGGCTAGAGACAGATGTGAACCGCGCAAGTGAACGACATTACCTAGGACTGCCTTATTGATCGGAGACTGATTATAACGGATCAAGAAATCCACTTCATCTTCGAAAGATTTTATGTAACTAGCTGGATACTCGTTAAGCAAGACTAGATCAAAAGCTAGGCCTTTATATTTCAAATACTTGTGACAGAGTAAGGCATTCTTAACCAAGGCCAAATCTGACATATCATAAAATTTTACGATTAAAATCGGCAAATCACCAGATAGACTGAGTCGCCATAGGGTCTGAACACCGGCCTCAGCCGAGTCAAACTGATATTGATTGGGTACACTTGGATACTGAGGTGATAATAAACGTGAGGCCAGTCCCTGATACTGTAAAGCTTGTTCCGTGGAAAGTCCTAGATTATGGACGACCTCTCCAGCCAATTGCTCACTTTTCTTTATCGTCTGATTAATAATTTTACTATTAGAATATTTCTTTAATTCTTTAATCAAATCAACACGCGACAGCGCAAAAGCATTCACATAAGTTATAGTGACGGTTTGATTTGGTTCAAGACTGACTTTATTTTGAAAAGAAAAGATCGGATCAAAATTATAACCAAGTTTGGAATGGGGGCGATAATGAGACTGTGAGATTATTTTTGGAACTTTGGTACTGTCACCACGACCAATAAATTCCGCCCGATCGGTGGTGTGAATAGATTCAAGTTTCTCGGACGAAGAAGTAAATAGTTTATGAGCGAAATATATTTTTTCACCCCTTTTTTCTTTATTGTGTTTGCTATAGATTAAGGCGTTTTGTTTTGATAAATACTCAGATTTGATAAACAACTTCTCAAAAGCCGGATGGTGAATATCATCGTTCAACTTTGACAAGGACACTTCACCATAACTCGTTATTTCAATCTCTCTCTTCTCTTTACTATGATTGGTCAAAACCAAGGAGCGAATCTCGACGTCAGCATCTGGTGCGACCGTGACCGTCAAAGAACTCTCTATCTCCTTTAGGACTTTATTATAACAAACTTTATTCTCAAAAAATTCAATCTTATTTTTACCCGTAGAAACATTGGTCGGCGTGGTGGTTGGTGACCATAAATAATTTTTTGTTTGATCATATAAATAAATATACTGCCCCAAAGGTTCAGCCGTATTATCTTCACGAAAACGAGTCAAGCACAAATCTTTTACCTTACTGCTGCCTGCTCCAGTATTACTAATACTGACAGCATAACGACCGTTGGAGATCAAAGCCCGACGCGGATAAGAAGTATAAATTGGAATAAATTGTCTCGCCCCACTTGACTCCTCGATTCGAGTCAGGTGTCCAACTGGCAAACGCTCCAAATTTTTAATTGGTTTTATCGGTGCAGTTGATGGAACTTTTTCTTCCAGTAAAGTATCTAAAGCTTCAACCCTTGGATCAGACATGAACAATGATCGGATCCGATCTTGATTTAATTCATTACTTAAAGCTTGGAGAGAAAAACCTTGATGGTGAGCATAGTATATTTTAGCCACTGTTCCTTTTGAATTAGCCTGGTCTTTTAATTTCTCAGTATAATCTATCGCATCATAAAAACCATACCGCCCCAAAAGATTCTCTCTAATCAAACTCCTAATATTTTTTAAGGCTTGTTTTGGCTTAAAAGATAGAGACATCAAGGTCGTATACGGGGCAGCCACCAAATAGTCTTTCAAATCTCGTCGAAAGCCCAAATCTGGATGACCAAAAATTTGATACTGATAATTACTGTTTAGATCCAGGGTAGCATGAGCTGATTCGCCAATCCCCCATGGCACACCATACTTTTGAGCATATTGAATATGACTATTGATCGAGACTTGGGCCGATTCACCCAAAAGAGATTTATCATGTGCTTTAAAGAAAATATGGGAGGTCAAATATTCAAAGAGTGAGCCACCCCAAGACGAGATAGTTACAGTCTTATAATCCAAGCGCACCAATCGTCGACCCAAATAAAACCAATGCTTAAGTGGCGCATCACCTTTTATGATCGAGACAAAGCTGACCGAGTTTGCTTCCGAAGCCAAAAAATCATAATAGGAATTATCAATTTTATTAAACTGTGTGTTATAACCGATATGAAATAATCCCCTTTCTTTATTATATAAAAACTTAAAATCGGCCTCAGTAAAAAATTTCTCACATAAGGAAACTAGATACAAGTATTCCCCTCGGCTCTTAATCGCCCGGCTTTCCGCTAAAGTCACATTGGTCAAAACATTCTTATACCAGTTCTCTAGATTTTCCTTATCACCATTTTCCAAACTTGAGGCGTGTAAATGGGAGATAAAATTTAAATTTTCTATTTCAATTCGGAGTGGTCCATTTAAATTGTTGATCGATGGAGCGATATTTAATTTCTCGAGCAACCGACGGAAGACTTTTGCAAAATCTGGATTTTCATTCAAGTTTCGAACAGCCGGCTGTGTCCGACGGGCTTGATAAAACGGGATAAAGACATTGATCTCTTCCGTCTGCTGTTTAAGCAAAGCATTAAAATGATCGACGCTGGAATAAATACTTGACAGCGGGCCACGATCCAAACCGAGATTTAAATTACTGACGATTTTCTTAATTTTCTCATTACTGTCAATAAAATAATCAAAGGTTTTTATCATTCGATCAATTGTATAATCAGTTGGTGAGTCTTGAAGTTTTTTTAAACAAGTCTGAGCTTGATTATAAATACTTTTAGCAGAATGTCGCTCAGTCTTCGAGAGATCAGCCTGTTTCATAATAAAATATGCGTCATCGACAAGAACAGCCAAAACATCACATAAACCCTGAATGGTTTTGTCTGCCAAGATAGGTTTATCTAAAATATTCAATAATCCCTGCTTCAGGGTTAGAAAAGCCATCAATAGATTCGCACTATCGACACTGGAAACATATTTCGGATTCAATGCCTGTAAGGTTCGAACATCGTACCAATTAAAGAAATGCCCCTTATAACGCTCCAAAGAACTCAGGCTCTGAAAAGCTTCTAGTAAATGTTCTCGAAGAGCTGAAAAACTTAAATAACCGAAATCATAGGCTGATAAATTGGACAATAAGTGCATACCAATGTTTGTTGGTGAAGTGGCCGCCGGAGAATTGGTCGTGGGTTCTTCTTGATAATGATCGGGTATCAAATGATTACCTTCTCGTCGAGAAAATTCTAGGAAAAATCGAGCTGAGCGACAAGCAATATTTCTTAATAATTTAATATCTTTCGGTAAGTATTGAAAGACTTTTTCCTTTTGACTGGCCTGATGGGCTACTAAGGGTGAAGCCAGCCATAAAATCAAGGTCAAATATTGATAAAAATTACCACCGATCTGGATCAATAATAAAATCGACAGTAAAGATAAAGTGATCGTCGGCGACATTAAGTAAAAAAACTCTCTCCTCGTTCCCTTCAGATTGACAGATACCTCATGTGAATTCTGCCAGAGCAACATTTTCTTATGACTAATCAGGGATCGATAAAGAGAAACTGTTATCGCGCGTAAAGAAATAATCGCCTGATCAAAAAGAAAAACAAAACGATAAGCTACTTGAATTAACAAAGAATCGAGATCCTCCAAAACATTATGAACCTTCATCATCAAAGTCATTTCTCTTGGCCACTCAAATAGACGAAAGAGAAAAGCAATAATAAATGACGAGCCAACCGTCAATAAAATATAAACAAAAGAATAAACATATAATTCGTTATAAAATAAATATGAAATCAGAAGAAAGAAAATTGCGAGGACCGGTATCAGACTTCGACGTAAATTATCAAAGATTTTCCATTTATCACTAAAAGAAAAAATGGGCGAACGTAACCAACTAATAATTTGCCAATCGCCACGAATCCAACGGTGCATCCGTAAACCAAATTCTTTGTAACTTTCTGGAAAGCCCTCAAACAAAAAGATATCGGTGGCGAAACCAACTCGTGTATATAAACCCTCTAATAAATCGTGACTGAGAATTTGATTCTCGGGTAAACGATCGCCAATCGTCGCTTCAATAGCATCGACATCGTAAATGCCTTTACCATAAAATATACTATTACCAAATAAATCCTGATAGACATCAGCCACCGGACCGGAATAGGAATCAATTCCCATCGCCGAAGAAAAATGTCGAGAGAAAGCCGTCGCGCGGGCCACCTTGAATTTCGCCGTCATTCTTGGTTGAATAATTCCATAACCACTGATTACGCGCCCTAATTTTTCATCAATGACCGGACGATTTAGTGGATGATCAAGACAACCAATTAATTTAATTGCCGAATCTTTTGGTAGACGTGTATCTTCATCAATGGTCAGAACATACTTAATAAAAGGTAAATCACTTGGTAATTCTTGATAAAATGTCGTTGGCCTTGCTGATCGCCTTAATAAGAGATTAAACTCTCGAAGCTTGCCTCGTTTACGTTCCCAACCCATGAAAGTATTCTCGTGTGGATTCCACAATCGACGACGATGAAATAAATAAAACTTTTTAATTCGTGACGGATATTTATTGTTTAAAGCCTCTAGACCTTTATTAATTTCTTCCACCAGCGACTCATCGGTTGTGGTAGTCTCTGTTTTGGAATCACGAAAATCCATGAGCAGTGCATAGTAAATATTGTCGCTATTATTACCTAGATAATTTACCTCCAATCGATGAAGCAGTTCAGCAATAGTTTTCTTATCACGAAGCATAGATGGTATAACCACGAAAGTCGCCTGTTCCAAGCTCACACCCCCAGATAAATCTAAACGAAATAGTGGACGGACAGGGATGAGTGAGCTGATCAGAATATTCATCAGGTTTATCGCGATATCAGTATTTAATATAAAGGCGAGAACCGCCAGACTGATAAAAGCCATTGGATGATGGCTTAGTGTTGGAAAAAAAATCAACCAGATAATAGTCAATAAAATATTAATCAAAAAAATGACACTAAAGTGAATAGCGGTAGCTTGCTTTAAGATAAATACTTTAATTTGCTCGCTAAAGGTCCGCTGATAACCAATCTTTTTTTCCAGCTCTTCCCGCCCAGGTCCAACCAGATAATACCCGACGTGTTTGTCATTTTGACATAATTTAATTGCTAATTTAGCCACCTCTAATTCGTGAACTCCAGCCTGGTCTCCAATCTTGACGACTTCATTTCGATAAGTATTTTGACTGCCCTGATCCATCACCGCATAAGCCTTGAGCGGGTCTTTTTTCAGGGTCAGGTCAACAGTATTCGCGTCAATGATAAAATCATCCCAACGCATCTGATTAATCCAGCGCAGACTTTCAATAATATTGGAAATCTGCGTCGAAATATTATTTTGTCGGACTTGTTCAATCTCAGCTAAATCTGAGATATCGATACCCTGCTTCAAAAGATTCAATTTTAACCATTTCACAATTGGCCTAGTATCTGGACCATATTGAGATAGCTTTTGTAATAAATAAAAACCAAGATTGGCAGGAATCACGCCGTACTTTGAAGCTAAGGCCGAAGTGATTTTTGAATAATCATTTTCAGATTTTTTTCCCTCCTTTTTGACAATTTGATTAAACCAATATTCAGCATCTCCAAATTCGTCCAATGAAGAAATAGCCTGATACATTACTTCAGTAATTTTCTCAACTAAAAGAGTTCTTAAAATATATGAGACGAAACTGAGTTCACGAATAGATAACGGTGATCTGATCTGATAAACCGCCAAAAACTCCATCAAAATTTCACGATTCACGATGTAATCTGAAGTCTTTAACAGATCACCTAAGATCGAATACACTCGTGGCACAAAAGCTTTGGCCTTTTTTTCCTGTAAAACTAATTTTTTAAAACTTTTTTCGACTCGGCTATTTAACAGTTCGGCAACCGTTCCCGAGATAATATAATAATTGTCGAGTAAATTTTCTACCTCATGAGTCAAGTGTCGAAGATTTTTTACTTTTTTAATCAGCTTTTCATAAATAATCTTAGTTTGAGCAATATGTTTTTGACTATTCGACAAAAAAGCTTTGGCACTTTCTGGGCGTGAAATCAAAGCTTTCTCGACCATCTTATTGGCCACCTTATGAATCTTATTTAAAATTTCTGACTCACCATTAACGGTCTTCATGAATCACTCTATTATACCAGATTTTTATCGATTTATGCTATAATTAGCCCGATGAATATGACGAATAATAAAAAACTAATCGCTTTTGATGTCGATAATACCCTCTCACTTAGCCGTTCGGAAACCGACGCCGAAATGGCAGAATTACTAATCAAACTTTTAAAGATTAAACAGGTGTCAATTATTACCGGTGGGGCTTTTGCGGACGTTAAAAAACAAATTCTAGATCCAATGAGTCGTCTAGAAGAAAAAGCGAATCTAGCAAATTTAATTTTATTACCGACAAACGGTGGAGGACTTTGGACCTATAACCGAGATCAAGATAGTTGGGAGGAAATTGCTTCACATAAACTGACTTTGGAGCAAAAAAAGAAGATAACAGAAGCAATCAGAGAAGTTGATCAAGTTGACCCAGAATTGCGAGATAATAAAAGTTTCGGTCTAGAAATTCAAGATCGCGAATCGGAAATCACCTATTCTGCCCTCGGCGATCACGCCCCAGTGGAATTGAAACAGGCTTGGGATCCGGATTTTAAAAAAAGACTAGCCCTTCAGCAAAAGCTTGAAGAAAAATTACCTAAATTTGAGGTTAAAATCGGTGGCACGACTTCGATTGATATTACACCGAAAGGTATGGATAAAGCTTATGGTATCAGGATTTTAATGGAATATTTTAAATACCAAAAATCCGATATTCTCTTTATTGGTGATGCAATTTATCCTGATGGCAACGATTACCCCGTCGCGCAGTTTGGCATTGAGACAATTAAAGTTGAGAATCCCGAAGATACAAAAAAGGTGATTGAGGATTTGCTGAAATAATATCAACATCCCCCAGCCCCTCCTCAGCTGAGGAGGGGAGGTGAAAGAGTAACTCAATTAGAGTTGGGTCTCTTCCCCTCCTTAGTTAAGGAGGGGTTAGGGGCGGTTGTTCTTAAAATTAAAATAAAAAAAATCCCGTTCACTCGCCTTGCACCACCAAGGCACAATTCGAGTGAACAGGATCGTCGCGAATGACCTTACCCGACACAAACAGCCGCGGGTTTGTACTCGATCCAGCCGTTGTCGAGATAGTCGTAGCCCCAGTACCACCTGTTGCGATTCCAGTAGAGGTAACGAACGCAGAGAACGCCACCGTTGCGATAGACCGTTCCCCAGAAGGAAACCACTTTACCCTTCCACTCTTCGGGAATGAGGTGCGGGTTCTTCAGCAGGTAATCCAGAACGCAGGCATTCAAGACCGGTTTGTCCGCGAGCTCCTGACGGAGATCGTGGCCACCGATCACTTTGCCACTCATCTGCTTCCTCGAGAGGAACAGAAGAACCTGATCCTTGATCCAGCGGAACTTTCCACCCTTGATGTGCTTCTCGATGGACCAACCATCAGGAATCATCGGATCGGCGTCGCAATCGATCATATGCTCGATCGGTTTGATTTCCGATAAGCCGAGAAGCGCGTTGCGTATCTCAGTGTCGAGCTTCAAATTGCTCTGAGTCGTGCTCATTGTTGCTTCCCTTCTTGAGCGTGTCCTTTCAGACAATGTCCCCACTGTTTTGGCTAAGCGTCATGCTTTCGCCACAACTTTCAATGTACAACTTTACATACTAATTATACACCCTCTTGCTTTGAAAGTCAATAGGTTAAAATGAGCCTATGAATAAGGAAATTTTAGTAGTTTTGGAGACGATTTATTTTTTGATGAATGCGAATTTTTTCGTGTGCTTTAGCCTCGATTTGACGAATACGCTCGCGGGTGACACCGAATTCTTTACCTACCTCTTCCAAAGTATGGGTGATGCCGTCGGTGAGACCATGGCGCATTTCGAGAATTTTTCTTTCTTTCAAAGACAAGTCGCTCAAAATTTCTTTCACTTGATCCCCTAAAATACGACGAGAAGATTCTTGATCTGGTGATAAAATCTTATCATCTGAGACGAAGTCCCCTAAAGTAGATTTACCATCATCACCATCATCCCCCACTGGTGTTTCAAGTGAGACAGTATCCTGATCAATTTTTTCAATATTATAAACTTTATCAATATCAATCCCCATTTCTGTCGCAATTTCTTCTGGTAATGGATCACGGCCCAAGTCTTGTGATAAACGTCGGAAACATTGTTTATACTTGGCAATCGTTTCCACCATGTGCACCGGCACACGAATCGTTCTCGATTGATCAGCTAGAGCACGAGTAATCGCCTGGCGAATCCACCAAGTCGCATAAGTCGAGAATTTATAACCTTTAGTCCAATCAAATTTATCGACAGCCTTAAACAGACCAAGGTTTCCTTCTTGAATCAAATCAAGTAAGGTCAAATCCGCACTTCGACCGACATATTTTTTCGCAATCGACACCACCAAACGCAAGTTAGCCCGGGCCAAAAGATTCTTGGCTTCTTCATCACCCTGTTGAATCTTACGCGCCAATTCTTTCTCCATACTAGCAGGTATCAAAGGATATTGACCAATTTCCTTCAAATACATCTGAATCGAATCATATGACGAATCGGCGCTGCGACCGCCATAAGCATATTTCTTAATTATCTCCTCTTCTTTCTCAATATCAAGCATGCCACCACCCTCCAGCACATCCACACCGGTCGTGGACAAACGGTTATACAATTCATCGAGAAACATCACATCGGTCTCAATATTCGGAAATTCTTTCAAAATTTCATCATAGGTCACAAAGCCTTTTTCTCGTCCTTTATTTAAAAGCTTAACCGTCTTTAATTCGTATTCCTTCTTTTTATCAGAAGTTTTCTTGGCCTTAGGCTTAACTACTTTAATCACCTTCTTTTTGGCTTTTACTTTCTTAACAGTTTTCTTTGTGATTTTTTTTGACATATTTTTATTTTAATCTTGATAAACGTTTGATAATCTTGTTTTGCTGTTCGAGGGTGGCGGGTTGGGTCAATTCTCTGGCTAAATATTCTTTTTCAAGCTCTCGGAGTAGTTCCTCCAGAATAATTGGTATTTTCTTCGGTTCATAATACTGCTCGGCCTCAAACGATGCTTCATTTAAAATTTGCTCTGGTGTCGCCTGCCATTTTTTATAATTTTCTTCGCCGATAATTTCTCGGACTCGCTCATTTATTTTCTCAACATCAATATTTTTCTTCTGCCAATGCCCAATGCCCAAAATTCTTCTTTCAATCGAGTCTTTTTTATCTAAAACCATTTCATCTTTAAACTGCGCGGTCTTTACTTCCGCTCCAGAAACCCCCGGTTCGATTTTCACTTTTTTCAAATCATTCCACAAAGCTTTCTCATCAATACCAGTCGCCAGACTAATTTTTTTTACAAAATGTGATTGTTCAATACTACTCTCTATCAAAGCCAAGAAAGGTAAAATCTTCTCGCGAATCGTCCCGCCCAGTTTTCGTGGTTCCAGTTTTTCCGCTAAAATTTTTGCTAAATAAAAATCAATAATGTGTTTCGAATCTTTCAAAGCTTGTTTAAACTTTTCCTTATCAGCCAAGATTAAATCTGCCGGGTCTTTACCATCAAGAAACTCCGCAATTTTGACTTCCATTCCCAACGATAGCGCCAATTGCCAGGCTTTGGTTGCCGCTGCTAAACCGGCTTTATCAGCATCAAAAGCCATAATCACGCGATTAGAAATTCTCCTCAAAAGAGTCAGGTGCTCGGGGGTTAAAGCCGTGCCAGAAGTCGCCACCACATTTTGGAAACCGGCTTGATGACACATGATAATATCCATCTGACCTTCGACAATGACTGAGTAATCGAATTTTCGAATCGCGACCTTGGCGAAATCAAAACCATAGAGAATTCGGGATTTGTTGAAGACCGCCGTTTCTGGACTGTTCAAATATTTGGCACTTTTACCATCGTCATTTTCTGGGAGGATTCGTCCAGTAAAGGCTACGACGCGTCCGGCACTATCACGTATTGGAAAAATAATTCGTCCGCGGAATCGATCATAAGAACCCTTATCGGTTCTTTTAATCAAACCTGCTTGCTCGATTTCTAGATCGCTGAATTTTCTAGCTGATAGATAATCATAGAGAGTTCGCCAGTCATCGGACACAAAACCAATTCGCCAATCTTTAATAGTCTTTTCGGTCAGTCCCCTTTTTTCTAAATATTTTTGAGCGCTCGATGATTTCGGTAAATTTGATTCAAAAAATTGAGTCGCCGCTTCCAAAGCATTGAAGATCGCTTCTTTTTCATTTTTTTGCTCGAAATTACCACGTTCCAAAACCACGCCGGTTCTTTCCGCGAGCAGTTTGAGCGCCCCAAAAAAATCTAGACCCTCGAATTCCTGTACGAAGGTGAAAATATCTCCCTTAGCATTACAGCCGAAACAATAATAAGAATCGCGTTCGGGCGAGACAAAAAAGCTCGGGGTTTTTTCATTGTGGAACGGACAACGCGCTTTCATATTCTTCCCCGCTTTTTCGAGTTTCAAATATGAACCCAAAAGATCCACAATGTTTAGTCTTTCTTTTATTTTTTCGACAGAAGTGGACATTGATAATTATTTAGATTAACTTTTCATGCCCCAACGCGAAACAGTCTTTACTCCTCACTTCCCCCATCAAGCTCCTTCATAATATCTTTGACTAACTTGTATTTAGGAGAATCCTTGTGACCAGTACCAGCTGGAATCAAGCGTCCGATGATGACGTTTTCCTTCAAACCAACAAGACGATCCACGGAACCGCGGACAGCATTGTTAATCAAGACACGGTTAGTGTGTTGGAATGACGCGGCTGAAAGGAATGAGCGACGAGCGAGAGATGCTTCGGTGATGCCCATCACTACTGGATCAGCGCGCATACCTTTACCACCCTTGGCCTCAGCCTCTTCGTTTTCTAAACGATAATCCAACTCGTCAATCACATCACCTTCAGAGACGGTGGTATCGGCTGGATCTTTCACCTTCATTCTTGAAAACATTTGCTTCACGATAATTTCAATGTGTTTTCGGGACACCGCTTCACCTTGCAATTCGTAAAGTTTATTCACTTCAGTAATCACGTAATTCATAGTGATTTCTTTTCCAGCAAATTTAAAGAGCTCATCAATATCGGCTGAACCATCGGTTAGCAATTGACCCTTCTTTACTTTTTCACCGACTTTTACAAGTGGAATTCTTCGAGAACTGAATTCATATTCTATCTCTGCTGCCTTTTTACCCTTGGCCTTCTCTTCAATTTCTGGCAAAACAGTAATAATTTTTTCCTTACCCATATCTTTCACTCCAGTCACCACCCCGTCAGACTTGCTGACAACGGCTGGGCTTTTTGGTTTTCGCTTTTCAAACACTTCTTCCACACGAGGCAAACCTTGAGTAATGTCTCCACCAACAGAGGCAGTTCCACCAGAGTGGAAAGTACGCATGGTCAGCTGAGTTCCTGGCTCACCGATCGCTTGAGCCGCCACCGTTCCGACCGCCTCGCCAAGACCGATCAATTCACCGCGACCAAGATCTGAACCATAACATTTTGCACAGACACCGTGCACCGTTTTACAAGTCAAAGGTGAGCGGACAAAAACTTCACCCACACCTTCAGCTTCAACCTTCTGTGCTTCATCTTTTTTCAACAGATGTCCTTTTTCAAACAAAACTTTATCTTTTTTATCCAAAACATCGGCCGCTAAAATACGTCCGCGAATATGTTTAGCGACAGAAACACCCGATTCAAACACTCCATCATTTTTAATACAAATATTTTCTTTAGTCTTACAATCGTCTTCAGTGATGATAATATCCTGAGCGACGTCAAACAATCTTCGGGTCAAGTATCCGGCCTTTGCAGTGTTTAGCGCGGTGTCCGTCAAACCTTTTCGAGAACCGTGAGTGGTAATAAAGTATTCGATCGGAGTCAAACCTTCTTTCATCGAACCAATAACTGGGAACTCAATCGTCTCACCGGCAGTATTTTGAATCAAACCTTTCATACCGGCCATCTGAGTAATAGAGCCCAAGGAACCGCGGGCACCAGAGATCCACATATCGCTAACTGAACCATTTGGGTCCAATGATTTAGGAATAAGCTTCTCTAATTCATTTTTTGCACCGTGCCAAATCTCAATATTTTTTCTTAATTTTTCTTCATCAGTCAAAAGTCCTTCATTGAAGTAATTTAATACCTCAAGACTTTTTCGTTTAGCTTCGGTAATCACAGCTGGTTTTTCTTCAGGAATATTCAAGTCATCAATACCCCAAGTTACACCTGAATAAGTAGCATATTTGAAACCGAAAGCTTTAATCTTGTCTAGCACTTTTGGCACATTACCGATACCATATTTATTAATCATATCTTCCAAAATGGCCGACATGGTTTTCTTGGTAATTTCTTTATTCACGAAAGGATAATCGGTTGGCAAAGTACTGTTGAACAAAATTCTACCAACAGTTGTCTCAAATGGTTTATCGCCGAATTGAGCATAGCGCGCCTTACCAGTACCCAAGACATGAATTTTGGCGCGAATCGAAATTCCACCAAAATCAAAAGTAGTGATAGCGCTGTTTGGAGAAGAAAAATATTTTCCTTCACCTTTTTCACCACTTACCTCTTTGGTCATCCAATAACAACCGAGAACGATATCCAAAAGCTTGGCGGATACCGTCGGCTCACCGTTTCCTGGCTTCAAAATATTTTTATCAGCCGCCATAATTTCATGAGCTTCAATCTGGGCTTCTTCACCAAGTGGTACGTGAACAGCCATCTGGTCTCCATCGAAGTCGGCGTTGAAGGCGGTACAAACTAATGGGTGCACTTGAATCGCGCTTCCTTCAATCAAAACTGGTTTGAAAGCTTGAATACCTAAACGGTGCAAGGTTGGCGCACGGTTTAGAAGAACATATTTGTTTTCAATTACTTCTTCAAGAATCGCCCACACTTCTGGAATACCATCGTCAATTAAACGGCCAGCCCCACGAATATTGAACGCTAATTCTTTTTTCAAAAGTTCAGAAATCACGAATGGTCGGAAAAGTTCCAAAGCCATATGCTTTGGCAGACCACATTGATTAAGTTTCAATTCCGGACCGACGACGATCACTGAACGACCAGAATAGTCCACGCGCTTACCGAGCAAATTGGCTCGGAATAAACCACGCTTACCTTTAAGGTTATCAGCCAAAGATTTAAGGGCGCGCTTTTGAGAATTTCCCACGGCCGAGAAAGCGTCATTACCACTTCTGATCGAGTTATCAATCAAAGAGTCAACCGCTTCTTGCAAGATTCTTTTTTCATTACGCAAGATTACTTCTGGCGCTTTGATTTCTTTCAGTTTCAGTAAGCGATTGTTTCGGTTAATAACGCGACGATATAAATCGTTTACATCTGAGGTAGCGTAACGTCCACCATCAAGAGGCACCATCGGTCTCAAGGCTGGAGGAATCACTGGCAGATGAGTCAGAAACATCCACTCTGGTTTGACGCTCGCTTCTTTCATAGAGCGAACAAGTGATAATCTTTTATTTATTTTTTCTCTTTCCAAAGAACCAGATTTCTCCAATTCTTCAACCAATCTTTTCTCTAAATCAACTAAATTAATTTCCGCCAAAATATCGTAAATTGCCTCGGCACCAATCGAGGCCTCGAACAAAGAACCATATTTCATGGAATACTTGTGGTACAAAACTTCATCGATGACCACGCCAGAACGAATACTTTCAACTTCTTTTTTGGCATTGACTAAAAGCTCTTTCAAAGCTTCTTTGGTCTTCTCATCTTGAACAGCTTTTACTTTCTGCTTGAACTCATTATCGATATCTTTCAAAATTCTATCGCGTTCTGCTTCATGAGTAAGGGTGATAATGTAACCGGCGAAATAGATCACCTTTTCCAAATCGGCAGTTGTCATACCCAACAGAGTTCCAATTTTTGATGGAATACCACGCAGAAACCAAATATGAGAAACGGGCGAAGCTAATTCAATATGGCCCATTCTTTCTCGGCGCACAATCGAACGAGTAATTTCCACGCCGCATTTTTCACACACGATTCCTTTATAGCGAATACCTTTGTATTTACCACAATAACATTCATAATCTTTGTCCGGACCGAAGATCTTTTCATCAAACAAACCGCTCTTTTCAGAACGTTGCGTTCGATAGTTAATAGTCTCTGGTCTGGTCACTTCACCATAAGACCAACCCTTGATGACTTCCGGTGACGCTACCTTTAGCGAGACGGCATCAAAATCATTGAATTCTGTGTTTTTGTTTTTGTTATTCATATGTTTTTAATTAATTTTCAAG
>JBAYUW010000011.1:0-24102 GCA_041674925.1 Minisyncoccota bacterium | reverse complement strand
ATTGTCTCCCACGTTATCAGCAATTACGCCAGGATTTCTTGGATCATCTTCAGGAATTCCTGCTTCAATTTTTCCGACAAGATCAGCGCCGACATCGGCCGCTTTGGTAAAGATTCCTCCACCTAATCGAGCAAAAACAGAAATAAGGGAAGCACCGAAACCGAGACCGATTAAGGCGGTGACATTACCTTTGCTTAAAATGTAGAAGCCAGTGACGCCAAGTAAAGCTAGACCAACCACCAAAAGTCCGGTGACTGTTCCTCCTTTGAAAGCGACAGATAGGGCTTGATCTAGGCCACCCTTAGCCGCTTCAGTTGTGCGAACATTGGCACGAACCGAAACGTTCATACCGACGTAACCAGCGAGGGCTGATAGAACGGCACCAACGACGAAGCCGATGGCCATGGTCCAACCAAGTGGTTTAACAAAACCGATTATTAAAAACAAAACAACCGCAATAATGGCAATAGTTTTGTATTGCTTATTCAAATAAGCACTGGCACCTTCCTGAATCGCTTTGGCAATTTCTTGCATGCGTTCATTACCGGCGCTCTTTTTTAAAATTGTTCTCGCCAAGAAAAGTCCGTAGGCGATAGCCACAATCGAACCGATCAAAGCAAAAATGAGAGAATTATTCATACTTTTTATCTAAATTATTAATAAACGCTAATAAATAAACTACGATAGAGGATACTATAGCGTAAAATATGGGGAAAAAATAGGGTTGACAAATAAAATTAAAGGTGCTATACTTCTATTTGAATAGTTTTGGTTCGTTGTCAGTTGGGCAGTTAACCTTGGAGGATTCAGATGAAGAGCTGGAAGGTAATTGTCGCCATAGTGATGGCGTTTTGTGTGGTCGCATTCTGCTTAGCGAACGAATTGACATCGATCGCAGCAAGTCGTACGACCACTGGCGGCGTCTTGGTTTCCGTTGAATCAGTTGGTGCGAACTTTGGCATGTCGCTCTCGTTCTTGGTGTCCGGTTGTCTCAGCGGAGTTTTCTTCTGGTGTGTGAGCTGGCTGTTCTTGTACTTCATCGAAGAATTGGTCAATTCGCTGGCACAATCGATTGTCAGGGCGGCGGCTAGGATGCTGGCGAAGAAGGGGTGCTGAGCGCCCAGGGCGCAAAAGGGTGGGGAGGTGTTGTGAGCACCGACCCCGCCTATTTTTTTATGTAAAAAACACAACCGCCCCGTCCATCAGAATGGCCACCCCGCCTTAACCAAGGCGGGGAAAGGGAACGTAAAATTCTAGGTCCCCTTTCTCCTCCTTGTTTAAGGAGGAGTACCCGAGTCGGCGAGGGGGAGGTGGTGGATTTACTTCACTTCCTCAGCCACAGCTTCTTCAGTAATCTGATTTGATTTAATATCAATTTTCCAGCCGGTTAATTTAGCGGCGAGGCGGACGTTTTGGCCACCCTTACCGATCGCGAGTGATTGCTGATCTGGGGAAACTTCGATGACCGCTTTCTTTTCGACTTCATTCATTTCCACATTTAATATTTTGGCGGGGGACAGGGCATCTTCCAGGAATCTCTTGGCATCATCGGACCATTCAATAATATCAATCTTTTCACCACCAAGTTCACTCATGACGGTCGCGACACGGACACCGCGCTGACCAACCAAAGAACCAACTGGATCAATGTGAGCATCACTAGAATAAACCGCGACTTTGGAACGAGAACCAGCCTCGCGCGCAATTGCTTTCATTACCACGGTACCATTGGCAACTTCGGGCGCCTCACTTTTGAATAATTCCTCGAGGAATTTTGGATGAGAACGAGATAATTTTAGGAAAATACCCTTTGGAGTCTCTTCTACACGGTATAAATAAGCGCGAACTCGCTCGCCTTGTTTGTATCTTTCACCAGGAATTTGCTCTTCATAAGGCAAAATCGCGGTCGCTCGGCCCATATCGATGAAAATATTACCCCGCTCCATTCTTTGAACGCTACCGGTGACAATTTCACCCTCTTTTTTGCCGTATTCACCCAAAACTGAGACTTTTTCTGCTTCTCTAAGCTTTTGAATGATGACTTGTTTAGCGGTTTGAGCCGCAATTCGGCTGAAATCTTCTTTAGCTTCCAAAGGGAAGACAATTTCTTCATCGGCGCTGACTCCTTTTTTAATCTTTTGAGCGTCTTCTAACAGAATATGATGCTCGGGATTGAAATATACTACCTCATCATCTTCTTTTTCCGGAACGTATTCTTTGATCTCATTTTCTTCACGCATGACGACTTTATCTTTCTCCACGACGACTTTTACTTGTTCAAATTCGGTTTTTCCGGTATTCAAGTCAAATTTGGCACGGATAATTTGTCCGCGTTTGCCATACTCTTTTTTATAAGCGGTAGCCATAGACATTTCGATCGCCTCGATCATTTTCTCTTTTGGCACTCCGCGCTCTTGTTCTAATTGTTCTAAAACCGCGTTTAAGACTTTTAAATCAACCATATTTTTATTTTATTAACGATAATTTTGGTAAAAAATAAGTCCGCTTTTGGGCGAACTACATCATTTATCTATTATAGCAAATCTATTGTTGCTGTCAAATCCTTATGGTGATATAATTTAGTCATAATATTTTATAAAATAATTTAAATATGAAAAAATTTCTTCTAGTTTTGTCTGCTCTATTCTTGCTTACTGTCACCTCGACTTGCTTGGCCGACAGTAATCTCCCACCCCTCACCGTATCTATTACTGAGGTGTCTACAACTACTATAGAATTAAATTTAGATTATTCAATAGTTAACAATCGTTCAGTTTTTATTGACAATTTGGAATACCGTCTGGAAATTTATCGTGGTGACAAATTGGCGACAGAGGGCGACCTATTCTCACCGCTTACCTATGTTACCAACACGACGGGAATTGTAAGTAAAATTGCACCAAGTGAGGTAATGACTGGAAAGGTTTCGTATATCTTGCCACCTAGTCTAGTTTCTGGTAATTATTTTGTGCGTTTTGTCGTTTCTGATCGCGAGTATAAAAATATTGGCCTCGATTATACGAAATCGCCTATTGCCCTAAAGGGATCAGGGTCTTTTCTTGGTCAAATCGAAGCCAGCTTTAGAACTTCCAAGGGCGATGATTTTCTCATGGCGGGGCAGTTGATTGATAAAACCGAGACTCCATCTATTGTTATATCCTTAGATAAAAATGTTGCTTTGAAAAAAGCTCTTGATTCTGGTTTGAAATATACAGCTGAGACAAAAGTATTTTCATTAGAATCTGACAAGCCGGTCTATGAATATTCAGCACTACCACTTGTTGTTTCAGGTAATATTGTCAAAATAGATTTAAAACCTTGGTCGGGAATAAAGCCCTTTCCTTATCAAGTCGAAGTGATAATAAAAAATAATAAAGGTGAAGTTGTAGCAAATAAAATTATCGCTCGCTGGTGGGTTCAAGGTTTTATGGCCAGAATCGGTGACGTGCAAACCCAGACAAATTTTTACAAAAAAAATCAGAAGGTTGATTTGAATGTCGAGACCATTGCTTTTGAGTGGACTGCTGGACAACAGGGAACCGTTGAAGCTGTCTTTGAAAAATCTGATGGTCAGTTGGTGAGTTTTTCTCAAGATGTGATGCTGTCTGAATTAAGTCAGGCAGATTTTTCAGAATTTGAAATGCCAGAAAAAACCATGATTAAATCTTTAACCCTAAATTTTAAAGATAAGGCAAACGGCGAAGTCTTTGAATCCAAAAAAATCGAGCTGACTCAGGCCAAGGTTTATTCTCAGTCAAATAAACTAGAGGATATTTTAACTTGGTCGGGAATTATCTTGGGAATGATCGCTCTGATTTTGCTCGCGGTCTATGTTAAAAATAAAAGAAAAATTAATTTAGTCTTGGGTGTGATTTTCTTAATCCTCTCAATTGTCGTGTCGGTTTTGGTTTCCCTCTTTGATGTGACAAAAGTTTTTGCTGATAAAGAACAGACGATCTCGACAGTTTGGTTTACCATGCGACCAAGTGGCAATCAGGGTACTTGTCCAGCCACCGCCGTTATTGAAATGATGGGAACGGCTTCTTGTCCGACTTGTCGTAACGGGGTTGAATATGCTGGAGAAATAAGAATGGCCGGTCAATCTTTGGGTTCGGTTTACGTCAATGATTTGGGACACATTTGGGAATCGACTACTTTTGGTCCGTATCGAGTAACTGCTCCACTTACAACTAATCATGATTGGTACGAAGCCTCGATGGTTACTTCGGAAGGATATCATTGCGCGGCTTCATCAGCGGTAGCAACCGGCCCAGCGATTTGGTGTACCGCCCCACAAGGAGGAGTTTGTAATCCGACATATGACGGCCAAACTTTAAGTAGTTTAAGCAGTTCTCCAGATTTATGTACTCATGCTCTATTGTGGAATTTTCAAAGCGCCGGTAATGGTTGGACCTGGACTTGTCGTAGTGAGGGTGGTCTGCACGATTATTGTTCGGCCACTAAAAATACGAGTTCTGGTACGGTAGCTTCCTGTGGTTGGTCTGATTATCGTATCTCTACTTCCAGTTTTTCAACTGCGAGTGCCATCACCATTCCATGTAATATTGGTAGTCCGAATACACCAACCGTTGCCAATGCAAAATGGAACTGGACTTGTACCCAAGGCACCTCAGTAGTTTCTTGTTACGCCCCAGTCTTATATGGTACTTGTGGCTCAGCTACTAGTACGCCAACAGCAACCGCTCCAGCAAATTATTTGTGTGGTACAGATTCAGAGGTGGTGCAAGCAGCCGCTTTACGATCAGATAATAAATGGTGGTGGAGGTGTAATGTAAAAGCTCCAAATCAAGCTCCAGATTTTACAGCTTGTAGTGCGCCGAACCTAGGCCTCAGTGCGTCCTGCAGGGTTAGTCCTACCAGCGGTAAGGCGCCATTAGATGTTACTTGGTCAGTTTATGATGTAAAAGGTGGAGTCGCTCCATATAGTTATTCCTGGAATTTCAGTAATGCCCCATCGACCGCTGGTAATGTCACATCGGTTACAAGGAGTTATGATTCCGGCGGAAGTAATTATTACGCCACGACCACAGTCAGAGATAGTGCAGGAAATTCTATTGCTGTTGGTTGTTCAGGTACCGTCAGTAGCTATGACGGTGGTGGGGGAAATAGAACAAGCCGATGTACTTCACCAGTTTGTGGTACAGGAATTTATATTTACCCAGACGATGAGATAGTACTTCCATCAGTTGCCTGCTCGGTCAGACTCACCCCAGTTTCAAGTTCCACAGTTATGTTGAATACTAACACTGTTTGGGAGGTAAGTTCTACAGTCCTACCAGACTTTCAAAACATGGAGAAAAGATGGAAATTCACAAATAAGAGCGATAATACTTACACAGATGCAAGTGGTAGACCAAACACTCAAAGTAAAATATTTACTACCGTCGGAGAAAAGATAGTGTCTGTTCAGGTGGCGACATCAACTTTAAACCCTAATGTCTTTGAAAACTGTATTAATGTCGCGACGACGACGGTAGTGCAGGATGATGATGCGATCATCGAAAGATAGATTCTATTTTGCTTGAGCGGGAGATTTGCGGTATAATAATTGTAAATGATCGTTCAAGAAAAGCAGTTGAAAGATTTTCTTTTAGACTCGGGATTAATTTCCGAGGCGGATTATGATCAAGCTGTTGCCGAAGCTAGTAAAAGTAAAAATAAATTAACCGCCGGGCATGTTTTGATTAATAATGGCAAAATTAGTGAGAACGATTTTCGGCGCGCAGAGGCTTATGTCCTCGGTATTCCCTTTGTCAGTCTTAAAAATCAAAAAATTGATCCCGCGGTTTTAGCCTTAATTCCTGAACCAGTTGCTCGAAAGAATAATGCGGTCGCTTTCCGTCAGCTTGGCGATACTTTGGAAGTGGCCATGCTTGATACCAAAGACTTATCATCGATTGAATTTATTAAAAAGAAAGTCGGCCTGAAAATCTTACCAAGATTGACGGACGGAGACTCGATCAAAAGCGGCCTTCTTCAATATCAAAAAAGTTTACATGCGGAATTTGGTGAGATTATCCAGAAGGATGCCACCGCCCTACAAAATTTGATTGAGGGAAGAGGCGGAAATAATGGCGCTGAAGATTTAAAAAAATTAGCGGAGGATTTACCGGTCATAAGAATTTTAGACACACTTTTAAAACATGCGATCTTGCAAAATGCCTCTGATATTCATATCGAGGTTCTAGAAAGAGAATTATTAGTCCGTTATCGTATTGACGGTATCTTGCACGACGCCATGGTCTTACCAAAAAGCGTGGCGACCAGTATCATTGCCCGTATCAAAGTTTTAGCCAACTTGAAATTGGATGAAAAAAGATTACCTCAAGATGGCCGATTTAAAATTGAAATCAATGATGAGAAAGTTTCTTTCCGTGTTTCCATTTTGCCAACTTATTTCGGTGAGAAGGCGGTGATGCGTCTTTTACGCGAGAATGCTTCGGGCTTTACTTTGGAAGCGATGGGTTTTCACGGGGCGGCACTCGAAGATTTACATGAAGCTATCAAACAGACAACCGGTTTGATTTTGACGACTGGTCCGACTGGTTCAGGAAAAACTACTACTCTCTACACCTTACTCGACATTCTTAATACTGCTGATGTGAATATTTCAACTATCGAGGACCCGGTAGAATATCAGATGAACCGCATCAATCAAACCCAGGTTAAACCCGAAATCGGTTTCACTTTTGCCAATGGTTTGCGCTCCCTAGTGCGTCAGGACCCTGACATTATCATGGTGGGAGAAATTCGTGACAATGAGACAGCGTCCTTGGCCATCAACGCCGCTTTGACTGGTCACTTAGTGCTTTCGACTTTACACACCAATTCAGCGGCGGGTGCTATGCCCCGTTTAATTGATATGAAAATCGAGCCGTTTTTGATTGTCTCAACAGCCAAAGTGATTATTGCTCAGCGTTTATTGCGAAAATTGAGCGGTCAAAAAGAAAAATATTTCTTATCTAAATCCGAAATTGCTTCTCTATCAAAAACTATTGATTTAGATCGAGTTTTGACTTTCTTGAAAAAAGAAAAAGTGGTTGACGAAAAAGATACTTTTGAAACGATTCCGTTTTACAAACCCAAAGAATCGACCGAATCAAAAGATGGTTACAGTGGGCGAGTTTGTATTAATGAAGTCCTAAAAATGACTCCAACGGTCAAAGATTTGGTGGTCAAAGGTGAGCCAGATAGTGTCATAAACGAGCAAGCCAAAAAAGAGGGTATGATGACCATGCTCGAAGATGGTATTTTTAAAGCGGTGCAAGGAGTAACGACGATCGAAGAGGTTTTGCGAGTAATTTCTGAATAAATGAAGTTTAAATTTAAGGCAATCAGAAATAATGGCGAAAAGTATGAGGGAATTCAAGAATCCCAGAGTAAATTTAGTTTGTATAATGAACTGAAAGCTGACGGTGCAATGTTGATTTCAGCCGTAGAAATCGGCCAAGTAAAATGGCAGAAATATTTTTATAAAGTCTTTAGTTTCTTGGGAAATATCTCGACCGCCCAGAAAATTTCTTTTGCAAAAAATTTATCTTCTATGACCAAGGCTGGTCTGTCACTCAGTCGTGCGCTGTCGGTTATCGAACGTCAAAGCAGAGAGGGTCGCTTCAAAACCACTATTGAAGGAATTAATTTGGAAATAAAAAAGGGTAAGACCTTAAGTGAAGCGCTGAAAATTTATCCAAATATTTTTTCTAATTTGTTTATTTCAATGGCCAAGGCGGGCGAAGAAAGCGGAAATTTATCGGAATCTTTGGCCAATGTCGCCTTACAAATGGACAAGACTTATAAATTACAAAAGAAAGTAAAAGGGGCGATGATCTATCCTGCCGTCATTATTTCCGTGATGATCGTGGTCGGTATTTTAATGTTTATTTTTGTGGTGCCGGGAATTACTGAGACTTTCAAGGAATTAAATACCGAATTGCCGATGAGTACCAAGATAATTATTTTTATTAGTGATTTTCTAACTGGTCATTGGTTTCTGACTATTTTAATTTTGATCGTAATTGTCCTCGGTTTTTATTTCTCTGGCAAAACAGCTATCGGCAAAAGATTGCGAGACGTGATAGTTATCAAATTGCCTTTGATTGGTGACCTGATCAGGGAAGCCAATGCCGCTCGAGTGTCTCGAACCCTCTCATCGCTGTTGGTTGCTGGTGTGCCGATTGCCGAATCCTTGCGCATCACCAAAGATATTGTCGGTAATCATTTCTATCGAAAAGTGATTGAAGAAGCAATTGCGGTGGTGGAAAAAGGTGAGCCGATCTCGAGCGTTTTTATGAATAATGCGGTTTATTATCCAACCTTCGTTGGTGAAATGATGAGTGTGGGTGAAGAAACTGGTAATATGGCTTCGATGCTTGGGGAAGTAGCTGTTTTTTATGAAAACGATGTGGAAGAAAGAACCAAAGATTTATCAACTATTATCGAACCAATTTTGATGGTAATCATTGGTGCCGCGGTCGGTTTCTTTGCTCTCTCGATGGTCACGCCAATCTACTCGGTGATGGATAGTATTTAATTACTCCTCCAACCTCCCCCAGCCCCTCCTCAGCTGAGGAGGGGAGGTGAAAGAGTAACGCAGTTTGAGTTGGGCCTCCTTCCCTCCTTAGTTAAGGAGGGATTGAGGGAGGTTGTGTTCTTTGGTAGAATCTATGCGCCATGATCAGACATGTTCATAATTTAAAATATTTTAGACAGGTCAGAAAGGATTTAAGGAAGACTTCAACACCCCATGAAAAAATACTTTGGAGTAGATTAAGAAATAATAATCTGGGTTATGGTTTTAGGAGGCAACACAGCATCGGTCATTTTATCACCGATTTTTATTGTGCAGAAAAGAAGTTAGTGGTTGAACTCGATGGTAATCAACACTTAGAAAATCAAGAGTATGATAAAGAGAGAACGGAGTATTTTGAAAGTCTGGATATAAAAGTAATTAGATTTTGGAATGATGAGGTTGATAAAAATATTGATGAGGTTGTCTTAAAAATTGTCGAAGAGTTAAAAAATTAAGCAAAAGAAAACCGCCTCTGCAAGCGCCCAGTTCTCTTTTTGTTCCGCTTGCTGGCGGTTTCAACCCTTACCCTTGATCTCCTCCAGGAGTTCGATAATTTTCCTTTGGTTTTTGATGATGGTTTTGTTTGCCAGCGTGATCGTCGCATCGATGACCATCAGTCCCCCAAGAACTACCACAAGAATGATTACAATCGCCGTGTGCATTGTGTATCTCCCGTACAGAGCTCTCTGTTGTGTGCTGTTTCGTAGCTACCTATAATACTAGCATATTTAAACCCAAAAGTCAAGCAAATACAAAAATAGCCCTATTTCTAAGGCTATTTTCTTTCTCTTCCCCTCCTTAGTTAAGGAGGGGTTAGGGGAGGTTGTCTTGAAGTGGTGGGAGGTTAATTACTCCTCCAATCGATTTGTTGATAACCTGAAGACGAGAGAGGGAAACTAGGGGGTGGGCTGAACAAAAGATTTTTATCATACACAGAATTGGTGTTTTGATAGCCAGAAGTGACTGCACCCGAGCTGTCCACCCAGGACCAAGTCCACTGGCCGTAAGTCATGATTGAACCGTAAACCGTGATGGAATTTTTAATATTACCAGGGTAGTAGAAAAATTGCGTACTGCCGTTTTGCGCGATTAAAGCGGCATTAATTTCTAAATCAGTCGGAGCTCCATAGGTGATAACAAGATCTTTTTGGGCCAAGAGACCGAGAGTGTGAGTTCCATCTTTTTCTAAATAGGTAATATTGTTGGGAATATAAATAGTCGGAGCGATAGAGGCAGAGTAAGGCAAGATTGCGGCCGTCACCATCGCCTTACCGTTTACTATTCCTTCCACCCAAGTTTTGTCTTCGATGTAAATTATGCCGTTATCAGGAATATTTTGAGTAAATTGTAAATCACGATTATTATAATTGATGTCTTCACTGTGATAGACGCCGTTCACATCTCGGCCCGTCGCATGGGCGCTGACACTGGTCACTTTATAGACACTAACTGTGCCGTCGGCATTAAAGACCAGCGAATAACCTTTTTTGTTGGATGGGGGAAGATAGATACCTGCATCTTCGGCGAGATTTTTCATATCAGCTAAGTCGGCAGTTAAAGAAGAAAAATCAACAGCCGGTACTGGAAATTGCCAAAAGTTTTTCACCGCTTGCGTTGCGCTTCCCCAAACTCCGTTTTGAGTAGTGGGGCAGGGGCTACCTTGACCACTGGAACAAGTATAAGTTTCTTTGGCCGATTGGATCGGAGCATTACCTGTACCATCAAAACGAATACCGTTGTTACTTTGCATTTCTCCCGTTACTGACTCGGTATCACCAATCCAGACAACGGCATTGCTGAGAAAAGAATATTTAGCGAGTGACGGCACACCATAGCGAACCGTGACTGTTCTTTTAACATTGGGATTATGATTGGTCCAACCGGTGGATTCAATCGTGACAATGGTGGAGCCAATTTCTGGCGGAGTGATTTCTAAGCTAAACTGGCCGACAGTTTCTTGGGTGTCGAAATCAATATAGTCATGGAGATATGGACCAGCTTCACCAGTACCATCTTGATAATCAGTTGGAAAATGCGCCAGGCGCCATTGATAATAATTTATTCCGGCATCGGCGATTTGCAAAGCTTGCTCCTTATCAATTCCCGAGCGAATTACTCGCAAGCGAATAGTTAGAGCGTCAATGATGGGAAACATCATCACTGAGAAAATAAAAATAATTACCAGAAGATAGACAATGGTGTAGCCGGCCTGATTATTTTTTCTAAATTTAATTTTCATTTTTTAATTTCCTAAATTTTCTTTTAGATTACGAATTGATGATCCCGCACTGACTCCCATGATGTCGATGCGGACATATTTAATATCATTAATGTTAACTGGTTGAATGAGCGGAGTGGAACTGCCAGTATAATCGCCGTCATAATAAAAGAAAATTGGTAAACTGGTGGTAGCGATATTTTCTTGGACCGATTTGATTGATTCGGGGGCACCTTGATAGATGAGAGGGTCGCCGGTCGGCAAGGTGATTCCCTTATACAAAGTTTGATCTGATAGATAATAATGAAAACGGGCGACAATACCATCAGCTTGTTTATAATTCGAATAAAAAATAATTTCAGTATCGTCGGCTTGGGTGATCGGATAGGCTCCATCATTGCCGACGGAGGCAATGCGGATTTCATTGGTGAAAGTATTAGCGATGAGTCTGGTGCGATCGAGATCATCTAAGGTCAAATTTTTGTTTCGGGAGTCGACGAAAATATGCGTAAACAAAGTCGTCACACCCATCGCTAGAATAGTAAAAATCGCAATTGTGACGATTGTTTCGACTAGAGTGAAGGCTCTATTTTTTTGTTCTAATTTCCAGATCATATTTTATTTAACAAGATTTCTTCAGTCGTGTAACCGCTAATTTCCAAGCTACTAATATTCTGGCTGACATAACCATCGGCACTAATTGTTAGTTGATAACCCAGATCTGATACCAGACTTGGGAAAAAGACTTGTCCTGGCGTAAAGCAACCTGAAATATAATTTATATTAACGCCAGTAAGGGCCGGGGTTTTATTTGGATTATCAGTATGTAGATATACTTTATAACGAATATACCTAGCTGATGGATTATTAATGGCTGTCCCAGATGAAGTGTAAAAACTTTCGGTGGTGCTGTCAGGACCAATAAAATTCCAAGTGGTGGTCGCAGTATTTTCATCGGCCGTAGCAATTTGGAATTTTATTGACGTTTCTGGATCTTGCGAAGTTGGTTGCCAGCTCAGTGTGGCATAAGAAGTCGAGGCGGTGGCGGTATCAAAAATGGAAGAAATTAAAGCTCCGTTCGAAGCATAAGTCACTCCTTGATCATAACTCAATAATCTTAAAGCCTCTGGTACTATGTCCGTACTGATTTGCCCGTCGTCAGCAAAATATTTATTAGTCACGACAAAATTTGTTTGTCCGCTCCCTCCCGACCAACTGTTTGAGGACCAAATACTGCCACCAGTAACTTTTGTTTGATCAAAGTTTGGACTAGTGTTTTCGAGTGTGACAGTTGCTCCCTCGATTGGATTACCCGTCGCGCTGTCGCGGACTATTGTTAAGAGAGCGTGGTCAGTTTTTGGTCCAAGAATTAGAGAAATATTTTGTTCGGTATTTGGTGAAACGGTGATTGGTTGAATTGGTGAAGAACCATAGATCATATAAGTATCTTCCACTAAATCAGAAAAATAATTATCCCATTCAATATTATTTAAGGCGACAATCCCTGATGAGTTTGAAGAGTAATTATTATCAAACTTCAAAACAGCTGGTCGACCGATCAATTTTTCTCCTTGAACTGATAAATCGATATTAGCGAGTGGCTCACAACTTTGATTCAGGGTCTGAAAAGATAAGTCGCTAGATTGATCGATACTCAAGCTGATTTCAGTAATCTGACCGTTCACAACAGTTGAGTCTGGCTTGATGGGATCGGGATTATTAATCGTGATGGGATAGGTTTGATCGCTGGAATAGCCAGTCTTGGTGGTAGCGATATGATAACCCTCGACACTATTTGGCAGACCGACTTCAATCCAACGGCCACTACTGTCGGTCATTCTCGATAGATTAATATTTGGTGACAAAATCGTGTTTGAAATTTCTACATTGGCATTTGGCACCGCCTGTCCAACTGAATCAAGGATCGAAATCACGAGCGCTCCACCGCTATCCAAATTTTCCAAACCTTTTGGGGCGATATTGGTCAGGAAATTATATATTTTTTCGGTGTTTAGATTTTTAACATAAAATTTTATTTGTTTATAATCATTTGAAGCAAAATCCGTCCCTGCCAAAGCCGTGCCGTCAGCAGGATTATCAATATAATTCACGACATAATAGATTTGATAGATTGAGCCGTTGATCGTAGTGGTGGCATTGCTAAGCTCGTCGGGTAGGGTGCCGTGGGGATTACCACTAACTGTACCAATCGATGAATAAGGAAGATTGTGGATAATTTCCATGTATTGGCTGGCCAGACTGGAAACGGCGATACTTTCTCGATAGGCGCCGATGCCTTTGGTCAATAGAGCGGAAGTTTGATAAATTACTCCAGATAATAGAGCAAAAATCGCAATCGCGATGATACTTTCAATCAGAGAGAACCCTTTTTTGTTTTTGGGGAATGAAATGCGCGACATAATTTCTAATTATATTTTAGCATATTTAATGCTATAATTCTCCTTATGAAAAAGAATAAAGTCCTACTGGTCGCTAATTGGAAAATGAACCCGGATACCTATGAAAAAGCCGATAAATTATTCCAAGAATCTGTTCATGTAGCAAGCCAGGCCAAGAAAGTGAAAACAGTTTTGTGTATTCCGTATCCTTGGCTTACCGATTTCTCTCACAAACATCAAAAAGTCGTGGCGTTTGGTGGTCAAGATGCCTCAATTGAGCAGGCTGGCTCCTTCACTGGTGAGGTCTCACCCAAAATGCTGACGAGTTCCGGTGTCGAATATGTCATCATCGGTCATTCCGAAAGACGAGCGCTAGGTGAAACTGATATCTTGATTGCTCAAAAAGTCATTGCTTCATTAAAAGCCGGCCTCAAAGTGATTTTATGTCTCGGTGAAAAATCTCGTGATGATCACGGGGAGTATTTAATGTTTTTGCGAGAGCAAATTATAAATTCACTAGGAAAAATTCAAAAAAGATATTTAAAAAAGTTAATCATTGCCTATGAACCAGTTTGGGCGATTGGTGGCGGTGATGATGAGGCGATGAAACCAACCGATTTGCACGAGATTTCTATTTTTATTAAAAAGATTTTAGTGGAAATGTATGGTCAAGATTCTGGCACTAGTATCCCAATCTTATATGGTGGTTCGGTCAGTCCAGACAACGCCAAAGATTTAATTAACCTCGGTGAAGTCCAGGGTCTCCTCGTCGGTCACCTTAGCCTAAACTCCAAAAAATTCAGCGAGTTGTTGAAGAATATTGAATAATTATTTGTCTAACTTCGGACTAGGCATTTTCTCGATATCTTCTCTTTTACTCCAACCTCCAAGTAAGTGTAGGTGTAAATGATCAATCACTTGTCCGCCGTCTCGTCCGACATTAAATACTGTTTTATAACCTTTTAAGCCAACCTTGTTGGCGTCTTCATTGGCGATTAAAAATATTTCACCGATCAAGTCTTTATTTTTTTCTTCTAAATGTGCAACTGATTGTATGTGGTCTCTTGGAATAACTAAATGGTGGATTGGTGCGGATGGCTTTATATCTTGTAACACAATCAAATTTTCATTTTCAAATAAAATAGTCGCCGGGATTTCTTTGGCGATGATTTTGCAAAAGATGCAGTTGGGGTCTTTGTTCATTGGCTTATTTTAGCATATAATCAGCTCTATGCCATACCCAGAATTTTTACGAGTTTTATTGGAAAAGAGGGGAATTACGGATGAAAGTGAAATCGAGAAATTTTTGAATCCAGATTATGATCGTGATGTACTCGACCCATTTTTACTTAAAGATATGGACCGAGCGGTTGAGCGTATTTTATTGGCAGTTGAGAAAAAAGAAAAAACAGTTATTTATAGCGATTATGATGCTGATGGTATTCCTGGAGCAGTAGTTCTCCACGATTTATTTATAAAAATTGGTTATGAAAACTTTACCAATTATATTCCTCACCGGCACAATGAAGGTTTCGGTCTTAATCACGAGGCTGTTAAAGAATTCGCTAAACAAAAAGTTGATCTGATCATCACAATTGATTGTGGTATTGCCGACACAGCAGAAGCTGAAGCAATCAAAAAAGCTGGTATTGATTTGATTATTACTGATCATCATTTACCACCTGAAAAGTTACCCAAGGCTTTTGCCATTATTGATCCAAAACGGGAAGATTGTGATTATCCCTTTAAAAATTTATGTGGCTGCGGGGTGATTTACAAAGTTGTGCAGGCAATTCTTTTAAAAAAAGATTTTGGTTTGAAAAAAGGGGCTGAAAAATGGTTTTTGGATATGGTTGGCATCGCGACTTTGTCTGACATGGTTCCTCTGATTGGAGAAAACAGAGCATTAGCCACATATGGTTTGAAAGTTTTGCGCAAATCGCCAAGGATCGGTTTAATGAAACTCCTACGCTTGTTGAAAGTTGATCAAAATTTAATTACTGAAGACGATATTGGCTTTACCATTTCTCCCAGAATTAATGCCGCCTCGCGAATGGGCAATCCCGAAGATGCTTTTAATCTTTTTTCGACTCAAGATGAAGCGCAAGCCGACATTTTTGCCAGACATCTGGACAAGATAAACAGTGAGAGAAAGGGTGTGGTGGCGGCGATGGCGAAAGAGATAAAAAAAATAATTGAAAAAAGATTAGCGGATGGAGAAGAGAAAAAGAAAGTTTTGGTGATTGGTAATCCCGATTGGAAACCATCTTTGCTTGGTCTCGTCGCCAATTCCTTAAAAGACGATCATGGTTGCCCAGTTTTTTTATGGGGTCGCGACGGAGGGAATATCTTGAAAGGTTCCTGTCGTTCCGATGGCAGTGTCGATTTGGTGGCTTTGATGCGAGAAGTTGAGACGGGAATACTCGGAGAATTCGGTGGACATTCCATGTCTGGTGGCTTTGCGGTGATTCAAGAAAAAGTTCATTTACTCGAGGAAAAGTTAAATGAGGCTTATAAGAGATTAACTAAAGATGGTAATTTTCAGGCTGAAATCCAGAATGAAGATATGAAGATTAACCTTGATCAAGTCAGTAGTGAAAATTATCGATTAATTGAAAGGATGTCGCCCTTCGGTGTTGGTAATCCCAAACCACTTTTTCTGTTTGAGAAAATAAAAATCGAAAATGTGAAAATGTTTGGTAAAGAAAATAATCATTTGGAACTTATTTTCCAAAATTCCCGCGGACGAAACATTAAAGCGATTGGTTTTTTCATGAAAACTGATACTTTTGGTCGGGAGTTGAAAAACGGCGATCATATAGAACTGCTCGCAAATTTCGAGAAATCCACCTTCCGCGGTTTTGATGAACTTCGGTTGAGGATTGTGGATATTGTGCCATTTGTAATATAATCATCTTATGCCAAATCAAATTACAATCTTTTCGGACGGGGCTTCCAAAGGTAATCCTGGACCAGGCGGTTGGGGTGCGGTGATTGTTTCTAATGAAAAAGTCAAAGAACTTGGCGGCTTTGAAAAAGATACGACGAATAATAGGATGGAATTATCAGCGGTTCTTAAAGCCCTGACTGAAATCAAAAAAGAAAAGAAAGAAATCCTTGTTTATACTGATTCAAGATATGTTATCAATGGTATGACCAGTTGGATTCATGGCTGGCAGAAAAATAATTGGCAGACTAAAACTAAAACCGAAGTTTTGAATAAAGATTTATGGGTGAAACTTTCAACTGTTTCACAAAATAAAAAAATAAAATGGAATTATGTCGGTGGGCATATTGGTGTGGCGGGGAATGAGCGCTGTGATGAAATTGCTTCGGCCTTGGCGGGTGGTGAAAAAGTAAAATTGTATGCTGGTCCTTTATCTGACTACAAAATTAATATCTTAGATTTAGGACATTCGACCGAAAAGAAAACTAAAAAAAGCAGCTCTGGTCAAAAAGCTTATTCTTATCTCAGTCTGGTAAATGGTGTCGTTTATCAAGATCAAACCTGGCCAGAATGTGAAAAAAGGGTTAAGGGAGTCAAAGGTGTCAAATACCAAAAAGCCCTTAGTCCAGAACACGAAAAAGAAATAATTGCTTCCTGGGGACACTAGTTTTTATCCACAGTTGTTCATCAGTCTTTTTTCTATTAGGATTCTCTGGTGTTCTACTCACTCGTCGCTGGTTTTAGTCTGGGGGTCTTGATCAGCTCATTCATCAAGCTCGGATTTTCTATTGGTGCTTTTATTTTAATTCTTGCTACTGCGATTTATTTCTTTGGTAGATTTTTGACTGAAGATGAGAATAAAACCAGAATAATTTTGATTTCTATTTTTCTATTGGCGTTGAGTTTAGGAATTTTGCGCTATGAAATAAAAGATTTTAAATCACTAGATGACCCGATTTCACAATTCGTCGGACAGAAAATAATTTTGACAGGGACTGTCGCGAGCGAACCAGGTTTGAAAGAAAACAGTGTTGATTTGGTCATTGAGGTAAATAAAATAGATGAAATAGAGGTTGAAGGAAAAGTCTTAGTGAGTACAAATTTTTTCCCGGTTGCAAATTATGGTGATCTAGTTCAAGTACAAGGCAAATTGGAAGTACCAGAAAATTTCACTACCGATAATGGAAGTGCTTTTGATTATATTGGTTTCCTCGCCAAAGACGATATTTTTTACAAAGTCAGTTTCGCGCAAACAAAAATTATTTCAGCGGGACATGGCAATTTTATTCGGACACAACTTTTTGCTCTCAAGAATCTTTTTATTAAAAAGATTAATGCTTTGATTAAAGAGCCTGAATCGTCTCTTTTGGCTGGTCTCTTGCTCGGTGCCAAAAATTCTCTTGGCTCGGACCTACAAACCGATTTTCAAAAAGCGGGAGTTTCCCATATCGTCGCATTGTCAGGTTACAATATCACGATCGTTGCAGAGGGAATCATGGCTAGTTTATCTTTCCTACCTAGATTTGGAGCGATCGGAGCCGGCGCCCTCGGTATCTTTTTGTTTGCGATTATGACTGGTGGTTCGGCGACGGTCATGCGGGCTTCGATCATGGCCTTGCTTGTTCTCTTAGCCAAAGCTACTGGCCGACTATATGATGTAACCCGCGCCTTGTTGCTCGCTGGTTTTTTTATGATTTTACACAATCCCAAGATTTTGGTTTTCGATATTTCTTTTCAACTTTCTTTTCTTTCTACCCTCGCTTTGATTTTAGTTTCACCAATTCTAGAAAAAAGATTTTCTTTTATTACTCCAAAATACAAATTTAAAGAATTGATTTTGGCAACTATATCAACACAAATATTCGTCCTCCCTTTTATTTTTTACAAATTTGGTCTGGTCTCTCTCGTTGCTTTACCAGCCAACGTCTTAATCCTGCCCATCATTCCCTTTGTCATGCTAACTGGCTTTCTGACGGGTATGACGGCTTTAGTCTCCAATATTTTAGCCTGGCCGTTCGCCCTAATTTCTTCTCTCTGTCTCTCTTATATTTTAAAAATTATTAATTGGTCGGCTAATTTTCCTTATTCTTCTTTCAATTTAAAAAACTTTCCACTTAGTTTGGTTTTAATAATCTACTTTATTTTTCTAATAGTTATTTGGCGTTCTCGAAAAATTTCTCCGCCACTGTCCAATTTAAATTAGCAAAGAAAGCGTCAACATATTTGCTTTTATCAGCCGTCACATAGTCCAAATAGAAAGCATGTTCCCACATATCTAAAGCAATGATGGGGGATACTCCAGGCAAATGCCCCGAGTGTTGTTCATCAACCCAGTACTGAATCAGTCTGTCAGTTTCTTTGTCGTAACCAAGCATCGCCCAACCAGGTCCGCGAGTTACAGTTAATTTTTTAAAAGTCTCTAAGCATTTTTCGAGTGATCCGCGTTGCTCGATGATCTTCTTGTATAAAGCTGAATCCTCTGGCAGGGGTTTTGGACCGCCTTCAAGTAAGGAAAAATAATACTCGTGATTTCTCATTCCACCGAACTCAAAGCCTTGGCGACGATAAGCTTCACGTCTTGCGTATTCTGGATTGTCTGGATTCTCGACAATTTCGTGGATCAGATTTAAGTGTTTGACATAGCCAGCATACAGCTTTAAATGCTCAGTTATCGTTTTCTCAGAGATGCCATTTAGGGTCGGAAGGTTAAACTTTTTTTCTTCATATTTCATATATTTTTTTATTGTTATTTATCCACAGTTTTTTCTAATAGATATTCATTATATAATCAGACTTCCTAAATAGCCAATGAAAAAAAATCTCACTATAATTATTTCAATACTTTTGATTATCTGTAATGTGGTGATTTTTTCTTACCTTTACTATTTAACTGAGGCGAAACTGACAGTAGCCTTTCTAGACGTCGGACAGGGAGACGCGATTTTTATCAAAGCTCCAAACGGTCGGCAAATGCTGATTGACGGCGGGATGAACAATTCCGTTTTACGTGAACTAGGGAAGGTGATGCCGTTTTATGATCGTTCCATTGATGTCATCGTTGCGACTCATGCTGATCAAGATCACATTGGTGGTCTAGTGTCAGTTCTCGAAAGATACGACGTCGATCTATTTATTAGAAGCAACGCCACGTCCAGCTCTGCCGTCTATTTGGCCTTAGAGGAGATTATCAAAAGCAAAAATATTAAAGAAGAAATTATTACTTCACCGATAAATCTTGGTTTAGCCTTAAATACTGAATTCAAGATTCTTTTTCCTGATCGTGATACCGCTGGGTGGGAGACTAATGATTCATCAGTCGTCGGACAATTGGTATATAGAGAGAATTCCTTTCTTTTGACGGGAGACTCACCGGCTTCAGTGGAAAAGATTTTGGTTGATAAACTGGGTTCAAGTTTGAAAAGCGATGTCCTAAAAGCCGGGCATCATGGCTCAAAAACATCGAGCTCAGAATTATTTGTCGGCACAGTTTTACCAACTTATACTATCATTTCAGCGGGGCTAAAGAATCGTTATGGTCATCCAAATGCTGAAGTAATCGAAACCCTAAACAAGTTTAATACTACAATCTTAAAAACAATGGGTGAGGGAAGTATTATCTTTGAATCTGATGGTAAAAATCTTGAGCTTGACTTTTAAATCTTTTGGGTGTATAATAGTACACGGAAAGCTTAAATCTCGTGTGTTAGTTAACCCTGAAGGTCAGGATGAATATGAATAACAGCAAGTCCGGTTCGGCTCGCGGAGGACTCCTTCTGTTTCTGTTTGGGATAATCGGAGCATTTCTGGCTATCGGTTTACTCAACGGAAAAGTGGATTTGAGCCACCTGAAGTTGCCGACAATGTCTGCAACAAAAGTGGCGACTCCGTCAGGCGCCACGAATCCGATCTACGGCCAGCTCTACCAGACCAAGAGTGTGGATGCCGAGGCCAGCATGGTGATCGCGATGCCGGGCGGAGCGGATCCGTCCGTCGAGACCGACGAACGTCGGCTTCTCAAAGTGAGCGAGAAGATCATCAAGATGGGAATTAACACCTGGTTTATTCGCGATTTGTCGGGGGTTGACTACGTTGTCTACCCCTTCGGCGGATCCGGACCGACCACAACGAAGATCTTTGAGGAAGTCGAGAGCGAGCCCTATGATCGTAGTCCTCTTTGGAAGGAACCAACCCTTTGAGGTGCGGCCATAGGAAAAGAGCGGCTCCTGCGAGCCGCTCTTTTTTCTTATCTTGCTTATTTTATCACTCCTGCTTTTTTGAGAGTGGCATAGGCGCCATTCTTTTGAATTGTTTTTATTGCTCGAGTCGAAAGAGTCAAGATGAAAGTCTTTTTTAATTCCGGAACATAAATCTTCTTTTTCTGAAGATTGACATATTTTCGGACCATCCCAGTTGGATTAAATTTTGTCGCACGAGTGCGGTTTGAATAACCACCACCAACGATTGATCCCTTTTTTGTAATTGCACAGACTTTTGCCATGTTTTTTCTTATATTTACTTAGTTGTGCTATGCTATCATAGTAAAAGTATTTTGTAAACTAAAATATGGATATCAATATAATTTTTCAATTAGCGATCTTGATTGTCTCGGTGATGGCTCATGAAGTGGCTCATGGTGCCACGGCCTATCTGTTTGGTGATCCGACCGCAAAAAATCAGGGTCGTTTGACCTTAAATCCAATCAAGCATATCGATTTATTTGGTTCAATTATTTTACCATTGGTTTTGGTGATCTCTGGTTCGAGTTTTATTCTCGGTTGGGCCAAGCCCGTTCCTTACAATCCTTATAATCTTCGAAACAGACGCTGGGGCGAATTTTGTGTTTCGATTGCGGGTATCATTGTCAATCTTTTGATTGCTTTATTCTTTGCTTTAATTTTAAATTTTCATCAAAACCTAGGCTTATCTGCTCCCGCTCAATACCTTATCAAGTATATTATCTTTTTGAATTTGGTTCTGATGGTTTTCAATCTCGTCCCCATTCCACCGCTCGATGGTTCAAAAATCCTGATAGCTTTTCTTCCTGATCGTTATGAGCGGTTTGTCATCTCTATGGAACGCTACGGTCTGTTTGTTCTGATTGTCTTTATCGTCTTTTTCGGTTGGATTGTCAGTGATATTGTCTCTTGGTTATTTAATCTGTTTGTTTAGTTGCTTTTTTCTTATCTATATAGTATATTGCACCCAACGTTTATAGCGAACGGAGTTACAGTTAGTTTGTTAATTATATTTAAAAATGCCAACCATCAATCAATTAATTAAGAAGAACCGAAAATCTTTACCCCGCAAAGTGAAGTCTATTGCCTTGACTAAAGGTTTTAATCGTCTAGAAAATCGTCCGACTTATTACAATGCGCCTTTTAAAAGAGGGGTGTGTGTGAAGGTGACGACCAAGACTCCCAAGAAACCAAACTCCGCTATTCGAAAGATTGCCCGTGTTCGTTTGACCAACGGTATGGAGGTGACCGCCTATATCCCAGGCATGGGTCACAATTTGCAAGAGCACTCAGTGGTTATGCTTCGAGGTGGAAGAGTAAAGGACGTCGGTCTCCGCTATACTATTGTTCGCGGTGTGCTTGATGCTACCGGTGTAGAGAAAAGAATGAAGGGTCGTAGCCAATACGGTGCTAAAAAGCCAAAGTCTGCTAAATAATAAATCCTATGCGAAGAAAACTAAAAACCAAACCAGCTATCGTTCCAGATCTGACTTACAATTCTGTTAAAGTCAGCAAATTCGTAAATTATATTATGGAGAAGGGCAAGAAAAATACTGCTCGTAAAATCGTATACGCAATGTTTGATGAAATTAAGGAAAAGACTAAAAATCCAAATCCACTAGAAGTTTTCGAATTGGCTTTGTCCAACACGGCTCCAAAGGTGGAGGTGCGATCAAAGAGAGTTGGTGGTGCCAATTATCAAGTGCCTGTAGAAGTTCGTCCAGAACGCCGAGCCGCTCTTTCAATGAAATGGATTATTGATGCCGCTCGTTCGAAAAAAGGTGCTCCGATCGCTAAAAAATTAGCTGATGAAATCATCTCCGCTTCTAAAAATGAAGGTGAAGCAATCAAGAAGAAAGAAAACACTCTCCGTATGGCCGAAGCCAACAAGGCTTTTGCTCACTTCGCGTGGTAGTTTTCTTCTGAGAAAACTATCCCAAGCGTAGTCGAGGGATCAACATATCAAAAAGCCACCGATTGGTGGTTTTTTGTTGACTGGAACCTCGGCCAGGTTATCCACATTCAAAAAGGCGCGTGGATTTTAGTGGGTGTGGTAGAATGCCTCCATGAAAATAGAAATAATAAAGTTGTTAATAAGTAATTTTGAATCTTATGCCCAAAAGACTGAGCAAGGAGTCGAATTTTGGTTGGCCCGCGATTTACAAAAATTACTTGGTTATACTGAATGGCGAAATTTTGTTGCCGTGATAGATAAGGCAAAAATTGCCTGTCAAAATAGTGGCCACCAATCAGGCGATCATTTTGTTGACGCCAACAAAACGATCCAAATGCCCAAAGGTGCACAAAAAGAGGTTCAAGATGTTATGCTTACCCGTTTAGCTTGCTATCTTACGGCTCAAAATGGCGATCCACGAAAAGAAGAAATCGCTTTCGCTCAGAACTACTTTGCTCTTCAGACACGTAACTTTGAAGTTATTGAAAAGAGACTTAGTGAATTTGAAAGACTGGTCGCTAGGCAGAAACTTACTGAGACAGAAAAACAATTTTCGGGTGTTATTTTTCAGCAGACAGGTAGTGATAAAAACTTTGCTTTGATTCGCAGTAAAGGTGACAAAGCACTGTTTGGATATTCTACTGGCGAAATGAAAGCCAGGCTTGGTGTGACACCTGGCAGAGCTTTATCTGATTTTCAACCGACCATAATTTTGAAGGCGAAAGATTTTGCGACAGAAATTACAATTTATAATACGAAGAACAAAGGTTTACAATCAGAACGATTAATTTCAGAAGAACATATTACTAATAACCGTAGTGTGAGAAAAACCTTGATCAGCCGTGGGATAGTCCCCGAAAAATTATCAGCCCAAGAAGATATTAAAAAAGTTGAACGAAAAATAAAGTCGGCTAATACTAAAAATCTTTTAAAAAAGCCGGAAAAGCTAAAGTAAATTCCACTTTCTATTTTTTAAATATTTTGCTACACTTCCTTCATGGAAACAGACCCGAATCAACCCTTAAATCTGAGCCAGCAAGATATCGATAGCATTAACCACGTTCTTAATGTCTCCGACACAATTCCCCAAGAGATCAGGGGTCGAGCTGAAGCAGACATTATTAAAACCCTTCAGAATAATCATCCTCTAAACAAAATTTGGCGAGATGGGGAAGGGAAAATAATCGGCTATTTAGCCTTCGAAGATTTTTCACTAAACGAAGCCTATGCTAAATATCTGGCCACCGAAGGTCTAACAGATGAAAATCCTTTTTCCTTAATCCCAAATTTGATTGAAAAAGCAAAAAGCCTTGGTTACACCAAAATCCATTTCCATGGTTTTAATAAAAAACTTAACAAAGTCTTAACTCATTTTGGTTTTCAGAAGACCAGAACTGATGAAGCTGGTGGTTTTACAGCGGATCATTTTGAATTAAAAATTGAGGTGGATAAGCCAGAAGTAGAAAAACAAAAAACTCGAGAGGCTTTTGAACAAAAATATTTAAGTCACTTAATGCAGGAAACTCAAAAAACTATTGATTCCTTGGATTCCGAGCATCAGGAACAATTAACCGCCTCTGAGAGATCAATCATTAGTAAGTTGTCTTCCGCCGATTTTGAATTTACGGAAAAGAAAAAACTAATCCTCAAATTAAAACTAGCTCGATATTTACAAAGACACGACTCTGTCGATGAGAACACCTTAGCCGATGCTATTATTGAATCTCCGAAATGGCTAGATAAAGATAAGGGTGGTTTT
>JBAYUW010000010.1:0-26711 GCA_041674925.1 Minisyncoccota bacterium | reverse complement strand
TACGGCACCTGGCAAACAAATCTTGGACGCTTAGCCAAAAGATTTTTAGTTTATGAAAATAATAAAATCGTCGCCAGCTATCAAACCGTCCGCTATCCGCTGTGGCTGAATTTCGGCTATTTTTATTTACCGTATGGCCCGGTTGTTCAAGAAAATTCAGCGGAGCTTTTAAATTTTATAAAAAAGCATTTAAAACTTTTAGCTAAACAGAATAAAGTCGTCTTTGTTCGTCTAGATTTTACACCAACACTTAATCAAAAAATATTCTCTCTTGCTCCTAAGTACACCTATCATTCAGCCTATTTTCAACCACGTTATGAATGGGTCCTGAACTTGGCTCCCACTCCAGACAAGCTCTTAGAGAATATGGACAAAGATACCCGTTATTCAATCAGATTGGCGGAAAAAAAGGAAATTATCACCGAAATTGTCACCAATAATTTCTCTAAATATTTTGATAGATTCTATGAACTTATGTCTGAAACAGCCCAGAGAAATAATTTTAGTTTGCATTCTGAAAAGTATTATAGAAATATTTTTGCCAATCTCTCGCAAATAAATAATTCTTATCTATCAATTGCCAAATATCAGGAAAAAATTCTCGCAATTAATGTCATTATAGTCTTCAAAGGCGTGGCTAATTATGTCTATGCCGCCTCAAGCAACGAGGAAAGAAATCGCGCGCCAGCCTATCTAGCTCAATGGAATGGAATACTAAAAGCCAAACAATTGGGCTGTCACAGTTATAATTTTGGTGGTATCTCCGGTTCTGATGATCGACATGACGGTTGGGAAGGGCTGACCTTCTTTAAAAAGAACTTTGATGGGCGAGAGATAAAGCATTCTGATTTTTCTGATCTAATTATTAATAATTTTTGGTATCGTCTGTATTGCGCCAGAAAGCTTTTCCAAAAAATAAAAAAGGGTGTATAATTAATTAAATGAAAAAGATAAACAAACAACAAGGCTTAATCGGTACAATCATCTTGATTGTTATCGCCATTATCATTTTAAGCTATTTCGGCGTCGATTTAAAAAGGCTCTGGACCTCGGATCAGGTTCAAAAAAATCTAGGTTATGTTTGGAACCTTATCGTCAAGATTTGGACTGATTACCTATCGACCCCTTTCGAGTACCTGTGGGGGATATGGGTCAAATACTTTTGGACACCTTTTATGGATTTCTTAAATCGCGGTACAATTACGACAAAATAAAATGATGCAAGATTTTTTTGAAATCTTTAGTATTTGGGAAGTTCTACTTATCATTGTTTTAATCCTGATTTTGCTTGCCCCAGTTCTGCTATAGCTGTATATCGTGGAAGATATATTGTGCGACATGCTATCAATAAAGGAAAAGCACTTACCCATCAATACGGACAAGTGCTTTTCTCTTTTATTTAACTCTTATCTATTTATCTATTCCAACATTTCTTTGAAGCATTCCAAGGTTTAGTTCCCTCAGATTCGTATAAATGTTTGGCATAAGCCAAGTTACCATCTACAGTCTTCAGATCCAAACCCATCTCAATAGCTTCATCATCATGATAATGCTCGTTGATCTGCATCAAGCCAACATCGGCGCTGTTTACTTCACCTCGTAGGACCTGACCGTCTAAACCGAACTGTCGATAACGAGACTCACACTTGGCCACCTTGGCTAAGATCGGTGTCTCACGAAAATACTCTTGAACATAATCCTCCAGAGTTACCGGGTTAACAATTGCCGTTTGACTCTGAGTATTAAGACTATCGTTTACCTCTTGAGCGATCGCAACGTCTGCAGCGCCATACAGTGATGACACGAGAAATGCGACGGCTGTTGTGATTTCTATCATATAATTAAAAAATCAAGCTTACGCCTGATTCCATATAATACTAGCATATCCAGATATTTTTGTCAAGCATTTAACACACGAAAGCAGACTAGTCAAACTAGAAAATATGGCCTAAAATAAGCCTTTTTTCCTTGACAGCGGGTCTAAAATTTGGTCAAGAAATTTAGTCTTTTCCTCTTCCCTTGCTAAAAAAATAGAAAAGTGTAGTATTCGAACTAGAGTTGGTCAAGGTTCTGGTCGTCTGTGCTGGAGCGACGGGGCCTCCTCCCCCAGCTAAGCACAAAAAAGACATAATATCGTGGTGACGGGGCACAAACACCATGAGACCTTTCGAACCCGGCATGCCAGCTTACCACGTTCTCCCTCTGGGAAAACGTGGTTCCTTTTTTATTCCAAACCCGGACAATTGGCCGCTGGTGTATAGCCAGCCTTCTGTGCTTCGGCATAAGAAGCAAACCAAATTTTATTTTTCTCAGAAATCTGCGCCGCGCCGGCACAAGTTGGAAAATGATACTTCTTGCCAGTCTTAGAAGCCACTAAAAGACCTTTACTTTCGGTTGCACTAGACAAAACCGGGCTCACTACCGCAGCCGTTCTGGAAATCGTCACTTCTTCCCTACTCTTCTCGATAACCGATAATCTTCCTAAACCAAAACCAGCCAAGCCAACTAAAATAATAATCAGGACGACCAAATAGTCTTGGGGCTTGATTTTTTGCCCAATATCCTTTATACTCATCCCATTAGTATATCAAGAAAATAATAAAAAACTATGGCACATAAAAAAGCCGCGGGTACAACAAAAAACGGTAGAGATTCCAATCCAAGATACTTGGGGATCAAATTGACTGATGGCGATACAGCCAAAGTCGGTTCGATTATTGTGCGCCAAAAAGGCGTCAGCTTTATCTCTGGACGTCACACTATGATGGGTAAAGACTATACCATTTTTGCCACTAAAGATGGCAAAGTAAAATTCGGTACTAAACGCAAAATGTCTTTTGACTCTAAGATTGAGAAGAAAGGGATTGTATCAGTAATTTAAAGGTGACTTCTCGGTCACCGATCTTCACGGGAATAGCATGTTCCCCTATTTCTTTGATTGGTTTTTCTAAAACTAAATGATCAACAGAAAGGTTGACGCCTTTTTGTTTTTTCAATTCTTCAACAATTTCTTCTTTATGAATGCCCGCAAACAAATGGCCTTTATCATTCACTTTTCCTGACATGGTAATCGCGACACCTTTAATTTCGTTTAGAGCTTTTTGTAATTCAAAATCATTCTTCGCGGTCAAAAACAAGTCCGCTTTCTTTTTCACATCGATCATATTGATGTTCCCTGTGGTAGCTGGAATCGCTGATTTGTTTGGAATAAGCATGTTTAAAGCAAAGCCATCAGCGACGTCTTTGATATCATACTTCTTCCCTATTTTCTTTACGTCTTTAAGTAAAATGATTTTCATAGTCCAAATATAGCTTAAATTAGGCCCAAAATATAGCTTGACAAATTGGTTATTTTTTGCTATACTCTACATCAGAACACTTTGAAATAGAGCTTCCGTTTGCTCTTCACAAGTCCCGACGGGACATAAACGGAAATGGAGAAAATCATGAAGAAATTCATGCTCTGCGTGTTAGTGTGTGCATCGTTTGTGGCGGTTCAAGCTTCGGCCTACACCGTCTCGAACAGCAACGACGGTGTGGTCATCACGACTAAGGGTTACTGGAGACCGATCGTCTCCGAACCCAAAATCGACGGTGACGATCACGTTGATTTCGGCTCGAGCCGAGTCAATGTGCTGATCGACAAGAAGGACCTCGACCTGACTTCGAAATTCCAGGTCGAGTTCATGAACATTCAGGACGGCTCCGGTGTCAACTGGGTTCGTCAGGGATGGGTCGGTCACACGAATTTGCTGGGTGGGACCTGGCGAATCGGTCGTCTGTTCGTTGCGGGTGGTTCGTCCACCCCGTCGCGGGACAATGAAGTGACCGCTTTTCAAGGTCCGCGTGTACCCTACAATCTGTACGCTTACGGCGTGCAAGGTGAGTACATGATTGACCAGTGTCAAGTGGTGGCGGATCTGTCCGGCAAGAGCGGAGTCGCTTTTGACTCCGACGAGAACGACGATCAGATGGAAGGGTCGTTCTACACGGCTCAAGACATCACTGAGTGGCTCGGTTTCCCGTCAGTCTGTCCCATGAAAGGTGGCCTCGTCGGTCAAATGAGCGACGACGAGCAAAAGGCTGGTGTCTGGGTTAAGGGCGGTGACAAGCGTATGCAGGTCAATGAGGAAATCTACTACGTGGAGTCAAAGGACTCCTACTGGGGTGGATACCTGCTCTACGACATCAGTCTCGTCAGTCGGCTGTCCATGCATCTGAAGTATGATCTCAAACTGAAAGACGGTTCCGATCGTCTGCTGGTTGGAGGTCTGATGTGGGGTCGGCCGAGCGATCGCTGGTGTCTGATCGCCGACTACAACAGCTACTTGGACCAGGATGATAAATCCGGCGTCTACGCGGCCATGCAGGGTCGCTTCTAACGGATGATTCCGAAGGAAGTAAAAAGTACAAAATAGGTAGAAAGGGAGAGGGCGACAGCACGCATATGTTGTCGCCCTTTTAAATTGCTTGTTATTTTTATAATTTTAAAATATACTTTTAATATATGATTTTAAGTCCAGCCCAACAAAAACAAGTGGATATTCAAGTTGATGCCCACAAACATACCGATTATAAAACTGATATTGTAATTTCTGACGACTTAATCTTAAAAAATTTTCAAGTTAGAACTAAAGTCTTAAGACCAGAAATAATGAGTTCACTTCAATTGGCTCAGTGGCTTCATACAAACAATAATATATACAAATCAAAAAAGGTTTTGGATATGGGTACAGGTTCTGGTATACAAGGAATAGTCACGGGACTTTCTGGTGCGGAAAAAGTAGTGTGCGCGGATATATCTGACGATGCTGTTCAAAATGCTAGTTTAAATATTATAAATTATGAGTTAACAGAAAAAATTACCGCGATCGAAAGCGATCTTTTTACCTCTATCGGTGATCAGACTTTTGATTTAATTATCTTTAATCACATGTTTTTTTCTGATGGCCCAATGGAAGAACAGATAACAAAAGATTTTTCGGAGATTGAACGAGGTAGCCTTATCCATAGGTTTTTCGATGAAGCTAGACGACACCTTACACCGAACGGTTTAATAATTATGCCCTACTTAGAGCTCGCCGGCCCAGTAAATAGTCCTAAAATTCAAGCTCCGCGACATGGTTATAGTGTCGAGACAGTATTCAATGAGAATGTCACTGTTGGTATACAACAGGGTGAAGTTTCGATTTATAAAATTAAATCTTTGTCGCTCTAATTGCAGCATAAACCGGAAGGGTTTTGAAATCAGACCAAAAGTTTTCTCCATATTTTACTACTCCATCAGGTGATACTAGAATATCCAGCCACTCAACAGTAAATCCATTCTCTTCGAGCAATCTCTGATATGTTTGCTTAGTCCAATGATAATTTGTAAAACTACAAAGCACTTTTCCAGAAAAATCACTGAGCGTAATGGTAAAACTAGATCCTTCATCTTTGCCATGAAATTCCATTTTTACACCATAGTTATTATAATTGGTTGTAATTTCAGGATTAGGTATAGTAGTGAAAAAGACTCCACCTTTTTCGAGATGTAAACTGATATTTTTTATCACTTGAAACATCTTTTCTTTTGTATCTGAATAATGCAAAAGCATAATTGCCGTTATCACATCAAATTTATTAGCGAGAAGGATCTTCGAAGCATCACCAACAAAATACTCAATCTGACTCTGTTTATTGACGCCAACCTCTAACTTTCTCGCCATATCAATTTCTTTTGGAGAAACATCCACCCCTACAATTTTTTCCGCCCCAAGATCTCGGCATAGACGAGAAGAATATCCTTCTCCACAAGCCAGATCTAAAATTTTCTTACCAGACAAATCACCCAAATGTTTTCTAATTGTCGGTTCTAAAACTAGTAATCTAAGCTCTCGTTTAGTAGCTTCTTGATAGCCTTCAGCGATTGCATCGTATTCTTCGACTGTCAGTTGAACACTGTCTTTATCTTTCATAATATTATTTATTTAATTTCTTACAACAAAATGTAATATATTCTGGAAAGGAATAGCGGAAAAACTTTTTAGGGGCATTTGCTGGATAACTTGATTCAATAATTTTATCAAGTAAAAAATTATTTTCACGAATCATATCTGAGTAGAAAGACAATGACCAATGAGCATCTTCAAATTTAATTTCCTTGTTATTTGGCAAAATAACGATCGCCGAAAATTTTGAACCCTCCTTAAAATATGAAAAATTCTTGGAATACTCTTGTCGTCTCATCCCCTCTTGTTTTGTCATTTTCAGGATAGGGTGAACATCGGTGAAAATAAACGTGCCAGAAGTCTTACTCACTCGTCTGACTTCACTAAAGATTTTTTGTACTTCCGCTTTCATATAAATATTTGGAAGAACAGCGTTTAATATTACAATATCGAAATGTTTGTCTTTAAGTTTATCTAAATTTCTAGCATCTCCGGTAAAAAATGTAAGATTATTGTTATGATAAGTTTTATTGCAGTGATCTATCCATTCAGGTGATAAATCTACTCCGACGACTTCTTTTGCAGAATCCGCAAGCTTGACGGTTAACTCCCCAGAACCGCAGCCGAGATCCAAAATTCTTTTACCGCGAAGATCACCGAGATATTTCAATATCGGATTATAGATAGTATACCAATGCTCCTCAACCTTCAGCTTATACAAATCTAATAAATCATTATTTTTATATTCCATATAAATTCAATATATTATAATTATTAAAACTATCTATTTTTCTGCTTCAATAACAATTGTCGTCGGGTGTTGCTGAATTTCCCGCCAGAATATTTTACCATATTTTTTTACTCCATCGGCTGAAGCTGTCAATGAAATCCACTTAACATTTTTAAATCCTGCCTTCCTAAGGGTCCCCTCATAAGTCTTTTTATTCCAGTAATAAAAATCAAAACAGCAATCAGGGTTACCTTTTTGATCATACATCTCGAGTTTTAAAATTTCCCCTTCTTTTAATGGTAATTTTTCGGCCGTAATTGTTGTTTCATATTTTTTGACGGGGTTAGTTGGGTGTTCTGGATTGTTGTTTAGAGTCACAAATCGACCGCCGACTTTCAAATTATTAAAAATATTTTTAACCATTTTATTTAAGATTTTCTTGTTCTGGGAATAGTGGAGTAAGAAAGCAGCAGTGATAATATCAAAATTACCAATCTTTTTTAATTTTGCCACATCAGTTAAAATGTACTCAATATTTTTAGGCTCTCTTTTCTCTTCAGCTAAAGCTTTCTTGACCATTTGTTCAGATATATCACAACCAATCACCTGATTAGCGCCCTTCATCTTTAACTCTCTAGTTAAGTAGCCATCACCACAAGCGAGATCAAGGATATCTTTCTGTTTGATATTACCAAGTACTTTTAAAATTCCAGGTGTATAGACATATTTTTTGCCTAATCGCTCCTCCTGATTTTTAACATAATTATCGGCAATATTATTGTATTGTTTAGAATCAATTTCTCTTTTCATCCTTATTTCTTCTTAACCCCCTTAATCACCATCGCAGTTGGCATGACAATATTCTGATCAGTTTCGGCCTGCATAAATTCATCAAAAGAGTCGAGATTAAATAACTTAAAAAATTCTGGGGAAAAGTAATGAGCCAAAGGATGGACTCGATATTTCACAGTCACTTTTCCACCATAAAGAGGAACACAGACTAACTCTTCACCATCGTCATTTTTTTCCTTTGGCATAAATCGATCACCAGTGGGATGAGCCGTCAGTAAAACAAAAAATCCACCGGGTTTTAAAACTCGAGAAATTTCTGGATAAGCTTTAGTGAAATCTTTCAAATAGTGAATGGAATAACGACCGACAATTATATCGACTGAATTATCGGAAAGTGGTATTGCCTCGTAATCACCTAAAAATAACTCGGCCTCAGCACCAAGTTTTTTTCTGGCCTCGTCAATCATAAATTGTGATGGGTCAACTCCAATAACACGCGCTCCCATTTTCTGATATTTTAAAACGCCCGTCCCATCACCGCAGCCCATATCCAAAATGGTCTTCCCTGCTACCTCACCCATATTTTTTAGTATCAATTTATCACCCCAGTCTTCCCGACCACTAAAAAAAGTATCCTTACTGTCAACATAAGCCTTCCCTATTTGATTGTATTGTGTTTTGACGTCCATTTTGATTGATATGCTTAATATTCTAAATAATAGCCCTAAATATGCCTACAAAACACTTGACAACTACACTATAATTTGCTATACTTTCAAAAGAATTCTTAACTGTATAGTTAAGTCGTTTTCTGCACCGAAAGCGGGAGAAAATAAGGAAGTGTGTGCGTTCTTCAACTAACGCACTTGTACACAGAAAGGAAGTGTCGTATGGCACTCCATTACAAGATAGTGAAAGCTCCGTCGAAGTGGGAACTCAGTGTTGCTTTCTTTGATGGAAACAGTTCGAACCGTCGTACTGTAAACTTCACCATCACCGGCGATGGATTTCCTGCCGCTGGACGAGAAGCTTCGGTTGTGATCAACCAGCTCTCGTGGGAGGATGGCTCTGGTGAGAGCTGGTGCTTCGAGGGATACACCAAACAGGCAGTGCCTGGATTCAAGTCCCATTTGGTTAAAGGCTGGTTCCGGACCAGCAACCGGCTTGGGTGGATGATAGAATATAACGGATGACCCGATAATCGGGTTCGGGCGACCAAAGCAGGAATGCTGCGGTCGCCCGTTTTTTTATTCCCCCAAAACTTGAACTGCCTTCTCCATCTGCGGATCTGTTTTGGCTTTGAGATCGGTATCAGTGATTTTGACAATAAAATCCGGTGTCAGTCCCCCATCAGAAATACTTTTACCAAACGGGGTCAGCCATTTTGCTACAGTCACTTTTAATGAAGTATCATCAGTCACAGAAACTAATTCCTGTACTGAACCTTTACCAAAAGTTTTTTCGCCAACTAATTTCGCTTTGCCATATTCCTGCAAAGCGCCCGCCAAAATCTCTGAGGCCGAAGCCGAACCGCCATCCACCAAAATCACCATCTTTAAATTGTCGGTAAAAACATCATAACCTTTACTGCGATAGACATGCTCGGGTCGGCCATCACCGAAATCTTCTCGGACAATCGGTTTTCCTAGTGGTAAAAACCAACTCGTCATATTCACGGCTGAACTTAAATAACCACCTGGATTTCCACGCAAATCCAAAATAAGTTTGTGTTTTTTTGATTTTATAAATTCGTTCAAGGCTTGCTGAAATTGCGTATCGGCTTGCGCATAAAAATTATAAAGACTAATAACAAAAACATCGTCCTTAACTTCTGTCTTTAAGGTTGGAATATCGATGACCGCCCTTGTGATCTTAAATTCCAAAGTCTTGGTACTCGTACCGCGCAAGACGCTGATTTTTACTGCTGTGCCACTTTGTCCACGAATCAATTTCACGGCTTGATCAGCCGATAAATCGGCGGCCGGCTTGTCATCAATCATAATAATTTTATCACCAGACAAAAGTCCCGCTTTCTCCGCCGGTGAACCTTTAAGTGGCGAGACCACGGTCAAAACATCTTCTTTGATACCAATTTCCATTCCCACCCCTTCAAAATTACCATTGATGTCTTCTTCAAATTCTTTGGCTTCCTCTGGTGGCATAAAAATGGTATAAGGATCGCCGAGGGAATCAGTCAAACCGGCAATTGCGCCCCAAATCCGATCTTGATCGGTGGTCATGACAGTACTCGTGGACTTGTGAGTATCGACATATTTTTCATCAAGCAATTTCCAAACCTTCCAGAACGGCTCCATATCAATTTGCACGCTTGTCGAAGCGAGATTATTGTTTACGATAACTAGATCACTAGAGCCAGACACCATTTGCTGGCGACCAAAAGACAAACCCAAACCAAAAGATAGGGCCAGGAGTAAAATTAAAATAATTGGCAAACGATAATGCTTTAAAAAATTTGACATGGGTATATTATCGCACAAAAAATAGTATTGTGCTATAATTTCGGCATGTTAAAACAACAAAAATATCAGGCGGTCACTTGGGTTGACTCAGAGAGTCCGACCAAAGACGAATCGCGCTCCTTGATGGAAGATTTTAATTTGAGTCCCGAGGTCGGCCAAGATATTCTCTTGCCAACTTTCAAAGATAAGATCACGGTTTTTAAAGACTATGTTTATTTAGTCTTACACTTCCCCGCTTTCAAACACACCCACAATAAAAGCCATCGTCAAGAAATCGATTTTGTGATTGGCAAGCATTTCATCATCACCAATCGTTATGAAAGCATCGATGCAATGGAAAAATACACCAAAATTTTCGAGGTCAATTCTATTCTTGATAAAAATGAAATGGAAGTCGGCCCAGGAGAATTGTTCTTGGCGATGATGAAGACTATTTATCAATCTTTATCCGATGAATTAGACGCTATCAATTATCTTTTGAATGAGGCTGAGAAAGATATTTTTTCTGGCAAAGAAAGAGAAATGGTTTTTGAATTATCGCGTATTGGCCGAGAGATTATAAATTTCAACCATATCATTCATCCACACGGTAATATTCTGGAGACTTTAAAACAAAAAGCCGGTAAAATCTTGGGGCCGAAATTTAATCTAGAACTTGATGGTGTGATAAACGAGTATTATAAAATCTCTAAAATTTTGGAAAACGTGACCGAGGTGATGCGTGAATTGCGTGAGACCAACAATTCCCTACTTTCAACCAAGCAAAATGAAATTATGAAGACTTTGACGATTTTCACTTTCTTCGCTTTGCCTTTCACTATTATCACCGGTTTCTTTCAGATGAATACTAAATACACCCCGATTGTCGGCAATGAAAGTGGCTGGCTCATAATTATTGGTTTAGAGCTTTTGGTGATGATTATAGTCTTTATGATCGCCAAGAAGAAGAAATGGTTTTAATTTATGCAACTGTATAATACCTTAACGCGTGAAAAAGAAGAATTTAAGCCTATTAAAAAGGGTGAGGTTGGTTTGTATACCTGTGGACCAACTGTTTACAATTTTCCACATTTGGGCAATATGCGAACCTATCTTTTTGAAGATGTTTTAAAGCGAGTTTTGGCTTACAACAATTATAAAGTAAAGCATGTGATGAATATCACCGATGTCGGCCATTTGACCGGTGATCGGGATTTAGGGGAAGATAAAATGGAAAAAGAGTCGAGAAAAGAAGGCAAAACTGCTTGGGAAATTGCCGAATTTTACACTGAAGCGTTTAAAACTGATCTTAAAAATTTAAATATCATTTTCCCGGATATTTTCTGTAAAGCGACCGATAATATTGCCGAGCAGATTGAAATGATTGAAACTCTAGAAAAAAAAGGTTTTACATATAGCACAAAAGATGGAATTTATTTTGACACTTCGAAAGTTGATGATTACACAAAGCTTTCCCATCAAAATTTAGAGGCTCTAAAAGAAGGAGCCCGCGTAGAGATTAATCCGGAAAAAAGAAATCCAACGGACTTTGCTTTGTGGAAGTTTTCATCCAAAGATGAAAAAAGACAGATGGAATGGGATAGCCCGTGGGGTGTCGGTTTCCCCGGTTGGCATATTGAATGTTCAGCGATGAGTATGAAATATCTTGGTGAGCATTTTGATATTCACTGCGGTGCCGTAGATTTTATCAATCTTCATCATACCAATGAACTAGCTCAAACCGAAGCCGCGACTGGAAAAAAACCTTGGGTGAATTTTTGGTTGCATGGGGCTTTTCTAAATTTAGTTGGTGGGCGAAAAATGGCTAAAAGTGCTGGTGATTTTATTACCTTGAACAATACTTTTATTGATAAGGAGCAAAACCCTCTCGCCTATCGCTATGCTTGCTTGTCGGTTCACTATCGTAAACCAATGGAATGGAGTGATGATATTGCTGTTTCGGCACAAAATGGTTTGAATAATTTGCACGCTAAAATTCAAAATCTTGGCACTGAGATTGGTCAAGTCAGTGAGATTTTTAAAGAAAAGTTTTTGGAAAATATTAATGATGACTTGAATATGCCAAAAGCCTTGGCTACTGTCCAAGAAGTTTTGAAGGCTGACTTGTCCGCATCAGATAAACTCGCCACAATTTTAGATTTTGATAAAGTTTTAGGTTTAAATTTGGTTTCTCAAGAAAAAGAAATTATTGAAATACCTCACGAGGTAAAAAAATTATTGGATGAAAGATTATTGGCTCGTCAAAATAAAGATTGGAAAAAATCAGATGAGTTAAGAGATGAAATTCTAAAATTAGGTTTTATCGTGAAAGATACTGGCGAGGGGCAGGAAGTAAAGATTAAATAAATATATGAAAATTTTTTTAAGTTCTAAAATACATAAGGCAACAGTAACACAGGCCGATCTTTCTTATATTGGTAGCATAACAATTGATAGAGACCTGATGAATCTTGTTGGTCTCAATCAATATGAAAAAGTATTAGTTGTAAGTAATACTAGCGGGTCAAGACTTGAAACATATGTAATTGAAGGAGCCCCTGGTAGTGGCATTATTTGTATGAATGGTGCCGCCTCGCATCTTATCAAAAAAGGAGAGGAAATAATTATCATGGCATTTTCTATTCAGGATAATGATATTATAGTACCAAAGCAAATTCTTGTTGATAAACAAAACAAATTTATTAGATATATTTAAATAATATGTATAATCCAGAAAAACCAATAATTGAAAAAGATGTGTTTAGAAAGGCCGAAGCTATTGATATTCCTATGATTTCTGAGCTTCTGGCAAAAAGCTTGGCTAAAAATCTTCCGGAAGAAGAAAAGAAAGACGGTCTTTATTACGAGCCAAATGCGGATGACCTCTTAAAAATAATTAATGATACCGGAATCCAGTTATGTATAAGAGGAGATAAACTCAAGGGTTATTTTATCACCATGAGCAAGGAATTGGCCCAAACTATACCTTTTGAACACGAATTACTTGCCAACGCACAAGAAGTCCAGTACAAAGGAAAATCAATAAAAAATTATAACTATGCGCTTCTAGCACAAATATGCATAGCCAAAGAATTTAGAGGGGGAAGAACTTTTTATAAGTTACACCAAGAAACACAGGAGATGCTTGCTGATCAAGGATACGAAATTGGCTTAGCAGAAATATCTGACAAAAATACTACTTCTCTAGCAGTACACAGGAATCACGCTGACGTTGGAACGTATATTGCTATATCTGGTATGAAGTGGCATATTTTTGTAGTTGATTTAATTGAAGAATAATTATAGTTAGTTATCCACCTTTTTTGATTTGACAGGAATCCAGGTATAGATATACTAATATTGTCCTACGAAAGAGACCCTTATGAGGTTTTGTCCTCATCGGGGGCTTTTTCATTTATGGTCTCCAATATACCTTGTTGATCAGTAATATATGCTATTTTAACGTTGATACGTTTCAGCAAGACTGAACACCTTTCAGTTTTGTTAGGGGAAATGATAGACAACATTTTTTGTTTTCTTAATAGAAACTTGACTAGTGGTGCATAATCACCGTCACTAGAAACCAACACTACTTTGTCAAATTTACTCTCATAAACATTCTCCATGGCAGAGACAATAATATCAGCATCACAATTTCCCTTAGCCTTACCCTCATTATCATAAATAACTTTTTTAAAAATAAGAATGTAACCTTTATTTTTAAGATGAATATATAAATTATTATATTTTGGTATTAAACCTAAAAATAGATATGCCCGATCGACATCATATTTTTCACTTAACCACACCCTAAAACGTCCGTAATCAAAATTCCATGGTAGTCTCTCAACTCCATTATGTAAATTAGCCCCATCAATATAGGCCACGTTATTTTTAGTAAATTTCACGGCGACCTATTCTAACATAAGAAAAAATGGTCTTTATATTAATAGGTGTGGATAAATCGAGACATTAAAATCTGATGGTAAAAGAGGTGGATAATAAAAAAACCGAGGTCGCGGGACCTCGGTTTTCATTTCCAATAGCCAAATTAGGAAATGATCGCACTTCCTTCCTCTAGTAAAGCAACCAACTGTTCGTGTGGAATACAGGCATCGGTGACCGACAAGAGCGGCTTCAGTTTACCCCGTGCCTCAACCGTCCCAAGCCGAACTCCGTTTTGTTTACCCCCGTTGTGATAGGCTTCAATCATAAATCCAAGAATGTTCGGCTCACCATTCTTGATTCGTTTCAGCCCAGAGAGAAAGACTCCGGACTGTTTGGTGTAATCACCTCCCGAGTTACCATGTGAACAATCAATCAACACCTTCGGACAATACCCCGCTTTCGCCAACTCCGCGGACGATTGCTGGAGGTATTCTTGATGATAATTCGGACCGCTTTTGCCACCCCGTAGGATGAGATGAGCATCACGATTACCATCAGTTGGCAATCGCGACAACTGTCCATCATCATCAGTCCCCGTAAAAACGCTTGGTTGAGTAATCGTATCCAAGGCGTTTAGAACTTCTGTGATCGTATCATCCTTATTTGAGTTTTTGATTCCCAGAGGAACCGAGACACCGCTCGCGACTCGCCGAGTAACCGGAGAAGAAACAGTCCTTGCTCCGATCCAAGCGTAGCTGACCAGATCACTTACCATGTGATAATTATTCTGGTCGAGCATTTCACAGGCAAATGGCACACCGAGGTCCAAGATAGTCATCATTGTCCGTCGGCACAATTCATGACCAAAAGCTACATCATATGTCCCATCATGCCAAGGATCTGAAGCGATACCGGGCCAATCATTCTTCGTCCTTGGTTTGTCAAAACAAAAACGCATCACAATCAGGAATTGTTTCCTGTACCGTTTGATGAGCGGAACCATCTTTTTGGCAAGGAGAATTGCTTCTTTGACGTCATGAACCGAGCACGGCCCGCAAAGCAAAAGTATTCTCTTGTCTTTTCCAGAAAGAATATCCTCAATCGCCTGGCGTGAAGATATAACCGTCTCGCGAGCAATGCCCGACAGCGGAATATCTTTTTTCAGGTCATTGAAGCTGGGCAGTCGCTTCACTTTTCTTATACGAGTATTAGACATCTTCATATTCTACACTCCTTTCGCTGTTTACTAAAGTTATCAAAGAACAAAACGAGCCCTCATTTTTGAGAGCTCGTTTTTTTGATCAAATTTAGTTTGTTTTAATCAGAAAAATCAACCCTCAAAAGATGGGGGCTAAAAAAGAAGAAATATGAATTTTTCTGAATACTTTGTACCATGTTTTTAGTCTAATATGCCGATTATCTGTCTGCAAGGACAGGGCTGTGGATAACTTTTTAGCGATTTCCTTCCACAAAAGTGAGGGCTTTACCTTTTTTATTACCGCGACCAGTACGGCCAATGCGGTGAACATAGTCATCGTAGGTAGCAGGTACATCGTAGTTGATCACATGAGAAACATCAGGAATATCTAAACCGCGCGCGGCGACATCAGTGGCCACCAAAATCGCGACGGAATTATCTTTAAAAGCTCCAAGGGCGCGCTGACGTTTGGAATGTGGTTTATTACCATGAATTGACTCGGCTTTGAAACCGCGTTCAATTAATTTTTTCGATAGTTTTTCCACGCCATGCTTTGTTTTACCAAAAATCAAAACTTTATAAAAATCACTTTGTTTTAAAAGATTCTCCAAAGTCGCCAATTTATCACCCGTCACCCGCACAATATCTTGATCCACATTTTTTGAAGTATCACCTGTTCGTACCGAGACGACGATTGGTTCACGTAAAAACTGTTTGATTAAAACTTCAATTTCTTTAGACATAGTTGCCGAGAAAAACAAGGTGTGGCGCTTAGTTGGCATCTTGGCCATGATGAATTTCATATCAGCGATAAAGCCCATATCCAGCATGCGGTCAGCTTCGTCCAAGACAATAGTATTAAATTTGGCTGGGTCAATAAATTTTCGATTGATCAAATCTTTGAGGCGCCCTGGTGTTCCGATTATAAAATTATTATTTCGCTGACGGAGCTCAGCAATTTGTCCGCCAATCGATGCCCCGCCGACGCAACAAGTAGAAAAAATTCCTAAGTTAGTAACAAAGCTTCGCAGTTCCTGATTGATTTGCACCGCGAGCTCGCGAGTCGGCACCACCACCATCACTCGTTCAAATTTATTTAAAATGACTTTCTGAATCAAAGGAATGATAAAGGCACCAGTTTTTCCGGTACCAGTATTAGCAATTCCCACCACATCTTTACCCGATAAAATTTGTGGAATAGTTTTGTCTTGAATCAAGGTCGGCGTGACATAACCCTTGGTAATAATATTTTGCTTTAATCTAGGATCAATAATAAAATCAGCAAATTTATTTTCTGGCACGTAGACCACTTCATCAGCCACCGGTTGCGCTTTATTGATAAACTTAGAAAAGTGAATATTTTGACCACCAAAGCCTGGTCGGCCTTGAGGTCGTCTAGTAGGCGCCCCCTTATAGCCAAAACGACTGGTGGGCTTTTTAAAGCCCCCAGCACTATGCGGTCGTGGATTATGCCCTTGGTAGCCTGATTTCTTATACATATATTTAAGTGCCTACAATATCACAAAGTTGGGTTATTTGTCAAATTGACACGACTTTTATATTTGCTATACTTTAATTCACATTGGCTATCTGCAATTTGCAGACAGTGCCCCCGAGATTCCCCGCGCAAGCGGGGTTTCGTTTATACTAAACTTTTATAAGCACGGACTAGGTCACGAAACTCTTTGTATGAAACAAAACCTATAAATCTTCTCAGTCTCTTTCTGTCTAGAGCTTTAGCTTGAGATAAAATTGCGAATGAAGTAGTATTTGAATTACCGGTCGCTCAAAATTTTCTCCATGACCATTTTGTTCGCTACCAACATTCAGACCAATCGAACACCACCAAATCTGTCTGATTTGTATATAAATATCCGAAAAGTCGGCATCAACTTTTTTCTTTAAACCATTCCATCGATCAAAGTCTTTTTCCATGGCGCGGGCATTCTATCACTTCAATCAAAGAACCGTCAAAAAACGACGTGTGGATAAGTCAGCCGAGGTTCCCACCTACTTCTCCAAATCAAAAGTTTCATCAATCCGAATCTGTTTGACGAATTCGGGGACGTGGGAGACGAGGATCATGGCGCCTTCGTATTGATCGAGGGCTTTGGCAATAATTGGCAAGTGGCGGAAATTTATATGATTTGTTGGCTCGTCTAAAATTAGTAAGCCAGGCTTTTCTAAAACTAGACGACAGAAAGCCACGAGACCTTTTTGACCTTCCGATAAATCTCCAATCTTGGAAAAAATCATATCGCCAGTGATCAAAAAACCACCAGCAACCGTGCGCATTTCTTGAATAATTTGTTTGTCCATTACCTGCAAAAGCGAATCATGAACGGTGTCTTCAAAATTTAAAGTCGAAAAGTCTTGGCGATAATAACCAATTTTTACTCCCGGTTTTACTTTCGCCCCCTCGGCCTGACCGGTCGCAATCGCTTCGAGCAAAGTACTCTTCCCTATTCCATTCGGCCCGGAAATTAATAAGTGTTGTCTTTTATGTAAAGAAATATGCGCTTTGCGGACCGAAGCCTTATGATTTTTAAAAATCTTGAAACCAGAAATATTTATAATTTCACCAATCAAATCTTTTTGCGCGGGAATGATGAAATCACGAATCGATTTATCTTCTTTTCGCACATCTACTTTTTCCTCTTCCATCTCCTCGGCTTTTTCGCGCATTCTTTTAGCCACAAGCCTCATCTGCCCTCCTTTATTGGCAAAGAAGTTGGCTTTATCTTTATTCTCCTGAATCTGCTTGGCCAACTGCGCGTTTTTCATATTTTCTCTTTCCATTCGAGCGGTAATTTGCGTAACCACATCAAAATAGTCACCGACGTACTGCTCGACTTTTTTGGTATAAATATCCAAGTATAAAACACCGTGGGTGAAGGCGTTCAAGAAATCTGCATCGTGAGAAATCACAATCACCGTTTTCTGATAATTAATTAAAAATTGAGTTAAATGTGCGATGCCGGCTTTATCTAAATTATTCGTTGGTTCGTCGAGTAAAAGCAAATCCGGGTCTTGAATCAAAGCTGAGGCCAGCAATAATCTAGCTTGTTGACCACCGGAAAAAGATTTCACGGCGCGGTCGAGAGGCGCTTTCAAATTTACGACTTCTAATATTTCTTTGATTTTCGGTTCGATATCATAAACTTTGTGTTTAAAACATTTTTCGAAAAATTCTTTTACGGTCAAATGTAAATCAGTTCGGGGAATAACCTGTTTAGCGGTAGCAATCGAAAGTTTATGAGCAATATCAATATCGCCGGATTCTGGTTTCAGGTGCCCAGTGATCAAGCCAAAAATTGTACTTTTCCCCGCCCCATTTTGCCCCATCAAGGTAATTTTGGAACCGCGTCGTACAGTAAAATCTGCTTCGATCAAGATCGGTTTGTTGACCCCAAATTCATGGGAGACTTTATCAAATCGGACTATGACTTCATCGTTGGGCATGAATCAATACAATACATTAATTAAGATAAAAATGGAAGTTTATGAAATAAAAAACCCGCCGTCAGTCACCCATGTGACCAACGGCGGACGTCGGATCCCTACGCCCACGTGAATGGGAAGAACTGCCTCGGGTCACTACCGCTGATTTTCCAGACTCGATGAAAATCAGGTTCCTTAAGTCCTCGAGTGTTTTGGACTTTAAGGCAAATGGCCTCAGAGATGTTGGGGTCAATTCCTATGCAACATATACTGATCACCAGACCTGGAATAGCCACCGCCCGTGTACCAACCTCGACCGACGGATGACTCCTTAACTCCGGGTGCATGATGGTAAGCAGATGACTTGACCGATAGAGGTGACTGGCGCCGTCGAGAGCGTGTGCCCAATCGATACTTGCTTTCTCCTGGTCCACACCATGAGACGACGATATAGATGAGACCCACTCTGTTGCGCGATCCGTAACGGCTACCAGAATCGCCACATCAATGTTTGGCCTTTGTTTTCGCTGACGTGTATTGTGCATCTCCATCGAGGAGACAAAACACAAGCGTATTTGATCAAACCCAGGAATTAGTGACATAGCCCACCGCCCTTCTTGTTATTTACCGTTGCTACCTCGAGAACAAAATCTAAGCTATAGGCTAACATAAAGCCAGGATAGTGTAAAGAAAAAATCTTCTCCACAGCCTATGCACAGAAAATGGGCTTTTTAGATTTGGGGATTTGAAAAATGATGTGATAGAATGTCAGGAATGGCTCAACAAATTGTAAAAAAAACAGTGACGAGAATTCCACCAAATAATATTGACTCCGAGCGCGCTTTGCTCGGCTCGATTATGTTGCGACCGGAAGCGATTCACGAAATTATGGACATTATTCGCGCCGACGCTTTTTACGCCGAGAAACATCGCATCATTTTTCAAGCGATGGCCGAACTTTTCCAAAAAAATGAACCCATCGACTTACTCACCCTCTCCGCACGTCTAACAGAAAAAAATCAACTTGAGCAAACTGGTGGTACCAATTATTTAACTGAATTAGTGAATCTTGTTCCCTCTTCTGCAAACGCCGAGCATTATGCCGAAATCGTCCAGAAAAAATTTGTCATGCGACAATTGATCGAGGCATCGGAACATATTTCTTTACTCGGTTACGAAGAAGCCGAAGACTTGAGTACCCTTTTGGATTTAGCCGAAAAGAAAATTTATGAAGTGACGCAGGGTAAAACTTCCAATAAATTTATTGAACTGAAAGATGTCTTGGGTGAAGCTTGGGAGCGCTTGGATAAATTACACAAAAGTAAAGATGAACTGCGTGGAATTCCGACTGGCTTCCGAGATTTAGATGCCAAGCTCTCTGGTCTGCAAAAATCAGATTTAATTATTCTCGCCGCTAGACCTTCGATGGGTAAAACTTCGCTGGCTTTGGATATCGCTCGCCAAGCCGCCATCAAACACAATGTACCCGTCGCGATTTTCTCCTTGGAAATGTCCAACCAGCAATTAGTGGACAGGATGATTGCCGCCGAATCACGTGTCGATGCTTGGAAATTGCGTACTGGAAAACTGACTTTGGAGAGCGAGTTTGATCGCATTCGTGACTCACTCGACCCCCTTTCTAAAGCGCCAATTTTCGTGGATGATCAACCAGCCAACAATATTTTGAAAATGCGTGGCGTGGTTCGTCGTTTGAAAAATGAAAAAGGTATTGGCCTGGTGGTGGTGGACTACTTGCAGCTCATGGCCCCAGTGCAGAATAAAAATAATGACAATGTCGTGCAACAGATTACCGAGATTTCTCGCTCGCTCAAGCATCTCGCCCGTGAATTTGATGTGCCGGTTTTGGCTCTGTCTCAGTTGTCTCGTGCCGTCGAACAACGCGGTGGCCGTCCTCGCCTCTCCGACTTGCGTGATTCTGGTTCGATCGAGCAGGATGCCGATGTGGTGATGTTTATCCATCGCGAAGATAAATATAAAGATGAAAGTGAAAAAACTAATATCGCTGAAATCTTGATTGAAAAGCATCGTAACGGTCCAACTGGAAAAATCGAATTGTATTTTGATCAAAACAAAAGCACCTTCCTCGATATTGATAAAAATGCTGATTTCCGTGATTTCGATACGTCCAATCAGCCAACCGCACCAAGTAATTCGGCCTTTTAATTTACCGTTATGAATACCGTCGAAAAACTCACTGAAATATTCAAAAGTTTCCCTGGCATCGGCCCACGGCAAGCCAAACGCTTTGTGTATTATTTACTTTCTCGTAATGAAGGTTTTTTGGATGAGTTTTTAACCTTAACCAAAGAATTAAAAAAAGAAATAAAATTATGCCAAGAATGTTTTCGTTATTTTCCCAAAGATTCTCACAATTCCAATCAGTGTGAAATTTGCCGTAGTCCAAATCGGAATGTGAGTTCACTCATGATTGTCTCGCGCGATGTGGATTTTGAAAATATTGAAAAAAGTCATTCTTTTGATGGAAAATATTTTGTGCTGGGTGGTTCGGTGCCGATTTTAGATAAAACACCGGAGAATAAAATCAGATTAAAAGAATTAAAAAAAGAAATAGAAAATAAAAGTCAAAAAGGTTTGAGAGAAATTATTTTAGGCCTAAATGCCAATCCTGATGGTGAATATACTGGGCATTTTGTGACCGACGCCATCGCCCCTCTTATCAATCAATACAATCTAAAAATCTCTTATCTGGGCCGCGGACTCTCCACTGGCACCGAATTAGAGTATTCCGATGCGGATACTATTAAGAGCGCGTTGGAGAATAGAAAATAAGACCCACTACTTTTACTTGACTTTTTGACTTAATTATGCTAATATTATAGGTAGTTACGAAACAGCACAAGTATCAACGTCTTGGAAGGAAGTTGAGATGAACAAGGCTCTACGGATTGTGTGCATTTCCATGATGCTGACGTCGTCCATCGGAATCGGCGCTGGGCTCATGGCTTCGGTGATCGCAAAAACCATGGACCATTTCGTCGGAACCCCAGACATCAAACTGGAATACCCATACTGAGGAGACCTCGCCCCACCAGAAGACCCCGCCGGTCACACTGGTGGGGTTCTTTTTTTATTGGGTTATTTACCTATCGCCGCTTTTAAGAACGCCGTGAAAAGTGGGTGTGGAGAGAGTGGCCGAGCGAGGAATTCTGGATGGAATTGAGTACCGAGAAAAAATGGATGAACAGATTTTGGCAACTCCGCAATTTCCATTAAAACTCCATTTGGCGACTTACCAGAAAAAACTAAGCCAGCTGAAGTAATTTGCTCGATGAAATCAGGGTTCACTTCATAGCGATGACGATGTCGCTCTTTTATTATTTCTTGCTTATAAGCCGTGTGAGCGATTGAGCCTTTACTTAAAACTGCTTCATATGCCCCCAAACGCATACTGCCACCATAATTCCCCTCAGCAATTTTTTTCTTTTGATCGGGCATAATATCAATAACGAGGTTTTTTGATTTCGGATTTATTTCCGCTGTATTAGCATCAGTTAGTTCTAAAACATTTCTAGCGTACTCAATCACCATGAGCTGCATCCCGTAGCAAAGTCCAAAGTACGGAATTTTATTCTCCCGAGCATACTTAATCACCACTAGCTTTCCTTCAATACCACTTTCCCCAAAACCGCCTGGGACGATTATCCCATCAAACTTTTTCAGATCTTTAAAATTGGCAGTTTTTAGTTTTTCTCCCTCATAATCGCGAGCATTTATCGTGTGAATCTTGGCTTTATAACCGAGGTGATAGGCGGAATATTTAATAGCTTCAAGAACTGAGACATAGGCATCGGTTAACACAAAATCACCGGTATTAAAATATTTACCGACAATCGCAACATTTATTGGGCGCTTAACTTCCTTCACTTTTTTTGCAAAAGCCAACCATTTACTGAGACCCGCCTCCACTTTCTTTTTCCTTAAACGCAAAATTTTCAACAAAATTTCACTTAGCTTATCTTTTTCAAAATTAAGTGGTACATCAAACACACTCTCAATATCTGGCGCGGAAATCACGTGTTCAACCGGTAAACTGCAAGAGACCGCGATTTTTTGTTTTCGACGATCATCCATCGGTACTTCACTACGAGCAATGATCACATCAGCATTCACACCATAAGAATTCAACTGTCGTAAAGCGTTTTGTGTCGGCTTACTTTTCATTTCACCCAACTTACTTGGCACTGGCAAATAACTGACCACAACAAAGGCCACATCATCAGGACGACTCACTTTCATAGTTCGCGCCGCTTCAATAAACATGATATTTTGATAATCCCCAATCGTGCCACCGATTTCAATCACGGTAATATCACTTTTGTTTAACTTTGCGGAGTGTTCAAAGCGGCGAATAATTTCATCACGAATATGCGGTATAGCTTCGACACAGTGACCACCATATTTCAAAGCGCGCTCGGCTTCAATTACGTGTTTGTAAACCATCCCGGAAGTAATGTAATCATCCCCAGTCAGATCGCGATGTAGAAATCTTTCATAATTACCCATATCTTGATCAGTCTCCAATCCAGAATTTAAAACGAAGACCTCGCCGTGCTCCGTCGGATTCATAGTCCCAGCGTCCACATTTAAATACGGATCAACTTTGAGTAAGTTCACATTAAAACCGCGAGCTTGCAAAATCGTACCAATCGACGAACAAGCAATTCCCTTACCCACCCCAGACATCACCCCACCAATGACAAAAATATATTTATGTTTAGTCTTTTGCATTAAATGTTTAATAAGAATAATAAATAAAATATAAACAGAATAAAACCGCCTGTTCAGGGGCGGTCTTACTTGATGGCGTCAATTTTGACTTTAAAGAATGGCTGGCGGTGCCCGTTTTTCTTAAAGTATCGGCTTTTCTGTTTGTAGTGGATGACAATCACCTTCTGAGCTCGGCCAATCTCAGTTAAGGTTGCTTTCACTTCAGCGCCTTTAATATTTGGAGTACCGATTGTCGTATCTTTACCATTATCAACAAAGAGAACTTTGTCGAAAGTCAGCTTATCACCAACCTTGTGTTCACCAGTGATTTTTTCAATCTTAACACTATCGCCAACGGCGACTTTGTACTGCTTTCCTCCTGTTTTTATCACGGCGAATTCCATAGGGTGTATATTACACGATTCTCCAAAAAATGCAACCGTCCCCTACCCGATTTTAAGGATATTCTCAACCCGGGCGACTTTATCCTGTAAACCGTGTAATTGATCATTACTTTCAAAAAAACGACGATTAACACTAAGTTCCAGTCGATCAAATCGTTGATCAACCTTATCAAATTTCTGATCCATTCTTTGATCAAAATCGACAAAACTATTTTTCACAATACCAGCCAACTTTTCTATTTTCTGATCAGTATTATCATTTATAGTTTTTGCTAACTTTTCCAAGGTCATTTTTTTATTTATCTTTTTCATATCACAATTTTATCACCGACACAGAACTGCCTGCAACTGTGGATAACTTTGGGGTGTCTTCTATAGGTAACACCCTACTCCTCATTCTCTGGTCTAGCCACTTCTAGAAGATCTATATCTGATTCCTTGCCAGTAATTCGCACCACATCTTTGTCCAGCTTCTTAAACTCCTTATTAGAATTATTATAATGATTCACTGTCGTTTCCAAAGACTTGCCCAACTTGCCTTGATACTCTTCAAAGCTCTTTAAATGCTTTTGCAAACCCTCGACATTCTTGCGAATCTCTTTGGCGCTTTCCTCAATCTGCATAGCTTTCAAGCCCTGTAAAACGGTCTGCAAATATGCCAAGAAAGACGTCGGCGAGACAATAATCACCTTATACTTATTGGCCGCTCTTTGAATAAGGTTATCAGTTTCCTCAGCCACCGCGCCAATTTTGTTCACTAGTAAATCATAATAGATAGCCTCGTGGGGTATAAACATAAAAGCAAAATCCATCGTCCCCTCTTTTGGTCGAATATATTTGGCGGTTTCCTGAATGCGTAATTTCAAATCACCGACAAAAGCTTTCTCCAGTTTTTCTTTTTCCACTGGGTTCTGCTCGACACTTAATTTATTATAATTCTCTAAAGAAAATTTGGAATCAATTGGAATAATTTTTTCTTTGACAAAAACCACCGCATCCACGATTTCCCCATTCTCAAACGCATATTGCATTTTAAATTGCGTCGGAGCTAGAACATTTTGCAAGAGAGTTTCTAGATAATATTCACCCAAAATTCCGCGGTGTTTAGGATTCTTTAAAATATCTTGTAAAGATTGAAGTTGATCGGCAAAAGACACCACCTGCCTGTTCGTCTCATCCAGTTTGGTTAGACCCTGCGTCACATCTCTAATTAACTTTGATGATTCGGTAAACTGAGTCCGCATTGATTCGTTCATATGCTTGCTCGACTCGCTAATCTTATTGTCCACCGTACGATTTAGCTCGTTTATTTGTTGTAAAATAAGGTTTAAGCCTGTATCGTCTTTTTTAACCTCCTCAGGCTTTTTCTTGAGTAAAATAATAATTGCCAATATCACACCGGCAGTAATGACAATCAAGAGAATAGTTGAAAGTGTTTCCATTTGTTTCTATTATACCAAAACTTACTAAAAGATGATAGAATTAGTAAATTAAAAATTAATACACACAACTTATGTCAATACAACAAACAATGCGTGACGGGATTAAATCAGCGATGATTGCCAAAGATGCTTTACGTCTAACTGTTTTGCGAAGTCTGGTCTCGGCTTTTACTAATGAACTAGTAGTAATTGGTAAAACCCCGCAAGATGAATTACCAGATGAAAATGCTATCGCCGTTATCAAGCGCGCAGTTAAACAAAGAAAAGATTCGATCGATCAATTCACCAAAGGTGGTCGTCTTGACCTGGTGGAAAATGAACAAGCCGAATTAAAAATTTTGGAAACTTTCTTGCCAGCAACTATGAGTAAAGAGGACATCAAAAAAATCGCGCTCGCAAAAAAAACAGAAATGAACATTACCGATAAAGCTGGGATGGGAAAATTCATGGGACTGCTTATGAAAGAATTGAAAGGTCAGGCCGACGGCACTGATGTAAAGGAGGTGGTAGAAAGCCTATTTAATTAGCCATATTTTGACTTTTCCACCGCCTTCGCTTGACAAGCGAGAGGCTTTTTTGGTATAATACAATAGGAATAAGGGTACGTCAAACGACTGATCTTTCGAAACTTGGAGGGTAATATCATGTACTATATTGGCATGGGCCACGAAGCAGCAAGGATGATTACGAACCAGGGTCTGGAACGCGGTGAAGCGATCAGGCTCGTGATTGAGAAGTACAACCTCGATGATAAGGACGAGGAAAAACTTCTTCAATACTTCCTCAACCTTGACAGAGAAGCACGAGAACGCGAGCGGAGAAACCGTATCTGGAATCCTCGCCGACACGTCGCTCATGCATAACCTCCAGATTTGAGGAGACGGCGATTCGGATCCAAATCCGAAAGGAAAGTCTTGGAATGAATGGCAGACCAACTGCCTGGCACATCTCAAGACCAATCATGCCACTCCCTCCTCATAACCGCAAAAGGCGCTTCCGCATACACTTTCCCGTGATTGCCGAGCGCCTTTTCCATTTCAAAATAAAATGCTATATTAATTTTCTGGCCCTATCGTCTATCGGTTAGGACGGAGCCTTCTCAAGGCTCAAAGCGCGGTTCGATTCCGCGTAGGGTCACAAAAGACTTGTTATTCTCAATTTATTTTGATAATATCTAAATAGCTCGAATGGTAATGGCAAAGCCATTCTACGTACCAAGAGTACAAGAGGTATGCCAAGCACCCTCGTGGTTAATTCAAACCGGAAAGTAGTGACGAGCGAAACCGGTAAACTACTGCAACCACGGACAGGACCCTGTTCTGTCGATGACCTGAAAAAGCATCAAGGGTGCTTTTTCTTTTACCTTACCACAAAGTTACTAAACACCTTATTCCACCTCCCCACCATTTCTACGATTGTGTTCCATTCCAGGCTCTGTAGGGTCACATCGTTGACATAATTACTATCTAGTGTATATTTATTTTAGACAAATCTGCACACCAAGGAAGGAAACGGAAACATGAAGAATGGACAGTTGCTCGTCATTGCGACAGGCGGAACCATAGACAAATCCTATGGTGTCGGAGCGGGTGTACGGGAGTTATCTTTTTCCCGCGACCCGGCCATCACCGACATCATGCGAGGCGTTCAGGCAACGATTGACTATTCGGTCGTT
>JBAYUW010000009.1:0-29832 GCA_041674925.1 Minisyncoccota bacterium | reverse complement strand
ATAATTGCGATAACGACGAGGAGTTCGATAAGAGTGAAACCTCGTGCTTTTGACATTTTCATAATTAAATTATTTTTTTTAAAAACCTAATAAATTCCTTTAGTTTTTGACTGCTTTTCTCACTTTACGTAAGAGTGATAAAAACAGATCGACCAAAAACTCTTGGCTAGCTAAATTTATAATTATTAGCTTATGTTGTTTATTATATCACATCTAAAATAGTCAACAATCTCGGCTGTGGAAAACCCACCCTACATCGCCCCGGAAATATTGTAAATTGGAATAAGAACAGAGGCTAAGAGAAAGGCCACACCAAAACCTAGGAAGACAATCATAACTGGCTCGATAAGGCCGACCAAGGCGTCGATGGCATTGATCACCTCTCGGCGATAGAACGCGGCTAAAGTTTTCAAAATATTACCGAGTTGGCCAGTCTCTTCACCAATTTTCACCATTTGAATAAAGATACCTGGAATTTCGCCGGACTTCATCATCGCATCGGAAATAGAATTACCGGTTTTAACATCTTCGGTGGCCTGAGTCAAAACTTTTTCAAACACTTTATTGTCCACAATTTTAGCGGTCAATTCCAAACCACGCACGATTGGAATACCCGAGAGCAACATCACATTCATGTTATCGGCGATTCTCGACAGATATAATTTACGATATAAAATCTGAAAGGCGGGCATAGAAATTTTAAAACGATCGATCGAATATTGCCCCGCTTCTGTGCGGCTGTAGCGCCAAAAAAAGAAACCGCCAACGACTAGAATAATCAAAATCAAAACTCCATAATTCACAAAAAATCCTGAAATACCGAGCACAATTTGGGTATAAATCGGTATCGCCTGACCAGAATCGGTCAAAATGGCACTAATTTTAGGAATCACCACAGTCAGCATCAAAACCATCACGGCGACGAAAGTAAAAACAATGAAAGCGGGATAAATCAAGGCACTTTTCACCTTGGAAGTAACTTCGTGCGTACGGTCCAAATAATCAGCCAGGTAAAGCAAGGTTTGATCCAATTTTCCTGATTCCTCACCCGATTTGACCATGTTGACATAAAATTCAGAAAAAACATCTGGGTGTTTTGCCAAAGCTTCAGAAATAGTATTACCGGCTTGCAAATCACTAGCGACTTCACCGAGTTTTCGTCTTAAAGATGGTCTTTCTGATTGAGTTGAGAGTAATTCAAAAACTCTTAACGCTGAAACTTGAGCCTCGAACAAGGTCGCCATCTGACGTGATAAAATCACAATGTCTTTGTTGGAAACTTTGTCAAAAAATGAAATATTTCTTTCTAGAAAAGATTTATCATCGACTGGGGTGATGTTTGATAAAACCAAATCTCTTTTTTGCAGAGAGCTGATTGCAACTTCCAAACTAACGGCTTCGATAGTACCCTCTTTGGGTTGCCCACTATTATCAATAGCTTTGTATTTGAAAATCATTTTATTTTACAAACAAATTACAACAATCGTTCCAAAGTTTTTGGATTATTCGAAAAAAGATAAGCATTCTCAATGGTAATCTCTCCTCTCGCGACCAAATCAGCCAAACAACGGTTCATATCTACCATCCCTTCTTGAGAGCTGGTTTCAATTACTGTATTTATTTCATGAGTTCTTTTTTCACGAATCAAATTTGAAACGGCGCTATTATTTATCAACAATTCATAGGCTGGAACAAGGCCACCTGAAATTCTTGGAATTAAACGTTGAGAAAAAATACCATTCAAGCTACTAGAAAGTTGACTGCGTATTTGATCTTGCTGACTGCCGGGAAAAGAATCGATAATTCTATCAATTGTTTGACTGGCACTGTTCGTGTGTAAGGTGGAGAAAACCAAGTGACCAGTTTCAGCGGCAGTAACGGCAGTGGAAATAGTTTCTACCCCGCGCATTTCTCCAATCAAGACTACATCTACATCTTCACGAAACATGCTTTTTAAAGCATTGGCAAAATCGGCAGTGTCAATTCGAACTTCTCTTTGGTCGACGACCGATCTCTTTTGCTCATAAATGTATTCAATCGGATCCTCAATAGTTAAAATGTGCTCGGCTCGGCTGTTATTCACATAATCAATCATCGCTGCCAAAGTTGTGCTTTTTCCATGACCAACCGGACCGACGACCAAGAAAAATCCTTGTTGTCTTTCGGCAAAAGTTTTTAAAATCTCTGGCAAATTTAAATCTTCAAAAGTTCGAATCTTTTTAGGCACCAAGCGCAAAGCAATCGAAACTGCTCCTTGTTGAAAAAAGGCATTACCTCGAAAACGAGCATCAAGTGCGCTGTACGAAAAATCTACTTCTTTGGTAGAATAAAATATTTCTTTATTTTGTGGTGATAATAACTCCGCCAACAAACCTGCTGTATCTTCTTTGCTTAAAACGGCGTGTTTAACCAAAGGCAAAAGCATACCTGAAACACGGATAGTTGGGTGACGACCTTCAGAAACATGTAAGTCTGAAGCTCCCTCACTTACCACCGTCTTTATTAAGTCTATTAAATATGCCTTGTAATCTGTCATATTACTTGTTTATTGTATTCTTCTTTAAATTATAAATACGAATCACTTCTTCGACAACTTCGGATGGAATAGTGGTGGCTTTAATAATATAACCACTGGTACCAAAGCTCTTAGCCTTTTCAATATCAGCGAGCTGACCTTGATTGGTAAGCATTATCACCGCAGCTGTTGGGGCAATGTTTTCTTTACGCATGGCATCTAATATTTCAAAACCGTCCATTCCAGGCATAACAATGTCTAACAACATAATATCTGGCGTATACCCTTCTTTCATTTTACCTAAAGCCTCTTCACCTGAAGAAGCCGAAGCTACCTCAAAACCATTCTTACTAAATTTTATTGAATACATATTCAATAAAAATTTATCGTCATCAACAATCAAAACTTTTGGTAATTTAGTATCCATTTTTTTATTTTATCTAATATGTTTTAATTATATCACAATCATACTTCCTCTTCCATCAAACCCAGACTGTCTACTTCACTGAAAGGAATTTTCTTGTTTAAGGCCTTAATAATAGCGTCTTCTTTCATGGTCAACATCCCTTTTTTACGCAAGGAGTCAAAAATAGCGGTGGCGGTTGGGTTTGTTAAAATCAATTTCTCAATCTCTTTATTCATCTTAAAGGCCTCAAATACTGCAACTCGCCCTTTCGTTCCAGTTGGGCACTCGGCGGTGGCTTCAGGCTCATAAATATTCTCAAATTTTGGTAATTTATTTTTATAATCTTCGGGCAAATCAGCAAATTGGCGTTCGAGCATAGCCTTGGTGCTTCCTTCGACAGGTATTGCCTTACCGGTTCCTGGGTACAAGGTTTTGACTAAACGTTGCGCCATAGTTAAAATCAAAGTTGGCGCAATTAAAAACGGATCAACACCCATATCAATCAAACGAGGGATTACACCAACAGAATTATTCGTGTGAATAGTGGCCAAAACCAAGTGACCTGTCAAAGCCGCCTGAACAGCCAAACCAGCCGTTTCTTTGTCACGAATTTCTCCAACCATGATAACGTCTGGGTCTTGGCGCAAGGTGGTGCGCAAGCCAGTCGCAAAAGTATAGCCAATATCAGCAAAAATCTGTGATTGTGATACTCCTTCAATATTATACTCAATCGGATCTTCCAGAGACAAAACATTCAAACCTTCTTTATCAATCTCACCAAGCATTGAATACATAGTGGTGGTTTTTCCGGAACCAGTCGGACCAGAAATCAAGATCATACCGTAGGGACGAGTAATGGCGTCGCGAATATAACCTAGATTTGTTTCAGATAAACCGATCTTGTCTAGAGTTTGCACGCCTTTTTCCTGATCCAAAATTCTCATCACAATTTTTTCACCATAATAAGCAGGAAAAGTAGAAACACGAAAATCAATTTTACGCCCATCGATTTTGGCCGAAAAACGACCATCTTGAGGTTTCCTTTTTTCATCCAATTTCATATTGGACAAGATTTTTATTCTAGCAATAACCGCCGAGTGTACCGTCGCCGGCAAAAGCAAGCTAGTATTCAGAACGCCATCAACGCGAAATCGCACCCGAACTTTATCTTTCATGTGTTCAACGTGAATATCCGACGCATTACCTTCGGTGGCATAACGAAGCATGGTGGCAACAATTTTTGTAACTGGAGCATCCTCGACAATTTTAGTCTCTAGTGGATCTTCATTAGTAACGGGAGCATTCATTTCCACGCCGTCTACATCTTCTGATAATTCAGTTTCTAATTCCGATAAAGCTTGGGTCACCTCGCCAGACAAACCTTTATAATCATCCAACACTTTTTCAAAATCTGACATGGAAATCAAATACAGTTTAAATGGTAGGCCAACTTTGCTTGAAATAAAATTCAAAGCGTCGCGGGCTTCAATATTTTCTGGATCGACAATTCCCACTTCCAATAAGCCGTCCTTTACTGCAATCGGTACAAAACTGTAATGTCTGGCTGAGTCCTCAGAAATATTTTTTAAAACTGAAAAAGGAATATCTAATCCCTCCAAATTTCTAGTCGGAATATTATAATATTGACCCTTGGCGTCCAAAATAGCGTCTTCGTTGACGCCTTTTTTCATCAAGATTTGCTCGAAGGGAACGCCGGCAGTTTCAGCTTCAGACTTTATTCTAGCAATATCACCCTTCTTGATTATGTCTTTTTGGGCCAGGATATCTAATATGCTCATATTAAAATTTATAACAATAATTAGCGTCGAGTGGTGGTGGCGGTAGTGGTTGCTGGCTTTATAATTTGATTTTCTACACCAATAGGTGCAAAGGGATTATTACGGCTAATCGCTTGTTCCTCAATTGGCTTTTCAAAACTTTCCAAACTAGTAAAGACACTGCTAGAAAAAATCGATTCATCTAATTTAACTTGGTTTAGTCGACCCAACAACACAAGAATCGCCTGACCATCAATAAATTGACCAGTGGCAGTATTCTCGACAGCCAAAGCTTCATCCGCTGGACCGTCATTACCAAAAAACATTTTGAAGCCAACAAAAGCCACAATGATGATTACCGCCGCGATAATTATTTGTTTAATCTTTTGTGTCATAATAATTTATTTTAGCCAATAAGTTCTGAGACCAACTGAAAATTCATAAAATCCTGTGTCATTACCACTAACCGATAGATCAACAACATCAACTAGGCGTAGGCTTTTCTCTAAATCAGTCAAAAAATTCTGAAAATTATCATAAGAGGCGGTAACCGAGAAAGACAAACCAACTGTACCATATGGCTTATTATCAGCCCCTAATTTATTTGGGTCGGCTTTGGCTGCAGTATCCAACTTTATATTTTTTAATACCAAGTTATGGATATCAGCAATATGATTCATATCCATCACTAACTTGATATTATCAATATTATCGGGCAAAAGACTCTCCAGCTTGAGAAGTGCGTCGGGATCAAAATTATTACTGGTCGCTTGCAAGCTGTCTCGTTTGGCTCTAATTTCTTGCGTATCATTCAAAGCCTTCTGATATTCGCCGTCTTCTAATCGTAAATCTTGAATACTTCTTTTTACACCACTTGGGTCAACTCCACGGTAGGTTGGATCAACATAGCCAAAAAAGGCCGCGATGGAAATTATAATTAAAATAATTGGGGTTATAAAATTCATTTTTTTATTGTGTTGATATTTTTACGGGATAGGAAACCAGCTTAGGTGTAAGTAGGGCTGTAAAACTAAAGGCGATCGTTCCATTCTCGGTTGGATTAAAATCAGAAACTACTGGCTGATAAAGATAATCTTTTACGTCTGGCTTACCCAGAGCATCGGCCTGTTTTAGGAGGGCGTCATAATTTCTGGCATTACCAGTCAAGTCAATTTTGATCTGATTACCAGTACCAAAACTAAACTTCATCGTTTTTAGTTGAACATTTTTTAAAACTTTTTGTTCGAGCAAAACAAACACCGGCGAAATTGCCAAGTGTTGTTCTAGTAAATCATTTGAAACGCTAATTCGATTATCCAGACGGATCAAGTTGTTTATTGCGTCTTCTTCATATGTTGCTCGTGCCGATTCGAGATCGGCTTTATCTTTTTCAATCTGACCAACTAAAGACTTTTGCCAAATCCAGACTCCACCACACATGGCAACACTCACAATAAAAACAATTATTGACAGTAATAAAAATAGACTAATGCCTGTCCCCTCCGATCGGCTTTCGACGATTGGTTTTTTGGGTATGAATGATGTCTGCATTTTAGTTTCCATATTCTTATACTATTATAATATTAAACCAAAATAAAAGCTATGATTTAATCAAATTTAATTCACTTCTTGTAGGCGGCGTAAGGCTAGACCAATGGCGACCGCAAAAGACGGGCCAGCCTGTTTCAATACACTCTCTAGAAAAGCTGGAAATTCCACCTTAGAAAAAGGATCCGCCATCGCTACTGGCACGTTAAAACTAGATTCAGCTTTTTCTTTCAAACCTTTTAGTAAGACCCCTCCCCCAGTCAGAAATACTTTACTGACATTTCTCTCAGTTTTCTTTTGATAACTTAATAAGACCCGGCCAATTTCAGAAAAGATATAATCAAGAGTTAGTGATGTAATTTCATTAATATCCATTTGATCCGTGCTCTTTTTTAATAAACCACGGTCACGTTTCATTTTTTCAGCATCATCAACACTAATCCCCAAGGATTTAGAAATAGCCAAAGTAATATCTTGTGAACCTCGACTAATCATATGAGAGGTACGTAAAATTCCTCTTTCAATAATATAAATTTTTGTGGAATTAGACCCAAAATCAATGATCATTTGTGGGGCAGTGCCCGGTTCCAAAACCGAACGCATAGAACCGAAAATTTCAATTTCCGAAAAAGCGGTGTCTAATTTGGCCAAGCGAGTAATCTCGCGATTTTTTTCCATCGCATCATTATGGATTACTACCAACAAAACATCGATAGTTTTTTCTTCCGGTTTCTGTGTACTGGTTTGATATTCAGAAACAGTACTCTCGTTTTGAGGAATGACCAAATAGTCCAGACTAACTTCTGAAATTGGCACAGGAATATATTTACGGGCCTCCAAGGGAATCATTTGAGCTAATTGTTTTTCCTCCACTTTAGGTAATTTAATAAATGAAACCAAACTAGAACCCATCGGTATGGAAATACCACAACGATTTGTGGTAGTATTGGACTCGCGTAAAACGTCGATCACCGCTTCAGCAATTTTTTCAGTCGGCAAATTTGTGGAACGGCCAATCTCGACTCCAGCATAGGGGCCCAAAGAAAGCTCGCCGTAAGTTTCCAAAATGGCTCGCCCTTTTCGTTTCTTTAGTTGGACAATTTTAATTGAAGATGGCCCCACATCAATACCCAAAACACTTTTGTTCTGATCGTTTTGAAAAATATTTTTTAATGAATCAAGGATATTAGGCATAGTTTATACTACTTATGACAAATATTATAACATATCTAGAAAAAATACTCGACAAGCTAGCCGACTTATTATTACCAAAAGAAAATTTGGTTAAAGATTTAGAACAACTCGGCCCGTCTGAGCTGTATACAAAGCTTTCACCAGCCAATAATCTTGACCTTGAGGAAGACCCGACACTACCGATGAAGGCCCTATTCAGCTATCGTCAACCATTATGTAAGCAGGCGATTTGGGAAATAAAATTCCGTGGTAACAAAAAACTAATTCATGATTTCAGTTTATTACTGTATGGATTTATTATTGACGAATTAGAGGATTTAAGAAGTTTCCATAATTTTCAAAATATTATTTTAGTGCCTATTCCCTCTTCGAAATCTCGCCAAAGAGAAAGAGGTTTCAATCAATGTATTTTATTGGCCGAAGAATTAATAAAAATTGATCGCGAACATCAAGCCAATAATTTTACTTTAGTAAAAGATATTTTAATTAAAAATGAAGAAACCGCTCATCAATCGCGCACTAAACATCGCCGACAAAGATTTGAAAATCTAAAAGGCTGTTTTCTAATCAATAAAAAATATCAAAATTTAGAAAATCTTTCATTCATTATAATAGACGATGTGATCACGACTGGTGCCACCATGGGTGAAGCAATTAAAACACTCAAAAAATCTGATGCCAAAAAAATCCTTGGTATGGCTTTGGCGCATTAAAAAACCACCCTCGAGCGAGGGTGGTTTTTTAATAAACTAATTTAGGACAAATGCTTGGAAACCAATTTGGTCATCTCAAACATATCAACAACGGCCTTGCCACCAAAAACTTTTTTTAAAGCGGCGTCCGCAACAATATTTCGCTTCTTGGCTGGATCTTGTAAATTATTTTTCTTAATATAAACCCACAAAGCCTTGACCACCTCAGAGCGAGGCATTGGACCCTTACCAACAACCGCCTCCAAATCTGCACTAACCGCCAATGGTTTCATAAAAGCTGAATTACTTTTTGCCATATTTTTCTTGTCTCGAACTGTGTCGAGAGATAATTAGTTAATAAATTAATAAATAACCCTATATACAGTATATCATAGTTATAGATTTATTGGAACAATTATGTTAGATTATTCCTATGGAGCCGTGTCAGAGTGGTCTAACGTACCTCTTTGCTAAAGAGGCGGGGTGTAAAAGCCCCCGCTGGTTCGAATCCAGCCGGCTCCGCCCTAAAAATTTATCTCGTCACTCTCGGATGTTTTTTATACATCTCCATGATTTCTTCTTTCAAAAGTCCTCCCCTCATATTAATTCCAGTCTCTTTTAAGTGATTATGTGGAAAACCAAGATCTCCACCCCAAGCTTTATTTATTTCTCCTACATCTTCTAGACTAGTTCCGTAAACAATATCTTTTATATTTGCGTACCAAGCTGCTCCAACACAAAGGGCGCACGGCTCACATGAAGCATAAAGTGTAGCTCCCGATAAATCTCCCGTTTTGAGTTTGGTACAAGCCCTGCGAATCGCATTTACTTCAGCATGTGCCGTAGGGTCAGTGATTTCATCTTGATCATCACCAGATCCCGCCTGACTGATAATCTCACCATTACGCACTACCACCGCTCCAAATGGCCAGGAAGCTTTTCGAGCCTCCTCTAATGAGATTTTTATGTATTTTTCTTCATTCATTAAGGTCTATTATATCAAAGTGCACTCTTTTTAATAGTGTCGCATCCCCGACCAGCGTACCTCAATTCTCCACCACGAAATATTCTACAATACCCTTACACAGCCTCAGTACCCTATTACTTAACCAGAGTGGCCCGCAGTTGAAAACTAAGCAGAAATCCATCTTGCTTCTCGGGTTAAAAATAATTATCCAAACTAAAAGCCTAGCGGGATTGAACCACTAGGCTTCGTCTAAAATCTACAAGGAACTACTACTGTTGTTCGCCACCTTTCCGACGGATTTTAGCGGCCACATCACGGAGGGCATGTCCAGCGGGTGCGGTCTTCTTGCTCTCCGCAATCATTTTCCCGCGTTCTTCCCGCCAATGAACATACTCATTCAGACCCTTGACCAACCCCGGTTTCTTCGCGAGAAGATCAGGGAGATCAATGTCACTTCCCGTCTCAAACGGCTTTCTTCCAACTTCTTCCGTCAGCCGGATGAGCTCCTGAGCCTCAGGCGACAGCTTGCTCACATCCTGGTTCATTCTAGAACCACCCCCTTTCAACGATTTGGATTTTCCTCAAGCACAGCTGGTGCAGATACTTGAGAGATCGAAGTGCTTCATACGCTGCCGTGCCTACTGGCGTTCGTGCCAGAGAAGCAGCATTGTACAAAGTCACTTGATCAAAACTGTTTCGAACGAAGAACTCTGCCTGACTCTTCCTGTCCTCACTTTCGCAATGCCAGGTGGCACTGTTAATGGCTGATATAGCCACTGCCCAATCGGCCGACACTGATACCTCGCAGACAGGATGAACCATCTTACCGTCATCGGATTCCCGATTCAGGAACAGATTCATCGCGACACAATGGTAAAACGTCAGCCAAATACCGATCTTCTTCTGCAGGAAGTTTGGATCAAACATCGCACCGAAGTTGAACATGTCCTCCTCTCCCATGATCGAGAGCATAACCGCATACTTCCTGATTTGCTGGTTAGACAAATCGAGTGGTTCGTGACCCTCTTGTTTCCAATTCATCTGCATCAGCAGATCAAAGTCTTCGGACTCATAAAGTACGTCTATCAGGTCCGCAAGAGTTTTGACTTTGGCTTTGATTTTCTCTTCCATCACCCGTGAGCGATGCAAGAGATCCATCGCCTTGGCCGCTATCTCCTTCAAGATTGCTTTTCCAGTCGTTTCGTCTTTAGCAACCAGTGCCAGTCCAGGCAAAACCGTTTGATACTTTTGAAGTATCGGGCGGATGCCTGGAATATTCCATTCGTCTGAAAGAAGCCCCCAAGAAAGCCCGTGCGGATCAACCATGACCCAACGTCCATCTTGTAACTGTAGGACCACCCCCACGTGGAAACACTGAGACCGTTGGTCGCGGATCTTATCATCGTAATAGCCGGCCCTCAGGCTTTCCGAAAACTCTGAACTGCCGTTAATCAAACCACGATCGGTGAGATCACGCACCACACACTGCTTAAAGTTTCTCCGTTCCAGTGTCTCAATATCCTTGATTTGTGTAATCGGATGAACGACCATCGCTTTAGCTCCCGCCAGTTTGGCGAAAGCGAGAAGCATCTGAGTCTTACCCTGACAGTTCGCCAGGTTAGTCTCCTTGTTCCATTTACCGTACAATCCGGGAATGAAACCTCGATCAGACATTAACTGATGATGTTCTTCATCATCCCGTCCATCCTCGATTACCTTCATGGTGAGAGTACCCTTGGCCTCCTGACTTTCGGAGCGAAGCTCAAAATAGAGCTCACGCACGATAGCCAGCTGCTCGTCGGCGTCAACCGTCTTCCAGCGCTTCGCCATTTGGACGATACTGTCAGGTAGACACTTCCGCGCTGCCGAAATAATCTTCTCACCACACAAGTGAATCAAGGCCCGTTCTTCTGCCGACGGCTGCGAACAGCCATTCATGGCCAGAGCTTCCGCGATCGCTTGCCGTTCCGGCATTCGATTGAGCAGTGAGCCCATCATGAGATGTCCGGTCCGAAGGGCAATCGCCTCATAGGAATCGGATTTCGTCGCCAAGATCTGCTCTTCTCTTTTCAGAAGTTGAGCAAACCGTTTGCTGTTCAACGCTTTCGCAAGCGAAGAACCGCAATGTTGCAAAACCCAGTCAATAACCTTCAACATGACTTATTCTCCGTATGTGTTTTCAAACAACAATCTTCTATTAGCAAAACTACTCTTGAGATATAGTAGCACGGCATATTGCACAAGTCAAGATTCTTAGTTGAACGCCAATTTATGGATGTAATTTATGGCTCCTGTGGTCGATGTGTGTTAAAATTGACTTTATGAAAACTGAAGAATTACCTGATAATACAAACACGGAACCAATGCTGTCGGGTATTGATATCCCCTCTAAACTTGCAAACGCTAGTGAAGTTGAACATCAAAAAAAGCAAAAAATATTAAGTTTATACGAAAAGGCTTTAGACGCAGAAGACTATGAAATGGCAAAAAGTATTGATACCAGTTCTTTTAATGTCGAAGAATTAAAAGAAGTAAGAAAAAAAGTTTTTCTAAAAAAACTATCGGAAAAAGTTTACCCCGGATACCTTGGCCTAGCGAAATATCGTCTGTCACACAATGATGGTGAGCCGGGTTTTTTGATCAGCTATATAAAAAATATCCTTGTTAAGTTAGAATTAAACCCAGAAGATGTCCACGAAACTCTTAGAGAATCTTATTCATCTTTTCAAGATTCCTTAATAAAAATCTTAGGACAAGTTGAAAAATATACCGACGCTCCGATTGATACAACGTTTTCTAATAGGACACCGACAAAGGAAGATATAAGAAAACATGAAGAAGGAAAAGAAAAATATCGAGAAGTGGCGCAGGCAGAAGCTGCCTTAAAAAGTAAAGAAGTCTTTGAAGGTCTTTCAACTGCTTTTGATCTGAACTCAAAGGAAGACCTTCTAACTTTTAAAGAAAAAAACTTTTTACAAATTATTATCAAGTTAGGGCAAAATGGTTTTTCTAATCAAAGAACTATTGATCTAATTTCAAGGGTATGTAATCTCAAAAAGGAAGACATTGAATCAGTTGAGATGGAAAAAATGATTGCAAAATATTTTTTTGATAAAATCAACAGCCTCTCGTTTGATAAAGATGCAAGTGAGCATTCATACTTGGGCTCTTATTGGGATAGAAAACATTCAAACTCTACTGTCTACAATGAGATATCATATGTGTCTCGTTCACCTTTATTTCCCAAAAATTTAAATGATTATCCAAAACTTCAAGAGGCTAGTAATAAAAAATTTCTAGAGTTATCTAGTCAATTAAAAATCGTTGAAAACAATTTTGTTCCCTCTGAGTATCTACGTGAGGAACTGGATGATCGCCTCGAAAAAGTTGGGGAGCAAGAATACTATAAATATATTGAACGCCTTATCCCGCTAATCCAAAACATGAAGGTTTCTACAGAGGTTGTGAAATCCTCTAATTTTAAAGACATATTAGCTAAGTATATTTCAGATTATTTTTCCGACCTTAAAGGTGAAAAAATTGGGTATTTTGGTATAGATAACAAATTTCTTGCTGAGATGGGTTTCCCGAACGAAGATTTAGTTACTGAAGCGAAAAAATGTTATTTGAAATCCCTTGATTCTCACAACTCTCAAGCATCAGAAAAAATACGTAATTTAGTGCGGACATTTCCGCTATCAACAGAATTTAAACATTCACCAGAGAGCACGGAGAAGCAGTTTTCTTTTCTAAAAAATCTTTTATCAAAAAAAAATATCGATGGAATCTGTCAGTTTTTATCAGTGGCAGAGTTATCGCCTGAGTTTTTAAAACAAGAAGATTTAAGGCCAATTAAAAAATCCTTATTATTAGAATTGCTTTCAGCAGAAAATGTCTCAATAAAAGGTATTTATCGGTTACTGGAAAAATTAGATTTTAGTGATAATAAAGATATTTTTCAGGAGCCAGAAATTAAAAGCGCTGTAGAAAATTTAATTCATGGATATTCACTGGTATTCAGAGAGTTTTCGAAACACTATAAGTTTAGTTTATCAAGAAGCGCACCCTTAACGAGAGAGAACGGCCAAATTAGAGCAAATAAGGACGACTATAACGTCTCGGAAATAGAAAACGTCCATGAATTTATTGTGATGCTAAATTTGGTCGAGAAGTTAGAAAACCCCACCCAGCTCCATAAAGTTATTCGCGATAGTATCTTATCTGAATTAGGGGAGATAAAACATATCTATGTTATTGAGTCTATCCTTAAAAGTCCGTTCTATGGAATATTTAAACCAGAAGAATTAAAATTAGGTGAAACTATTACTGATTTATTGATCAAAAGTGTGGGGGTAGTAAATGCGTCTAAGAAACAATACGACATTGATCCCTTTAGGCCGACCGCCGAAACTCTAAAGGAATATCAGACCCAATTCAAATTAAATAGCGTAGAGATAAGAAAATTAGCGCTCGCCTCATTTAACTTTTGGGTGAAGGATGTAGAACATAATCCTAAAAGAAACATAGACTTAGCAAAAGGGATTTTTGATGAGTATCATCTTACTGCCGTCGAAACTGCCTCTAGTCTTACTGGGCTATATTCACTGTTTGTAACAAAGGGTTGGGATGAGATGGCTCTTAAGATAAAAAAGGATTTTAATCTTCAGGTAGATTCAACCGAGCTGGAAACCGCAAAACAGTCCATTTTTATTTCCTCTCTGGAAAAAGCAGATATACGCAACATTCTAAAATACTGCGAAGCTTTGCCAATTGAATTTTTGAGATCGAATGCTGTGCAGATTTCCGGTCGTAAACTATTTTTAAAACTTGTTACAGAAGGTCAGATTGATAATGCTCGGAAAATCAAGACTAGCTTAGATCTTAATATAAGTGTTCAAGATATCTTGGTAGAAAATCCATTGGCAAAAAGTTTTATCGAAAAGCTACAGTCGAGTTTTCCAAGGCTAGCCGAAAAATATCTTAATTCTGTAGATGCTTTTCTTTCTATTTATTCTGAAATAGGTAACAAAGAAACACTGGAGACTCTCGAAAAGTTCCCTTTTCTAGCTGAAGCTTTAAATGGTAACGAACAGTACGCCTTGAAATTGATATTTAAGTTTAATTCTCTGGACCAATTATCGAAAAAAAATATCGAGACACTATATAAAAATAAAAAAGACATCGTAGAACAAAGACCGGACATCAATGAAAACTCAAGGGACTTTCGGATCGCCATGCAAAACAGGCTTGAATCATATCGCAGAAATCCCGAAATTATTCTGGCTCTGCAAAAAGCCGGCATAAATACCGAAGAGTGGCTTAACCATGAAGATGAGATGTATTTTGAATTAGGAGAAGATGAAAAACTTAAATTCTCTGATACTATAGTCACTCCAATTGAGCGTGTCCAAGAAACAATCAATCATTATATTGAAACAGTTAAAGGTATCTTTGGTCACTTTAAGAATGAACTCGTTGCTTTTCGTGTACCACTCAAAGATTTATCCGAACTGAAACAAGAGCTTGAGACTTTACAGACTCAAAAACAAATAGCAGAAAAAGCTGGTAACCAAAAAAAGATCGTGGGGATTTCAAAAGGAATTGCAAGTTTGGAAGAACAAATTGCTAATCCCAAAGAACTCGCGCTGTGGGATAAAATTTTTAGTCGTCTCGCCACTTTAGACTTAGTGAAAAAAGATGTTTTTAAAGCTTATGACTTGCTTCGGGAAGCTGAAATAAAACTCTCCGAACAAAACAAAGAAACATCGACACCGCAAGAAAAAAAGAGGAAGGAATTTGCAAAATTAAAAGAAAAAATTGAGCAATACAAAAAAGAGCTGAAAGAAAAATTTTCTGTTTTGGAAAGAAGAATGGATGAGTTTCAAAATAGTCTACAGTCTATTATTTCTCCCGCTCTTGGAGAGGACCGAACGGAATCTTTAATACAAGAAATACAAGAGACTGTCTCAGAAAATATGGACCATTATGATACCGATCGAACTACCTTGGCAAATATATTCTTAGAAAAAGAAGAAAAAGAACTTACTGGTCAGCCAATAAAAATTAGCGTTTGGGATCGCAACCCCGATATAGACCTATATCTTGGAAATTATACGAATTGTTGCATTAGAATTGATAGTGATTATGATGGCGCAGAAAGCGCGATCGCCGATTATCTAACGGACCTTGGTGTTCAAATTGTATCAGTTTATGATGAAAAGAAGGGTATGCCAATTGCCGCGGCTTGGTGTTGGGTGGGACATGATGACACGGACCAACTTGCTTTCGTCATTGATAATATAGAAGCAAACACCGACTATCTCAAAAAACATAAAACTCAACTAGAAAATAAATTGAAAGAGTATATTCAGAATTATGCCAAAAAAGTTGGGGCCAAGCTGGTACAAGGAACTCTTAATAATGACCTCTTGGTGGCTAAAATGGATTCTGCTTACTTTAAACTTGGTGGGTATAACCGTCCTAGCGGGTATCATTTAGAGGGTGAAAATAATCGTGACGATGGAGAAGTAGACGTACAAGAGCAGTGGGCCGAAAATGAAGAAGAAAACTAAAAGCCACCAGAGGTCTTTCGACATGGTGGCTCGGGTTATGCAGCTTTTCGCTGCGGGTTTCAGTTGATGGGATCGTCCGGCAGGACGACGATGATCTTGGCCTGAGTGTTCTTGCTGACCTCCTTCACGGCCCAGTATCTGTAAGCACCGGGCTTGTAGGCTCCAACAAAAATCTGACCGAGAGCAAAGTAAACTTCACCGCCCTCTGCCGTTTCCTGACAGACCGAGGGGCCATCCTTGAAGAAGTACTGCCGCTTGTTTGTCTCCTTGTGGAGGCTCAAAGCGTAGTAGGCTTCAACGACTGTTGCCAGCCGTTCATTCGCTGCCAGCGTTTCGCTCGCAAAGCGATTGATCAGGAACCAGCCCTGTGTCGGTAAAGACGTCACCATAGAGGGCTCTTCGTTTTCCCCCATGATTTTAGGCAAACGCCACTGGATGCCCATCTGCGACTTGTCCGCAATGTCGCGAATAGTCACCGGACACCCGAAGACCAACAGGTGTGTCGTCGAGCACCGAGCCAGTGTTTCCGGCCGGTAAGGCACTCGATCGGCCAGTTCCAGAACCTTCGGATCGATGACGATGTCGAAGAATTTCTGAATCTGATCGGGGCCGATGGTCTTGTCCTCGCCCATAATCGCCTTGGCGACACGAGCGGTGACTCCGCCGACTGGCAACTCCGTCGCGCCGCGCAGCATATAGCTCGCGACTTTTGACCGGAACTTGTCGTCCTCGTCGATGCGGGTGAGCACTTCCGCCCCCGAATCCCCGAGCTCTCTGCCGAGCTTGAAGATTGAGGCCTGGAACTTACCGTATTCGAGTTGGGTTGCTTTCATTTGGCACTACCTTTCTTTCTATTAGCCGATTAAGGCATTAAGAAATCTCTCGCTTGTCCCGGAGAGACTGGGTCCCATCTATCAAGATGAGAATCAAAAATACTTAGGTAAATACCCTTGATTCTCACCTTGAATCTGACAATGAACTACTGTGGATAGTATAGCAGATTGTAGTATACTTGTCAAGGTAAAGAGACCTAGTGGTGTTTGCTTTTTCCTCCCCTCCAGCCTATAATTAATCTATTAATAATTTAATTTAAAAATATGGCATTAGATAAAGCACCACAGAACGAAAGTGTTGAAGGACCAAAATTGGAATGGGGGGCAGATTTAGGACAAATGTCTTGGAATGACGCACTCAAAAAGATTACTGAACTTAATGCCACCTTACCTGAGGGAGAAAAACCATGGAGATTACCAACAGAAAAAGAGTTATGTGATGAATTCGATTACGATGAATTTAGAAAAACACGTTCAAGCTCAGCTGTTGGTTTTCAAGATAACTATTACTGGTCAGATAGTTTGACTCCGACTAATCCTTTCTTAGTTCCGATCCTCCACATGGGCAATGGTGTTGCGGACTATGGAGGTACAGGTTATGCAAATGCTTGTGCGCGTCTCGTTCGTAATGTCGCTTAATTTACTTTAAAAACACTAAGTAAAAATAGCCCTTAAAACAGGCTATTTTTAATATCTAAACCTCGGAAGGAACTTAAGACTTTTTTCCAAACTCTTATCGACCAAAGATTATTGGAAATGAGAGATAAATTTGGTTTAGAAATAACTCAATCAGAAATTACTAAATCCTCTCTATCGTCTTAGTTACCAAGTTAACAGATTACATCTCCGAATAAGCTCTCTTATCACCATCAACAAGATTAAAACCAAGCAATTTTATGACTTTTTCTAGACTGTCATTAGCTGATGAATCAACACTCCGAATTTCTACAAAGTCTCCAAGGTCAACTTCATTGCCATCAACAACTTTAACTACTTTGTCTAAACTAAAAGTCACACCATTAAGCTGATACAGGGTTCTTTCTTTTTTAATAATTTGAACCAAACCACCATACATTTTAATTAAGGATTCTGTTGTCTTAGGATCAATCTCAAAATCAATCTTCGGTCTGATTCTAAAATTACCTTCTTGTTTGGGTCCTTTATACGAAACAATATTGTGACCATTTTCTTCTCTCACCCTAAGATATTCACCAGTCTCACCTAAATCTCGATCTTTAGGATTATAATAAGTATCAACCTGAGTTGAGTTACCAATTCTTTCGGCCCCTAATTTTCTCAATACTTCCGGCTTGATATTGCCGGCAAATTTTATCTGTACTTCTTTAATCCCTCGAGCTTCCACATTAGGATTATACTCGTTATGAATTATCAAATCTGCTTCTTCCTTCGTACCCTCAATATATTCTTCGTGCATAGGTTCCACCACCTTACCGAAATAATCTAAAATATCATCAGGATTTTGTCCCCGCGATTCAATGTCTCTCAAAATTCTTCTGATTAATCTTCCGTGTGTACCCACCTCGACAAACGCTTTGACATCCCCAATATGGGAAACTTTTTCGTTTAAGGCAAACAGACCTTCGACAACGATCACTCTCCTCGGTGGCACCATTTCTGACTTATCTGCTTCACCAATCGAAAAGTTATAAATTGGTTTTTCAATTGTTTCTCCCCTCTTCAGGGCCTCGAGATGAACACTGAATAAATCTAGATTGATAACTTCTGGTTGATCGTAGTTGTAATCAACTCCTTCTTCAGACATTGCTTCCATATATTTTCCACCACGATAATAATCATCTAAAGATAAAATTATGGAATCTTCTCCAAAGGCTTTGTGTACCTTATCGGCCACCGCACTTGTTTTACCTGAGGCTGAACCGCCGGCCACCAAAACAATCACCGGGCCCTCTTTTTCTTTCATTTTTTCTCTAACTTTTTCTACTAGAACTGTCACACCTTGTTCGAGATTATATTCAGGAATTTGTTCGGCTTTTGCCTCAGGGTTTCCATTTACGGCTAGGCTGGCGTTTTTATAATTTGGATCATTACTAACATCTTCGCCAAACCAATCTGGAGCCACAAATTCATTCGCTTTATTTTCATCGGCGAACTCAACCTCCACCACCATCAATCCTTGTAATTTTCCACCATAGACATCGAACTCAGCTAAATTTCCGTTAGTCAAAGGTATCTCATAACGAGTTTTTTCAATCACTCGATCACCCACCATCTGCCAATCCTTATCAAAATCAGCCTGAGATATTTCTTCTTCTGTTTCCGGTCGCACCACACCAGAACCCCTTTTTGTTGTTCTGTAATATTTATCACCTTTTTGCCTTACTCTTACCTCGGTTCCGTCATCGGCGATAGAAACATAACCTTGCTTGATAGACTTGCTAAGAAAAGATTCCAAGTTGTCTGGTAATTTTCTCACTTGAAATTTCCTTTCAATTTCTTGTGGGGTTTCTGATTGTCTATGTGTTTCAGTTTTCATTTTATCGGTTATTAATTGCTCTTCTTAAGCCATCGGCCCCACCTCTACCTTTATTAAAATTACCACGGGCTCCTTCCGCTCTAAGCTCTTCATCATTACCGCCTGTATTAGCCACAGTCCGAATATCGACAGAGCGAGGATCGTTGTTCATTACTTTTAAAATATCACTACCATTGATACCATCACCGATCCCTTGATCCATTAAAACAACGTCTGGAGATCTATCTAATATTTTACCAGCTAAAACAGAAATCTTATTTTCTTTACTAGACTTGTCATTATAATCTCTCTCGCAATGAAAATATTCTATTGTCACATTTGGCCAGCCAGCCACGCTGAGTACGGTGTTGACTATCTCCCGAAAATCATCGTCTACGATCAGAAGATTAGTAGATTTCTCTGGTGACTTCTCCTTAGCCCTTGTCTTGAAATCAAGCTTGGAATAGTCAGGTCTGATTGGTTGTAGTCCTATTTCAGTTAACTTTTTATTAAGTAAAGCAATTATTTCTTTAGAAGATATGCCGCCATAGCTAGATTCTGGGTCAAACTTATCAGCAAATAAAAGTAGAAACTCCGTGAGGGTATCAATTTGTTTTTTTGTTTCCACATCTTCCATCTGCTCGGTTTGAGCATCAACGACTTTTTTTATTTCCAAAACCTTCTGAGCTTTTGGCTCTACCTCACTCGAATTATTGTCTTCCGGAACATACGGAAGAAAAAGTTCTTCAGCCAGAGGGGGAACATCTACTCCCGCTTTCGTACAAAGAGTACAAAAACAATTAAACACCTCGAGTCTGGTGTCAGCTTTAGATCTTCTGGTATATCCATCTCCAACCACAGCGAAATCTGGATTACTTAAAAGAGAAGCAAGATCTAGGGCGTGTTTTTTATATTCTCCAAACTCATGACTATTAACATATTGGAGATAATCGATTCCAGTCTTTATTGAATCGGACAACTCCTCTGTCTGGCTTTGTGGTTGTTCTGATGGCATAAAATTAAATTATTAATTTGATAAAACTAGTGATATTTTATCATATTATTTATATAAAAGGTAAAAATTTCCAGTATAAAAGCCCGACCGTAGCCGAGCTTTGTTGATAGTTTTTCCGAACATATCAGGTCCGTCGCAGAGTGATCTGCATAAAGGTGAGAGAAGGCTTCTAGGCCTCCATCAGGTCTGCCAGTGCCTGAGCCCAGTCCTTGGTGCCGTCTGCATTCATCGGCGCGTGCATCATCAGCACCTTCGCCCCGTCAATTCGCACGAGGTAACGAAAGTGATCAAACGCTGCCGCCACCCAGTGTGTGTGATGGTTCAGGTCTGTGACGACCGCCACGTGTGTTGCACCCTGGTGTGCCGCCTCATCCTTGAGGAGCAAACCGTAGGGCACCAACTCACCAAGCTTGAACGCATCTGGACCGAGCGTCTGTGAGCTCATCGGCATCAACAGGTCTGTGAGAACGATGTCGAACTTCTCGTTGGCGAGAATCTTCATCGCTTCCTCGTACCCCGTTGCGATCGTGAGCTTGTGCCCAGCCAGACCGGCCCTCGCACTTGCCTGATGCTTCGGCGTGTCCTCAATGACGAGGATACGTGGAGCATCGAGACGAAGCGGGACTTCCGGAATGACCAGTTCGGTCTTCGGCGCCTCAGGTGGCTTGAGCGTCTTCCGAACATCAGCGATCAGATAGACGAGCTCCAGAAGCGAGCAGCCCACTGTCCGGCAATTTTCGGGCAAATGTGGAGTGTCGCGCTTCGATGTCTGGAGATAAGCATACGCTTTCTCCTTGCTGTACCCCCGCTCGATATCACGCACTTCCGTGAAGATGACGAGGTCTGCCTCATCAAACGTTTTCACGTAGACGTGGGATTCTTCGTTGCCGACCATCGGCAAGACCCCTTTGATTGAGCGCGATACTGCCCCGTCCTTCATTGCGAAGTAGATCCGGACCGGACGATTTGCTGCTGTGCTCATTGGCACTTTTCCTTTCTTTTCTGTTTTTGTTCGTTGTTAGAGGGTTTCAAAATTCAAATTATCTAATCTAAATTCTCAAATACTCTAACAACTTTTTCAAAGATCTTATCCGTTTCGTCCTTTCGGACTCATCAGGTAAAGTACTCACTTTACTACGGAGGGGCATTTACTATGGCGCCCCAGTGGCCATGAAAGTTTTGATAGGTCACTTACAACTTTGTCCGAATTATTTCTTCTTACTCGGACTCTTGAGCCCCCGGATCATGATCCTGAAGCCGATGATCATGATGATGATCATGAACACCTCTTTCTGGATCGGTTCGATCGCCGTGAGGACACCCGTCAACACCGCGTTCAAACCTTGGGCGATCGCTCTGGTGAGTAGTTCGGGCCGAAAATAGACCACGAACCCAAACACCAGAAAGAAGACCGTCGAGCAGATGGCCCGGACCCGATTTCCGAAGAAGAAATTGAGGTACTGTATCATTCTCAGTCTCCCGTTAGTTGTTGGATTGTCTACCTACTATACTAGCATATTTTAACCGAAAAGTCAAGCATTTCAAAGAACTTTTCTGTTTCGTCCTGAATGTCTAAGTTAAGGACTCGTCAGCGAGAGTACACACTCTCGTACAGAATCCTGAGTAGCCTGTAGCTACTCAGGGATTTTTAAAGTGGTTTTCTCCACTTTGTAGATCTTGGTTTGTCTTTCTTCTACGCTGCAGCGTGAAGAAACCAAGTTAACGCTAACTACTTAACGGTTTTTTATTTTTCAAGGTGGTTATCTCCACCTTGGTGCGTAAGAGTTCCTAGTTCTTACCTTCGTTGGTTGTTATTAACTATGGTCAGTACACTCCGAATCATCTTGAGGGTGTACACTTTCCCAATACCTGTGGAACTCCTCATTTTGTTGGTGTTCGTACGCTTCTGAACGATTTTGCTCCTCTCTCGCCTCATGATTCGCTCTCTGTAGCTGGTCTCCAGTAAGATATTTGCTAGCTGCGCGACGGAATGCATCACTCATAACCACCTCAACTCCACCGATTTTCTGCACACGCTTCCCGTTTGGGGTTGCTATTGATGTGCATTGATTATCGAAGGATTTGAGGGCTGTATACTTTGCCCTCACAACCTCCGACAATCTTTTTCAAAGAACTTTTCTGTTTCATCCTTTCGGAATCGTCAGTCGAGGTACACACCTCAAGACAGTTTTTATTCCCCAAGCTCTCTTTCTTTGATTTTCAGAAGGTGTAAGTGGAAGTGTCCGGGGATGGATTTTTGTTTGTGAGTGTTTTCTATGATCATGTCGTATTTGTCGTTGATGTCTTTTTTGATTTCCTTAAACTCGTTTAGTTCTTCGTCTATGAGGTCGTCTTCAGTTGTGTGTCGGAGTGGTACGATCATGTGGTTCTCGGTTGCTATTTCGTCGTAAGAAAACTCGTTCTCAATCTTTTTCCATTTTCCGTAAGTCTTTATGGCCGGGGCACTGCAGATGTAGCAAGTTGGGAACTTTGGAGTTTTCTGATATTTTCTGTAAGCTAATTCTGTCTCTACTTTTCTTAGGCTTTTGAATTTACTCATTATTTTTTTTATTATTTTCTGTTAATTTTTTCGACCTTTTTCCGTTTCGTCCTTTTGGACTCGTCGGGCGAAGTACACACTTCGCGACGGAGGGCGGGAGTTTCCATCTCCCGCCTTTTTTCTCAGGCTGACTCTAGAACCTTCAGCGCCCAGGCGATGGCTGTGTCCTCTGCCAGGGTGTAGTACTTTCTACCTCGTCGACCCTGCTGTTCCTCCACCGCCACCACCTTGGGCATCGTTGCTTCGATCCTGGACCGGATCTTCGCGGTCAGCCTCTTTGTTTCAAGCAGGCTTCTGAAGATTCTTTCCGTCCAGATCTCATGCTTCTCATCCTCAATCTTGATCCAGAGGATGAAGCGAGCTGGTGTGGCAGTGACGTAGGTTCCATTTCCGCCACCGACCACCCTGCGACCCTCGATGAACTCTGGCCCCCAACATCCTCCGCCCTTAACCTCGTGAGCTTTGATACCGCTCCGGCAGTCAATTTGGGAGGCCTTGTACACCATCTCGGTGGTCTTTGCTTCGATCGTCGTTTTCGCTTCCATCTTCGTACTCCTTGCTTGGTTGTTTCGAAGATCTGTCTCTTGGTCTGAGAACAGCATATATTAAGAAGCGAACTCTTGCTCGAAATGGTGATGTGTTATGTAATAATTATCAGATAGATTCCAAATAACCCTTATAACACAACATCCCCTGTTCATAGAATATGTAATTAAATATTACATATCAACTAAATATTAGTATAATAACTACAAAATAGCTGAAATACTTGCTTTTTTAGACTAATTTTGCTATACTTCTTGTAAGCTAAAATTACAGCTTAAATAAATAAAACATGGATAAAAACAAGATTTTAGAGAAAATAGGGTTAACTAAGAACGAAAGCGCTATTTACTTGGCCCTTTTAGACCTTGGAACTTCTACGATCTCCCAGATATCGGAAAGAACTTCCATTCATAGACCGTTGATTTATAAGGCGATACCTTCCCTTCTGGAAAAGAAGCTCATAACTAAAACCCAAAAATTAAAAAGTGTCGTTTACGGCGCCGAACCGCCAAACCGATTAGAGACAATGTTCGATGATTTAAAAATAGATTTTTTTGAAACCCTGCCCGATCTTGAAGACTCCTATAACAGTAGTGAAAAAAGACCCAAAATTAGATTCCTAGAAGGTAAAGACGGGACTAAAAGAATTTTTGACGATGTGGTTAGAAGTCTTAAAAAAGGTGATGTCTTTTATCGCTACAGTTCCAATAAAGATGGTAATGAAAAAAGGGATAAATATTTACCAAGAATCTATCGTAAAATGCGAGACGAGAAAAAACTTCAACGAGAAGTTATTACCAACGCCCAAACGGCGGTACATAAAAAACCAAGCCTGGATAGATTCGCAAAAACCATGCCAAATGATTTTGGCCCCTTTGAACACAATGTCACGGAAATCATCTACGGAAATAAGATCGCCTTTATCGACTATAATACTGAAACAGCAATGATTATCGAGAGCAAAAGAATCACCGACTTTCAAAAGCAGATATTTCAAACTCTGTACAAAAAATTAGACTAAGTTAGACTTTCTTTCCTACTCATGTAATCTCTCCGAATTTTCTTTCTCCACCTTTTCATCGCTGTAGGAAATCTTTTTGAAAAGTTTTTCGACATACCAGAGAATGGTGAAGATCAGTAAAGTAAGTAAGGCGGCGATTATAGCCAGAGAGTACAAACCAAAACCCGCCGACATACCAATACCCGCGGACACCCAGAGACCAGCGGCCGAGGTGAGACCGGAAGTCTTCATGTCTTTATTATTATGGAAAACCAAACCAGCACCGATAAAACCAATACCGACTAAGACCTGCGAAGCGAGACGCAAAGGATCAAAATTAGTCAAAGTAATAAATTGTAAAGAAACAATTTGCGACACCAAAACAAACAAGGCCGAGCCCATGGCTACTAAGGCATAAGTTCTCATACCAGCGTTTTTACCAGCCAAAGTTCTCTCCACCCCGACCAAAGCCCCGAGTAATAAAGCGATCACCAAGCGAATCAAGATATCAATAGTAGCTAGTTCCATAAAATTTATAATTATTTATTAACATTCTAATTGTATCATATTTTTGCTAAGATACCCTAGTGCAAAGACATGACCCAATAGAACAACATTTTAAACTCCAAGAGCTTCAGAAAAAGGCATTGAAAAAGATTGGTCTCAAAACCATTGAAGATTTGCTGTACCATTTCCCCACCCGTTATGGCGACACGGCGGAAATGAAAAATATTGTTGATCTTATTGTGGGTGAAAATGCCGTCATATTTGGAAGAGTTTCTGGCTTAAAAACCGGTAAAGCTTTTATCAAAAAAACTCCGATTGCCGAGGGTTATATCGAAGATGAAACTGGAAGAATAAAAGCCGTTTGGTTTCATCAACCCTATATTGCCAAAATGATTCAGGAGGGGGCCTTAGTACGCGTCGAAGGAAAAGTCTCCGAACGGAAAAACATTTTAGGGTTAGTCAATCCAAAAATCGAAACCGTCGGCAAGTTGCCAATCGGCGTAGGTGACTCTTTGTTCGGTGAAGATGGCGAAGTGCATTCTCTCTATCCCGTCTATCCCGAGAGTCGCGGTATCACTTCACTCTGGATTTATCACGCCATTCAGAAAATTTTAAAAAGTGGAATTTTAGATAATTTAAGTGATGCAATTCCTGATTATATTTTGAAGACGTATAATCTCCCTTCTCTCACAACCGCTCTAGTGTGGATTCACGCTCCATTAAAAGAAGATGACGCTTTATCAGCACGAAAAAGATTTGCTTTTGAAGAAGTTTTTCTCATTCAACTACAGAAAAAGAAGGATCGATTAATTTGGCAAAAAGAACCAGCTTTTGTAATTGAAAAAACTTCGGATGAAGTACAACAATTCGTAAAAAGATTTCCTTTTCAGGCGACTGAAGCTCAGCAGAAAGCAATCAACAGTATCATGTCGGATTTTAAAAAAGGCCAAGCGATGTCACGATTACTTGAAGGAGATGTGGGTTCTGGTAAAACTGCTGTGGCTGCGACGACGGCTTACTCAGTCATCACTTCCCGACCAAAGGGGCAAGATTTTGGCCACCTACAAGTCGCTTATATGGCCCCGACCGAAATTCTAGCCAAACAACATTTTGAAAGTTTCATTCAGTATTTTACTTATTTAAACATAAATATTGGGCTGATTACCGGTAAAGAGTGTCGCAAGTTTCCCTCGAAAACTAATCCCAAAGAATGGACCAATATTTCCCGCGCCCAGCTTTTAAAATGGGTAGAAAACGGAGAAATTCCAATTCTAATCGGCACTCACGCTTTGATTCAAAAAAGTGTGAAGTTTAAACATTTAGCTTACGTGATAATTGATGAACAGCACCGCTTTGGAACTGCCCAAAGACAGAAACTCGCCAAGAAAGAGAAGTTCAATCCGCATTTATTATCCATGACGGCAACGCCGATCCCCCGAACCTTGGCGCTGACTGTTTACGGCGACCTTGATTTAACCTTGCTTGATCAGATGCCGTCGGGCAGAAAACCGATTATTACGGAAATAGTTTTACCGGGTGAAAGAGAAAATACTTATGAAAGAATTAAACAGGAGTTGAAAGCGGGGCGACAATTATATGTCATCTGTCCGCGCATCGATGAACCGGACCCAGCCAAAGAACAGGCCGTGATCGCCAAAAGTGTAATGGAAGAGGCCGAGAGATTAGAGCGGGATATTTTTCCGGAGTATAAAGACCGGATTGGTATTTTGCACAGTAAAATGTCGCCTGATGACAAAGAATATGTGATGGAGGAGTTCAAAAAAGGTAATATTAAAATCTTAGTCGCCACTTCAGTGGTCGAGGTCGGCGTAAATGTACCAAACGCGACCGTGATTATTATTGAAGGCGCGGAAAGATTTGGTCTAGCTCAACTCCACCAACTTCGTGGACGAGTGATTCGAAGTAATGATCAAGCTTATTGCTATGTTTTTGCGGATTCTAAAACCCAGAAAACCGTCGAACGTCTAAAAGCTTTTAAAAACTCCAGTAACGGCTTTGAACTCGCTGAATTTGATTTGAAATTACGCGGTCCCGGCGAATTATCCGGTAACAAACAATGGGGTATTTCCGACATTGGTATGGAAGCTCTCAAGAATATTAAAATGGTCGAAGCCGCCCGCGCCGAAGCCGAGTATCTCCTTTCTCAAGACGAAACCCTCACCAAATATCCCCTCCTAAACGCCAAACTCACCTTGCGTAAACAAGATGAGTTGCATTTGGAGTAATTGCGAAAAGTGGATTTTTGAGATAAGATTCGGAGACGGATGCGTGTGTAGCTCAGTTGGTAGAGCGCCGAGCTTATACCTCGGTGGTCCTAGGTTCGAGTCCTAGCACACGCACTTTTATCCCTGATGCTCAATATCCTTCTTCTGCTTTGGCATAATGTCGTGAGCGATAATTATTTTTTCGTACTCTTCACGTTCGATGGTTTCTACTTCGACTAATCTTTTAGCGACGGCATCCAAAGCTTTACGGTGGGTATTTATAATCTCCTCAGCCTTAGTACGAGCATTGGTCATAATTTCTGAAACCTCGCTATCAATCAAAGCACTGACTTTTTCTGAATATTCATTTTCACCTACCCCACGACTACCAAACAAAGTATTACCGCCGTTTCCTTCCAAGGCCATTGCCCCAATTTTGTCGGACATACCATATTTGGTTACCATTTCGCGAGCGAGCGCGGTCGAAACTTGCAAATCATTTGATGGACCAGTTGTCACATCATCGAGAATTAATTTTTCGGTTGCATAGCCAGCGAGCGCGACCGTAATATCATCCAAAAATTCTTTCTTACTTTGCAATTTTCGATCTTCGAGTGGCAATTTCAAAGTATAACCAGCAGCACGACCACGAGAAATGATGGAAATCTTATGAACTGGATCAGCATAAGGCAAAACAGAAGACACAATCGCATGCCCCGCTTCATGATAGGCCGTTAATTCTTTTTCTTTTTTCGACAGTAAATGAGATTTTCTTTCTGGACCCATCATCACTTTTTCAATCGAACGAATCAAATCAAATTGCGACACCTTGGTACGATTTTCTCGCGCCGCCAAAATTGCCCCTTCGTTCATTAATGAATAGAGATCAGCACCAGAAAAACCAGGGGTTCTTTCGGCAATCACTTTCAGATTCACGTCTTCCGCAAAAGGTTTCTCTTTTGAATGCACTTGCAAAATCGCCTCACGATCGGCGCGATCTGGTAAATCAATCACTACTCGGCGATCAAAACGCCCTGGTCGTAACAGTGCGGGATCCAAGACATCGGGACGGTTGGTCGCCGCCATGACAATCACTTTTTCATTTGGCTCGAAACCATCCATCTCCACCAAAATCTGATTCAAGGTTTGCTCGCGCTCATCATTTCCCCCACCCATACCAGCACCACGGACGCGACCGACAGCGTCAATCTCGTCCACAAAAATAATTGCTGGCGCCATTTGCTTGGCCATCTTAAATAGGTCACGGACACGCGAAGCACCGACACCGACAAACATTTCCACAAATTCCGAACCAGAGATCGAGAAGAAAGCGACACCCGCCTCACCGGCCACGGCTCGCGCCAGCAAAGTTTTACCAGTACCCGGCGCTCCCATCAGCAAAATACCTTTTGGAATACGCGCGCCGATATCCAAAAACTTTTTCGGATTTTTCAAGAAATCAACAACTTCTGATAATTCTTCCTTTGCCTCTTTTGCACCAGCCACATCTTTGAAAGTAATCTTTTGGGTTTTATCATTTGGTAAACTCATGCGCGCCTTGCTCTGTCCAAAAGTAAAGGCTTGCATTCCAGCCCCCTTCACTTGCCTAGTCAAAAACCAAATAAAGAAACCGATAAAAATCAACGGAATCAAGAATGGTCCTAAAATCATCAGCCAGTAACCAAGCCCACCTTCGCTTTGAATATTTATTTTAACGGCATTTAATTTCGCGGTATCAACTTTGTAATTTGCCAGGGTATCAGTCAAAGCTGTACCTTCTTCTTTCTTAGATTCTTTTACTATTTCGGCCGTACTAGTTCCAACTTTATTATAAATTATACTTAAATCATTACCGTTTACTTTTATTTCCTGCACCAATCCTGCAGAAATATCCGAGGCTAATTGCGATATCGCGATTTCTTCGCTGGCTTTATTCCCGCTCGTGATCATCGAATACAAAGAAACGATAATCAACAAGATTAAAATTACATTTATAATATTAGAAAAAAGTGTATTCTGACCAAAAAACTTCGGCCCCCTCGGACCACCCTTTTTTGTCACCTTTTTCATTTGACCTCGGTTTTTATTATTTATAATTGGCATATGGGAATCATAGCATATTTTCGGGTTTTTAAAATAAGGCAGAGTCTGCTATCATAGCCTCATGTCCGAAAGTCTAATCCACAACAAAAAAGTCTTTTTTAATTACGAGGTCACGGAGAAATTCACCGCCGGGATCGAGCTTTTTGGCTTTGAGGTAAAAACCCTGCGCTTAAAACGTGGCATCATTGATAATGCTTATGTGACGATTCGCGGCGGTGAAGCTTTCTTGGTCGCATCCAATATCCCCGCTTTTCAGCCCAAGAATGCACCAGAGACTTTTGACCCAAAAAGAAATCGCAAACTACTCTTAACTAAGAAAGAATTGAAGAGGTTGGCGGAAATTGAAAGTAAGAAAGGCTTGACAATTGTGGCAATCGCAGTGTATAATGCAGGACACAAGCTCAAATTGGAAATTGGTATCGCTAGAGGAAAGAAGACTTTCGATAAAAGAGAAACGATCAAGCGAAGGGAAACCGACCGCGAGATCCGCAGGACCTTGAAAACACAATAGATTAGAGCGAGCAGAAGCAATCAAATTTTTTGGGACGGACCCAACCATCCACAAAAAATTTAATTCTTCCGCTCGCTCTAATAAAACATGGGGATGATCGGCCTAGACGTTTGAGCCGTTCTCCATTGCGCAAAGTGGTGCATTATTGTACACACCTTAAATGTCAGTAAACAAACAACTGCTGATAGCATTGTTTCAAGAGCCAAGTCTGTTGTTTCGCAGTACTTTACTGCCAACGATTTCGCTTTCGCTTACGTTTCGTAAAACAAATCTAAGCGGCATCCGTTCCGCCCATATCTAATAAGTGGGATTGGGTGATATATAATTAGATTATAGTTCGACAGTGTCTCGGGTCGAATTGAAATT
>JBAYUW010000008.1:0-32119 GCA_041674925.1 Minisyncoccota bacterium | reverse complement strand
TTATCCTTATAAGTTCGATTGGTGGCAATCGAAAAATTTGTCACTTTTATACCAGAAGGCAGAGCCTTCATTTCGGGATCACGAACAAGATTACCGTAGAGAAATGCTTTGTTTAGATACATTTATTTAACCCTTCCGGGTAGATTAATTAATAAACTATTCTAAGACTAATTCATCTATCGTCTTGTCTAACTCCTCGACTGTGGCTGGCTTGGAATCCTCTTTCTTGGAAGCTTTTTTAACTTTTGGAGCAGCGGCGACCACCTCTTCCTTAGCTGGTGCGCGCACGGTTAGTTTCGGCGTAAACATAGTGTTCTCCCTTACGGTCTTAATAAGCAAATAACGTAGGACGTGAGGATTGGCCTCGACCGCCTTGTTTATTGCTGGTATTAATTCTGACTTAGTCTCGAACTTGATCCAGCCAAAATAGGCTGAAGTGAATTTCTTCTTAGTGTCCGCGACAGACTTGGTCATTGGGTAAGCGAGGTTAATAAGCTTTGGTTCGCCAACACTCACTAGCGATCCTCCATCCTTCAGAACTATTGCCTTTAAAGTCTCGACCTCTTTAGGCACGTTTTCCTCCGCAACGGTGGAAACTATATGGTAACCAAGTTCGTAAACCTGGAGACCACCCTCTTCTACTTGTTTTTCGACTTTTTCCATAGACCCAAGACTAACATAAACACCCTTCTCAAGCAAGGCGAGAGCGCCTAAACCAAAGTGGATAACCCGGCCGAGGTTCCCCTATGCTCCAAATACAGAGTGTGCATTTTTTAGCATTTGCAATCTCACTTGCTCGACATTTTCCCCGCGAATTTCCGCGATTTTTTTGTACACTTCTATAACATAAGACGGCTCATTTTTTTGTCCTCGATATGGCACAGGGGCCACAAAAGGCGCATCAGTTTCAGCTTGAATTTTATCCAAAGGAATATTTTTTATTATTTCATCGTAGTTTCTAGCAAAGGTAATAACGCCAGTGAAAGAAAGGGTGAAACCAAGATCAATAAACTTTCTAGCTTGCTCAAGACTACCAGCAAAAAAGTGCATATTACCTCTTACTTTCCCTCGATAATTATTTAAAATATCGTAGATATCATCATAAGAATCTCGGGCGTGAATCATTAGGGGTTTATTGTGTTTGATGGCAAATTCAATTTGCTGAATAAAAACTTCTTTTTGTTTTTCTTTTATTTTTTCAATATCGCCCTCTAGTTTAAAGTAATCCAAACCACACTCCCCGATCGCTACCACTTTTGGATGAGAAACTAATTTATCAAACTCTTCTTCGATAAAAATAGGTACAACACCATCCTTGGGATGCACACCGATACAAGCCCAGATATTGTCATTCTGCTCGGCGATTTTCACTACTTCTCTAGAGTCTTCCAAAGTCGTGCCGATAATGATCGTCCCGACTTCATTTTTATGTAAGTTAGCAATTACGGTCACTTGATCGACTGGATAGTCAGATAGGCAGAGGTGTGAGTGGATGTCGATGTATTTCATGGTTTAATCTTTTCTAGCAAACAGTGGCGCTTCCGGACTCTTATTTTCTTTGATTAATTTCAATATCTTTTCAGCAGTTTCCGGTAAGATTGGTTGCAACTTCATTGCTATTCCTCGCAAATGAATCAATAAATATTTGAGATCTTTTTCTGCTCCTGCTTTGTCAATTTTAATTTTTGAAAATGGTTTCTCTCTCTGAATATATTCATCTAGACCCTTAATATCGACGTTCCAAATCTCGTCGCAATATTTCTGAATATTAAATGTTTCTAAATTTTCAATTACTGTTTTTTCTGTCCAAAATTCTGAAGATTCATCATCAATTGTCACACCATAGCTCTCCGCCATCTTCATTACCCGACTCACGAGATTCCCCAAACCATTGGCTAAATTAGCATTGTAAGATTCTTTAAATTTCTCAACAGTAATATCACCGTCTTCAAATGGAGAAATCTCTCGAGCTAGATAATAGCGCAAAGCATCCTTGCCATACTCGTCGATTAAAGAAATTGGATCAATAACATTACCAACTGACTTGGACATCTTTTTACCGCCAGAGGTAATAAACCCGTGCACAAATAAGTTCTTTGGTAAGGGTAGACCAGACGACAAAAGCATTGCTGGCCAGATGGCGGCATGAAAACGTAAAATATCTTTACCAATGACCTGAACATCGGCAGGCCAGAATTTTTTAAATAATTCATTCTCATTCTTTCCATATCCTAAAGCAGAAATATAATTAACCAAGGCATCACACCAGACGTAGATAACCTGAGTTGGGTCACCAGGCACAGGAATACCGTGTGGCACATTAGCAATCGGCCGGGAAAAACTTACGTCCTGAAGACCTCTTTCAAATAAAGCTAGAATCTCATTCTTGCGTGACTCTGGAGTAATTTTTAGTTCATCTTTTTCAATTTTCGATTTCAATTGAGAAGTATATTTTGAAAGCCTGAAAAAATAATTTTCCTCTTTAATTTTTTCTGGTAAGGTACCGTGCATTGGACATTTTCCATCTATTAAATCCTTATCGGTATAAAAAGCTTCACAGTTCTGACAATACAAACCCTCGTAGGCATTTTTATAGATATCATCAGAAGCAACCAGTTTATTCCACACGGCGATTGCACCGGGCCAATGATTTTCTTTGTCAGTTGTCTGAATAAATTGATCGAAGGAAATATCTAAATCTAAATATAATTTTTTAAAGCCTTTAGTTATTTCACCTAAAAAAACATCTAGAGTTTGGCCTTTCTCTGCCGCGGCTTTGGTCACCTTACCAGTATTTTCGTCTGCCCCAGCCAAAAAATATGTATCTTCATTAATTAACTTGTGATATCTAGCCAAAATATCACACAGGGTCATAGTGTAAGCGTGCCCCATGTGTAATTTCGCGTTAGGATAAAATATTGGACTCGTAATATAAAAATTCTTAGACATGCAATTTGTTGCTCTCGGTGGTCTTGTCGCGTTGGACATCGTCAATGAATTCCATGATCGCCGAGGTAATAGGGACAGACAAAATGATACCAAGGAAGCCGGCTAATTTAGCACCAATAATCAAAGACAAGATCACAATGATTGGTGAGATACCGACCACCTTTTTCACGACAAGAGGATAAATTAAATGATTTTCAAACTGTTGAATGATGACGAAAAGGCCAAGAACGAGCAAGCCCATCGTCACACCCCCACCAAGGAAACCAGATAAAATCGCGGGGATAGCGGCCAAAATTGGACCAAACAAAGGGATAATTTCTAGTACGCCGGCTAAAACTGCCAAGATTAAGGCGTTTTTGACACCCAAAATCATTAAGCCTAAATAGACCAAAATACCGACCAGAACACCGAGTAATAGCTGACCCTGCATCCAGTAACCAATTTTTCGCTGAGAACGTTTCCACAGGTCGACGATATAAGCTTCGTTCTTTATTGGAGTGATAATTTTTAAGAATTTTTCTACTCCATTTTCTTGCACGGCGAGATAAAAAGACAAGACAATCATTAAGACAAAAGATAAAGCACCTCCGAAAATACCGCTGGCGATTTTAATCAGGCCGTCAGAGGTATTCACCGCTAAAGACTGGAATTGATTAATTAAATCTCCCAAGGCTGAAGGCTTTAAAGTACCATCAGATAAACCACCGAGAATTCCTTTGCCTTCTGTTAGGCCTTGAGATAAGCCGCTAGCCACTTTGCTAGTATCGGCAATCTTACTATCATTTAATGGGTTCCACAGAGTCAGGGAGTCTAAATATTTTGGTGCTTCACTTAGTAAACCAGAGGCCTCCTCGAGCACTGGTGGAATAAAGAAGTATAACAGACCGGCAAAAACTAAGACAATCACAATATAAGTAAGCAAAACAGAAAAAATTCTTTTAATTTTATAACGAGCGGACCATTTAGTGATCGGCTCAACAGCGGAAGCAATCACCACAGCTGTTAAAACCACTAAGACCAGATCCATCATCTTATATAATAAGAAAGCTAGAACAAATATCACGATCGCCTTGATAATAGTGCTAGAACTGATATTTATATTAAAATTTTTATCTGATTTCTCCATAAAGACTATTGTAACACAGAAGTGAAATCAAGGAAAATTAGAATTTCAAAATATCAGCTAGTGGTTTTTTGTCTTCAAAACGACCAACTATAGCCAAGTTCAAACCTCGATCGACAAATATCTCTTTAGCCAAATCTTGAACCTGTTCGGCAGTCACAGATTCAACTTCCTTCTTAATTTCCTCTGGGGTTTTAATCTTTTCATTCATGATTTCTTGGAAACCATAGAACTTGGCCAGGGAATTTGATGATTCGAGACCTAAATACATAGTACCAATCAGGTTTTGTTTTACTTTATTTAATTCTTCAGCTGAGACTAGTTCGGTTTTTAATTTATTAAGCTCAGATAGAATCACAGAGACCACTTCAGCCACTCGTTCATTATTGACTCCCGCACTGACTGAAAATAGACCATGATCAGTTAGAGCATCTTGCGAAGCGCTAACATAGTAACAAACCCCCATCTCATCACGTAATTTTTTAAACAGACGCGAACTCATACCAGCATCCAAAATACCAATAAGCACATCCATGATCTTGTTTCTTTCATCGTAAGTATTAAAAGTGCGCACACCTAAAACCAGGTGGGCTTGATCGGTATCTTTTTTAAACAAAGCGACTTCAGGTTTAGTTTGTTTTTCTTGAACCGGTATCTTAATCCCCTTTTCTGATTTTGGCATTGCTGAAAAAATTTTCTCAACCTCTGACAAGGTTTTAACTTCGTCAAAATTACCAGACACAATTACCGTCGTAGCACTAGAAACATAAAACTGATTACGATATTTAATAAAATCTTCTCGATTGATTTTCTTGATATTATCTTTTGGCCCAGCAATATCCCAACCGGCTGGTTGATCGCCATAGACTAATTCGGTAATCAAATTCTGCACCTTATACTGAGGTAGATCTTCGCGCATATTTATTTCTTCAATAATCACCCCCTTTTCCTTTTCAATTTCTCTTTCATCAAACAAAGGATTCAAATACATATCGGAAATAACATCGAGTAGTTTTGGCAGTTGATTATATTCGGCTTTGGCATAATAGCCGGTATATTCTTGTGAAGTGAAAGCATTGTAAATCGCACCGATCGTGTCGAGCTCGGTGCTGATATCAAAATTATTCGGACGATTCACTGTCCCCTTAAAACACATATGCTCTAGAAAATGTGAGATACCATTTTTATCTTTAGTTTCATATTTTGAGCCGGCTTCCACGAGCACAAATACTGTGACAGTGGGATTGTCTTTCATTGGTATGGTAATCACTCGCAAGCCGTTACTTAATACTGTTTTATTATAAGTCATAATTAAGTGAATTATTTGTAAACATCATGGTCACCAATAGTATGAAAAAATACTACTTCAGCACTAATAAACTCAAAAACAACGCGATTTTTGTAATCAACCGAGAAAGACCAGAAACCCTCAAGCTCTCCTGACAGTTTATGCGTTTTCAAAGTTCTAGAAAAAGGATCTTTTCTAAAAATAAGTTCCTTGGATTCGGCCGTTAATTTTAAATCTTTATTAATTTTTTTATACTCTCGATTAAACTTTTTAGTATAAAAAATTTTCATAAAAATTACCTAAGATCTTTTAGGGAGCGCAATAATTTTACCCTACCTAGACGTGCATCTCTCTGACTTTCTTTTAATTCCTTAATTAAACGATCGTTCTCCCAAGCCCGAACGGCGTCTCGAAAAAACTCACTAATTGAGGCGTAGTTCCCTTCTTTAACCGCCAAATCCACATTTTTCTTAAATGAGGCCGGCATAGAAATGTTTAAAGTTATTCTCATGTATTTAGTGTAGCAAATTGTGCTACAGGCTGTCAAGCCTAACTTTAGCTTAATTTAGCCTTTAAATAAGCTGGTAGTTCTTTTACACTAATCCTCTCCTGCTCTCCTGTATCGCGATCACGGACTGTCACTGTATCATCTTTTTCAATTGTATCGAAATCTACCGTGACGCAAAATGGTGTGCCGATTTCATCTTGTCGACGATAGCGCTTGCCAATATTACCATTACTATCAAACTCCAAGGAAAATTCTTTTTGTAAAACTTTGTAAATTTCACGAGCCTTCTCAACCAAAACTGGTTTATTTTTAAGCAAAGGAAATACCGCCACTTTCACTGGAGCTAAAGCTTTCGATAGTTTAAGAAATACTCTTTTTTCGCCACCCAACTCATCCTCGGTATAAGCCTGATCAAGAAACATCAAAAACAAACGTCCCAAACCGACCGATGTTTCCATAATGTGCGGAATGAAACGTTCTTTAGTTTCTTCGTCATAATAACTTAGATCAACACCGGAAAATTTTGAGTGCTGTGATAAGTCCCAATCACCGCGGGCGTGAATTCCTTCGACTTCTTTAAAACCGCCGAAACATTTGAAATCATATTCGATATCATAAGCTTGCGAGGCATAATGAGCGAGTTTCTCATGCTTATACCAACGCAAGGATTTTGGATCAATACCATAATTTAAATACCAATTATGACGAATTTCCTTCCACATCTCATAAGATTTTTCCATATCTTTTGGATGTAAAAAATACTGCATTTCCATTTGCTCGAACTCACGAGTACGGAAAATAAATTGGCGAGCGGCAATTTCATTACGGAAAGCCTTACCGACTTGAGCAATACCGAAGGGTAGTTTTGGATGCAATGAATCGACAGTGTTTTTATATTCCAGATAAATACCCCCGCAAGTTTCTGGTCTCAGATAAACCACATTCTCTTCTGTTAAAGTGTCCACTGGGGAACCGAGGTTTGACTTGACCATCAGAGAAAATCGACGAGCGGCAGTTAAATCGGTCGAGCCACAGCTGACACACTTGAGTTTTTTAGCCCCACGCAACTTGTCTAATTCAATATTAATAAACTCGATCGTGGCTTTATCGGCTGAAATACCAAAAGATTCTAGTAGATGATCAGCGCGCATGCGATTCTTACAATTTTTACAATCAACTTGTGGATCATCAAAATTACCGACATGACCAGAAGCCAGCCAGGTTTGTGGATGCATAAAAATAGCGCTGTCCAAGCCGTAAACATCGTCTCGCAATTGAATCATATGCTTGAGCCAAGCATTTCGTATATTATCTTTTAACAGGATACCATAATGGCCATAATCATAGGTGCCGGGCAAACCACCATATATCTCCGAACCTTGATACACAAAACCACGCTGTTTACACAGTGATACTATTTTCTCCATCAAATCACTTTTGTCGGTCTCTTTTTTCATAAATACAGTATATAGAATAGAAAAATTTTCACAACTATTGCACGACTTTTTCTTGGCCGATTCGGAAATATGGATCATTAGTGAGCGAGGTAGTCACGGCACCAAAAGAACCGTCTGTGGCCGTACCAGTAAACGTGTCTTTGGCCTCAAGTTTAAGATTACCAACCAAATTTGGACTCTGGCCAATCTGATCCACGCTTGGCAAGAAAGAAATCTTAAAGGAGGCTTCTCGGGCCGGTGAAATAGTACCAGCTCCAGAGGAAACATTGCCAACGCTCCAAATTAATTCGCGTGTCGTCTCATTGAAACTAAATTTTTCACTAGCCGGACTCACCGTGTCTAGCCATTTAATATATGGCGGTAAAACTGTCGATACTCGAACACCTGATAAACCATTTAGAGGATTGGTCACCGTCCAGGTGATAGTGTAAGTACTTTCCGTTTCAGCTTTTGGTGGAATCAAACCAGTATTTTGAAATGGTCCGATATAATACAGAGCTTTGGCAAAAACCTGGGGGGCCGAGGCAATCTTAACTTTTCTGGTATCAGAGAACAAAACATCTTCCGCTTGATTACTACCATAATCAACTCTTTGGCCTTCAACTGAAATGGTAAAATTAATGATCGGGTTACTTAAACCAGAACCAGTCACTGAATTAATACCAAAACTTTCAAAAACAAATTTACTTTCACCAGAATCACCTGGGTCTAATATTTTTAAGTTTGGATCGGTCGACTGATTAAAGATGACAGTATTATCCACCGAACGATAAAAACCTTCCTCGGCTCTAACTGATGCTTTATTTAAAATATTACCGCTCATTTTTACAGCCAGTGAGACATCAGATACTTGATAGGCCAGATTATTCTGCCATTTTATAATCACTTCGACTTTTTCACCGGCCGTCGAAACATATTCCGAAGAATTTTCTCCATTAAAGAAGACGTCGGCACTGACAAATGGTCGCCTGATAGTAATGGAAGAAAAAGAAGTGTTGAACGGGACATCAGTTTTTAACTTGTCGGTTTTTGACTGAGTACCGATACTAAAATTGAAGCCGCGCTCTTCTCCCTCTTGGCCATTGAGCAAGCCGGATATTTTGAGTGTTCTCTTGGCTCCTGGTTCTAAATCACCAATCAGCCAAACATTGTTCTTTGATGAAAAATTTGGCTCTGAGCGAGAAAAAGTGAAACCAAATGGATATTCGGCAGTCAAAAGTAAATTTTTCAAAACCGTGGGAGAATTGGAAGTAATTTCCACTGTCACATCGACAGCTTGATTAGTATTTACTTCTTTCGGAGCGGTGACCACCAGACTGACGGGTGAAGAATTTAGTAAAATCGAGACAGTTTTAGTTTTGTTAAAAAGAGAATTAGATCCTGGAACTTTGTATTCCAAAGCGATGATAATTTCCTTCTCCTCATTTTCTGAACCAAACAAGACAACGCTTAGATTCTTCTTCAGATGTGCTCCCTGAGAAATATCGCCCAAATACTCTTGCACCCTTTTTGCAGATAACGAAGTATCATTGGCCTGTCGTGCGCCATCAGGAAAAGTGACGCCCAGATCAACACCTAAAAGTTTGACATTGTTATTGTTGATAATTTCAATCTCAAATGGTAAAAGTTCACCACCGGCAATTGAAATTGGGGCTCGAACATTTATTTCAATATTATCTCCCGACACGATATTGCCACCACCCAAGAAACCAAAAAGTACCACCAAAACAGCAATAATAAAAAAAATAATCGAGCCTAATAAAATCTTGATCGGCAAAGATATTCCTATTTTTTCTGGAACGATCGAGCTGATTTCTGCTCCGACCACGGTCGGTTCAGTCCAATCTTGGTTTATCGTACTTTCCCGATCAGAGAGTTCATGTCGCTTAACTTTTTTAGACACCAAATCCTCGCGCGCATCCAGCACTTTTTCCAATTGACTAATTTTACTTTTTGGATCAGCGTACATAAATTAAAGTCCTTAAATTATAACACTTTTTGATTATCGCGGAAAGCTAGAGGTGGGTCTCTTTCAAAGATTTATTTATCTCGAGAATCGCCCGACTTTTTAAAATTGACATGGATGATAGAAGTTCTCTTGTGAAATAAGGTGATTCATTGAATTGATCAAAGTCCCCCATCTGGCCAATATAGCCTAGTGAAGATAAAATCCTCAAGGCCAACACACATTCAAAATCTTCTAAATTCTTTTTATCTAGATTTTCTGTTTGAAGAAATTTGAAACCATGAAAAAGATAATCAAAAAGCTGTTCGTTTTTCTCTTCCCCGTGTAAAAGTCTTAAAAGCAAAGAAAAAATGCGTGAGACAAGTAAAAAATTTTCTCTCTCCCCCGAATTGATTTTTTTAAAATCAGAAACGGGTTCGGCTCCAGTCAGACGCCAGGTTTCCCTTCCGCGAACCAGAGAAATTTTGGCGAGTGAAAAATCACTCAGACCGTAACGTAATTTTGATTGTAGGTGACGCACCCCCTGAGCACTGGCTCGGATCAAACCAAACTCTCGAGTAAAAATATAATAATATTTATTAGCCTCGTTGAAATTAACGCTTTTTAAGATAAACCCCTCGGCATTATAGATCGCATGTGACATGAAATAGATTTATCTGACAATCTTTAACTTAAATTCAAGATTCTCAATTACAATTGCTTCACCGTCTACCTGGCCGAAAGATACAGATTTCAAATTAGCAATCTTTTTTATTTCTTCATTAAACTTTTGAATTAATTTCTGACCAGAATCGTCTGTTTGAACTAGAAGTTTGGCTTGATCGCCGGGATTTAATTTTTCGGTTTTACGCAACTCTTGAATTGCGCGCAATAATTCTCGGAATCTCCCCTCTTCTTTCAGTTCGTTTGTCAAAACGGTATCCAGCACAACCGATTCAGTAATCACCTGATCAAAGACTACTTCTTTTACATTTATTTCATCTTTAATTAATTCCAAATACTGCTCATTTAAATTAACTTTGACTTTTAATTGCGCTAGTGGTTGTCGCACTTTAATATTGGCTCGCGAACGCAATTCCAAAGCGACTGACACAATATCTCGAACCTCTTGCATCTCAGATAATAGGTTTTCAGCCTCTTTGCCTAACTTAATAATCTCTGGCCACTTGGCTAAATGCACACTCTCTTCGCCGTCATACGCTTTCACTTTCTGATAAAGCTCTTCAGCATAAAATGGCATGACCGGAGCAATCAATTTGGCTAATTGTTCGAGAACAAAGCGAGTCGTTTCAATGGCATAAGTCTTATCTTTCACATCATCAGACTTGAATCGATCGCGCGAACGGCGCAAATACCAAGTAGAAAGATCATCAACAAAATCGGCAATCGGCCGAACGCTTTTATCCAATTCATATTTATCCAAACTTGAAGTGACATCGGTTATTAATTTATTTAGTCGCGACAAAAGCCATCGATCCAAAACGTTGGTCGAGTCTGGGACAAAATTTTTAACTGGGGCCGAAGTGTTTTGACTATACATACCGTAGAAGGAATACACATTGTCCAAACGCATCAAAATCTTTTTCATTATTTCGTCCACGCCTTTTTCGGAAAAACGTAAATCCTCAGCTTTAACAACTGGTGAAGAAATCAAGTAATAACGCAAAGCATCGGCACTGTATTTATTCACAATGTCCATTGGGTCTGGATAATTTTTCAAGCGCTTGGACATTTTTTGACCATCTTCAGTCAAGACAATACCGTTCACGATTACGTTTTTAAAAGATGTGGTGTTAAACAAACCAGTCGAAAGCACTAGCATAGAATAAAACCAGCCACGAGTCTGATCCAGACCTTCGGCAATAAATTCGGCTGGAAAACCAACTGATTTTCTTAGGAAACCAGGCTCAGGATTAAACTTTTTCAAATTTTCAAAAGGATAGTGACTTTCGGCATAAGGCATCGAACCAGATTCAAACCAGCAATCAAAGACTTCGGGTACTCTTTTCATCTGCCCACCGCAAGTACAATTAAATTTGATCTCATCAATATATGGTCGATGTAAATCTAATTCATAATTATGATTATGAGGAATCGGCGCAAAAACTAATTCTTTAACTTCAGAATTTTTTATAAAATCACGAGCTTCATACCTTAATTCAATAGCTTTTTGGGGCTCCAGACCAAGTACACCAGCAAACATCAACCAAATTGGCGTATTGTGTCCGACAATCAAAATATTTTTACCGAGATGTTTTGCATCAAGATCGTAGACAAACTCCGTCATGCGGTTTTTAATCTGAGTATAGTTTTCACCGCCAACTGGTGTCTTATCAAACTTTTCCATTCGTGATTCAAAGAATCTCTGATATTCCGCATCGCTTTTACCATCAAGTTCTCCACCATAGACCTCGTGGAGGCGATCGTCAGTAATGATTTTATCCGAAGATAAGTCTAAGATATCGGCAATAATTTTCGCCGACTCTTGAGTTCGTACAAAAGGTGAAACATAAATCAAATCAATCTTTTTATCTTTCAGTTTTTCCGCTGTTTCAGCCACTTGTTTCTTACCGACTTCGGTCAAATGATGTGGTCGTTTAGGATCAGAGCTAATTACTCCCAAGACATTGTTGTCAGCCTCGCCATGACGAACCACAAAAAGATTATTCCGACCGCCAGTTTTCTTTTTAATATCCTCCACCGAACCAACAAATTCTTTCTCGCCACATTTTTCACAGCGCCAAACCGGTAATGGAGCTCCCCAATAACGCGAACGAGAAATCGCCCAGTCGCGTGCCCCCTCGAGCCATTTACCAAATCGTCCGTCTTTAATGTCCCCAGGGACCCAATTTATTTTTTGATTAGCTTTAACTAAATCATTTTTAAATTTTGTCACCTCCACAAACCAAGAAGACGAGGCGTAGTTTAATAGAGGAGTATCACAACGCCAACAGTGTGGATAGGAGTGAATTAATTTTTCCTTAGCAAACAGAGTCCCCTTCCCAGCCAAGTATTTAATGACTTCCACATCAGCTTTTTGATGATCATCTTTTGGTTTGACATCTTGTCCGGCAAAATCAGTCACTTCTGGTTTAAACTTTCCATTAGTTCCAACGTGCTGAACAAATGGTAAATTATTCTCTTTACCCAAAATCATATCGTCCTCACCAAAAGCTGGCGCGATATGCACAATCCCCGTACCATCTTCGGTTGTCACAAAATTGGCACCGTACACTTTAAAACCATTCTCAATATTTTTTGTCTTATTATTATTGTAATAGTCAAAAACTGGTTTATATTCCTGACCAATTAATTTATTCCCCTTAAACTCCTCAATAATCGCATAATCCTCTTTGATCACTGACAGCCGAGATTTGGCCAGAATATATTTTTCTGGCGCCGACATGACTTTAATTTTCACATAATCAATCTCCGGATTGACGGCCAAAGCAACGTTCCCGGGTAAGGTCCAAGGGGTGGTCGTCCAAGCCAAAAAATATGTGCCAGTTTCCGCTTTGAGTGCGAATTTAACCGTGACAGAAATATCGGTGATGTCTTTATAACCTTGATTAACTTCAAAGTTTGACAAAGTTGTCTCGCAACGAGGACACAGGTGCATAGACTTGAAGCCTTCGTAGACAAAACCTTTTTCATTCAAGCGATCAAAAATCCACCAGACGGTTTCGGTAAATGAGGGATCCATGGTTTTATAATCATTCTCCATGTCCACAAAACGGCCAAGTCTTGGCACAATCTGTTTCCAATCATCGACATAGGTCATCACGCTTTTGCGAGCTTGATCGTTGAATTTCTCGACGCCGTATTCTTCAATATCTTTTTTGCTTTTTAAATTTAATTCTTTCTCAACAATATTTTCCACTGGCAGACCGTGGCAATCCCAACCCCAACGTCTTGGCACATGAAAACCACGCATGGTTTTATAGCGCCCGACCAGATCTTTCATTGTTCCGGCCAAAATGTGACCATAGTGTGGCGTCCCCGTGGCAAATGGTGGACCATCGTAAAAAACATACTCACCTGCTGGCGCTTCTTTATCTAGAGATTTTTTAAAGATTTCCTTCTCTTGCCAAAATTTTAAGATCTCCTCTTCTTTTTGAGCTCTAGCGCTTTTATTGTTTAAATCTGGATTATCCATAGAGATTTATTGTAGCAGGTTAAGGAAAATCCGCCAACTACATCCTATCCGGAACCTTAATTCCAAACAGTTTCAGACCGTTTTGTATGATGGTGACAAAAGCTGAAGTGAGGGCGACTTTGTAGGGCGAATTGGCGTCGGTTTTATCAACAATCTTCCCTTGCGCGTAAAAAGTATTAAATTCCCCAGCTAGCTCAATTAAATACAAAGCCAAATAATGTGGGGCGTATTCCTTGCCCGCTCGGGCGACCACTTCTGGAAACCTGTAAATCATTTTTTCTAGATTTGTGATTTCTGTTCCGGCTTTTTTCCAATTTAATTTCACTCTTTCTTTTCTGGCTTTTTCCAAAATTGCTTTGGCCCTCACACAAGAATATTGCAGGTAGGGACCCGAATCACCTTTCAAATTTAAAATCTCATCCCAATCAAAATTGATATCCCCTTTCGCTTCACGCTTTAAATCATTAAATTTCAGTGCGCCGATGGCCACGACTTCCGCTGTGTCTTGATTAATTGTTTTCGCTCGATCAATCGCTTCATTAATTACTTCATCCAACCAAATCACATTGCCTTTTCTGGTACTCATTTTCCCCTCGGCAAAACGATATAAACCGTGAGCGACGTGTTTCCTTTCCCCCTCTTTGACATAGCCCAATAATTTCTCGGTTTCAAAAAGCTGCTGAAAATACAAAGTTTGCTCTCCGCCCACTTCATTCACAATAATCGTCTCCTGACCGTATTTCTTCTTGCGCCATTTGTCAGCCGCAAGATCTCGCAGAGCATACAAAGACGAGCCATCACTTTTCAGAAGCATTAGGGGTGGATATTTTTCATTAGCAAAAAAAACTAAATAAGCCCCCTCACTTTCCCTAGCAATGGTTGTTTTTTTCACATCGCTGATCACTTCACTCATTTTATTCTCAAAAAAACTTTCACTAAAGGCTGTATCAAATTTCACGTCCAATACTTTATAGATTCGCTTGAATTCAGCCAGAGAAAGTTTCACGCATTTTTGCCAAATTTTTCGTGCTTCAGGGTCGCCTTTTTCCAGTTTAGCAAACCAAGCTCGACCTTCGTCTTCCAGACCCTTATCTTTCTCTGCTTCGTCATGGAATTTCACATACAAATCCACCAAATCTTTGATCGGTGTTTGAGATTTTTGAATGATTTTAATATCCGACCATTTTTTCAAAGCCACAATTAATTTTCCAAATTGCGTTCCCCAATCACCCAAATGATTGTCTCGAATCACTTTGAAACCAGAAAAATCTAAAATATTAGCCACCGCATCACCGATAATCGTTGAGCGAAGATGTCCAACGGTGAACGGCTTGGCAATATTTGGTGAAGAATATTCCACGACTACTTTTTTCTTTTTCCCTAAAATATTTCGCCCAAAATTTTTTCCTTGTTTTAAAATTTCTTTGGTCTGATTTTCGAAAAATTCTGGGGAGAGATAAAAATTGATAAAACCCGGCCCAGCGATTTCGATTTTGGTTATTTCCTTTCCTTTTATTTTATTTAAATTTTCAACTAAATTCTGCGCAATCTCAATCGGACTTTTTTTAAGCTGTTTTGATAAGATTAAAGCAATATTGGTCGCATAATCGCCATGGGAAAGTTCATCCGGGTGTTCGACGGTAAAATTCGGCAACTGCTGGCCATAAAAAGCTTGCTTGATGAGATTTCTAATTTGATCTTGGATCATCATTCTATTTTAACACGGAAATACTCTGCCCAGCCACATAGCCCGTGGTCCAACAGAGTTGCAAAGAGAAACCGCCGGAGGGACGGTCAAAGTCGAGGATGTCGCCGGCGAAATATAGGTTGGGGAAAAGTTTAGAACTCATAGTTTTGAAATCCACTTCACTGAGATCAACTCCCCCACTGGTAACAACGGCTTTGTCTACGCCGAGTAAACTTGAGACCGTCATTTCAAATCTTTTAAATTTTTCAACTAAAGCCAAACGTGCAGCCCGGGGAATATCATTGATTGGCCAATCGCCATCAATCTCCAATTGTCGAAGTATAATTTCATAAACCTTGGTGGGGATTTCTGGAAAAACTAAATTTTTAATTTTTTTATTTAAATTCTTCTCAAAAGTTTCCAGCATCATCTCATGCATTTTATCCAAGCCCACCCCTGAGAAAAAATCGATCGCCATTTTTACTTCGCCATATTCTAAATATTCTCCGATTTCTTTACTCATATTCAAGATAGTTGGACCAGTCAAACCCACGTGAGTAAAAAGAAATCTCCCTTTTTTACTTAAGACTTTTTTATATTGATTATTTTCATTAATCCAAACCGATATTCCCGCCTTATCAATCGCAATCCCCGACAAATCCGTCACCCAACTTTCTTTAATTTTAATCGGAACTAAAGCGGGATTGGAATCGATAACTGTATGACCTAAATCTTTCAACCAAACAAAACCGTCCCCCGTCGAGCCAGTTTCTGGGTGACTTTTTCCACCAGTCGCTAAAATAAAAGATTTAGCAGTAATTTCTCCTGTGGTTAGCTTTGTCGAACCATCTTTATTATTTAAGACAACAGCAGTTATTTTATTTTTCGTTTTCTTGAACTTCGAGACTTCAGCCCCGATGCGAAATTCGACGTTATTCTTTTTCGCAAAATTTACTAAAGTTTTCAAAACGTCCTCACTTTTATCACTCACCGGAAAAACTCGAAATCCAGGTTCGATTTTTGTCTCTAAACCCAAATCATTAAAAAATTTAATCGTTTCGGGCACACCAAATTTAGAAAAAGGAGTAAAAAGAAAATTACCTTTTTTGCCGTATTTAGCGACGAAATCACGATGATTAGGATTGGCATTGGTCAAATTACAGCGACCGCCACCAGAAATCAAAAGTTTCTTGCCTAGGATTTCATTTTTTTCGAGCAGAATAACCCTGGCACCTTTTTGCCCAGCAATCCCCGCGGCCATCAAGCCGGCCGGGCCACCACCGATGATACAGACGTCGAATGTTTCAGTCTTTGTTACCATAAAAATAGCTTAGCATATAATCTGCTTAACTTCATAACTACCGAGAACATAGACTGGGAAGAGGGCCTTGATTAAATCAATAATTGATTGGGTCTGTGTCTGATTTAAATAGCCATCAAATTCAATATAGAATATATATTCCCCAATTTTTTCACCAGTTGGAATTGATTCAATTTTAGTCAGATTTATATTATATTTCTTGAAAGAAGATAATACTTCATAGAGCAGTCCGGGATGATCTTTATTGGGCGTTATCAAAATACTGGTTCGAACATTTTTGCTTAACTTTGATTGATTTTCTTTTTTAGAGATAACAATAAAGCTCGTGACATTGTGATGATTATTTTCGATGTCTCTTTTAAGAATTTCTAGACCAAAATATTTTGCCCCCTCCACCGAACCGATTGCAGCATAAGTCTGATCGATTGAGGCAATCTCTAAAGCTTTCGAGGTGCTGGTCGTCTCGACGATCTCGACCCCCTTCTTTCTGTAATCAGCTAAATATTTAGAACACTGAGCAATCGCCTGCGGGTGAGAAATGATCTTAGTAAATTTTGTGGTTTTTGAAGCAAAACAATGATGAATCGGAAAATGATATAAGTGATTAATTTTTATCTGGTACTTTTTTAAAGCGATAATACACTCTCTCACGCTACCATTTAACATATTCTCGATCGGAACAAGGCCGTGACTAATTTGACCACTATCCACGGACTTAAAAACCTCTTCAATACTATCGCAAAGTAAAAAATCATTTTTAGAATAAATATTTTTTGCTAGAAGATGAGAATGGCTATAGAGAGGGCCAAGAATAGCTATTCGATCTTTAGTGGTCGAAACTTTTTCTTTCAAGTCTGGAACGATTTCGGCCAAAGTATTTTGGTCTTTATTTAAGATTAAAAAATATCTTTGAATATCCAGAATTTTGCTTTCTAGGGCCTTTTCATCGCCACGATCTATTTCTTTTTTTATTTCTTCTAAAGACTCTCGATATCTATCCGACATCAGTTTGGCATATGGATTGTAAGTCTCAATCTCTGCGTAGAGAGCGGAACTTTGAGATAACATCCTTTTAATTAAATTAAGTTTTAAAATAAAGGCCGGAGAGAATAATTCACGGTTTATTAAGTCGAATTTTAAATCCTTGATAGTATTGGCAAAGACTAGATTAGATAGATGATTCAAACATTGGACCACGGCCATCTGTTTATCATGATCCTGAGCGGACATTTCAATCACCTTTAATCCAAGTGATTTGAATAGGTTTTTATACCAAGTCAAAGCCGCTTTTGAGATTCTCTCTGGACAGACAACAAGCGGTTGGCCAGTGAGATCTGCGATTGGACCAAAAATTGGATGAGCACCGACAATTTGGCCTTTGGAGCTGGCGCGCATTATTTCGTTTGGCATGGTTTTGACCGAAGTAAAATCAGACAGAATAGCCTCTCGCCTAACAAATGGTGCAATTTCTTTTATTACTTTTTCTGTCATCGAAATCGGCACACAAATTATAACCAAATCCCCGCGCTTGGCGGCTTCTTTGGGTCTTAATTTAGTTTTTCGACCAGCAATCAAGACCTCGTAACCTTTCAACATAAAAACCCGAGCAAACATTTGACCCATGGCACCAGTCCCTCCGATAATAGAAATAATTTTGGTTTTTTTACTTTTTACCACTTTTTTTAATTTGTTTAAATATTCCCTTTTGAATCTCCCGCGATTGTTTCATAATATTTTTAAATAAGACTTTAACAAAATCCGAGTTAAGACCTAAAACCAAAGCTTGATCAGTTTTATTTTTCAAAATCTCTTTCTCCCTCTTTGAGTCTTGAATTGGTAAATTATTATCGATTTTATATTTAACGACTTCATCAAGTAAAACAAACCTTTGTTTTATTAAACCCAAAATGTCCTCATCTATTAAATCAATCTTTTCTCTTATTTCTTTGATATTCATATAAAAAGAGTAGCATAAAAGACGACTGAGACCAAACATAGAAAAGGGCCGGCGATGTCTGACATCGCCGGCCCGCACTCCCCATTTAGGCCTTGCCCAAGATATAATCCACAGCATCGCTGGCCTTATACGAACTGTCCGGTGTTGGCATAAGTTTCAGCAGGAAACTCACATCATCATCGACTGTAACGATCGCCGGTTCCGTGTCCGGTCCGCGGTTACCAGTCCGACACAAACCACAACACAGACAGCCTCGCCCAACCGTGTCCTCAATTTTTCCGCCCTTGCGTACGACGTATGTCTCAACTGGTTCGCCAGGACAGCGATAACCGATCGTGCCATCTGGTTTCTCGTACAGTGTCACCAAGACACCATAACGACAAACCCGCTGTCGATCGTTATACACCCGCTCTTCAGAGATGGTCCCATCAATCAAGGCAACCTTGAACGGAAAACCGGACGTCGAAATCCGAGAGTCCGTCCTCACCTTCAATTTACCGAGCCAGCCCAGACGACGCGCTGTCTGCCGAATCGTCGGGTTCATTCCCGAATCTTCAGAAAGAGCAAAGATACCACCGGCCTGAATTCCCACTGCCCCAACCGACCTAGCCCAAGCCAACTTTTCTGGCGAAGCGTACGAACCGCCAATCCAGAAAGGTAAACCGAGTCCGGCTAGTTTGACATAGTCCACCTGATCTTCCCCGCCATAAACCCCACTCCTTCGAGGAGGAGCGTTGTGACCTCCCGCCGTCGACTCTTCGACGACAAAACCAAAGATGCTATCTTTCGGTAGTCTCTTTGTTAAAATCCCCGCCAGAAGATTAGAAGAAATGATGGGGATGAACCCAGGTTTCTTCAATAGCAGAACCTTATCCAGATCCGAACCAAAGAACGATCGGGGGTTAAACCTCATCGTCCATTTTTTCAGATTTATGCCGACAACTGGCACGATATACTCAGCCTCCTCACCTCGAGAAAACCGACTGATCACTTCTGGAATCTGATTCGGAAGAATGCCCGCTCCTACGGTGATAAAGTCCACCTCAGCAAGCATAGCTCCAAAAATCGATGACAAAAGTGGCATCGAGATTTTTTCCAGATAGTTGATACTAACTGGATTTTTATGCCCCTCCTTCGCCAACCAAACCGAAGCGAAATTGGCGCAAATATTCAAAGCCGTCAGTAGGACCGAGGGCTCGACACTGAAATGCTCAACTCGCTTCAGTCTTGCTCCGTCTTTGATTCCTCCCTCGACATAGTATTCATCCAAAACCATTTTGGAGAATTGAGGGAAAGGAAAATGGGCAAGGGCCCGACGAAAATGGCCGCCCACATCGCCACGCTGAAGCGCTTCGGCCATAACGATTTCCAAAGCAGTGCCAGAGACCGTCCCCAACTGGCCAAGCAATGAAAGTGTCCGAGCTAAAAACCAATCAGAAATGTTGAAACCCATGCCGCCCTGAATAATCAACCAAGAGATTAAACCGCTCATACGACCTCCTTATGTGAAAGACCAACTGTATCTATCTATATGGTAGCAAAATATGAAGGTAATGTCTTTCTACTTCCCTGTATTTCAAAAACGTCCGCCATTATTTTTGTCGTTAAAAAAGGAGTCAAAAAAGGTGGGTAATTCTTCTATACTAGAATAATTTTTCACTTCGACATGATTATTCCCGGCGAGCATGGCTGAAGTTTTCTTACCAGGCTCCAATTCTCTATAAAGACACAGTATTCTTTTATTTTTGGCTTCAGCATATCCAATCTCATATCCCACACCAAGACTTGGGGTAGTGATTTCTGCAATGACGACATCCGATTCATCTATCCACTCCACATCTCTTTGATATATATATTGTTCGGTAAAATTTACCTCACCGTATGAAGATATGCTCTCTCGGCCGACGTGCTCAGTTAATACAGTTCCATATTTTGATAGAATCTCAATAATTTTAAAATAGATCTCTCTATCACCTCGACCGCCTCTGATTGAACCAGCAAAATAAATTTTCATAGCTATTTTCTTAATACTTCATTTATCCCCTTGGCTAATTTAATCATATCTTTTTCTTTCGCCCCGCGGGTCGTTTCGCCGGCCGTACCCAGACGAATACCAGATGGATCCATCGGTGAACGTGGCTCATTCGGAATCGTATTTTTGTTGACAATAATCCCCTCTTCTTCTAGTCGATCAGAAGCCTCGGCACCACTAATTTTTCCGGTGTCCATTAAAATCAAATGACTATCCGTTCCGCCAGAAATAATTTTCCAACCAAGCTTTTTTAATTCCTCCGCCAAAACTTTGGCGTTTTTTACTACTTGTTTGGCGTATTTTTTAAACGCTGGAGTACCGGCTTCGCGCAAAGCGACGGCGACCGCCGCAATTTGATTCATATGCGGACCGCCCTGAAGTCCTGGAAAAACGGCTTTATCAATTTTCTTGGGAAATTCTCGGCTATCAATTTTAGAAAAAATTAAAGCACTGCGCGGTCCACGCAAAGTCTTGTGTACCGTCGTCGTCACCACGTCGGCATAAGGAAAGGGTGAAGGATAAGCCCCACCAGCCACCAAACCAGCAAAATGCGACATGTCCACCATTAAAATTGCTCCGCAACTGTCCGCAATCTCACGAAACTTTTTAAAGTCCACAATTCTGGGATAGGCCGTATAGCCAGCGATAATCATATTTGGTTTTTCGGCTATTGTTAACTTTTTTAATTCATCATAATTCAAGACTTCGGTTTTAGCATCCACACCATAAGGCACCTGGGTCCAAATTTTTCCCGTCGCTGAAACTTTATGGCCGTGAGTTAAATGTCCGCCATGATCAAGCGACATGCCCATCACCTTTCCACCCGGTGGCACCAGAGCTAAGTAAACGGCCAGGTTTGCCGGCGAGCCAGACAAAGCTTGCACATTCACTGCCCACTGATCTTTTTTCAAGCCAAACAGTTTGAGTGCCCTATCCTGACACAAAATCTCTACCTGATCAGTATAAGTCTGGCCTTTATAATATCTTTTACCTGGATACCCTTCCGAATATTTGTTTGTAAATCTCGAACCGAGCGCCTTTAAGACATCTTCGGAAACATAATTCTCTGACGCAATTAAAGAAATGGTTTTTCTTTGTCTCACTTCTTCCGCTTTAATAAGTTTTTCGATTTGTTTGTCTTTCATGTTGTTTTAAATTTTAATCTGTTCTTCTAAAACTGTCCTGAAATCTTCCCAAACCCCGTCAATCGATTTGCTGGCATCAATCACTCGATGGGGCACCTTCGTCATAAATTCCTTACAGCCGACCCGTTGACGCTGATGAAATTCCAACTGACGAGCCTCAAAATGATTAAGTTCCTCTGGGCCCTGTCCACTTTTACGCGCCAAACCAATGGCCGGATCCACATCCAGATAAACATACAGATCGGGCTTCCATTCTCCGAGATAGACTTCTCTTACTTTCCAAAACAAATCTTTCAATTCACCCGCCCCTTGAGCGATGATCTGATAAGCATAAGTTGAAGAATCAAAGCGGTCGGTAATCACCGTTTTGCCAGCCTCCAAAGCCGGTATAATTGTTTTTGCCAGATGATCAGCTCGTGACGCCCAGAACAAGGCAAACAAAGTTTTGGCATCGGCATGCTGTGCGTAAACCGAATGAAGAATTAATTCTCGAATTTGCTCGGCATATTTTGAGCCACCTGGTTCTCGTGTCACTAAAACTCGATCACCAAAATGTTTCTGCACTCTTTCAAGCTGTAAAGTCTTGCCCGCCCCCTCACCGCTATCAAGCACAATAAATTTTCCTCTTGGCATTTATTTAAAATTTTTTCCGAGAATATTTTTTTTATCGGAACTATTAAACAAGACCTCACTCCCTTCTAATAAATAAACCTCCTTGATACCTGCCTCCATTATCTTACTCCAACAAGGCTGACAACACCACCAATGACCATACAAATATAAATCAGACCCTTTGGGATCATGGCTATTTTTCACCGCATCCCTAATTGCCCGTTGTTCAGAATGATCTTTAAATTTGGCGCAACCAGGACACAGCCAATATTTTGTTCCGGTTTTAACTTTCAACATTTTTCTAACACATAAACCACCTTGATGCTTTTTTAAAAGAAAAGCATTTTTTAAGGGGACGACATTAGCCGCTGAACCAATTATCACACTGTCCTTAACGAGAACTGAGCCTGTCGGTTGTAAACGGTCAGTTGATTGCCCTTCTGAAAAATCCTTAGCTTTTCTCATGTACACATTATTGAGGTCGACATATTTTATATTTCTATCTTTTGGTAAATATGGGTAAATAATCTCGTTCATAATTTTATTGTATTAGTTCGTTTGATTATATATAATTAACAAGCTATGAACAAGTTTGATACTATTTACCAAAATCTTATAAAAGATATCCTCAAGGATGGGATTGAGGAAGAAAATAAAAGAACGGGGCATAAAACCAGGGCGATACCAGGGCTTACTTTTTCAATTGATATAGAAAAAGATGGCTTTCCGTTATTAACACTACGAAAAATACCCCTAAAGATGTTTATCGCCGAGCAGATCTGGTTTATATCTGGTGAAAGGAAGCCGGAAGAATTTTTAAGAGAATATACTAAAATCTGGGATGAATTTACTAATCCTGGAGATGTGGTAACGGTGGCTTATGGCTACCGCTGGAGAAAGCATTTCGGCCGAGATCAACTTGGGTTATTGGTAAATTTATTAGAAAAGGATCCAAGTTCAAGGCATGGGGTGGTTGTAACTTGGGACCCAGGTAGTGATGGTTTGGGTGGAGTATCCAAAAAAAATGTACCCTGTCCTTACACTTTTACAGTCAACATCATTGGCGGAAAATTAAACTTGCATAATGTAGTCAGATCAAATGATATGCTTCTTGGTATGCCAGCCGATGTCGCCGGTTTTGCCCTGCTTCAATGCATCTTAGCAAAAAAACTAAAAGTAAAACCGGGGGTATATACCCACACAATATCTAACGCCCACATTTATGATATTCACTATGGTGTTGCAAAAGAAATAATCTCGAGAAATAACAACCACGAACCGATATCCCTTAATCTTCCTGATGCGGTATATGAACGAGCAGAGAAAAAAGACAAAGCCCTTGTGGAAGAAATTTATAATGATATATTGAATCAATACCACCCAATGGACGCCATCAAGGGTATTAAAATAGTATTGTAACATGGCCGTAATTACCAAAAGACAAATAGTCGAAAAGATAAAAGCTGGCGAAATAGCCTTTCAGCCTAATTTGGATCAATTTCAATTACAAGACCATGCGGTCGATTTGAGACTTGGTTTCACTTTTATGATTCCAAAAGTTTGGCATTTGACCTCAAAGGGACGCGAACTCCTCGATGTTACCCATTTTGATAAAACCAATGCTCACCACTTTGATGTCATCGAGCTCGAACAGGGACAATTTTTTGATTTATTGCCTGGAGAATATATTTTAGTTTGTACCCTGGAGTCCATAAAGGTACCCAACAATCTGATGTGTGTTTTGTATCCCCGCTCATCCACAAATAGAAAAGGATTATCCCTTGATTTAACGGGCGTGATTGATTCTGGTTATGAAGGTCAATTAAATTTACCGATCAGAAACAACACCCGATCACAGACGATTAGACTCTACCCCGGTGAAAGACTATGCCAGGTGGTCTTTGAAGAATTAACTGAAACAGTAGAAGCAAAAAAAAGTAAATACCATAAATTAGATATCATCGAAGGAGTCAGACGAGAACAAGTGGAAGAAAGTGAACTGATCCTAAGTGGTGATATCAAAAAGCTCAAGGCTGATTTTAAGATATAAATATCAATGCCAATAAATATAATCGCTGCCGTTTCAAGCAATAAAGTTATTGGAAAAAACGGTGAGATTCCTTGGAGCTTGCCAGAAGACTTAAAGCACTTCGCCAAAATTACCACTGGTCACACGGTTGTGATGGGCCGTAAAACGTATGAATCAATAATAAAGAAGGCGGGTAAACCCTTACCTAATAGAAAAAACGTCGTCTTAACCTCGCAAGCTGATTTCAGTGCTCCAGGCTGTCTTGTCACCACATCAGTCAGCGAAATCATTGAAAAAACCAAAGGAGATGCTGAGGTTTTCATAATTGGAGGAGAGCATGTTTACCGAGAATTTCTACCTTTAGCTCAAAAAATTTATCTAACCGAAGTGGATTTGGTTTGTAGTGGTGATACTTTTTTCCCTGAATACAAAAGAGAAGAGTGGCAAGAGGTCAAGAGGGAAAAATATTTAAGTAAAAATAAGGATATCCCCGACTTCTACTTTCTAGAGTTTATTAGACAATAGGTCATCCACTTGCTTATATAAATCTTCAAGACTGCCATTATTGTCCAATTGGAATTTTGATTTTTCGATTAATGGAGCGATAGTTACCTCGGTAGAAAGAAGGGCGTCCTTTTGAAACTGTTCCCAGGTTTTGTTTTTATCATCTTCATTCTGACTTCTTTTAACCAGTCGTTCGTAACGAATTTTTGCATCTGTATTAATTCCGACCAAAAGGAAGCCGGGATTACTGCTTAGGTGAGCATAATCCGACTCGCGCCTAATATTTGGTAAGATAAATATCTGCTTGTCGCTTTTTTCAATTTCAGTCGCTATCGTTTTAGACAAAATATCACTACCATAATTAGCAATCAATATTTCAGTTAATTTTACCAAATGAGCGCGGTCAACTGGCAAATAAAGTCGTTTCAAAATATCCCGCATTGGTTGTGAAAAACTTACAGTCACTCCGCCGTACTTTTCTTTCACATAATCTGCAACAGTATCCTTACCGCTGGCAATCTGTCCAGCTAAACCGATTACAATTTTAGACATGCCACCAATTTTACTTTATCCTCATCAAAAAACAACCCTTGTGGAAGAGTTGTTTTTTGTTTGTAATATTAAATTTTAAATCAGCTTAGCCTTTTACCTCGATTCCCATCGAACGGCACGAGCCTTCGATGATTTTCATAGCGGCTTTGATATCGTTGGCGTTTAAATCGGCCATCTTTTTCTCAGCAATCGCTTGGAGTTGAGCTTTGGTGATTGAACCGGCCTTTTTGACCAATTGCTTACCAGAACCTGCTTCCACACCGGCGGCTTTTAGAATCAAACCCGTCGCTGGTGGGGTCTTTAGTTTGAAATCATAGCTTCGATCTTCATACACCGTAATTTCAACCGGCACAATATCACCCATCATTTTCACCGTTGCCGCATTGAATTTCTGAACGAAATCACCAATGTTGATACCAGCCTGACCGAGCGCCGGACCAACTGGTGGTGCAGGATTAGCTTTACCAGCGGGAATTTGTAATTTTAATTTTTTTGTTATTTTCTTTGCCATGGTTTTAATTTTTACTGATTTAGAAGCGAATCAGATCTTTATAAACTATCTTAAATTCGACGAATTTGCAACATATCCAGTTCCACTGAAGTCTCACGACCAAACATTAGAACTAAGACCTTCACCTTACCACGATCATTGTCCACTTCGCTCACTTTACCTTCCAAGTCCTTAAATGGACCGTCAGTGATGATCACTGCGTCGTCGACATCCAAACCAATATTGTGTTTGACGGTGGAATTGTTCATTCGGCTAAATAGAAAATCCACTTCTTCTTTACTTAATGGCACTGGATACACACCGGAACCGACGAAGCCGGTCACACGAGGAGTGTTTCTCACCACATACCAAGAATCATCAGTTACCGCCATATCCACGAGAACATAACCGGGATAAATTTTTTCCTCTTCCTCCACTCTTTTTCCGCCTTTTACTTTGATCTTTTTCTCAATCGGCACAACCACATCAAAAATCTTGTCACCCATGTTTAGTGATTCTATTCTTTGTTTTAAATTTCTAGCCACCGCGTTTTCATATCCCGCATAGGTGTGAATCGCGTACCAGTTTCTCCCCTCTTGTATATTTTGTTTAGCCATATTTTAAATTTTAAAAAGTTAGATAAACCATTTTAAACCGATCGCAAAAATAAAATCAAAAGCGCCCAAAACCGCCGCCACAACCAAGGAAAAAACTACCACGACTACGGTGAAAATTGTTGCTTGATTTTTGGAAGGCCAAGTCACGTGTTTCAATTCGCCCTTAGTATCCTTTAAATATTCTGTCAGTCTGCTCATATTTTTACTTATTATTTTATTAAAAAACCCCGTCTCCGAGGTCTTTTAATATTACTATACTATTAGAAATAAAGCAAGGGTTATTTTATTTCATAAGTTACCGAGACGTTTGAGACAATCTTGTTTTCGCCCATTGGTACTTGTGGCACGACCGCATCCGCCCCACCCATACCGATAGCCATCGACTTGTTCATGGTCTCATAATAGACAGGATAATTTCCCCCTTCCGAGAAACTGGTAATTTTTACCAAGCGAACACCCAGGCTTTTTGCCAAACTCTTGGCTTGAGTCTTAGCATCAGCAATCGCCAAATCTCGAGCTCGATCTTTGACCTCTTCTTCGTTATCAACCGTGAAAGTCAAACCACTGACATCCGTGACACCGAATTCGCCAACACCAGACAAAATTTCGCCGGCTTTAGAAATTTCTCGAATTTTAACTTCAACAGTTTGAGAGACGACGTAGGCGGCCAAAGTTTGTTTGCCGGTATAGGGATAAATTTGCGCTTGTAAATAATCATAACGAGGATAAATATTGTAATTTGTTAATTTAATATCTTTCTCGTTTACACCCTTAGTTTTTAATAAGTTGATAATATTGTTCATCTTGGTAGTCGCTTCGGTTTGTGCTTTAGAAACATCAAGATTTTCTGAGGTCACACCAAAAGAAACTGTCGCGATATCTGGTTTCACTACAACTTCGCCTTTACCATTGAAAGTGATTGTGTTGACTGGACGATCACCACCCTTCCACTCATCACCACCATCAAAAATACTAATAATAAAGAATAAGACAATGACGATACCGACGATTTTCCATACTTTGTGATTATTAAAATCCATAAATATTATTTAATTAAGACTGATAAACTCCGACAGATAGTATTATAACATTATTCGTAACGCAAAGCTTCCATGGGAGATTTTTTGGCGGCCTGACTGGCGGGGTAAATACCAAAAACCAAACCGACCAAGCTGGAGACCACGAGGCCGAGAATCGCCGCATTGAGAGGAAAATTAAATTGCCAATCCAATCCACCAAATTTAGTGATTAAGGTGGACGCGAGGAAAGCAAAAACTGTGCCTAAAATAATTCCAATTACCCCACCGAGACCCGTGAGCACGACGGCTTCCAGAAGAAACTGCGTCAAAATATCGCGATTGGTGGCGCCGATGGCTTTACGTAAACCAATTTCTTTCGTTCGTTCAGTAACCGAGACCAACATAATATTCATGATCCCAATTCCACCGACGATCAGAGAAATCGCCGCGATCGCCGTCAAAAAAATCGTCAGGGCATTAAAAATTGTACCCAGTTTTTCCGCCGCCTCCGCTGGTGTAGAAACAAAGAAGTCATCTTTGTCCGGATCAGTAATATTGTGTAAATCACGTAAAGTTCTTTTTATATCACTCGCCACAGCTTCGATATTATTTTCCGAATCAGCCTCTACAACCACACGGTTAAAATATTTGGTTCCAGAAATATACTGTTGCATGGTGCTGTGAGGAATAATTCCCGCTTCATCAAAATTGATAAACGAGCCAGAGCCTTTTTGTGGTAAGACACCAATCACTTTAAATGTCGTGTTTTTAATACGAACTTTTTCCCCCAGGGCTTCACTCTGTCCAAACAATTTTTCTTTGACTTTGGAACCGAGGACGACGACATTGGCTTTGCTTTTCACATCTTCATCAGTCAGGAAGAAACCTTTTTCCGGAGTTAAATCAAAAAGTTCCTCCATCGCTTCGCCGGCGCCATAAAGAGAAAATTTATAAATTTCTGAACCATAAACGGCGTTCTCTGAACCGAAAATTATCGGCATGACGTGCACCGCATTAGGAATATTGTTTTTATTTCGCAAAGCATCAAGTTCTCTTTGTTTCAGAGAATCAGCAAAGAGTGAGGCTAGGTCACTGGCGCCACTGGGTTCTTTGCCGGGTAAAATAATTACATTCTTCGCACCCAGTCCTTCCACCTGTCCCAAAATTAAATTCTTGGCGCCTTCACCCAATGAAACAATTAGAATAATAGAAGTGATACCGATCACGATTCCCAAAATCGTCAAAGCCGAACGACTCTTGTGTGTTCGTAATCCAGCGGTCGCGGTTTTTAGGCTGTATTTGAGTTTCATTTGACTTTATTTATTGGTTTGCTATACTTTATATATCACGACGAAAGGGGTTCTCAAAGGGTTCCGTCCCGACGAGAGCCTTTTTCATTAACTGAATCTCTAGCTAAATATTCAATCTTATTTTTCTGTTCAGAAACAAAAGCTAAAATATTATCGCTGGTACTGCTTAATTTTTTGAATAGAGCGGAATAATTCTTATTGGGAACAAATAATTCCTCCAGCTTATTATTTTTTATTAAATATTCAACTAAACAATAAAAATCCCCGTCACCAGAAACGATGACGGCTTTATCAAAATTATTCAATTCAATCATCGTATGTAAAACTAATTCGGCATCAACATTACCCTTAACAATCCGGCTAGATAATTCTAGGGTCGGTTTAAAAACACAGATATAACCAGCTTCTTGTAGAAAAGAATAAAGTGATTCATTTCCTAATTTATATCCGATAAAAAGGTAGGCTTTACTTACAAAATATTTATCTTTTAAAAAAATTCTAAATTTTATCCAATCAATTTTCCAACCCAAAGATTTAATCCCCAGATTAAGATTCTGGCTGTCAATAAAAGCATAGTTATTGCCTAAATTTCTCATTTGCTCTCAATGTTATCATAAAAAAGTGGCCCTGTCTGCCGGAGCAGAACAGGGCCACAGGGAACAAGGTTTGAGGTAGAAGTGAACCGAATTAAGAAACCACCTCGCGACCGCGCAAGCTCTCGCTCCGGCTGTGGGTGTAGTTCCAGTAGACCCTGGACTTGCCGCCGCTCCAGTTCGAGTTCGGCACGTAGCCGACCGAGTAACGCGAGCCACCGTGAAGCGTCCACGTCTTCTGGTCAACATTCGTCCCGGTATCCAACCAGAACTTGTGCCGGAAGAGCAGTTGCTCCAAAGTGGTCACCGTCAAGACCCCCTCGGTCTTGAGCATGTCGGCCGACTTGTTCCGGTGTCCTTCATCAGCCTCCACCCCACCACGAACCCACACGAAGTAGGATCCGTCACGGTTGGGGTCACGGTCGTTGACTGTGATTGCCTTGTCCAGATCGTCGACGTACCGCCAACTCGGGATATGTCCGGGGTTGGAACTGACGTCGTAGACTCGGTTCATCGTGATCCCCTGTGGGACCGCAATGAGATAACCAAAGCCGGAACGCTTCTTGGGGATTTTAACTCCCGAGAAATCCACCTTGAGACCGTAGCCGTAGCGGAAGTAGGCCTCCCAACTGGCAACCATTTCTTTTTCCGTCAGCGAGCGCCCGGCCGAACGATTGGCAAAACGGGCCAGCCCCTCGCGAATCTCCTTGAGGTGAGCTTCCCAGTATTCCAACTCCTCGCGCGTCAGCACGTGACCGACGTTCTCAGCGATCAAATTGCCAAAACGATAACCACGAGCCACCAGACCGACATCATCGGTCTCAATCAGGGGTGTTCCATTTTTCATGGTGTTTCCCTTACCTTTCTTGTTTTGTTACTATGTACTGCTTCTTCACCAATCTACTTCGTATTATACCATATCTATATAAAAAATGCAAGTTTTTAGTCTATATTCCCAAAATATCCTTTATCTGCTTAGTAATTTTCTTACTTCGACAGTGCTTTAACAAACCAAAATATGATTGGACAATCTGATGTAATTTTAATTTATCAATTTCTCCCCTATCGTATTGTTGTTTAATTACCAACAGTCTTCGTAACATTCTGTTTTTAGTTCTAGTCCTCAAGATACGATGGTGAGTCAGGGAAACATATCCAAGAAAATCAATGCCAGAACTTATCTTGCGAATTTCTATTTTATTTGGATGTAAATCAACCAATAATCTTTCCGAACAAAAATTCTTTATCTTGAACAAACAATCATTCAAAAAATCTAAAGATTCATTGACAATGACGAAATCATCACAATACCGGACATAATATTTTGCTTTCAAATGGTGTTTTATAAATTGATCGAGCTCATTTAAATAGATATTAGAAAATAACTGACTAGTGACATTGCCCAACGGTAAGCCTTTATCCTCTTCACTCTTAAGTGAGGAAATAATTTTTTCTAACAATTCCAATAAATTAGAATCTAACACTTTCTGTTCTAAAATATTTAACAGGATAGTGCGATTAATAGAATCAAAAAACTTTCTAATATCACACTTTAAAACATAGACCACTTTTCTTCTATTGTCTGATACTTTATCAATATATTTATTTAATCGAATCACTCCTCGATGTGTACCCTTTAATTGTCTGGAAGCATAGGAATCAAAAATAAATAGCGGATTGAATAAGGTATAGAGAGATTGGTGGATCGCTTGATACAAGACTCGATCCCGAACACTAGCTTTATGAATTTTTCTTAATTTAGGATCTTTAACAAAAAAGACGGTGTAGGGATCCGGTTGCCACTTGCCAGAGACGAGCTGGTCGTGTAATCTAAAAATATTGTTTTCAAGATTTAGGTCAAATGTGGCAACATCAATTTTAGATTTTTTACCTTTCTTAAATTCGTGCCAAGCTGAAAACAAATTTTTAACACTTATTACATCATAAAAATTCAAACTATGACGCCCGCCCCCCCCCCCGCAAGACCGTCGGACAAGTTTCGATTATTAATAATATTAGGATTTTTCATAGAGACCTTTATCTTAGCGGATTAAAACTACCGAAGCGAGAAAAATTGGGAATTCATTCAACATTGGAAAAGATTGCCATTACCATTTTATCATTAGCGATTGAATCAGCGTTTAGACCCAAAATAGAAAAAATTGCTCCACTGGAAAGATTGAGAGTAGATCTCGGAATAATTCAAAATCTGATTAGGACTGAAGCCGAATTAAAAATTATCGAAGAAAAAATCTATATTAGACTCTCCAGTCAATTGGTCCAGATATCAAAAGAAACAAATAATTGGCTAAACTACTTAACGAAAAAGGAGTTCTAAAAACTCCTTTAATCGCAGAGACTTCCTCGCGACCGCGCAAGTTCTCGTTCCGGTTGTTGGTGTAGTTCCAGTTGACCCTGGACTTGCCGTCGTTCCAGTTCGAGTTCGGCACGTTGCCGTCCGAGTTACGCGAGCCACATTTTTATCTGACTCCTTCCGGTGCACCGGTAATCTTTTTTAAGACCACCTGAGTTTTCTCCGCGGTAAAGCGAGCTTGGTATAGAATCAGATAAGCAGTTTCTTAATATGAGCAAATTGCCATTTTTATTTTTTAAGTAAAAATCAACTTCACAGCTCCAGCCCATTATACATAGTTTTTTCAGAATAAAAAGGAAAAAGAAAAGAGGTGACGTCTGTATTTCAAAACGTCACCCCCATATTCACCTCTCTTTTCCGAAGGGATTAAGGAAAAAGGTTCAAGGGAACCAGTCCTTAAGAAACCACCTCGCGACCGCGCAAGTCCTCG
>JBAYUW010000007.1:0-34213 GCA_041674925.1 Minisyncoccota bacterium | reverse complement strand
ATAAAATGTCAGAAAACAAACAAGTACTTTTACCTTCAAAGCCCAAAATAATTGCTGAGGAAGGATTTTCCGGCACCTACGAAATCGACGGTCTTTATCCTGGCTACGGTCACACCCTAGGTAACTCTTTGCGTCGAATCATTTTGTCATCTCTCCCCGGTACAGCGATCACCTCAATTAAAATTGCTGGTGTTGATCATGAGTTTTCTTCCGTCCCTGGCGTGAAAGAAGATGTCATCGCTCTAGTTTTGAATTTAAAAAAGGTTCGTATTAAAATGCTGTCCGACGAACCACAAACGATTGAACTTAAAGTCAAAGGAATCAAAGACGTCACCGCCGGTGATATCAAAGTTCCTGGCCAAGTCGAAATCTTGAATCCTGATTTATACCTAGCAAGCATTAGTGATAAGAATGCTGAATTATCAATTGAAATTAAGATTGATAAAGGTTTGGGTTATGTACCAAAAGAAGTTTTGGAAAAAGAACGAACTGATATCGGACACATTGCCTTGGATGCGATTTTCAGCCCAATTCGCCGAGTCAACTATGAGGTGGAAAACATGCGCGTCGGTGATCGAACAGACTTCAATAAATTGAGAATATTTATCGAAACCGATGGTACCATCACCGCTAAAGAAGCACTTGAAGAATCTATTTCCATCATGATCAGCCAACTGAAAGCAATTGTCGGTTTTAAAGAACCTGAAATTGTGATTGAAGAAAAGAAGGAAGTTGAAGACGAGTCAAAAGAGTCTGATGCTGAATTTCTAAAAACCAGAATCGAATCATTGGATCTATCATCTCGAACTGTCAACGCTTTATCGAATAGCAATATCAGAACAATCGGTGGTTTAGCTCGCAAGAAGGAAAAAGATTTGGATGATATTGAGGGTTTGGGTGCCAAAGGTATCCAGGAGATCAAGAAAGTTTTGTCGAATTATGGTATAACCTTGAAATAATTATTTTATGAATCACTCACAAAAAACAATTCAGTTGGGAAGAAAAAGTGGTCAACGCCGAGCCTTGCTAGCCACCATGGCTGTTTCTTTGGTGCGTGATGAAAAAATTCAAACAACTGAAGCCAAGGCAAAAGTTTTACGACCACTAGTCGAGAGATTGGTAACTTTGGCGAAGAAAGGTGATGTCAGCACTCGCCGTGTTTTGATTTCTCGCGTCGGAGTCACAGCGACCAAGAAATTGATGAGCACTTTGGCCAAGAAATACGAAACCCGAAACGGTGGCTATTTGAGAATTACCAAACTGAATGATCGTAAGAATGACGGGGCGAAATTAGCGCAGATTGAATTTGTATAATTATTATTAAAAATATGACAAAGAATTTTACATTAGACGCGAGCGGAAAAAAGATTGGACGATTGGCCAGTGAGGTGGCGGCGATTTTGCTTGGTAAGAGTAATGCAGATTTTCAGAAACATCTAGTGGCTGATGTAAAAGTGGAAGTGGTCAATGCTTCCAAGATGGATATTACCGAGAAGAAAGCTCGTACCAAGACTTATCGCAATTACAGCGGTTACCCTGGTGGTTTACATGAAAGAACCTTGGAAGAAGTCGCCGTGAAAAAAGGCTATGCCGAGGTTTTAGAGAAAGCCGTCAGCGGTATGATTCACAATACTAGAATGAAAAAAGAGATTTTAAAGAATTTAATTGTAAAAGAATAATATGTCAGACACCAAAACAGCTAAATATATTGAGACCGTCGGTCGCCGAAAAACTTCCGTGGCTCGTGTTCGCTTGACTCCAAGTGCCAAGACTTCTTTTACCGTCAATGATAAAAGCGTTGAAGATTATTTTAAAGTTGCAATCCAAAGAGCAATCGTCACTGAAGCGATCAATAATTTAAAATTAGAACAGAAATTCACCGTTACTGCTAAGGTGAATGGTGGGGGAACTAATGGTCAAGCAGAAGCGATTCGCCATGCTGTCGCTCGCGCCTTGATTGTTCATGACATTTCCTTACGAGGCAATCTCAAGAAAGCTGGTTTCCTTAAACGTGATCCACGTGCGAAAGAACGCCGTAAATTCGGTCTCAAAAAAGCCCGTAAAGCTCCACAGTGGTCTAAGCGTTAGTCTTTCAATAGAAAAAATATGCAAAGAAAAAGGGCGAAAGGTTGAGGAGCCGTTCGTTCCTTTTTCCTTCCGCCCCACGTACGCGACGGCTACTTCTGCACTGATGCCGCCGTGATGGCCTGGGCGATTTCGTGGCATCCATTCCTGACCCGAACGCTGACCATCAATAGCACTACAACAATGCAGAACATCATCGCAGTTTTGAATGATTCCATATTGACTCCTTTCTGGGCGATTTGCCCTACTAGTTCAAACACTATTATACACCCGAATGGTTTAAAAGTCAAGCACGAAATTTGCATTAAAACTCAAATATGATAAAATAGCTAGTATTATGGATAAAGATGAGGTAAAAAAAGATGATACTATCAATGAAGACGTGGTGTATGACGCCGATGTGGATTCGGACAACTTAACCGACCCCAAGGAGAAATTGGCCAAGCTAAAAGAGAAGATCAAAAAACTCGAGGCGGAAAAGAGTGAATACATGAACGGCTGGCAGAGAGAGCGAGCGGATTTTGTGAACTTTAAAAAGAGAGCAGAGGAAGAGAGAAAAGAATATATCAAATTTGCTAATGAAAGTTTACTTGAAGAAATGCTGACGGTCTTGGAGAGCTTCGATATGGCTTTTATGAATAAAGAGCAGTGGAACTCTGTTCCGGAGAATTGGCGTGTCGGTGTTGAATATATTCACTCACAGCTAATTAAGATTTTGGATGAAAATGGTTTGAAAGAATTCGTCCCAAAAATCGGCGATCAATTTGATCCAAAATTACACGTGGCGGAAGAAATGGTGGCTATTGAAGAGAAGGAAAAAGATAACACCGTTATCAGTATCAAGAAAAAAGGTTTTAAATTAAATGAGCGAGTGATTATTGCACCTAAGGTTGCGGTGGGAGAATTTAAGTAATATAATATAATCATGCTAGCGATTCAGAAAAAATCCAAATACTTTTCGAAAGTGATGGTGATGCCAGACGGTATTTCGGCTCTGGTGGTTTTTGAATTGATAGAAAGAGACGGTCATATTATTGCTAAGGCGGTTTATGCGGAAAAAATTAACGTTAAATCCGTTCCCGAACAAAAAGTTTTACTACTTGATGGGGAAGTCATCTGTACCGATGTCTCACCAGTGAAAAGCTATTTCACTTCTTTTATAACGCCTTATTTTAAAGATTTTTCTTTCGTCTTAAGTCAACCTACTAGAGCGCCGAGCTTTCAAATATAGAAATCCATTTCACTTCTCCAACCTCACCCGGCGTCAGAACGCCACCCTCTCCTCGACTGAGGAGAGGGTCCGGAGATAGAATTATGGATTTTTCTTTTTCCCCTCTCCTTAGTCAAGGAGAGGGGCTAGGGGTGAGGTTGGATTAATAATTAATTAAAAAATATCATGTCTAAAATTATTGGAATTGACTTGGGAACCACCTTTTCGGCCGCGGCGGTTATGGAAGGTGATAAACCAAAAATTATTGAGAACATTGAAGGTTCACGCACAACCCCATCAATCGTTGCCACTTCAAAAACTGGCGAGCGCTTGGTTGGACAGTTGGCACGTCGACAAGCGGTAACTAATCCTAAAAACACAGTCTTTCAAGTGAAGCGTTTTATGGGTCACAACTATGATGACCCAGGAGTGCAAAAAGATAAACAAGGCGTTTCTTTTGACATCGAAAAAGCACCAACTGGTGGTGTGATGATTAAAATGAATAATCAGGGTCATAAGCCAGAAGAAATTTCGGCCATGATCTTGCAGAAATTAAAGAATGATGTGGAAGCAAAACTCGGTGAAAAAATTACTGATGCAGTGATCACTGTGCCAGCTTATTTCAACGATTCGCAAAGACAAGCGACCAAGGATGCCGGAACGATTGCTGGATTAAATGTCTTGAGAATTATCAACGAGCCGACAGCCGCAGCCCTTGCTTATGGTTTCGACAAAAAGAAAAATGAGCAAATCGCTGTCTACGACTTTGGGGGTGGAACTTTCGATATTTCTATTCTCGAAGTTGGTGCCGATATTGTAGAAGTGAAATCTACTGACGGAGACTCACACCTTGGTGGTCGCGATATTGATCGAAAAATTATTGACTGGGTGGCCAGTGAGTTCAAGAAAGAAAGTGGTATTGATGTTTCTAAGGATCCTTTGGCCCTACAAAGATTGGATGAAGCAGCTGAGAAAGCTAAGATTGAGCTTTCGACCGCGATGGAAACCGAGGTCAACATTCCATTCATTACTTCTGACGCCAATGGTCCAAAACATTTGCTGATAAAATTATCACGAGCAACTTTGGAAAATTTAACCAAAGAATTTATTGATCGTTCGATTGAAATTACTAAGCGAGCAATTGCTGCTTCGCCATTTAAAGTGGAAGATATTGATCAAGTGGTGATGGTTGGAGGTCAGACTAGAATGCCAGCAATCATCGAAGCGGTGAAAAAAATCTTCGGTAAAGAACCAAACTTATCAGTAAATCCAGATGAAGTTGTTGCCCTCGGAGCCGCCGTTCAAGGAGGAATCTTGCGTGGTGATGTGAAAGACATTCTTTTGCTCGACGTTATTCCATTATCACTTGGTATTGAAACTATGGGAGGAGTCGCCACAAAACTTGTTGAGAAAAATACCACAATTCCGACCACAAAAAGCCAGATCTTTTCGACGGCGGCCGATAGTCAAACTTCCGTGGAAATTCATATCGTGCAAGGTGAACGAGCTTTAGCTGGAGATAATAAAAGCTTGGGACGATTTATTCTTGATGGAATTCCACCAGCACCACGCGGTATGCCTCAGATCGAGGTCAGCTTTGATGTAGATGCGAATGGTATTCTTTCAGTTAAAGCAAAAGATAAGGCGAGTGGTAAAGAGCAGAGCATTAGAATCGAGGCTCGTTCTGGTTTGACCGAAGAAGAGATCAAGAAGATGACGGCCGATGCCACAGCGCATGAAGCGGAAGATAAAAAGAAGAAGGAAGAAATTGAAATCAAAAATCATGCCGAGCAACTTATCTACACAGCGGAAAAAGCAATTAAAGATAATGGAGCAAAAGTTACTCCTGAAATTGTGAAAGGTGTGGAAGATAAAATTGCCGATCTGAAAAAAGCTAAGGACGGTACTGATTTGGAAATTACCAAAAAAGCCACCGAAGCTTTGATGACTGAGATGCAAAAAATAGGTGAAGCGATGAGTAAGGCAACTCCACCACCTGCAGGTGAACAAGCAAAAACTGAAGAACCTAAAAAAGATGACAATATTAAGGACGCAGACTTCGAGCAGAAATAGTGCGTCGAGTAAAAATGGATGAATACCGAATCCTTACAACCGAATAACTCAGAAAGCCAGGAATATCCTAATGATTATTTTTTGAGTCTTGAACAAGAAATAAAATCAGACCCTAGGGAATTATGGGAGAGGGCAATTCTACATGAAGGACGAGATGATGATTCCAAGGAGCTCTTGACCAGTTTATTACTTAAGGCAAGGTATATTCTGATTAAAGAATTCGGCATGACTACCCTTTCGACCATTGAACTGAAAAAGCTAGCTGATATTGCAAAAGACATAGTTAGACAAAAAGAATTTGGAGGATTCAATGACAACCTTGATGATTACTCACCGAATTCCGAGCTACTAATGAGATGGTTTTATGATTTATACGGAATCAATTATGGTTCAATACCAACCCGATGGATAGTATGGGACACTGAAACAAATGAGGAAATTGTTTTAGAAAATAGTGAGTCGGCAAGAGAAGAGGCAGACAAAATAAACTATCAAGAGGGACGGAGGAATAAAGCAAGAATGGGCGGGAGAGACGGGGAAGGTAATTTTCTTGTTACTGATTGGGATCTTAGTAGAAAAGAACAAACATATGCATTTAAAACTGAGGAGGAAGCACTTAAAAGGATTGAAGAATTAAATGCCGGTCGAAAATCTAACGTCATAGCCTTACCTGAAGCTGAAAATAGCAAGGCGACACAAGATGTTTATGAATACATTAGAAGATTGCGAGAAAAAGCTCACATGCCTTAAAATATGAACAAGGATTACTACAAAACATTAGGAGTTGATAAAGGCGCTTCGGCGGACGAGATTAAAAGCGCCTTTAGAAAACTCGCTCATCAATACCACCCAGACAAGGGTGGTGGCAATGAGCAAAAGTTCAAAGAAGTAAGTGAAGCTTACAGTGTGCTTGGTGATGCTAATAAAAGAAAACAGTATGACAACTTTGGTTCCTCCTTTGGGGGGAATCAAGGTGGTTATTCTGGTGGTTTCGGTGGCCAAGGGGGTTTTAGTGGCTTTGAGGGTTTTGATTTTTCACAATTTACTCAAGGCGGAAACGGCCAAGGTTTTGAATTTGATCTAGGCGATATTCTTGGTGATTTTTTTGGTGGCGGTCGTCGTGTGCGTCGAGGCAGAGATGTGTCCTTGGATATTGAAATTACATTTAAGGAATCAATTTTTGGACTCAATCGAAAAATTTCTCTAAACACTAATCGGGTTAAACAAAAAGATCTGGAAATTCACATCCCAGCCGGAATTGAAAACGGTCAGCGAATTCGTATGACGGAAATGGGGGAGACAGTTGAAGGTGGTGTGCCTGGTGACTTGTATATCAACATTCATGTTCGACCTGATCCAGTTTTTCAACGTGCTGGTCGCGATTTAGTGATGACCTTGAATGTCAAACTAACAGATGCGATCTTAGGGGCTAAATATCCAGTAAAAACCCTGGATGGTGATATTGACCTGAAGATACCCGAAGGGGTCACTTACGGCGAAATATTGCGTGTCAGGGGCAAAGGAGTGCCAAAAACTAACGGTTCAAGGGGTGATTTGCTCATAAAAATCAATATTGTCACCCCGGCGCACCTTTCTAAACAGAGCCGAAAACTTATTGAAGAATTGAAAAAAGAGGGGATTTAGGGTATAATTCTGGTTTATGTCTACCAAAACCAGTAAAAATATAAAAATCAGACAAATAATGAAGGAGTATTGGAAGGGTATTCGGCCAAACCGAGGGGCATTTTTTGTTTCGCTTTTTTTATATACTGGTGCCTCTGTTACTGTGGCGATTGTTCCTATTTTCTATAAAAAGTTTTTTGACTCACTCAATAATGCTGACAATAAAAACGAAATGATTCCAATTTTAATTGGAATTATCGCCTCAATTTTAATACTAAAAATAATTCGGTGGTCATTTTACAGACTCGGTGAGTTTACTTTTGACACTCTAATTGCAAAGGTAATGGCCAGACTTAAACAGGGATCTTTTAATTACTTGATTGATCATTCATACAGTTTTTTTGCTAATAATTTCTCTGGTAGTTTAGTTCAAAGAGTGAATCGTTTTACTCGTTCGTATGAAACAACAAATCGGATTCTGATCTATAATATTCTGCCACTTTTGATTAGTGTGATCGGTTCTATTTCCATAACTCTATATATTGCCCCCTTCGTTTCTCTGATCATTATAATTTTAGTTATTCTATTTTTAGGTTTTAATATTGCTTTTTCTAGCTGGAAAATTAAATTCGATATTCAGGCTTCTGAGGCTGATTCTAAAACTACCGGTTATTTATCAGATAGTATTACCAATAATAATGCCGTTTCTTTATTTAACGGGAAGGAATATGAGGCCAAGGGTTTTGCAGAGGTCACAAACGATCATGCCAAGAAAACTCTACGTTCTTGGTATCTTGGTGATAGTGTCGATGCCATTCAAGCTCTATTGGTTATCGTGGCAGAATTCACAGTCTTTTATTACATAATAAAATATTGGGGAATGGGATTGGCCACTATCGGTACCTTCGTCCTGGCTCAAACTTACATTATTGATCTTGCTCAACAGCTCTGGGGGTCAAGTGGTATAATCAGAAAAATTTATGAAGCCTTCGCCGATGCCAAAGAAATGGTAGAGATTTTGGAAACACCTTATGAAATTAAAGATGTGCCAAATGCCAAAGCTTTAAAAGTTGAGAAAGGAGAAATAAAATTTAAGAATGTTGGTTTTAATTTCAATGAAACTAGAGAAGTTTTAACTGACTTAAATATTACAATCAAGCCGGGTGAAAAGATTGCCGTGATTGGCCCATCGGGTGCAGGAAAAACAACTTTCGTGCGCTTAATTATGCGTCTATATGATTTAACTAAAGGTAAAATTGAAATTGATGGTCAAGATATTCACGAGGTGACTCAAGACAGCCTGCGTCACAATATTAGCTTGGTACCACAAGATCCAGTGCTTTTCCACCGCACGCTTTTGGAAAATATCCGTTACGGTCGTCGTGAAGCGACAGATGAAGAAGTAAAAGAAGCTGCGCGATTGGCGCACTGTGATGAATTTATTGATAATCTACCTTTAAAATACGATACTTTTGTCGGTGAACGAGGAATAAAATTATCGGGCGGAGAAAGACAAAGAGTGGCCATTGCTCGCGCTATCCTAAAACGCGCGCCGATTTTGATTTTAGATGAAGCGACTTCCAGCCTTGATTCTCATTCGGAAATGCTGATTCAAGATGCCTTGGATCATTTGATGAAAAACTGTACCACGATTGTGATCGCCCACCGTCTTTCGACGATTCGCAAAATGGATCGTATTATTGCCATGAAAGATGGGCAAATCGTGGAACAAGGGACACACACCGAATTGGCGAATAAAGATAGTGGGCTCTATAAAAAGCTTTGGGATTTACAAGCTGGCGGTTTTGTTGGAAATTAGTATAGAAAAGTTTTGACTTTGTACTCACAACTGCTACACTTTAAATAGAAAATCCTAATAGTCTATAATAAGCCCTTTTAAAAGGAGACGACAATGACTAGTGGTATTGATGATGATGCAATGACAAACAAGGCTCATCGTGCGTTTTTTGTTTTTCACTGTTGTGATTGCGATGTAAATACTTCAGGCATTCATATGCTAGAAGTAAATCCAAAACGAAGGTTCTGTCCTTTCTGTCAGTCAGTTCTGGCGTGGTGCCATAACTGTAAAGCCTATCTGTCTACACGAAACAATGATGGCACACTTGTGTGTGCTAAATGTGAGGAGAGAATTCTTCCTAAACACGTTGATGAATTCAACAATTGAAGGGTCGTGAAATAATTATGAAAACAAAAGATGTTGTTTTGTCCGGAATTCGGGCAACTGGTCGACTGCACTTCGGAAACTTCCTGGGGGCGGTTCAGCATTTCGTCAGGTTTCAACAAAATCCAGACACGTCATGTATGTACTTTATCGCTGATTGGCATACACTGACGACACTTGATAATCCGGAAGAACTCCGGGGTAACTCAATTGAAATTGTTAAGGATTATTTAGCGGCTGGACTCGATCCACACCGTTCGATAATCTATACACAATCAAGTGTGCCGGAAATTATGGAACTTTTCTGGTATTTGAGTATGGTGCAACCGCTGGGTGAATTGCAGACCATACCAACATTCAAGGATTTGGTTCGAAAACACCCAGAGAAGGTGAGTCTGGGTTTACTGTCCTATCCAGTTCTGATGGCTGCTGATATTCTCGGTCCACAAGCTACAATTGTTCCAGTCGGGCAAGATCAGGAACCTAATGTAGAGTTGGCACGAGACATTGCCAGACGTTTTAACGAACGCTTTGGTGAAACTTTCATTCTACCGCAAATGATGAAAGAAATGGTGAAGGTTCCAGGTCTCGACGGCCAAAAAATGGGTAAGTCGGAATCGGGAAATGCAATTGATATCAATATGCCGATCGAAATGATTCGAGATCGGTACATGAAAAAGGGAGTCACAGATCCGAAGAAAATTCGAAAAGATAATCCAGGTGATCCGTACAATGGCTGCCGCTCGATTTACCCAGTGCACGAAATAATAACACCGGGAGAAAAGGACGGACGAGGAATTGCCAACCGTTGTTTGAGTGGTTCCCTTGGCTGTGTTGAATGCAAACAGGTTTTACTTGAGAATATCTCTGGGATGCTCCGTCCGTTTCAAGAAAGACGGCAGGCACTCGAAAATCAAGGTTCTCACGTGGAGGAAGTTCTTCACGAGGGAGGCAAAGCTGCTCGAGTCATAGTCTCCGAAACATTAGAGAGGGTTCGTCAGAAAGTCGGTATCCGTCTCTAAAATCGCGTACATCCTTGAGCTCTCAGTAACCCTGAGAGCTCTTTTTATATTCAATAACGTAAAGATTGACAGAAATATGAAAAAGGTATTATATAAGGCAGGAATTTGGTCGTTAAAATAAGGAGTAGAGAAAATGAAACGGAATGTGAATGCACCCAAACCCTTAGTAGGGCTCGATCGTTTGTCGCGAAAACTGCAGACGGTGGATTATCACCTTATTCGACTCTTAGGCGTAAGAATGCGTTTGGCTCTCGAGGTTTGCCGAACTAAACTTATCGCCGGCTTACCGATGTCTAGGCCTGAAATCGAAGATCGGAGAATAGAAGAGGCCGATGTTGTAGCCAGAAAATCGGGAGTTAACCATCATTACGCTCGAGGAGTGATTTACTCCGCAATAGCTGAATCTTGTAAGCAACAGACTATTATGGGCGACAGTTGGCGGCAAAGTCACGACCCACAGCTCATCGCGCAGTCTTTTGAATATGGTGTCTTAAGAGAAAATCTCTTGACATTGACCAAGGCTTGGGCAGCGAATTATGATGCTGAATATGGGCAGGATCGCTTTGCGACTAAGCTTCATATGGAGTTTGAGAGTGAATTGATTGCTACACAGGTTGCCAAGCTTCCACGATCGGCCAGAAGAAAACTTTTAGTCGATTTAGGTTGTGCTACTGGACGAGAAACCCTAATTCACAGTTCTCATTTTGATCAATCGATTGGTTTTGATGTGAGTGAAGACATGATTGCGGTGGCCAAAGCGAAAGACCAGGGGTCTACAAAACGTCTCGCGACGTTTCATGTTCATGATGTAGAGAAGCCTTGGCCGCTCGACAACGGTAGTGCGTCTATGATCATTATGAACAATGGCACTGGAAGTGATATTGAAAATCTAGAATTTGTCCTATCGGAAACAGGACGAGTTCTTGAGGACGGAGGAAGATTTCTTTTCTCTTTTTATCACGCCGATGCCTTCATCCAGCAAGTCTTTATGCCTTGGCCACTGAGCCTGATGACAGAGATCAATCGCGATCGAAATTGTCTGGAAGTTAACTACGATGGTGGGCGACTGCCAATTTATGCCAGGCCGTATACGATTGGAGAAATTGGTAGCCTATTTCGTTCACCTCTTGTGCCTGATCGGGTCGTCACTCATCCGACAATGAGTTCGATTCTACCGAATGAGTTATTCGAACCGTCAACGACGGATTTGAGTGACATTCGAGAAAGAACAGCGGCTATGGATCCGTAGGTTGGCAGAAAGCGGAGTTGAGGAAGGAGCCTACCTCGTCGTCACCGGCCACAAGGTTTGAGTTCGAAAATAGCCCCTATCTCGCAAGAGACGGGGCTTTTTTATTGAACAATTCTCTTTACAGAGAATTGGCGGACGCAGAGGGACTCGAACCCTCAACCCTCGGTTTTGGAGACCGATGCTCTGCCAATTGAGCTATACGTCCGCAGTAAAATCTAAAATTAGTATAGCAAAGGAAATAGGCTTGTCAACAACAAATTTATTGACAAGAAAAGTGGTAGGTGTATACTTGAAGAAGTAGTGGATTTGACAGAGACGGACAAAACTTATCACAGTCCCTTGCTTGAGCAGGGGGTTGGGCTGTGAAATTCCTTAATGGAAAAAGTGGTTTTTGCGAAAGTGGAAACTCGGGACCTCCCGTAATAGAGAAAACTAGTGTTGGTCGTAAGACACAAAGCTAGTGAGTTAAATTAAGGTGGCACCACGAGAATCTCGTCCTTGATACGTAATTTTTGCGTATCGAGGACGGGTTTTTTGTTGGTACAAAAGACCTAAGTATATAGGTAATAGTTCTTTAACAATAGGAGAGTAAAAATGCACAGGTTCAGAAATTTGTTTGTCTTCAATGCTGAAAATGCAATGCGGGTTGGTGTAGAGCGCGAGGCTTTTATCATCGACAGTGACGGGGAAATTATCCCCACGGCAAACAGTATTTTAAAGTATCTTAATAGACACGTGCCGATACATAGTGAACACTACGGATACGAACTTTCAGCATGTCAAATCGAAAGTCGAATCGGTCCGCATCATCTGCAGGATATCGAGCGACAACTTTTTGAAACTGAAGCTTGTTTAACAGATTGTCTCAGTGAAATGAATCGAGGATGGCGGTTGTCACACAAAGAAGTTGCTCCAGAGACAATGCCCCTTGATGTCTATCCAGATCCTTCTGGACGATATCAAGAAATTGTAAAATCCATGCCACGAGAAGTCCTCTCGGCAGCTTGCCGAGTAATTGGCACGCACGTGCATGTGGGCATGCCTGATCACGAAACGGCACTGATGGTGTACAATTCTGTGGTCGGTCAGACTGAAAAGCTATGCCAACTCGGTGACAAATCACGTGGTGAGCGGCTGAAAATATACAAAGTCGTAGCCCCGAATTGTCAACCACCGATCTATAGGAATTGGCGAGACTTTCATTCTCAGGCCGTGGCAAAGGGCTTCAATTATGATCCACGGAAATGTTGGACTTTAATTCGAATCTCAAAACATGGTACAATTGAGTTTCGGATGTTCGGCGCCACGGCTGATATTCGTGAAATTGTCAGCTGGGTTAGGTGCTGCCATTCACTGTGTGAGCAAGCTCTCCTGAAATCGCAAGTTCCCGCATAGGGATCGATGGGGGAGGCATGAACAGGCGTGTCCTCTCCCATTTTTTATACAAATTAAATTATTATGAAAATAATACTAAATATCGGTACCCATGGTGATGAAAAAATTGGCGGATTAGTCATCAAAGAATTAAGTAAGCTTAAAACTAGCGAGAATATTTTTACTGTACAAATTGCAAATGAAAAAGCATACAAATTAAACAAACGATTTATTGACCAGGATTTAAACCGATCATTTCCGGGTAAAAAAAGTGGTAATCATGAGGAGAAATTAGCATATATGCTTTCTCCAATTATTAAATCTGCAGATATTGTGATCGATTTGCACTCGACCACAAGTGAATTAAAAGATGCTTTGATTGTCACTAAACTGAATCGTAAAACTAAGGAATATATAAAGGTGATTCAACCTCGTAATGTTTTAATAATGAAGGCAACAAAAAGTACAGCATTGATCTCTCAGGCGAAAGTTGGAATTGCTTTTGAATATGGAAAAGATATGGATCCTTTGGTAGTAAAAAAAATATCACTAGGAATTCTTAGCTTATTTAACCATCTCGGGCTCATAAAAATAAAAACTCCAAAAGCCAAATTTAAATCTCGCTATTTCAGCGTTAATTCTGCTGTGAAGAAGCCAAGAGGCTACAAACTATTAAACAAAATTAGAAATTACAAGCTAATAAAAAAAGGGGAGACTTATGCAGTTTATGGCAACAAGAAACTTGTTGCCGGTGAAGATTTTTACCCTATCCTTTTTGGACAAAAAAACTATGAGGATATTTTTGGGTTTAAGGGGCAGAAATTATCTGAGAGTATGCTATAATATTATTATATGGAAACAACTAAAAAATCACAGGTGGCCAATAAAATTTTTTATACAATTCTCGCTTTACTAATAATCGGTTCTGTCGGTGCGACTTTTTATAAAATTGTCGTTCAGAAAAATTACCAAATCGTAGCGGAAACTTCTTGTGATCCAGAAACAGAAAAATGTTTTTCCTACACTGATGAAGAGAGCCTTGAAGTCAGCTATTACAAACTAATCAGCAAAAACGCCGCTAGTATTTATGCTTGTGAACAAACTGAAGATAAACTTGGTTGTGACGAAGAATTAACTTGTCTCGAAAACGAACAAAACTGCGATTATACCTATTGCGATCCCGACAATCTCGCGGAGGGCGAGGTGTGTGGGGAGTAAATAAAATGAAGAAAATATATTTAGTTAGACACGGAATAACTGATGGTAATTTAGGTAATCAATATCAACTACCAAGCACTCCATTGGCTAAACAGGGAATTAAAGACGCTAAGTTACTAGCTAGACGATTAAAGTCGCTACCGATCGATGTAATTATTTCTAGTCACATTAATAGAGCTAGTGAAACAGCGAAAATAATTGCTAATAAAATGAATACGGTGATTGTTGAAGACGAAATTTTTCAAGAAATAAAGCGTCCTTCGATTGTTCGAGGTAAAAGTAAAAATGATCCAGAAACCAAGGAAATAATGAGAGCTGTCGAAGCAAACTTCGGTAATCCTGACTGGAAACATTCGGATGAAGAAAATTTCTTTCTTCTGAGTGAAAGGGCGAAAAAAGCACTTGAGACTATTTTAAAAAGAGAAGAAGATAATATTTTAATTGTCACGCATGGTGCATTTTTGCGTATGATTCTTGGCGTCATGATTTACGGTGACAAACTGACTCCAGATATATTTCAGGGAGTTAATCACACCTTCGCGACATCAAACACAGGTGTCAGTATTGTAGAATACGAAAAACAGGGCTGGTATGTAAAAACCTGGAATGACCACGCGCATTTAGGTGATTTAGAATAATATGGCCCCAGAAAAACAAGAAAAAAATCCTTTATACAGTGAACTCGCCTCAGAACTACAGGCGATGGTTGATGTGGATCAGGAGATGAGGGAGAGAAGTGAAAAGGAAGATAATTTTTGGGATCACAATATTGATAGGAAAAATACAGAAAGAATGAAGGAAATTATTACTAGATATGGATTTCCAACTATTTCTATGGTCGGTGCTGAAGGAATGGAAAACGCTTGGCTTTTGATTCAACACGCCGATCACGATGTGGATTTTCAAGAAAATTGTTTGGAGCTGATGAAAAAAGTCGCGCCTGATGAGATCGACAGAACCAGAATTGCTTATTTGGAAGATCGAGTTCGAGTAAATAGAAAAATGGGGCAACTGTATGGCACACAATTCTATCAAAAAGACGGTAAGCATATACCTCAAACAATTGAAGACGAGAATCATGTGAATGAAAGACGAGCTCAAATGGGTATGGGTACCCTCCAAGATCAAATTGATTCAATGTATGAAAAATACGGGGTGCCCAGGGATATAACCACTTAAACATACCCCCCTATTTTTTAATTTGAAAAAATTAGTATCCTCAAATTTTTTTCTCCATAAACAAGATTTTGTGTGTCTCCTTAAACCCTATTTTGTTGTATAAATTAATGGCAACAATATTATCCATCAATACATCTAATTTTAGTATTTTAACTCCATATTTTTTTGCGCGTTTTTCAATATCCATCATTGTTTTTAGACCAAATCCTTTACCACGATAAGGCTTATCTATAATTAATGCGACTCTGGCCGTTTTCTTATTTTTAGATAGAAAAATATTATAATAACCAATTAATTTTTTGTTATTTTTAATAATAAAATATTTTTTGTCATTAGAATGATCACTGATTATTTCTAATGGCGACACACGCTTAACAAGAAGATATTTGGTGTTATCTGGATTCAGTAAATTAGAAATATACTCGTAATCTGATTTTTTATTTGCCTCGTACGATTTCATAATAATTATTATATATTAAATTAAAATTTTTTCAAAAAATAGCACCCGACACAGTTGTCGGGTGCCCCGCTTGACGAAGGTTTACCGGTTCGAATCGCCGCCGAAATACGCAAGGTTGGCTTCAACGATTGCGGCATTACGGCCACGAATCTTCCGACTTCTTCCGCGCTTCACACTGGCTTTCATAAGGAACTCCTTTCTATCTTCACCCTAAAGTGAGATGAGATTAATTCTAGCATCTCACTTTCTATTGTCAAATCAACCCGTCTAATAACCCTTTGCCGATGAGAACTAAACTCGGAACTACGCACCTTGGGATAGATACTACCTACTTGTCTTTCTGGAATTGTTTTGTCCGTAATATATATCCCCCCATCACTATTGATAAAAAAATAGGGAGACAAAGACTTTCGTCCAGTAGCTATCAACCACAGATACGTTTGAATACTTGTCCCATTCAACAATCTGCGATATCTTTCCTTCTTAAGTAAAGGAATGATTTTTCTAGTAACTTCCATTTCTGTAATCGAGGTTGAACTTCTCGATCTTCCACGTTCCATAAGGGTATTATAGGACCAACCCTTAACCCCCATCTCCAGACAAAAATCCAACATTTCTTTTATACCAGCGAGATTCCCTTCGTGGATGACAGTCTTTACTCCCACGTTTGGATTAATGGACAGTGCCGATTTGATCCCGATGACAACCGGACCAAATGTGCCGTGACCTCTATATTGTTCGTGTGTTTTCGCATTCCAACCATCCAGTGATATCTTTATTCTTACCCCCTGATTAGAATAAATATCCGGTCTCCGTTTTACCACCTCTGGTATTAGTCTACCGTTTGTTTGCAGTTGACAAACAAAACCACGATTCAACGCATACTCTATAACTTCGTCTATATAATCGTAGACAAAAATTTCTCCACCCGTAAGTAGCATTGCCTTCTTTCCATTTGGATTCTTGTGATGAAACAAATCGATAATCTCTTTTACCTTCCTCAATGAGATTGTCTCATTGTTTTTAATACTGCAATTTCTCGAACAATATCGGCAGGAAAAATTACATTTGTCCGTCAAACAGATACTGAAACCACTCCAGATACCACGGTCTTCCATAATTGGTCTCATTGTGACAGTTGTCATTCTCGTCTCCTTCTTCTTTTCAATGAACCACTCACTATTGTTTAGTATAGGCTGAATTATAGTGACGTCAAGATAGGTGAAAGCGATTAAATAGCAAAACTCTTGACTTTTAAACCATTTGGGTGTATAATAGGGTGGTAGAGTTGAACAAGATCTTTAACGTTTGAAATTGGAGGGTCGAATGAAAGAGCTCATCTTGGTCGTCGCCTTTCTGGTGGCGATTGGTCTGCTTGCTCGCCGACTCTCAGGCAACTGGAGTCGCGCTTTGCAAGTCACGGGTGGGTGGGGACTCTATGAATTTCTTGGCTGGTTCTATGACTACCCGTTCTGGGGATTCATGGTAATCTGGCTGGGGAATCTCTGGGGTTCGGTCATCTGCTCCGTCGGCGCCTTGATCATAAACTTTTTTGTTCTGCGATGGTATCAAAGAACGGAAAAAGATTGGTTGGGCGTCAACATCCTTGAGGAGATCAAGGAAAAAGGGCACGGCTGGGCCGAGAAACTTTGCCACCACCCAAAGTGGTATGTGAAGTGGTCGGTCTGGTTGTTTGCCAAGGGTTTCCAGATTCTCATCCGGTGCCTGAACAAAAACGACGTACTTGCCTTCATCTTCCTGTCAGTGTGGAAGGATTCGTTCGTAACGACAGCCTTCTTGAGGCACGGACGATTCAGCAAGCTGGAGACCAAGGACTACATCATCCTCGTCGCGAGTACAATCGTGAGCGTGGTGTGTTGGAGTCTTGGGGTCATCGTTGTCCTTCAGGCAGCCAAAGGTGGCTGGAGATTAATGGTCGGCTGAAAGGCCGAAAAACCGTGGGTGGCGAGTACGATACTCCGCCACCCTTTTTGTTTGGAAAAAAACGTGATATTATAATAATGTTGTTATGGAATTAGAATCAATATACACCTCACTGAGTGATGCTTTAGTGGAAATAGAAAAGAGACGTAAAGATATAAAGCTTCAGAAAGATCTGGAGGTCTTTTGGGGTGAAAATAAGCCAGATTTTTTGAAAAAAGATGGGCCAAGATTAGTATTTTCAAAATCCTTGATTACCCCTAACCTAGAATTCAAATATTTTCTTGACGTTTCTAGAGAAACTCATCTTAAAACTTACCTATTAGAATATGGCAATGGAAAGTTTGTTGGTAAAAATCAAGAAAAAAGACATCTTGGCAAGATTTTTTTCTATCACGGACGTGGTAAACACAATGGTAGTAAAATTGACCATTTAAACGTCGTTGATTTTAATACAGAAGAAGGAAAATTGATTAAAAACGTCAAAACTTTATTTAATAAAAAACTATCCGATTTTCACCACGATATACTTTCTGAACGTTTTCCGGAGGAAAAACTTGAGATGATTGATATTTCTGACTGGTTTGATAAGACGAGGTATTTGGATGCGTACTATCTTTATTATCTATCTTTATTTTTACGTGACAATATACTTTTTGAAAATTTCCTTTTTGATGAAGAAGAAGAGTCAAAATTTACTCTTGAAAAATTTCTACCAAGTTTTCAAAAAATTGTAAAAATATTTGGTGTAAAGCCAATTATTGTTCCATTACTGCCAAGAGAGCATGCTAAAAGTGATTTATGGTTCACATATGATGAAAAAGTAGAGAAACACATTAAAAGTATGCTATAATTAATCGATGAAAGAATTGTATTCACCAGCCAAATACGAATTACGGCCCTCAAAAATCATTCCCGGAGAAGTTGGGCTCTTCTCTTTACGCAATTTTAAAAAAGGTGAAGTTGTAATCGATAGTTCGAGTTGGGATGAAGGTAAATTAATGACATGGCAGGAATTTGAAAACATCGATTCTGGAACAAAGAGGCAGTTAATATTTTTTTGTTACAAAACCGAGGAAGGTGTATATGTTCCCAAGGATATTAACAAAATAAATATTGGATATTTTTCTAATCACAGTTGTGACCCAAATCTCATACCAAATGAAAAAGATGATTATGTTGCAAATAAGAATATATCTGCCGGAGAAGAACTTACAATTGATGTTCAAGCCTTAATGAAAAAACCAATATTCGAATTTGATTGTAAATGTGGTTCTTCTGTTTGTAGAAAAAAAGTAAAAATATAAATATATGTCTTGGATTCAAAATTTTAATGCGATCTGTACATCAGAAATTGAAAGTTGGGTGAACGTACCTTTTATATATTATACACACATACCTACGGCCGTTATCTGTATGTTCGTTGGGGTTTTTGTATATCTAAAGGCAAAAAATTTACCTGGTAGGGTCTTGGTTTCTTTATCTTCTGTTTTTTCTATATTTGTTATTTTAAATCTAATATCTTGGCTAACGTCGGTGGTACCGCAATTATTATTTTTCTGGTCGTTGTTTGGCCTTGCAATTTCAATAATTTTCATCTTGTGTGCTTATTTGTTGTTTGTCTTTTTATTCAACAGAGACGTAACGGTGCAGATAAAATACTTATTTTTAGTCTTATTGTTACCGATAATTTCTTTAACTCCAACTAATTTTTCTATAACAAGTTTTAATGGTACATATTGTGTGGTGAATGAAGGAGAACTATTCTTGTATTATTACTATTTATTCGGCTTGATATCCGCAGTATTATCAATATTTTTGTTGGTCAAAAGAAACAATCAAATCAAAGATAAGGGGGAAAAAAGAAAAAATAATCTTTTTACATTTGGTATTGAATGTTTCATTTTAATGATATTTTTTACAAGCCTTATTGCAAGCTATTTATATGACACAGGATTTGTTGATTCGTACAACCTAGAACCCTACGGACTTTACGGGCCGGTGATATTTATGTCGATATTATCTTTTTTGATCGTTCGTTTTAAAGCTTTTGATATTAAATTACTTGGAGCTCAAGCTTTGGTTTGGGCACTTGTAATTTTAATTGGCTCTCAATTCTTCTTTATTGAGAGTGATATAAATAGAATCTTAGTATCTATAACTCTTATTATCTCTGCCATCGTCGGACTTATGATTATCCGCAGTGTCAAAAAAGAAGTCGCGCAGCGCGGGCAGATTGAGCAGTTGGCGAAAAGTTTGGAGAGTTCGAATGATAAATTGGCTAATGCTAACTTTTCTTTGAAAGATGCTAATGAAAGATTGAAGGAGCTGGATTTGATGAAATCAGAATTCGTGTCCTTGGCCACTCACCAAATTCGTGGGCCACTGGCGGCGATTAAGGGCTATATTTCTCTGATGGTGGAAGGAGACTATGGTAAAGTTCCTGCCGCCTTTGATGAGCCACTGAGTACCATCTTTAAATCAACCGATTCCTTGAGTCGAATGGTGACGGACTTTCTGGATGTGTCCAGAATTGATCTCGGTCAAATGAAATATGAATTCACTGAGTTCGATTTCCGTGACCTCGTCAAAGAAGTGGCGACGGAATTGAAACCAAATATTGATGCTAGGGGCCTAGAATTTAGAGAAAAAATTACTGACCAAGCTTGTCCAATCAAAGCCGATCGCACGAAATTGAAACAGGTTCTAAACAATCTCGTGGACAACTCAAGTAAATACACAAAATCTGGTTGGCTGGAGATCTCGGTAGAGAAAAAGAAAGATAGCAAAATATTGTTCGCAGTGAAAGACAGTGGTGTCGGTATCTCAGAAAAAACTTTGTCACAATTGTTCCAACGATTCAGTCGAGCTAAGAACGCTAATGACTCAAATATTCTCGGTACCGGTCTCGGTCTCTATATTGCCAAGAAAATGGTAGAAGCTAACAGTGGTAAAGTCTGGGCCGAATCAGAAGGTGAGGGCAAGGGTGCGCAGTTCTATGTAGAAATACCAGCGGTAAAATAAATTAATTTTAACTTTACCATGGTAAACAAAACAGAAAAAAATCTGGATGGTTATGAGTTTGTGTCTTTGGCTGCTCATCAAATGCGCGGGCCAGTCGGCTCGATCAAAGGCTATCTATCAATGATCTTTGATGGTGATTTTGGCGAGATACCTCCAGTCTTACTTGAGCCACTCGAAACGATTTTTCGCTCGACTGATTCGCTCAGTAAAACTATCAACGATTTTTTGGATACTTCCAAAATGGAACAGGGGCAGATGAGATATTATTTAAAAGATTTTGATCTCGTGGATTTACTGAAACAGACGATTGCGGAAGTCCAAACAACAGTAAAGAAAGAATTAAAATTGGAGGTGCATCTACCTAGGAATCCAATTGTCGTTCATGGTGACAAGACAAAACTGAAGCATGTTTTTATGAATTTGATTGATAATGCTAACAAATATACCGAAAGCGGTTTTGTTAAAGTGACACTGGAAAGACACGGTCAACATAAAGTTCTTTTTTCGGTAGAAGACAGCGGTATTGGTTTTTCTAAAGAAGTGCTGGCAACCCTGTTTCAAAAATTTAGTCGCGCCCCAGAGGCCAATAAAGTAAACTCGACCGGTACCGGTCTTGGTCTATATGTTGCCCGCAAGATGATCGAGGCTCATCATGGTCAAATCTGGGCGGAGTCTGAAGGGGAGGGCAAAGGCTCAAAATTTTGTGTTGACTTGCCGAGTGTGTAAGATTATTATTTACCTATGAAAGTTAATCTTAGTTGGATTTCTAAGACAGCAAAAAATAAGAGAAGTGGCTATTATAAAGATAGCGATGACTTTTCTGATTTACCACAAGAAAAAATTCTAGCGGTTTGTGCTTTTTCTTTTTACGGCGACAAATTTGTTTTAGTGAAAAATCACGGTCGCTGGGAACCAGTAGCGGGGCATGTCGAAAAAGGTGAAGGCCATGTTGAGGCTTTGATTAGAGAAATAAAGGAAGAGTCAAATATGAAAGTTTTGAAGTATTTTCCCCTTGGTTATCTTTATGTCGAAGAAAAAGATTTCTATCAAGCGCAATATTTATGCTTGGTTGAACCATATGGGCCATTTATCAATGATCCCGATGGCGGAGTAACAGAAATTACTCTGGTGGATTTTTCAGAAGTTCCAAAAATGTTGGGGCCAGATGATACTTCCAGAGCAACGTTGAAGCGTTGTGAGGAGATGTTTAAAAAAGTGAGAAAGCAATAGGTGACCTCGGCCATCTTATCCACAGTTGAAAACTTTGATATCCTAGAGAATTTAGTCTAGTATACAAACATGAAAACAACAAAAATCGTCTCCTTCGATAATAAAAATATTAGAAAAGTCTGGCATAATGAGCAGTGGTATTTTTGTGTTGTCGATATTGTTGCGGTTTTATCAGAAAGTACAAACCCACAGGTGTATTGGCGGGTTTTAAAAAAACGCCTCCTGGACGAGGGTTCAGGTGAAACCGTTACAAAATGTAACGGTTTGAAGATGTTGGCTGAAGATGGAAAAATGCGTATAACTGACATGGGTAATCTAGAAACAATTTTTCGCATCATCCAGTCCATACCCTCACCAAAAGCTGAGCCATTCAAATTATGGTTGGCCAAGGTGGGGCAGGAAAGAATAGAAGAAATTCAAGATCCTGAAAGATCACTCAACCGGGCCCGAGAGAATTGGAAAAAATATGGACGGAGTCAAAAATGGATCGGGCAAAGAATGCTTGGCCAAGAAACACGCAATAAATTGACTGACTATTGGAGTACACACGAGGTTAAGAAAGGTGAGGAGTTTGCAATTCTAACCAATATTATTCATGAGGAGTGGAGTGAATTATCGATTCAAGATCATAAAAAGGTGAAGGGATTAGATAAACAAAATTTACGAGACCACATGACTGAAGCAGAACTTATTTTTACTGCTTTGGCAGAACTATCGACCCGAGAAATTGCTGAGATTATGGAAACAAAGGGTTTGAATGAAAATAAGGTACCAGCTAAAAAGGGCGGTCAAGTTGCCAGAAATGCTAGGATCGAGCTAGAACAAAAGACAGGAAAGAAAGTAATTACTGGTAAAAATTTTCTTCCACCTAGAAAGATAGATAAAAAATCGTAATTTTGCTAGAATTACCCCATGTTTAAAAAAGAACCAAAGAAAATTTTGTTGTCGGGGATTAAGCCATCTGGGCGATTGCATATCGGAAATTATTTCGGTGCGATGCAGCAGTTTTTAAATCTGCAAGATCAGTACGATAATTATATTTTCATCGCCGACTATCATGCGTTGACCACCTTGCAAAATGGCGCGGAAATGAAGAAAAATATTAAGGATTTGGTGCTGGATTATTTAGCGGTTGGGTTAGATCCGAAAAAAGTGACTTTGTTCAAACAATCAGACTTGCCTCAGGTTCATGAGTTGTGCTGGATCTTTAATTGCCTCACGACGGTACCATATCTCATGCGCGCTCATGCTTATAAAGATGCGGAGGCAAAGAATGCGGAAATAAACGTCGGAGTTTTTGATTATCCAATTTTGATGGCGGCGGATATTTTAATTCAGGATGCCGATGTTGTGCCGGTGGGGCAAGATCAGAAACAGCATGTTGAATATGCTCGTGATACCGCGCAAAAATTTAATCGAGTATTTGGTAAGAGTGTTGAAATTTTTAAAATGCCCGAACCACTTATCTTGAAAGAAGTCGAAACTGTCCCTGGAACTGACGGACGAAAAATGAGTAAAAGTTATAATAATGTGATTCCACTTTTTGCGACCGATGAAGAAATAAAGAAAGCGGTCATGAGTATTCCAACGGATTCCAAGGGTGTCGCTGATCCTAAAAATCCCGACGAAAGCCATCTTTTTGCTATACATAAACTGTTCCTAAAAGGGCCAAAATTAGCGGAATTGCGGGCAAGATACACAAATGGCGGGCTTGGTTACAAAGAGGCCAAGGAACTGCTTATAGCCGACTTGCAGGCCTTTATTGGGCCGATTCGAGAGAGACGCGAGGCTTTGGCCAAGAATATGAACAAGGTGATGAAGATTTTGGAAAAGGGTGGTCAGAAAGCTAATAAAAAGGCGGAAGAAAAAATGAGAAAAGTGAGGGGGCTGGTGGGGGTTGATATTTATTAGATAGGTGATATATTTATTACATAGACGTTGAAGCTGATGATAAAGCTGAGTCTCGCGAAAAATTAAGAAGCAAGTAAGGTGGCACCACGATCAAGATCGTCCTTACAAGATTATTAGAAATAGTAATTTTGTCAGGGCGATTTTAATTTCAAAAAATGCATTCAATTTGGAAAGAAGGAAAATATTTGGATTTATGGAGCCTACCACACTTTCTAGTAGGTATAATTTTGGGACATATTTTTATTTATTTTGGTCTAGATCTGGCAATAGCTTTGGTTGCCACTTTAATAATTAAGATCGCATGGGAGATTTATGAACATAAATATGTAACGATTGAAGCAGTACCAAATAAAATTTTAGATGTTGTTGTTGGAATTATTGGTCTTATAGTAATTTATATTTACAATGATTATTCGTTAATAAATTTGACAAGTTTTAGTGTAATCTTAATTATTAACATTATTTTTTCATCCTGGGGCTTATTATCAATGAAAAAAATGAATTTATTTATAAAAAAATGAAAACAGGAATATATAAACATTCAAAAAGCGGAAATCTTGTAAAAGTACTGGGGGTGGTCAAGCATTCAGAGACCCTAGAAGATTTAGTTTTATACGATCACATGGGAACAAATGAACTATCAGACCTTTGGGTCAGACCAATAAAAATGTTTGAAGAAGAAGTATATATAGATGGCAAAAAATTAAAAAGATTTGAATTTATTAACGAGGTTTAAATAAAAAAACATGACCAGAACATACATAAAAGAATTGGCGGGGAAGGTGGGGCAAGAGGTGTTAATAAAAGGTTGGGTGGATATTCGACGCGATCAAGGAAAAATGATTTTCTTGGATTTTCGTGATATGACCGGTGTCGTACAGGGCGTGATTTTGCCAAATCAAACTGAGGCTCTGGAGCAAGGCAAAAAACTGCGACAAGAATTTGCCGTAGCGGTGACTGGAAAAGTAAATGAGCGACCAGCAAAAAATAAAAAGGCGGGGATACTAAATGGTGATATCGAACTAGAAATATTAAAGATTGAAATTTTGGCCGAAGCGGCGCCACTACCTTTCGATATGTCTCTTGATGGTTTCAATCTCGATATGGCGACCGAACTAGATAACCGCGCTTTGACCTTGCGCCATCCAAAAATCCAAGCTGTTTTTAAAGTATTGGAAACTGTGATTGATAGTTTTAGAGAGGTAATGAAAAGCGAAAACTTCTTTGAATTCCAGGCACCCTCGATTGTGCCAGCGACGGCAGAAGGTGGAGCCGAGGTCTTTAAGATTAAATATTTCGATAAATCCGCTTATTTAACGCAGTCCCCACAACTCTACAAACAAATCGTCATGACTGCTTTTGAAAGATGTTTTTCCGTCAACAAAATTTTCCGCGCTGAGCCAAGTGCTACAACTCGTCACTTGACCGAAATAGTTTCTTTGGATGCTGAAATGGCCTTTATTGATTCTTGGAAAGATATCAGAGACATGGAAGAAAAAGTGATTCGATATATTTTGGAACAAGTAAAAAAGAAAAATACAGAACACCTAAAAATTTTAGGAGCAGAACTTCCGACCATGATTGAAAAAACTCCGACCATGTCATTGCGCGAAGCACAGCAAAAAATATTTGAGGTATTTAATAGAGATAACAGACAAGATAAAGATTTGTCGTCTCAGGATGAACTCGATATCTGTGAAATCGTCAAAAAAGAAACTGGTTCAGATTTCGTCTTTGTCTATGGTTATCCAACCAAAAAGAAACCGTTTTATGTTTATCCAAATCCGGAAGAGCCTGAATTTAATGAGGGAATAGATATGATCTGTCGTGGTCGCGAACTATCCAGTGGTGGGCGAAGAATAAATAACTTCGAACAGCTTGAGAAGCACGTTAAAGAATGGGGTCTCGATCCAAAAACTATTTCTATGTTCTTGCAAGCCTTCAAATATGGTGTACCACCTGAAGGTGGTTTTGCTTTCGGCGCGGAAAGAATTGTCTTGCAGTTTCTAAACCTACCAAACGTAAGACAAACCGTGATCTTCCCAAGAGATATGAATAGAATTGATGAGAGACTTGAGGGTAGCGAGGGGGGATATTAAAATTATGTCCGAAAATACTTTTCAAATTAAAACGGAAGTTTTTGAGGGGCCACTCGACCTGCTTCTTAGTTTGATTGAAAAGAAAAAACTGTTCATTAACGATATTGCCTTATCGAAAGTGGCTGATGATTATATTGCTTATCTGCAACAACAAGAAAAATTCCCAATGGCGCAAAGTGCCGATTTTTTGGTGATTGCTTCGACTTTACTTTTGATTAAGTCGCGATCTTTGATTCCGTCTTTAAATTTGACGGAGGATGAACAGCAAGATATTAATGATTTGGAACGACGTTTAAAACTTTATCAACAAATCAAAGACTTAAGTCGGCATATAAAAGACAAGTTTGGTAAAAATATTATCTTTGCTCCAGAACCGAGAAAAATGATGCTGGTATTTTCGCCCGATCAGAGCATGACTAAAGAAAATTTATTGACAGCTGTTTGGATAGTAATCAAAGCTTTGCCGAAAGTGGAGAATTTACCCAAGGCAATCGTAAAAAAGGTGATTAGTTTGGAGGAGATGATGGTGGATCTGACCAAGAGGATACAGAGTAGCATCAAAATGAGTTTTCGAGAATTTGCGAAAGTTGGAAAAGAGGAGCGGGTTAATGTTATAATAAGCTTTCTGGCGATGTTGGAGTTGGTGAAACAGGGAATCGTCAATGTGAAACAAGAAAATCACTTTGATGATATTGAAATGGAAACCCAGAGTGCCGGGTTGCCACATTATAATTGATATGAACGAAAATGAATTGGACAGTCAAATAGAAGCGATCCTTTTCTGGAAAGGTGAACCGGTCAAAATTAAAAAGTTGGCTGAATCTTTGGGTAAGAGTGAAGACGAGATAAAAGCAGGATTGGAAACTTTAAAAGAAAAAATTAAAGGTAGGGGAGTCGAATTGATTTTCAAAGATGATGAGGTCATGCTCGGAACAGCTAGTCAGTATTCAGCTTTAATTGAAAAACTTACAAAAGATGAGTTGGTGAGAGATTTGGGTAAGGCGGGTTTAGAGACTATCTCTATTATTGCTTACAAAGGACCAATTTCGAGAGCGGAGATTGATTATATTCGTGGCGTGCAAAGTAATTTTATTTTAAGAAACTTGCAGATTCGTGGTTTGGTGGAAAAAGTAACCGATGAAAAAGATCAACGCCGTTTTCTGTATCGTCCAACTTTTGAATTATTATCTTTTCTCGGAGTTTCAAAAATTGAGGATTTACCAGAGTACGAAAAAGTAAAGACCGAGCTTGAACAAACTCAAAATGTCTGAGAAGAGAACCACAAAAGAAAAAGTTCTAGCAATTATTTTTGTTCTCTTTCTTTTTTTTATTGTCGGGAGTCTATTACTGTCAATCAGTTTAAATAATCGAAAAAATACTTTAAAGTTGCAGGCCGCCGTGGCCGAGCAGGAGATTAATCGTCTGAATCTAGAAAAAATTGCTTCGGTTTATATAGATGAGTCAACCATTGCTACTACGACGGCTGAGTCTTTTATTACCCTAGCCGTTCTTGATCAAGATAATAAAAAAGTATTACTCGAAAAAAAATCTGGGCAAGTTTTTCCGATTGCTAGTGTCACTAAATTAATGACGGCTATGATTGTCATAGACAAGATTCCACTAGAAACCGCCGTTGTGGCAACCAAAGAAACAGTTGGTGGTGATGGCACGGCTTTTGTTTTAGAGCCAGGAAAAACTTATCTGGCTAAAGATTTAATAAACGGTATGTTAATCTCTTCTGATAATGATTCCGCCCAACTTTTGGCTAGTATTATTGGCGAGAATAATTTTGTTGATCAAATGAATGCCAAAGCTGTTCAACTTGGTTTAACTCAGACTAGTTTTGTAAACGTTACCGGTTTGGACCCTCTGGTTGGTATGGGACCCGTCAATTTATCGACAGTTAATGATTTGGCTAATTTGATGTGGCATATCAAGGAAAATTATCCGAAAATTTTCGAAATTACCACCCAGCTGGGCTATAATATATGCGCAACAGATAAATCCTGCAAAACTGTTACCACGACCAATCAACTTTTATCTGATGAAAATCTTAAATATGAAATTATCGGTGGAAAAACTGGTCAAACTATTTTGGCTAAGAAAAATCTAGCTCTTATTATTAAATTACCGAACGACGTTTCTTTGATTAATATTGTTTTAGGTTCAGATGACAATTTTCAGGATAGTTTAAATATTATTAATCAAATTAAATTATAATAAAAAAACAAAATGGACATTTTAAAAATATTTATTCCGACCACCATCACTTTCATCATTGGAATTTTAATTACACCAATTCTTAGCGCCTTTCTTTATAAACATAAAATGTGGAAGAAAAAAAGCGTTGCTGTCACAACAGATGGAATCCCAGCCACACTCTCTCAAAAACTACATAACGATGAAGAAAAGAAAACACCGCGCATGGGTGGTATCGTAATTTGGGCCAGTGCTTTAATTACCGTACTCCTATTTTGGTTTGGTTCGATAATTGACGGTCCAGTTTTAGATAAATTCAATTTCCTAAGTCGCAATCAGACTTGGTTGCCTTTATTTACTTTGATTGTTGGTGCTTTAATCGGTTTGATTGACGATTATTTCAGTGTTACCGAGCGCTATGATCAGAAGGCTGGTGGATTATCCGCTAAAAAAAGATTGCTTCTAGTTTTTATTATCTCTCTGATTGGCGCTTGGTGGTTTTATACCAAGCTCGAAATGACCGAAATAATTATTCCTTTTGTCGGTACCTGGGATGCTGGTCTATTATTTATTTTATTTTTTGTCTTAGTGATGCTTGGCACTTATTCTGGTGGCGTAATTGACGGTCTCGACGGCCTGGCAGGAGGAGTTTTAGCCATTATTTTCGGCGCTTATGGCCTGATTGCCCTAATTCAAAACCAAATTGATTTAGCGACTTTTTGTTTTGTCTTAGTTGGTGGCCTTTTGGCTTTTCTATGGTTTAATATTCCTCCTGCTCGTTTTTATATGTCGGAAACTGGCATCATGGCCCTCACCATCACTTTAGTCGTCATTGCTTTTCTAACCAAACAAGTTTTAATTCTGCCAATTATCGCTTTCCCCCTGGTGATCTCCTCCGCCTCCAGCACTATCCAGCTCTTATCTAAAAAATTCCGAAACGGCAAAAAAGTTTTTCTGGTCGCACCCATTCATCATCATTTCCAAGCCCTCGGTTGGCCCGCCACCAAAGTCGTCATGCGCTATTGGGTCATCACTATGATTTTTGCTAGTCTGGGAATAATCATTTCTCTGATTGGCTAAATTTTATTATGCCCAAAAAGATCGATAAAACTTTTTTACTCTCATTTCTTCTTCTTCTCATTACGGGTCTAATCGTCTTTGTCTCGGCTTCGATGGGGATTTATGCTCGTGATACAGCCAAGTTTACCTCAATCATCTTTAGCCAAATGTTTTTTGGCTTATTTCTTGGTCTAGTGGCTTGTTTTATAATGAGTAAAATCAACTATCGTTATTTAAAAAGATTTTCTTTTTACATTTTTATTTTATCTGTCTTTATGACCTTGTTAGTCTTTGTGCCAGGAATTGGCGTCAGTCATGGGGGAGCGAGTCGTTGGATTTATATCGGTACCTTATCTTTTCAACCATTAGAATTTTTAAAAATCGGTTTTATTATTTATTTCGCGGCTTGGATCAGCGGTGTCAAAGATCAAATTAAAACTTTTCGTTATGGACTCTTACCGTTCATTATTTTAATGTCTATTTTAGGTGGTATTTTATTAAAGCAACCAGATACCGACTCTTTTATTATTATCTTTGCCACCGGTTTGGCAATGTATCTGATCGGTGGAGCGAAATGGCGCCATATTTTCTTGATTATAATGATGGGGATTGTCTGTCTGGTTAGTCTATTCATGATGCGACCTTATCTTATAAACCGTCTATCTACTTTTCTTGATCCTAGCGCTAATTCACTAACTTCTGGTTATCAAATCCAACAATCCTTAATTGCGGTCGGCTCTGGTCAAGTTTTCGGTCGAGGTCTTGGTCAAAGTGTTCAAAAATTTAAATTTTTACCAGAGTCTGTGGGTGATGCCATTTTCCCAATTGCCGCTGAGGAATTTGGCTTTATTGGAAGCATAATCATCATTCTACTCTTTATCTTTTTTGCCTCTAGGGGCCTCAAAATTGCCGGACGGGCGCCTGATCAATTTGGTGGACTTTTAGTGCTCGGAATTGTTATACTTATCACTATCCAATCGTTTATCAATATTGCCTCGATGATTGGAGTGATACCATTATCTGGCTCACCATTGATCTTTTTCAGTCAAGGTGGGACAGCGCTCATGTTTGCTTTACTTGAAATCGGTATCATTTTAAATATCTCGAAATATCAAAAACTTACAAAATAAATTATGAAAATATTATTAACCGGTGGAGGATCAGGAGGTCATTTTTATCCGCTTATTGCCGTAGCCGAATCACTAAACGCCATCGCCGAAAAAGAAAATCTCGTCTCCGCTAAATTGTATTTCATGTCTGATAGTCAGTATGATGCTGAAGCTCTGATCGAAAACGATATCACTTTTGTTCCTATTTCGGCTGGCAAAGTTCGTCGCTACGCCTCGATTTTAAATTTCTTCGACTTATTTAAAACTGGTGCCGGTGTGCTGAGCGCCTTAATAAAAGTATTCAAAATTTATCCAGATGTTATCTTTAGTAAGGGGGCTTATGCGAGTTTTCCGGTTTTGATGGCGGCCAAAATTTTAAGGATTCCGGTTATTATTCACGAATCTGATAGTGTTCCAGGTAAAACCAATCTATGGTCTGGCAAATTTGCTCAGAAAATAGCGATCTCTTATCCCGATACCGCCAAATATTTTAAAGCGGAAAAAGTAGCCTTCACTGGTAATCCTTTACGTCAAGCGGTATTAAAAACAACAAAAGTGGGAGCTCATGAGTATTTAAATTTAGAAAAAAGTGTCCCAACCATCTTGATTATTGGTGGCTCCCTTGGTTCACAGATTATTAATGAGAGAATTCTTGATGCTCTGCCAAAGCTTGTTGAAAAATATCAAGTTATTCATCAAACTGGCAAAAAGAATGTTGCAGAAGTATCGAAGATGGCTGAAATTATTTTAGCCGGCAATCCAAATAAGGATCGCTATCGACTTTATGATTATTTAAATAATTTATCTCTGACCATGGCTGGTGGCGCCGCGGATCTCGTCGTCACCCGGGCTGGTTCAACGATCTTTGAGATCGCCTCTTGGGGTGTACCGAGTGTTGTGATTCCAATCACTGAGTCTAATGGCAATCATCAAAGATTAAACGCTTATGCCTATGCTCGCAGTGGTGCCGCGGTTGTGATCGAAGAGAGCAATCTAACGACCAATGTCTTCCTCTTGGAAATCGAGAGGATTTTAGCAAATCAAGAAATGAAAGATAAAATGTCTATCGCCGCCAAAAATTTTGCTAAGCCCGAGGCCGCCGACAAAATCGCCCGGGAAATAATTAATATTGCTTTAACTCATGAAAAATAAAATTATTACCAGATTTCCACCAAGCCCAACCGGCTGGTTTCATATTGGTAATGCCCGAACCGCTCTTTTTAATTATTTCTTTACTAAAAAAAATGGCGGGGTTTTAAAATTTAGACTCGAAGATACCGACAAAGAAAGATCCAAACAAGAATATGCTGATGATATCATCGCTGGTTTGAAATGGCTCGGTATTGATATTGATTACAGTGATCCTTATAAACAATCCGAACACGGTCAAACTTATCAGAAATATCTCGAAAAGATGATTGCCGACAATATGGCCTACATTTCAAAAGAAGAAGTCAAAGAAGAAGGTCAGAGGTCTGAAGTCATTCGTTTGAGGAATCCGAATAAAAAAGTTATCTACAACGATCTTGTCCGTGGTGAAATTGAAGTCGATACAACTGAATTAGGAGATTTTGTGATCGCAAAAAGTCTCAATGAACCACTTTATCATTTGGCGGTGGTGATCGATGATTTTGAAATGGAAATAACCCATATTATCCGCGGTGAAGATGGTATTTACAACACACCGAGACAAATTTTGATTCAGGAAGCCATAGGCGCACCAAGACCAATTTATGCCCATATGCCTTTCATTTTAAACGAAGACCGTTCAAAGCTTTCAAAGAGAAAACAAGGGGAACTAGTCTCCTTAAAGTTTTATCGCGACAATGGATATCTACCAGAAGCAATGGTAAACTTTTTGTCTTTATGTGGTTGGAATCCTGGGACTGATCAGGAAATACTCTCAATGGAGGAACTGATCGAGAAATTTGATATCACTAAAGTTCAAAAATCTGGAGCAGTCTTCAACAAAGAAAAATTACTCTGGATGAACAAGGAATATTTAAAGAGGCTTGATAAAAAAATCCTGAAAGATAAAGTTTCAGAAATTTTAAAGAGTAAATATCAGTTTACTGAAAATATATTAGAAAAAACTTTACCGACAATTGTCGAGAGAATAAATACTTTTGGTGAATTGGAGAAATATGTGACGGAAGGGGAGTTTGATTATTTCTTTTTGGCCCCGGAGCCGAAGAAAGAAATGTTGATCTGGAAAAAAGATACTGATTTTGCGATTCCCAAAAATAATTTAACTAAAGTTCTTGAAATATTAGGAAAAATTGCAGAGTCAGACTTTACCGAAGAAAAATTGAAGGCTACACTTATAACTTTTGCTGAGGCTAACGGAAAGGGGAGTGTCTTGTGGCCACTACGCGTCGCTCTCTCAGGCAAAGAAAAATCCCCCGATCCTTTCACTTTATTGACCATTTTGGGTCAAACAGAATCTTTAACGCGAATCACCAAAGCCATCAGTATCTTTTAATGAAAAAAATATTTCACATTAGTATTTTTATTCTTCTGACCATTTTTATCATGGGGCCAATTTCTCGTGCCGAAACAGTCGAGGAAATACAAGAAAAAATTGATATTGCCAATAGTAATCGAGATAAATTGCTAAAGGAGATTGCTAATTACCAACAACAACTTCAGACGATAAGTACCCAAGCCAATACTTTGCAAACCACGATAAAATCATTGGATGTCTCGACCAATAAAATCACTACCGAAGTCAGACTGACCGAAGGTGATATCAGTAAAACTACTCTGACTATTAAAGACACGGGTTTGGCTATAAAAGATAAAGAAAATCAGATAAATAGTAATCGTCTCGCCATAGCAAAATTATTGAAACAAACCAACGAACTAGACAATTTAAGTTTTTGGGAAATTATTTTATCCAATAACAGCCTAACTGATTTTTGGTTGGAAATTGAGGATAATATTCAAGTCCAAGCCAAGATGGCCGATCAAGTCGTGACGGTTAGATCGATTAAACTTGGTCTGGAAAAAGCTCAAGCTGAATTAGAAAAACAAAAAAAAGAACTGCAAGATTATACAGCTGAATTAAATGCTAAAAAAAATGTTTTGTTATCAACTAAGAAAGAAAAAAGTAATTTACTGACAACGACTAAAAATACCGAAGCTAATTATCAAAAAATTCTTCAGGATAAACTCGCTTTAAAAGAAGCCCTAGATAGGGAACTAGCCTCTTTTGAATCTCAATTAAAAATATCAGTTGATCCTAAAAGTTTTCCTTCAGCCGGTAAAGGAATTTTATCATGGCCTCTCGATACAATTTTCATTACTCAGAATTTTGGTAAGACTTCATATTCAGGAAGGTTGTATGTGACTGGTACTCACAACGGCGTCGACTTTCGAGCACCAATTGGCACTCGCGTGAAGTCGGCGGGTAATGGCGTCGTCGAAGCGGTCGGTGATACGGACAAAGTTTGTCCTGGTGCTTCTTACGGCAAATGGGTCTTTATTCGTTATGACAATGGATTGGCCAGCACTTATGGACACTTATCACTTATTTCATCGGCAGCAGGACAAAGAGTTAAAACTGGAGATGTCGTCGGTTATTCTGGCAGCAGTGGTTACTCAACTGGTCCACACCTGCATATGAGCGTGTACGCCAATCAGGCAGTGACTGTTACCACGCTAAAAAGTACGGTCTGCAAAGGAACTTATACCATTCCGATCACCTCACCAGAAGGTTATCTTGATCCATTAGTCTATCTCTAAAAGATGAAGAATTTTATTATTAAAGAAATATCAGATATCAATTTGTCTGAGTTTGACGAGAGTCTACCGGACGGAACACCATTTACCCAAGCCTCTTTCTACGGCACCTGGCAAACAAATCTTGGACGCTTAGCCAAAAGATTTTTAGTTTATGAAAATAATAAAATCGTCGCCAGCTATCAAACCGTCCGCTATCCGCTGTGGCTGAATTTCGGCTATTTT
>JBAYUW010000006.1:0-43118 GCA_041674925.1 Minisyncoccota bacterium | reverse complement strand
CACGATGCTTATGATCGAGGATTAGCTGTTAAGGTCATAAAAGATTGTTGCGTTGCTTTTGATCAAGAAACACAAGAATTTACCTTTAAAGATTTGAAAGCTACGCGAGATGAGGTTGAATTTATCAATGTTTCGGAATTCATAAAGTCAGCTTGAGTGGATTGATTTCCATATAGTGCGAACCCAGATTTGTGCTATAGTTATCACATCATGAAAATTAATCTAATCATTCTTTCTATAATCGTCGGCCTTCTAATCATTTGGTCTATTGTCGGATATTTTACTTCCAGCGCTGAACAAGCAAAATATTCAGTCCTGAAAAAAGCTGATGGATATGAGATCAGGAATTACTCGGCTCATATTGTCGCTCAAACTATTGTCGAAGGTACAAGCGTAAATGGCGACGCTTTTAATAATGGTTTTACGATTATTGCCGGCTATATATTTGGCGGGAATGTCAAAAAGGAAAGCATTGCTATGACTGCGCCCGTTGTCGTACAAGAAGCGTCAGAAAAGATCGCAATGACTGTGCCGGTGACAGCCAGCGCGACGGGCGATTCGCAGATCGTCTCTTTTGTGATGCCCAGCAGATACACTCTTGAAACACTGCCGACGCCAAATGATCCCAGAATAAAATTGGCGGAGGTGCCGGAACAAAAAATGGCGGCTCTAAGGTTTTCTTGGTATCGAACCGATAGTCGTTTTGAAAAAATGCAAAAGCAATTATTTGCTGATCTAGCCCGAGACAATATTACGATAATTGGTACGCCAATATATGCGGGCTATAATCCTCCTTGGACCCCGCCCTGGATGAATCGAAACGAAATAATGGTGCAGGTTCAATAATAACCGAATTATTTTTAGTATGAAAATGTGCTAGAATTATAGTAATATTATTTTAATAATAAAAACATGAAAATATTTATTATAAGACACGGAGAGACAACTGGTGATATCGAAAATCGTTATGGTGGCAATTATAATGACCATCTTTCAGCAAAAGGTATAGAGCAGTCAGGCCTAGCGGCAAAAACACTAAGTAATAAGGGAATAGAAGTAATATTTTCTAGTCCGTTGATTCGTGCTCAAGAAACTGCTGAAATAATCGCTAGTAAAATCAATTGCCAAATGATTACTGAAGATGATTTAAAAGAAAGAAATCAGTACGGCATACTCACGGGTATGAAAAAAGAGGAAGCAAAAGAGAAGTATCCAAGAGAGGTTGAATTATTAAAGGATAGATTAAACACGATAGAAGGAGCTGAATCTTATGAAGATTTTAGTAATAGAATCATGGCGGTATCTAGAAAAATTATTGAAGATTCAAATTATAAAACTATTGCTATTGTTTCTCATGGAGGTTTGTTCAGAGTACTTTTGAGAGATATTTTAAAGTGGGGAGAATTAAAAGAAATTGGAGATTGTTCAATTCTTGAGCTTGAAAAAGTAGGTAATAACCTTAATTATCTTGATGCTAGTGGGCTCGTACCCAGTTTTCAAATTCCTAGGTTTGAATAAGATATGGAAATAGATTACACAAAAATTACAGACTTCAGATTATTTCGTTAAAAGATTAGAAAACAATGAAATTACTTCTTACATCAGGTGGTTTGGAAAATAAAATAATTATTGATACCTTGCGTGATTTGATTGGTAAGGATTTTAAGGATGCCAAACTTGTCTTCATACCAACCGCGGCCAATGTAGAAGTCGGAGACAAATGGTGGTTGATTAGTGATTTAGCAAAGTGTCGAGAGCTTGGTTTTAAAGAAGTAGATATTATGGATATTGCGGCCGTGTCTAAAGATATATGGAAACCTCGTTTGGAAAATGCTGACGTGATCATGGTTGGCGGGGGCAATACTTCGTATTTAATGGGACAAATAAAGAAATCTGGACTAGCTAAAGCTCTACCAGATTTATTGAAATCTAGAGTATATGTGGGTATCAGTGCTGGGAGTATGGTGGTGTCTCCCAATCTTCGAGAGAAAGAAATGCAACGATTATATGAGGAACCGATCGCTGAAGATGCGACAAACGAAGGTTTGGGTTTTGTTGATTTTCTTGTTGTCCCACATATGAATTCACCTTTCTTTCCGAGAGCGGCCGAATTAATCGATGAAGTGGCTAAAGATATTGATACCCCTTTATATGCTATTGATGATCAGACTGCCGTAAAGGTTGTGGATGGTAAGATTGAAGTTGTGTCAGGGGGTAAGTGGAGAAGGTTTAATTGATTTGATTTTTAACTAAACATATTATGTCCATCTCAAATAATGATGTCACCATCAGAGGGAACAAGGGGGTTGATCTGTCTGAAGTAAAAGATAAAAAGCATAATATTTGGATCGGTGTTAGTGTTTCTAATAAAATGTTTAATCGAGAGAACATAAAATCTTTGATTTTGTTTTGTCTTGAAAATACCAAATACAAAGTCTTAGTCTGGATACCGGGTCGGATGCAAGCTACCAACTATCGTTATTTTGAACGAATGAGTCGCGCTGATGCCTTGAGAAAAGGTTTTGAACAGGAAGATGTATATAAAAAGATGGTACAGGATATTTTGAGTGAATTACCAAGCCGAGATTCTGACCGGGTTGTCTTGGCAAACTATGATGATATTTGTACTCCGAAACATATCCGACAGAGAGAAATATTTTATCGGGAATTTTCCTTGAAAGGAACATTTTACAATGAAGTTATGTCAATCATTGAGGAAGTCATCATTGCTAGAGGACGACAAGTGAATAAAGATAATAAAGAATCTCTGGCCTTGTATATTTTACAAGAATTACCACTTTTCTGTGACGGTGTTCAAAAAAATGGAGAGGAAACGATATATACTGTTGTACCTTATCCTGGTTTTGGTAAGTTGGATGAACTCGAAATGGATATTATCGAGGGTAAAAAATTCCCAGATCTTACAATAAAATTAAATTTAGAAAATAAAGTTGGAATACTGGATGTTATCTTTGGATAATTTGATGTGCTAGAATAACCTCAACCCTGATGAAAAAAGTAGAGAAAAAAGTTTGGCCGGAATATTTTCAACAGATTTTAGAAAATAGGAAGACGTTTGAACTTCGTATTAATGATTTTGATATACAAGAAGGGGATGTCTTTGTTTTGAGGGAGTGGGATCCAAAGACAAAAGATTATACTGGTAGATCTCTAGAAAAGAAAGTCGGTTATGTCGGCAAGTGGAAATTAGATGAGTTGACTCGATTTTGGTCACAGAAAGATATCGATGATAAAGGACTTCAGATTATTTCGTTAAAAGACTAGAAAACAATGAAATTACTTCTTACATCGGGTGGTTTGGAGAATAAAATAATTAAATTATGAAATATAAACTCGTCGTTACTGTTCCAGAGACCCACGCTGATATTGTTCGTGAAGCAATTGGTAAGGCCGGCGGTGGAAAAGTTGGAAACTATTCATTCTGTTCATTCTCCGTAAAAGGAATAGGTCGTTTTAAGCCAGAAAGTGGAGCAAATCCACATATTGGCTCGGTCGGTAAATCTGAGGAGGTAGTTGAAGAGAGGATTGAGGTGACCTGTGACCGGGAAAGACTCGACGAAGTAGTAAAAGCAATCAAGTCTGTTCATCCATACGAAGAAGTGGCGTTGGATGTTTATCCTTTAGAAAATATTAAAGTAGTTAATAAATTGATTAATTATGAAACCAAAAGCAGAACAAAAAACGACAAAGAAATTCGAAGACAATCCATTTGAAGATGAGACAGTGGCAAAACAGTGGATTAATTCAGTTGAGAATGAAAAAGGTAGAATTCGCGAGAGGGAAACTTATCCGAAACTAAAGGCCTGGTCCGACTTAATTAAACCAAAAATTATTGTTGATATTGGTAGTGGACAGGGTGTCTGTGCTGACTATGTTCAAGCGCCAGATGGTAAATATATTGGCATTGAGCCCTCGAGTGTTTTAGTCGAGAGAGCCAAGGAACTTTATTCAAGAAAGGACCGAGAATTTCTTGTTGGCAACGCCTATCAATTACCAATCCAAGACGAATCAGCTGACACCGCTCTTTCGGTTAATGTCTGGTTTCATCTAGAGGATCTTGACCTTGCTTCACAAGAATTAGCTCGCGTTTTAAAGGCGGGTGGTAATTTTTTAATTAGCACAGCGAATCCAAATTCTCTGGATATTTGGAGAACGTGGTATTTCGATGCGATTGAGGATGATAAAAAGATCGATGGCGGAGTCAACGTGCCGGTAAATCCAATGTCTCGAAATGTTTTTTATAAACACACGATAGAAGAGATTAAATCCCATCTCACTAAACACGGTCTAGAAATTACTAAAGAAGAAGAATTTGGCTTTATTGAGCCGAGCTTTGATCGTCCACTTTTTATAAATTTCTTTGGTTGTAAGAAAACATCAAGAAGTTGAGAAAATAGACTTTTTATGGCCTTGGGTGTATATTTTGTATTAATCAAATGCAAATTAAACAGTATTTCAATATAAATAAAGACGAGATTGATTTTCGAAAAAGAAATATTTTTATTCCAATTTGTCTAGGTAATAAATTCTTTTCTGAGAAGGGGGTTTTGAAGAAAAATATCTCCGATTATCTTGATTGGGCTTTAGCAAACACAAAAGATAAAGTCTTGTTTGTTGTGGTGGATAGAATTCAGGATACCAATTTTTTTGTCCGAAACAATAGTAAAACAGAAAAAGCTAGTACTGTTCACGTGCTGAAGGAAGGCGAGGGTCTTAAGATCGAACTCGAAAAGCTTGTTGCTCAATTATCAAAAGAAAAACAGTCATTGATACACATTGTGCGGTGGGAAGATTATCAAAATTCTGACCCACATTGGGCACACATTACTCACACTATTTATAAAGAATTTAAGAATAATAAAGAGTTTAGAGAAAGTGTTTTGAATTGTGTTAAGACCTCTGTAACTGATCGTAAATTTGATGAAGATGAGTATTTAAGGCTGTGCGATTATGTTTTGGATGAATTTTGTCTGGCATATTCTGGTATAAATTACGAAGGAAATCATTTTGGTCTCTATATTTACCCAGTCACAGATTCTGTGTTGGAACTGATTGAGGATATTAAGGCTGGTAAAATTTTTCCAAAAATTGAGGAGAAATTACCGAAGGTGAAAACCGGGGTCTTGATTTTGAATTAATTTTATGAGAGTTGATGAATTATATGATAGTGTCGCTGGTGAATATGAAGAATTGATCAATTCTCCAGAAGCGAATTCAAAATTAGCCTATAACGTTAAGTATATTTTCGATAAGTATAATATTACTTCTGGCAGTATTCTTGATATTGGCTGTGGGCCGGGAAATTTGAAGGTTACACTTGGAGATAATTTTAATTATACAGGTATTGATTTTTCAGAAAAAATGATCTTGAAAGCAAAAGAAAAAGGTTATAAAACTATTTATGGAAATATGTCGGACTGTCTTAGGCTGATTCCCGATAAATCTTTTGATTATTCAGTTTCTATTAGCGCCCTTCATTTTATTAGAGATATTGATTTCATAATTTCTGAACTAAATAGAATTTCGACTAAGGATTGGTTAATTACCTTAGCTAATGTAACTGAAAATTACACTAAAAAATTTCCAATAAATGAGCCGATGTATAATCATAGTAAGATTGTGCTATCTGATGTACAGGAAGATGTATTGTTCGATGCCTGGAATTCTCCACTTACTGGCGAAAGAATAATTGAAAGGATGATTTTTAAGAAATTATAGTCTATTCAAATTAATTAGTTATACTTTAATAATGTGTTAGAATAGACTTACTTACGAAAGATTGTCGGCAAGATTTATTAGTATTAAGAATAACTTTTTGAATAAAAATTTGGCTGCAAGTAAAATGCAAATTAAACTAAAAGCTCCGAATAAACTTGGTGAAATTGAGGAGATAATTTATCGTGATATAGAAAGTGAGGTGGATTTTGTTGGCAAGAAAATAAAAGGCTGTCGAGCTTATTGTTTTTATAAAGATAAATTTGTGATTGTTTATGCTGATTCAAAAGGTTACTGGACCCCACCTGGTGGTGGTGTGGAAGAGGGAGAAAGTGTTCGAGACGCGGTGGCGAGAGAAGTCAAAGAGGAAACTAATATGAAAGTGATAGAACAGAAATTTTTTGGCCTCCTCGAAGCTATCGGTAAAGAACGTAATGATTTTTACACGACTTCTATGTGTATTGTTGAGCCCTTGGATGAATTTATTTCTGATCCAGATGGTGAAATTACTAAGATTAAAATGATTGATTTGGATGAGTATAAAAAATACTCCGATAAGAATCTTGGACCGATTGTCGATAGACAGATTGAGAGGGCTAAGGAGGTTAAATCTCGAATATAGTGATAGGGTAGTGCGCAGAAAAACGATTTCACAGAACTGACGCCAATTGAGGCTTACATTAAACAATACCTAATAATTTATGATATAATTTACAGATGAAAATGAATGAACATTCTACAGTTTTTCCAGACTCTTTTTATAGAGTCACCGTTAAGGGGCTTTGTGTCCGGGAAGGTAAGATTTTGCTTTTCCATGAATCACCAGCCTTGAGTGGTAAATGGGAGATACCAGGTGGAGGCTTAGATTTCGGTGAAGATATAAAGCTTGGATTAAAAAGAGAAATCGAAGAGGAAACAGGTCTGACTATCAAGAAGATATCTGATAAACCCTTCTATGTCTGGACCCATCGATTTGAAAACAATGAGAGGAAACTTGGTTGGTATTATTCTTTAGTATTGGCTTACCGTATTGATTTTGAAGATTTAAATTTTACTGCAACTGACGAATGTGAAGCGATTGAATTTTTTTCCAAAGAAGATCTTAAGACAATCGAACTTTGTGGACAAACTAACGAATTAGCAGATATTTTTGACCCGAAAGATTTTGAAGAATTATTTTAAGCTTTAATTGCTACACTAGTTCCAACTTCATATCACACAGTCAGCCAGATTAAAGTTTAAGCTTTATGAAAAATCCCGAAGAACAAAATAATCAAGAAATACTTCCCCAAAAAACGGAAGAAGAAATTCGCGCCGAGCAAGCTCAAAAGGTTGTCAAATTTCTCGATAAAATTAGGGCTTATGAGTATGTTAAAAAACTATTAAATAATAAAGTTGACACCGAAACACTTAATTTTAATGACTTCGAGGACTTCTTGATCAGATTAAATGGGATCACTCGAGATATTCCTATGGATGAACGCACTGTTGACGGTGAGAAAGTATACTTGAGTGGTTTCATAGAGGACATACAAGTACCGCGTCATGAAGATAAGGAAGGAATATTGCAATATGCTTATGAGCAAGCACCAAATATTAATAAGGAAGACCTCAAATATTTTTTGCCAGCTGTCATCAACGCTGTCCATCTTTTTTCTGACGGAAATGGAAGAACCAGTCGAATAGTTCATTTGCTTCTAAGAGATTATCATACTAAAGAAGAATTTGAATCAGAATTACAGAAGGCACTGGGTAAATTTGGCAGAAGCCGTTCTTTCGATATTAATCCAGGACTTATCAATTATGAATTACACGAGGAAGTACTTAAAAAACATGGTTGGGTCTATAGCGAAGAAAATCCCCAAGGTGTTCTTGGTCCTATCAAGTTTGGTATTGCTTCCGCCGAAAATCGAGAACTAGAAAAAGAAAATCCGGCGTATGAATCAGCACAGAAATTACTCAGTTTATATTCCAACAACAGTCAGTATATTCTCACTGCGATTTTTATGGAATTTGGCGATGAGGTTAAAAGCCTTATGTCTGAATTTGGTGAGGAGAGAATTCCAAGAATTTCCCCTAAGAAAATGTTTCAGATACTGAGTATTAAACAATGGGAGAGCATACTTGATAACTTTTATCGACTTAAGAAAGAACAAGCAGAAACACTGATTGACATATTCGTTGAACCAGAAAAGTATCGCGTGAATGACAATAACAAAGGAGAATTACTGCGGGATTTGTTTATAAGAAAAATTGAGACAAAGAAGGAATAATTTTCCACTCACCCATTCGACAGTGAACTCTCGTTCACCTATAATATAGGCATGGGGCAGGTGGTGAAAAACAAAACAATTTTGCATATTGATGGTGATGCTTTTTTTGTGGGTGTGGAAGTGGCGAAAAATCCTAAACTGAAAGGCAAGCCGGTGGTGACGGGGGAAGAAAAAGGTATTGTCACGGCTTTGTCGTACGAAGCCAAGGCGCTCGGGATTAAACGGGGCATGTCCACTTATCACGTCAAAAAATATTTTCCCAAAGTCGTTATCATGCCTGGGGATTATAAAAGCTATGCGAAATATTCCAGCTGGATGTTTGATATTGTGCGTCGTTATGTCGATGACGTGGAAGAATATAGTATTGATGAATGCTTTGGTGATCTGACTGGACTCGATCGACCACTGAAAATGAGTTATAAGCAAATAGCGGAAAGAATCAAAAAAGAAGTTAATGACGAGCTAAATTTGTCGGTGTCACTTGGAGTCGCTCCGACCAAGGTGCTGGCCAAAGTTGCTTCGAAATGGGTCAAGCCAAATGGTTTGACGATTATCGAGCGAGATAAAATAAAAGATTTTTTACTTAAAACACCGATTGGAAAAATCTGGGGGATTGGTCCAAAAACTTCTGAGTCTTTAGAAAAAATGGGAATTAAGACCGCTTTTGATTTTGCTGATAAAAGTATCAACTGGATTAGAAGTAATTTGTCCAAGCCTTATGAAGTAATTTGGCAAGAATTGAATGGCATTTATGTGATGGAAATAGATCCTAAACCGAAAACTGTCTATACCTCAATTCAAAAAACTCGAACTTTTCATCCGGCGACCAATGATAAAATATTTTTACTTTCGCAACTGTCAAAACATATTGAAGAGGCTTGTACTAAAGCCAGACACTTTAAATTAGTGGCCAAGAAAGTCTCTTTTTTTCTCAAGACCAGCAATTTTGAATATCATACTTGCTCGGTAAATCTCGCCACGCCGACCAATGCACCAGAGACGATTATTCGATTGGCCGGGGAAAAGTTTCAGGAAATGCATCATCGAGGTATGCCATATCGCACTACTGGGATTGTCTTGCATGATTTGGTTTCTTCAGCCGTGACCCAGAGCGATCTTTTTGGTGATAGGGCTCAAGCCAATAAATTTGAAATTGTTCATGAGCAAATCGATTCTCTCGAGAAAAAGTTTGGCAAAAAAGTGTTGTACCTAGCCTCCACCCAGAAAGCCATTAAAAGAAAAACCGGTGGCACTGAGGCCGATGATTTGGAGAGGGATTTATTGTTTTTGTGATATAAAAGTGGGAAGTAAATGTGGATATCGATCTAGCGTTGCATTTTGGAGAAAAAAGAGTAGTCTAAAAGCTAGGTTGAGAGCTTACTCAAATTAAAAAAGCCGACACCGTGATGGTGTTGTGTTCTGTCACAAAAAAGAAAGGTCGGTGTAGTGATGAAGGCTAGAAAATTGTTGAGGCCGGCGGAACGACTGATCGTGGCGGCGGATTTCAAAACAGATTCGGCCCAATTTCATGGTCGACTCTGGGTTCGGGATCAAGTGATCAGGCTCGCCAATGAGCTCAAGGGGACCGGGGTTTATATCAAAGTAAACTCCATTCTCCGGGCCGTGGGCTATGATCTGATTGATCGTCTTCATGATCTTGATCTCAAGGTCTTTGCCGATCTGAAACTCAACGACATTCCCGAGACGCTCGCCACGGATGGTGAACTCCTGCGGGAAGCTCGGCCGGAACTTCTGACCGTGATGTGCTCGACGGGGCGGACTTCGATGGAAGCCCTGAAGAAAGAATTACCGGAAACGGAGATTCTGGGTGTGACGGTATTGACTTCGTTAACGGAAGAAGAGGTCCGTCGTATTTACAAAGCCAGTCTGGAATCTGTCGTCGACGGGTTGGCTGACTTGTCTGATATCTCAGGTTTGGATGGAGTCATCTCTTCCGCGAGAGAAGCAACGAGGCTTCGAGAAATTCTCAGTGAGCGGATGACCATCAATACGCCGGCAATTCGACCAGTCTGGTCAATAGTCAAAAGTGATGATCAAAATCAGAAACGGGTAATGACCCCGGCTGAGGCGATCAAGGCTGGAGCAGATCGAATTGTCGTCGGTCGACCGATTGTTCAAGCGGAAAAACCGTATGATGCGGTGATGCGGACGATTGAGGAGATTGCTTCCGCCATTGCGTGAGATCTTGTTCAGAAATTCATAAAGAAAGGGAAAAGAAATGAGTGGCAAGATTGAGATTGCGGGCAATAGACATATGGAAACTTTGGGCAATTGCGGTGGATACTACTCTTGCCCGAAGGATGCCAATGGTCGGCGCCTTGGTCCACTTGTCGGTTACGCCGGCAAGTATGAGGCGCCTGACGGCAAGATGTTGCAGTTCGTTGGCGACATTTATGCCAACTTCTCGAAGGCCGAGATACATCCGAGCGTGCTGGGATTCTTCGCGGTCTCCCTGTGCCAGAGGCTGTATAGCCAAATTGGCCTGGATAAAATTGATGGTGGAGTCATCGGAGCGCCAATCGGAGGCTATAGTTTAGCCGACGCTATTGGCCTCGCTTATCCAGCACTCGGCATCACGATCCTTAAAGCCGAGAAGAAGGTCACGAGGCTGGCGACAGAAGAACTGCGCGAGCAGTCCAAGCTGGTCTTCGCCCGTCACGACATTGAGCCGGGACGAAACTATGTGATCGTGGAGGATGTCTGCAACAACTTCTCAACCACCGAAGAGCTAATTAGGTTGATTCAGTCTCTTGGTGGAAGAGTTTTGGCGATCGCTTGTTTTTTGAATCGTTCACTGGTGGTCAATGAGACTTTCCCGGTGACCGATCAGATGCAGGATGGTCCTGGTACTCTAACGAATCACATACCGGTCATCAGTCTGGTTCGTTTGCCTATCAACGAATGGAGGCAGGATGATCCGGCAGTGGCGGAAGACATCGCTAAGGGCAACGTGATTCTGAAGCCCAAGAACGAATGGGCTCGTTTGATGGAAGCGATGTCCGAACACCCAGTGCTGGAGTAGGTGCAACTGTGACAAACAAGGGCTCATCACCGCAAGGTGATGAAGCCCTTTTTTTATATTTTTTTCTGATTTGATTTAATATTATTTATACGCTACTGTTTAAACAGGCTCGTACATTGAAACAACCAAAACTGGAGGAATTCTCGTGATTACTCTTTCAAATGGTCATGCTTTTGAATACATGGTGGCGAGCGGCGCCCTAGCCTTTGATGGTCAGGGTTGGCCTTGGGAACGTCCACTCGTGCGACTCGGCTTGATCAAGCCCGAGCTTTGCACGGTCGTTATCAAGTCCCTGACTCGCCAACCGCGAGTCGGTAATTTGAAATGGTGGAAGCCCTGGACTTGTGTTCGTCTGATTCCTGGTGGCTCGGTTAATAAGATTGGATTGACCAATCCCGGCATCGAGTGGTGGTGTCATAAGATCGGTCCCAGACTCGACTTCCAGAAGTTTCCCCTCGCTGGTTCAATCTTCAGCGACCAAAAGGAACTGGTGGAAATGGCCGAGATGCTCAATCGTTTTGATCTCGTTGCGCTTGAGGTCAACGTCTCGTGTCCCAACACAGGGCATAGATTGGAGATGACGGAGATGGTGGTGGAAAGTGTTAAAGCCGTCAAACGTTTTTCACGTCACCCTGTCATCGTCAAGGTTTCGGTCGATCAAGACTATCTCGCCATAGCGCGTGGGTTGGCAGGAATTGCTGAAGCGATTTCTCTCAACAGTGCGCCGTGGAAGACGGTCTTCACTAAGGGCGAACGATCTCCCTTGTGGCCACTGGAAAGACAAGTTGGTGGAGGTGGTGGCGGTGTGTCTGGTAAGCCGGCTCAGAAACATAACTGGAGAGCGGTAGAAGCGCTCGCCAGTCAAGGGTCGCTCTCAGTGATCGGCCCGAGCATCATGGAGTTTAAAGATATGGAGCATGTCAGGAATCTCGGCGCGAAAGCGGTGAGTTTCGGTGCCATCCATCTGCGAACTCCGTGGAGACCGACGACGTTCATTGAAAGGGAAAGAGCCAGGTTGGGTTGAATCGAACATTTTAGACAGCAGCCCCGGCACTTCACAGTGCCGGGGCTAAATTTATTTACTTTAAAGAATAGACTTTTTCTCGAACGGCTCAACGAAAACCCCGATTAAGCTGTTCACGATTTTCGGGGGTGAGTGAAATCGCGTGTTCTGAAAGATATCTGGCGATTTCTGGAATGTCAGTTTGGGACAGGGATTTTTCGAGTCGTGAAATCCACCATCTTTCCTCTTGGGTTGGTTCGGCGATTACTCCCGATTCAACCAAGTTTATATAAAAAGAAAATGCCACATCAATATTGGTCACGACTTGAGACATTAATCTCTCTTTTTGTGCCTGGGTTAATTCTCGATGGTTGAAATCAGCCAAAGTTAAAACTTCCGCCGATAATTGCGTATCGACAATGAGCGAGATGAGGTGTTCTTGCTCCTCGTCCGAAAGCGTTTGATCAGTTTCAAGTATTTCACTGGCTGTTCTTTCGTCTGCAATCTCATCGTATTTTGGAAATTCTTCTGTCATTGTATTATGTTGTTTGTATGATATCATTATTTTTATGAATCCTGAAATACCACCAATTGAACCAAGTCCGGAAGAATTATCGGAACAAGAACAAGCTGAGTTGCTCGCAATGCACAAAGCCAGACACCCCGAGCAATTTGTCGAGCCAGAAAGTTTAAGAGAAGCTGGCCCAGAAATCGCTCAATTTGAGGCAATGGTCGCTGCTTTTGAAATTGCTCATCCTCTTGCCGAAATGGAAGCCATTACCGATATTTCACCCAACTTGGCTACGGTTTTTAGACATGCTAAAGAGTTGTCATCAGACGTGCTAGTGACAATGGCGGTGGCTGATTTTGAAAAGTATAATCCTTCCTATGTTGATACTTATAAACAAAAGATTGCCGAAGCTCGCGCGATTGTGCTGACATCTGATGAGCAGAAAATTTTTAACACCAGAGAATCGGCCAGACGAGATATTTCTCCAATTGTCGCTTTACTTAAAAAAATAAAAGATGAGACTAATATTTCAGCTGAGAAATATGAAGAATTGTGGCGAAGACGAAATGCATTTGAGCTGGCGATCGGGTCTATCAAACACCTGACCAATCCCGGTAAGGTGGTGCATTAAAATTATGGAAAAAATATCATCCAAAAAGATTGATACTATCTTAGTAGACTATCTCAAGAAGATCGCCGGACACTTTAGTGTTCTGGCGATTAAAAGACATATAAACAAGCACGCGAAAGAAATTTATGATGACAGTGATACTCCCGAAGAGTGGATTGCTAGTATGAGAAATCTGGTGGATATTTATGAATATCAATGTCGGTCAAAACCCGACCAGGCTTTGAGGTTACGTCGATTACATGAAAAATGGTTATCGAATAAAAATCATTATACGCCGCCGCCACAGAAAATAGATTTTTTAATAAAATAGACTTTCGATGTCTCTGGGTGTATATTATTAAAAATGGTAAGCCTAGATAAAAACGATAATCAGGAAGACATTTTACCTGATTTAGTAACCAAACACTCCAAATCCGTTTATCGTTTTGTCTTTGGTATGGTTTCAGATGAATCGGTAGCAGAAGATCTGACTCAGGATATTTTCGTCAAAGTTTGGAAAAAATTAAAAAGTTATAATCCGAAATACTCATTCAACACTTGGCTTTTTACGATCGCACGAAACACAACCATTGACTATTTACGAAAAAGAAAAGATTTAGTCTTCTCTGACTTTGACCGTCCAGATGATAGCAATATGATATTAGACACCCTGACAGACGAGACTGTACTGGCCGATGAAGTATTTGCTCACGCTCAGGATTTGCATAAATTGCGGGCCGTTTTAGGCAAAATGCCAGCTCTATATAAAGAAATTCTTGTCTTAAGATACTCCGATGATTTATCACTAGAAGAAATAGCGACTATTTTAAAAAGACCGATTGAGACAGTCAAAAGTCAACACCGCCGAGGCCTTTTGCACCTAAAAGAGCTTTTCACCCGTATAAACTAGTATGAGTAATAATTTAGAAAAGGCTTTTAAGTCTCTTGGTGAATCAGAATCACTTGATTTGTTGAACTCAAAGATTCTTTTGAGAATAGATCAAGAACGAGTCAAAAGATTAAAAAGACAGTCTTTAATCACCAAATTTGTCGGCGGTCTATCTTTTATTTCTTTCTTTCCAATTTTTATCAATCTGGTTAGTCAGATGCAAAATTCTGGTTTCTGGAATTATTTATCCCTGCTCTTCACTGATACCAGTATCGTCATGACTTATTGGAAACAGTTCTCTATGACCTTGATCGAGACTGCTCCAGTCTTTCCACTTACTCTAATTCTCGTTTCGCTGCTTGGATTATCCCTCAGTTTTAAATTTGGCTTTATCAAAAAGGATTTGCAAAAGGTTGGTTTGTCGGCCAATTATATTTAATTATTATCTATCATGACGAATTTTAATATTAAAGGTTTTATCATCGGCCTGGTCACATTTTTAGTCTTGGTGATAGTCTTTCAAGCTGGAGTCTTTGTTGGCTTCCGAAAGGCCGATTTTTCTCAACGATTAGGAGAAAATTATGGTCGAATTTTTGGTGATGATAAAGGAATGCCTTTCGACAATATGCCTGGCGGACATGGAGCCGTTGGAAAAGTCATCAAAGTTAGTTCGACCACCATCGCCGTCGCTGAACCAAACAATATCGAAAAAGTGATTTTATTTGGCGAAGATACCAGTGTCAGAAAAGCTCGAGCCGAGATCAAGATCAGTGATATTCTCGTCGGCGACTTTGTCTCGGTCATTGGTGAGGCAAATGATCGGGGAGAAATAGAGGCCAAGCTCGTCAGGATTTTGCCACCACCACCGATTCAAGACTTCAGATAATAAAATTATATGAAAAAAATTTTTATTAAAACCAAAGATTATATTTTAAAACACAAGATCATCTCTGTTCTTGTGCTGATCGTGATTATCGCCCTGGGATATTGGCTAATAAAATCTATTAATAGTACTGATGGCGAAGTTTCTTATATCACAGAACCAGTCAAATCTGGAAGTATTATCACGACCGTGAGTGGAACTGGTCAGGTTTCAGCCTTAAACCAAGTTGATCTAAAAACTAAAACTTCCGGTGATTTAATTTATTTAAACGCTAAAGTTGGGCAGGAAGTACAAAAATGGGCTTACTTGGCTGGTCTAAATAGTGGCGACGCCTCTTATGAATTAGAGAGCGCCCAAATTGCTTATGATGAACTTGTGACCCTTGATCCGACAGATTTACAAGAAGCCGAAGAAGCGGTCATTGATGCCAAAGAAGAAAAACAGACGGCTTATGATGATGGCCGAATTACTATTATTAAATCAGCCACAGATTTATCGGATAGTTTGGAAATTATCGACGGTTTGTTTGACACTTATTTAAGTTCCTCCAAAACCGGAATGGGAAAAACTGAGAAGGAATATATTGATTTAACTGAAGAGAAATATTATTTGGCTAATAAGGCTCTTGCTACTTATCAAAAAAATTATCGTCTGATTTCTGACAAGCTTGATGACCATAATACCGAAATATTTATTTCTGATTTGAATGACGTGGCAAAACTGGTTCTCGATGCCTCAAAGACAGCGAAAGATACCGTCGTCTATATGAGGGACCGTGAAGATGATCCATCTATTGCTTCTGATGCTTATGTCGCCGTAAACGATTTAGTAATCTCTGCCAATTCTATTATCACAGATTTAACTTCAGCTGATAATAATATTGTGAACGGTAATCGTGCCTTAAGAGATGCTGAAACCACTTTGTCAGATCTCAAAGATGGTCCAGACACTCTAGATCTGCGCTCACAAGAATTAGCTTTAAAACAGAAAAAAGACGCTCTGTCTGATTATTCGGTTACCGCTCCTTTTGCTGGTATCATCGCTTCGGTCGGTGATGTCAATTTGGGTGAAACTTTGAGCAGTGGTACTACGATTGCCACTTTGATTACCAAGCAAAAAATGGCTGAGATTTCTTTAAATGAGATTGATGCCGCTAAAGTGCAAGTCGGTCAGAAAGCGGAGCTGACTTTCGATGCTTTTGAAGAGTTGAAAATTGTTGGTACAGTTGCTGAAGTGAATTTGATCGGTACTGTATCGCAGGGGGTGGTCAGTTATACGATAAAAATTGGTTTTGATTCTCAAGATGAGCGGGTTAAGCCGGGTATGAGTGTCAGTGCTTCCATTACTACTGATAGTAAGACTAGAGTCCTGATTGTTCCCAATAGTGCTATAAAAAATAAGGGAACGGTAAATTATGTTGAAATTTTGACTAATGGTTCTACCAGATCAACGCCTCGAAATATTACGGTCGGTATTTCTAATGATACGGTAACCGAAATTATCGATGGTTTGAGTGAAGGTGATCGGGTGGTTACCAAGACCGTGACGGGAGCGACGGCTGGTCAAGCGACTAGTCAGGCACCGTCAGTGACTAGTATTTTGGGTGGTGGTAGTGGTACTAGAATGCCAAGACAATAAAATGATTGAAGTCAAAAATATTACCAAGACTTATAATAATGGCGACATTACCTTGACCGCTTTGAAATCGGTTGATTTCAAAATTGAAGATGGAGAGTTTGTTGCGATCATGGGTCCATCCGGTTCTGGTAAATCTACCTTGATGCATATTTTAGGTGCCTTGGATACTCCGACGGCCGGTAAATATTTTTTGAACGGTCAGGACGTCTCCAAGTTGACTGATGATGAATTGGCTGATATTCGTAAGGAAAAAATTGGTTTTGTTTTTCAGTCTTTCAATCTTTTACCGCGAACGACAGTTTTAAAGAATGTGATGTTGCCGTTGATCTATGAAGGGGTGTCTGCTGTTGAAAGAGAAAAAAGAGCGAGGGAGGCTTTGATGGCGGCGGGTTTAGATGAGGGACATTTTCATCACAAATCAAATCAACTTTCTGGCGGACAAATTCAAAGAGTGGCGATTGCTCGGGCCTTGGTCAATAATCCGACGATTATTTTAGCTGACGAGCCGACTGGAAATTTGGATACCAAAACTGGAGAAATTGTCCTGGGAACTTTTCAAAAATTAAATGCCGAGCAATGCCGAACAATTATTTTGATCACTCACGAACACGAAGTAGCCGAACATGCCGAGCGAATTATTCATATTCGTGATGGTGAAATCGTCTCTGACTCTAAGACTCACAAAAGACGAATAATCAATAAAAAATAATTATGAAAATCATTGATATTTTAGAAGAAACATATTCCGCCTTGGTGGCCAATAAGGTCCGAACGGGCCTGACGATGCTGGGTATTATTATTGGAATCGCCTCCGTGATTGCCATGATTTCCATTGGTCAGGGAGCACAAAGTTCTATCACTTCGAGTATTCAATCAATTGGCTCAAATCTTTTAATGGTAACCCCAGGTGCTCAGAGGACACCTGGAGTGCAGGTGAGTACGGGCCGTGGCTCAGCCAAGACCCTCACCGCCGAAGACGCCAACGCTATTTCTAGTTTGACTGGAGTGAAAGACGTCGCGCCAGAGTTGTCTAGTCGTTATCAAGTAACTGCCAAGGGCACGAATACCAATACTTCCGTCGACGGAGTAACCGCCAGTTATTTAGCAGTAAAAAATTTGGAAATAGATTTAGGTAATTTTATTACCGAACAGAATAATAGAAACATATCTAAAGTGGCGGTTCTCGGTCCGACTGTCCGTGATGATTTATTTGGTGAAGGGGCTAATCCGATTGGGCAGACAATCAGGGTCAACGGAATACAGTTCAATATTATTGGGGTGACAGCGGCTAAAGGAGGTACCGGTTTTGGTAGTCAAGATGATATGATTTTTATACCACTTAATACGGCGCAGAGATTTTTAGCTGGCAGTGATTATGTTTCGACGATTAATATTCAGGCTGAGAGTACGGAGATTATGACCGAAGTACAGACTGAAGTTACCGATCTGCTTTTAACGAGACATAAAATAACGGATTCAACTTTGGCGGATTTCAGTATCATGAATCAAAGTGATATTGTCGCCACCGCTTCGAGCGTCACAGATACATTTACTACTTTGCTGGCCGCGGTCGCTGGTATCTCACTTATTGTCGGCGGTATTGGGATTATGAATATGATGTTGACTACGGTGACTGAAAGAACCAGAGAGATTGGTTTGCGCAAAGCCATCGGTGCTAAAAGCCGAGATATCAATTCACAATTTTTAATTGAAGCTGTGTCGATGACTTTCATCGGCGGTTTAATTGGTGTCATTCTGGGTTGGTTTATTGGTTATCTTTTATCAATTTTAAATATTATTCAAACAGACATGTCTTTGGTATCGGTCCTCCTGGCTTTTGGTGTGTCGGCTGGTATCGGAATAATTTTCGGTTATTATCCCGCTCGTCGGGCCTCAAAACTTAATCCGATTGAAGCCTTGAGGTACGAATAGAATTCGAACCCCTTTACATCCTCCCCAAACGTGCTAGTATAATAAATAGAACGTTGTGTTGGAAACATTGGAGATAGAGGAGAACCCCATGAGTCAGGACAACAGGATCATTATTGCAGTGGCTCCGGTTCGTGATCGGGCCATGACCATGAACGAGCAAAGGTCTATCGAGCGATTGAGAATGATGCATGGCGGCACCTGGCGAATCCCGGCGCCGATGATGGCCGACATGGCCAGTGCCATGGTTACATCCGGACACGAAGTCGATGTTCTCGTGTTGTTGGGTCCTGGACATCGCGAGCTGGCCATTGAACTGCTCAAGCTGTCTCGTGACCAAGGACGTAAGCTTGGAGTCTTTATCGTCACAGACGAGAGTATCGAGGCGTTTGGTGACCCCGTGGAGATGGTCGATAAGATCATCCTGTAGACGAGCCAGTAATCCCCAGTCCGATAGCGGGCTGGGGTATTTTTATGCTAAAATTAGACAGTTAGACTTTATCAATTAATTAATAATAAAATGTCAGGAATAGATTTAGGGCAAATTGAACGAACCGAGATCGCTGGAGAAATTGGCGCTTTAAAACAAAGAATCGCCGAGGGTCAGAAATCCGTAACTATGGCAGAACTCGAACTGCTGGATTCGAATCTAGAAGACGTCACTCAAGTTGTCACACTTATTGATGGCGCCATTAAAGCTAATAATACTTTAGATCGTGGCAGATTAGCAGAGGAGGTCTTAGAGGGCATGGATGTTGATTTGGCAACTGTCGATAAAAATAGAAAAAACGTCGAGCAGACGATTAAAAACCTTATCGATGCTGGTGTTTTAAATGATGATAATGGGTATGTTGAACTGAAAGTTGAAATAGTATATTAATTTTATTTTACTATGAGCGAAAAATTAGAGTCTATTCCACCTCAAGAACCTAAACTTGAATCAGGCCAAGAGCCGGTTGCAAATAAACCTTGGGTAAAATCTAGATTAGCTAGATTTCTTGGTATTGGAGCGGTGACCGCCTCGACCTTGCTTGGTGTACCTCAGTATCAAAAAATTCACTATGCAAATGAAGTGAAAACTGCGGGCGAAAATCTCGGCATGAATTTGGAAGAGTTCGCAAGAAATATGAAAGTAAATGTCACTTTGGAAGTTTATGATAAAGAGGCAAACCAATACATTGTGCATATCGGCCAAGTTCATCATCTTCCAGGAATGGAAGTAAATAATCCTGAACTTGCTTCTGAGGTAATCGACAGTCAGCTAAAAATTTCACAAATCCTTGATACTTTAGTTAAGGTGAATAACGGCACGACTAATATTTTTGTTGAGGGTGTATTAGACACTTCGCTTGATTTACTTTCTGTTTACAAAGAAAAAGTACAAAATATTCGCTCTGTAACCGCTGATAAGGATTCATACAGAAAAATTTATAATGATATTTGGGTCGGTGTGGATGAAAATCGAGGTTTGGGAACAAGCGCCGAAGCTTTGTTTGCCTACGTGTTAAATCAGGAGTTGCCTAGACTGGAGAAAGAATTTAGAAATAATCCTCCACAACTTACAGTTGAGGAAAAGGTTGATTTTGATAAATACGAAAGAGAACTTCGTGACTTACGTAAAAAAGTATATGACAAACATGGCGATTCCGCGATCTATTTGTTTCTTGGGGCAACGGCAAAAGCCTACTTTGATGGTACGGTAAATCTACTTCCAACTGAGGGGGAGACTCGTCAGGAAATGAATAAAAAAGCTTCGGAAATTGGAGAAGTCTATTATGATAATGTAGATGAAAGAAAGAGAAGAAGCCCAATCAGAGAAAGCGAGACGATTGACATTATTGGTGGGAGTGTCACCGATAATCAGAAAGTGATTCCTGTTGTCTTCGGAGAGGGTCATAATTTTGCTGACGATGTCATCCGACACAATGGACAGCATCCAGATCAAAGATTTAATTTGATTAAAATCGAAACAGGATATAATATTTAGTATTGTTGCAAATCTCGTTAGTATGCTAAAATATAAGTATATGAAAAAAGTAATTTTAGCAATCATTGTTATTGCCGTCATCGCGATCGCGGGCTATTTTATTATTAATTCTTCGTCAGAGAAAGTAGTTTTAACAAACGATCAGATTAATGCTACCAGTACTAATGTGGTAGCGACCTCAACTGTCACCAACAAAGAGAAAACAGTTTTGGGCCAGTCTGTTGAAGGCCGAGAAATCGCCGCTTATCATTTTGGTACAGGAGAAAAAGAATTATTATTTGTCGGTGGTATTCATGGTGGTTACGGCGCTAACACCGTTGCCGTCGCAAATGAATTAGTCGCTTATATTAAAGCTAATCCTAATTATATCCCTGTCGATTTAAAAGTGACGGTCATCCCAGTTCTAAATCCTGATGGCTTAGCCGACTCGGTTCGATTCAATGCCAACGATGTTGATCTGAACCGAAACTTTGATTGTGATTGGCAAGCATCTGGTGTTTGGCAAAGTAAAAAAGTGAGCGGTGGAACCTCGGCCTTTTCTGAGCCAGAAGCTTTGGCTTTGAAAAATTATGTCGAAATCAATCAACCTGAGGCAGTCGTGGCTTGGTACAGTGCTTCGGGTGGAGTTTATTCTTCCAACTGTCACAATGGCGTTTTGGCAGATACTACCGCCCTAAACAAAGCTTATTCTAAAGCATCTGGTTATACCTCAACTGAAGATTTTGATTTTTACGAAATTACCGGTGATTTGACCAATTGGCTAGCGAAAATTAATATTCCAGCCATCAGCGTTCTTCTGACCAATCACACTGATACCGAGTGGACAAAAAACAAAGCGGGGATTGATGCCATCCTAAAATATTATTCTAAATAATGCCATCTTCTCGCTCGAAGAAAGTTTTCTGGGGAATCTTGATTGTAATCATCCTCGGTTTATTAACTGCGATTTTCTTCTATTTTTCTACTAAGACCAAACCTGTTCCAGAAACACCAGCAGCGGTCGAGACAGCCTTTACAGCTTTTTCAATCGGTACTTCGGTGCAGGGTAGAAATATTGAAGCGATAACTTTTGGGCAAGGAGAAAAACATTTGATTTTTATTGGTGGTATTCACGGTGGCTATGAATGGAATAGTGTCTCATTGGCCAAGCAATTTATTTCTTATCTGAAAGCTAATCCGAGTTTGATTCCAACCAATTTAAAAATCACAGTTATTCCTTCACTAAACCCTGACGGTGTTGCAAAAGGGACAGAGGCGTCTGCTCGATTTAATGCCAACAATGTCGATTTGAATCGCAATTTCGATTGTCAGTGGCAAGCGACGAGCACTTGGCGCACTCAGATAGTTAGTGCTGGGGCATCAGCTTTTTCTGAACCCGAAGCCAAAGCTCTTCGCGATTTCGTTTTAAAAACTAATCCTAATTTAGTTTTGTTTTGGCACAGTCAGGCCAACAAAGTCTATGCTTCTGGTTGCGGTTCAATCTTTCCAGTTTCACTAGAAATTGCCAAGCTTTATTCTCGTGCTTCAAGCTATCCCGTCGCCGAAGCCTTCACTGATTATGCAATTACCGGTGATGCAGGGGATTGGCTGGCCTCAATTAAAATTCCTGCTATTAGTGTTGAATTAAAAAACCACACTGATCTCGATTGGTCCGAGAATCTCGCTGGAACGAAAGCTCTGATTGAGTATTATCGGTAAAATAAGGTAAAATGAACTTATGCCAAGTTTTGATATTAAAAAATTTAAGCCAACCGAGCAACTCAGTTTTTGGGGTCTTGGACTCACGATTTTGATCATTATCGTCGCTTTTGCTTTCATTGATGTAAATACTTTTCAGGATTCAGTTATCAAAGCCGGCATTTGGGCGCCAATTATTTTTATTTTATTAAAGATTTCTACCATCGTTTTTGCCCCCCTGTCTGGCTCACCACTATATTTAATTGTCGGTGTTTTGTTTGGTTTTTGGCCCGGTCTACTTTACATTGTCATTGGTGATTTTCTCGGTTATACAATTGCTTTTTCGATCAGCCGTTTCTTTGGCTATCCTTTAGTCGATAAATTTATTGCTCGAAATGAACACGGCCTATTAGCTAGGATTATAAATCATCTCGGTACCACGAAAGGCATGTATCAGGTCTGCTTCACCTGCTTTCCGATGCCCGAACTCATTTCCTATGGTGCTGGTTTAAGTAAGATTAAATATCTTAAATTCATCAGTATTTTGATGCCTTTATCGGCCATCGCCGCTTCAGTGCTTGTTTTATTTGGCTCTAAGCTTGGCGATTTAAACAATTTCTTAACTCTCAATATCATTGCTATCCCAATTTTTATTATTTTGATAGTCACTGGCGGTTCTCTGTTTATAAGAACAGTGAAGAATACTAAAGATTAATTATGAAATTTACCCACATCGATTCTCAGGCCGATTGCGCTGAAATTTTGGCCAAACAAATTGAAGATCTTTTGAGTAAAGACCAGAAAGTTCTCTGGCTTTTATCGGGTGGTTCGAATTTATCGATTTCTGTTGAAGCTTTGAAAATTTTAAAAGAAAGATGCAACAGTGTATTTTTTATTTCGGCCAGAATGTCGGATAAAGGAAATGGGGTTGAAGCTGGTCTGAAAGAAAATTTAGCTGTCATTTTAACCGACGAGCGCTATGGTTTAGTTGGCCACCCAGACTCAAATTGGCAACAGTTGATTGATGCTGGTTTTGATATGGAAGCTGTCACTTCTCACCCGATTTTAGAAAATATCTCATTAGACGAGACGGTGGAAAGATTTAGTCAAAAATATGAAGCTCTGTCCAAATGGGCGGATGTGATTGTCGGTCAATTTGGTATTGGAACTGATGGGCATACCGCTGGAGTTTTACCTCAGACCAAAGGAACAGCTGATACCGGTATTGCCTGCGTCGGTGAAATTTTTAAACACAATCATTCTCGTCAACTGAAAAATTTTACTCGCATTAGTTTGACTTTAGAAACTATCAAGAAAATAAATATCGCCTTTGCTTTTGCCTTCGGCGCTTCTAAAAAAGATGTCATTCAAACTTTACAGACAGCCGATCTATCACTTGACCAAATGCCTGCTCAAGTGCTAAAACTAATTCCTGAGTCTTATTTATACAGCGATCAAGTTTAATTTAAAAAATGTCAAACTTATCATCAATTCAAAATCATATAATTTCTAAGTTAAAAAACGCTAAATCTTTGCGCTATAGCGAAATGTCGCCCGAGAAAGTCCCAAACGATCTGTATAATTATCATCTTCAATTTTTGGTCAAAAAGGGCTTAGTACTTAAATCTGGTGATGGCTATTCTTTATCATCAACCGGAATAAAATTAGTAGCTGATGCCAATACTTCAAATGATACTCTAAATAGTTTATTTAAAATAAATGTTATCACGATTGTCTCCAGAGTCGTCGATGGTAAAATTGAAATCTTGAATCAAGTTAGAAAATCGAATCCTTCTTATGGGAAAGTTGGTGTCATGGGTGGGGTGGTTTTAAAAGGCGAATTAATCGAAAATGCGGCGACGAGAAAATTAAAACAGGAGACTGGGTTGAATGCCCAGTTTAAGGTTTTTGGTTCCGAACGTCGAATTTTGTACAAATCAGGAGAACTTTTTTCTGATATAGTTTTTCCGATTGCTTATGCTGATAAATATGATGGGGAATTAATCTCTGACACCGATTTCGGGCATAATATGTGGGTGCCGATAAATGAGGCAATTAAAAATGAATCAGCGGAATTTGACTCAATCAAAAGTATTAATACAGTTTTAAAAGCGATAAAAAGTAAAAAAATCAGCAATTTGCCTTATTTCTTCGAAGAAATTGTGCAAAGTGATCTAAAATCCTAGTCTCTTTTACCGAGGACATCCTCGCTTTTTTGTCTTTCGTTTATCTATTAATATTCAACTGGGTAGTTGTTCTATGAAAAAAGGGGAGAGATAATGAAAATCACAAAGGTTGTTCAACAGATCGGGCGCAAGCATTCCAAACGGCTTGGGGAGATACGGAAAGCTATCGATGAACTGCTTATCTGGCTAAGGGAGACCTTACCGGAAGATTTCGTCTTGCCATGCAACTGTTGTTGGAATCACAGCGGGGAGTTCGTCCGCAAGGGTCTCACAAATCCACCCTCGTTGGGAACAACCTGTGTTTGGTGGAAAATAACGATAGGGAATAAACATAGCTTGTCCGACCTTCACTATTTTGCTCATTTGCTGTCCGAGGGATTCCTCGAAGAGTTGAGCAAAAGATTGGAAGACAACAGTGCAATGTTTGCCAAGGATAAAAAGAGGATTAACTTATTCCTCATGAGTAGCTGTTCTACGAAAAAAGGGGGATCGCATGACCTTGTTTAAATTCTGGACAAACAATCGACGCTACGTGTCTATTCTGGAACGCCGAATCAGAAAACTTCAGTTCAGGCTGAGGTTAAGTCGGCAGAGGGCTGGCCGCGCAGAGTTGGAGCTTAAAAAATTAAACCAACCCCGTCTAGTGTTGATCAATCCAGATCCGTTTGTTTACATGATCGTGGATTTGGAATCACCCGAGGAGTTCAAAGCTTGGACCAAATCGTTTTTGAGTTTGGTGAAAAAAGGCGAGGATCGGCCAAGGGTGATTAATGTTCAAGAACTGGTCAGGTCGTTAGATTCACAAAGTCTAACGACCGAAGAAGCAGTCGAGAGGCTGGGCTTCTCGGTGATGATCTGGGGTATGTAGTTCTGTGAAGGTGATGGAGAGACAATGAAAGTCACAACCGTTACATATCAAACGACCGAAATTGAACTTCCGCCGATCGAAAGCAACGAGGGCAGAGAAGATCTTAAGCGACGATGTCTTGAAATCTACTCGAACGATGAACACCTCATGAGGATTGTAAAATATGAGTCTCATCGGTTGTTCAACGGACTCGAGGAACGTCATGTCCTGAGAATCGCGACACTGAGTGAGCTTGGTCATGAAAACGGTGTATATGCATTCGGCATCGAGGATATCGCTCGTCAAAATGGACTGAGGACTTGTCCAGAATCGATCACGATACGCTTGGCGTTGGAATTCGAAAGAATAAAACCTTCCATACCAGATCACTATCTTAAAAGGAGTTGGCATGTTCATATGTCACCCATCGACTTCAAAATGTCGGGGGATCTGTTTATTTGTGGTATGGGTTGCCCTAATCCAGTCTTCGTCATTTCTCCATTTTGCACTAACCCTTTGTGTGTTGAATGGGTGTATAGTGGAAGAAGAGGAGTAGATCTGATAGAGTCGGGCGATCCCATTCTGTTTGCTTGTCTGTAGGAGACATTAATCGCGCGGGGACTGACTACCTCCGCGCGATTTTTTAAATAAAAATTGCTTATTTCTTCGAAGAAATTGTGCAAAGTGACCTAAAAAACTAGTCTCTTTTACCGAGGACATCTTCGCTTTTTTGTCTTTTGTTTATCTATTAATATTCAACTGGGTAGTTGTTCTATGAAAAAAGAGGGACAAACATGAATCACGACATCAGGGATATCAAGGTCATTCATCAGTTCATTTCTGCTTTGGAGCAAGCAGGGTTTTCGACAAGTTGTCATGATTTTGTAAACATCATGCACCATTTGCATTTTAAACCTCAGGAGGGATTACTCAGGGAATTTTTCTTGGCCTATGAAGGTCTGGCCGAATTCCGTATAAAACCGGGTGTGATCAAGATGCTCAGGGAGTATCCAAGTTTTGAGGAGGTTGAGAAATTCAGAAAAGATGTGGAGCGGCACGATCGTGTTCTCCATTTAGATGATCGAGATAAATTTGTGACAACAATCGATCAAGATCAACTTAGGTTGTTGTCGCCACTTCGGCGAGGAGAGTATCACATTTCTCTTGGTGTGGCTATCGAGAGAATTTCTGCATGGCACAGTCACATCTGGGGGACAGTCTGGCAGGCTCGGTGGTTTTCGCTACATCAGGAATTTCTACCAGAAAATTGGATAACTGTCTTAAAACAGAAAGGACGAATATATTTTCCTGGTGCTCGTCTAGTTTCTAAGGATCGACATGGTAGGCCAGATAAGATCGAGTATCCCTTTTTGGAGGAAAGCTGTGGTGACCGTATTGTGAGTACTGAAGATCGGGATGGGGATGTTGATGTGGACCGAGACGACTTTTTTGTGTCCGTTGGTCGAAAGGTAAGACCGTCATGAACTCTTTCGCGCAGAAGGCCACAAACCTCTCTGCGCGATTTTTTATTAAGATTTAGTGTATAATAATTATATCTATGAAAAATACAACTTGTGTTTATTGCAGTTTACCAGAAATAAAAGAAAGATTAATTTTTGACAATGAATTAGCTTGGGCTTTTCCGACTAATATTCCAATCACCGAAGGCCATACTTTAATTGCACCAAAGAGGTGTGTGGCGAAGCTCGAAGATTTAAATAAAGAAGAAAGATTGGCAGTTTTAGAATTAGCAGACGAGACGATGAAAGCCTTGAGAGAGGTTTATGGTGCCGAAGGCTTTAATTGTGTTTGGAATCAAGAGAAGTTAGCCGGACAAAACGTGCCACATTTTCATTTGCATATTGTACCGAGAAAGGTGGGGGATACGGGGTTGCTTGGCTATGATCCAAGAAGTATGCTATATCGAACTGGCGATCGTGAACCGACTCCTGAAGTTGAACTGCTTAAAATTAGAGATAAAATAAGGGGTTTTTAGGTCTGCTCTTTACAACACACTACTTCTTGTATCCGAATAGTTATCCACAGTTGACAGGTGAACGGTCGTTCACTTATACTGTATACATATAAGTTAAGCGATAAATATATGAGCAAAATTATTTTAGAGAAGAGTATCAAAGTAGAGCTTCAGAAGATCAATGATATCATCGATATGAAAATCATTCGTGGTTTGCCATATCGTCGAGAAGCTTTGCGTCATCGTTTTTTGCTCTATCGATTGGGAGATTTGCATCGACTGTCTCGCTTCAATTCTAATTGGTTTCAACGTTCGGTCAACGTCGTGGCAACATTTCTGTTATAATACTTACAACCATGATCAACTCACACAAAAACAAAATCATCGCTTTTTATAAAAAGCACAAACGCATGCCGGTCTATACCGAGATTATGGCCTTGGTGGGTTTTAAATCAAAGAATGCGGTTGCAAAACTGATCGGTAAATTAATTGATGAGGGTGTCTTGTCTAAAGATTCTACTGGTCATTTAATTCCAAACAAACTGATTGGTGAGGTGCCTTTGCTTGGTTTGGTGGAGGCTGGTATTCCAGCCGAAGCTGATGCCGAATTGCTCGATACTATTGATATTAGCGACTACTTGATTCCTAACCAAGACTCGACATATTTGTTGCGTGTGAAAGGAGACTCGATGATTGAGGCTGGTATCCAAGCCGGTGATATGGTGGTGGCCGAAAGGATTAATTTTGCCAATCAGAGTCAAACTAAAGAAGCTAAAGATGGTGATATTGTGATTGCTTTGGTGGATGGTGGTTGGACAATGAAATATTTTCGTCATCGTCAGGGGAAAATTTATTTAGAACCGGCCAACAAAGACTATAAGAATATCTATCCTGAAAATGAGCTAGAAATAGCAGCCATTGTGAAGGGGGTAATTAGAAAATATTAAAAGCTGATTGGTCGATGGGCACCAATCAGCTTTCGGCTGCACTAGGGTTTTGTGGCGAATTGATAGGTGCGAGTCGGCTTGGTCTCGTGGTGAATGATGATATAGTCGTAAACCAAACCCTTACCAGGCTTGTCATCATACACGATCAGATAGTCTATGATCTTTAGATTCTTGTAGTGCATCTCGAAGGTATACAGAATCTTCCGAACCATATCTTCACCTGACATGGGTGGCACATCCAGATCTCGTCGCCAGTTAGCGAGCGAGATTGTGGAGTAGTCGCCATCACTTTTTCTAGAGCTGGCGACAAACCGTTCAAAACTCTCTGCTGTCTTCTTGTCAAAAAGCTTATTCTGACCCAAGCTGACATTAGACACGGTTATAAACACAATCATAAGCAAACCAAGCTTTTTCTTCACAGCTCACCCCTTTCTTTATTAATGAACAATTTGGTCCGGGAGTATACTATCGTTTTCTGAGACCCGCCACAACTGTGGATAAATCAGACCATATCGGTTTTACATTTCAACCTTGAAGATTATAGGTTTATTGCTATAATTGAGGATATGGAAGGGGAACCTAATTTCGAAAAACCAAAATCACACTATGTCTATTTCGATGTCAGTGGGGGTGATCATCGAGAGGTTTTTACTTGTGATGCTAATAATGACGAAGATGCTGACCGTAAATTTAGAGAAGGCGGTCATTCTTTCGAGTCAGGCTCTTTTAGCCGCAGTTCTACTCAAAACTAATTTATCCACAGGGGGCTAGCTTGTGTTTTATGTATTTATGGTATAATTAACCTATAAAGGTCGTTTTAATATCTATTAGAAAAACATGAAAAAATTAAACGTATTGGATTGGGTCGCTGTTGTCCTTACCATCGTAGGAGGTGTCAACTGGGGTCTTATTGCCATCAGTGGTGATTGGAATCTAGTCAACCTTATCTTGGGTGGGGTACCAGTTCTAGAGAGAATTGTTTACGCTCTAGTTGGTCTTTCAGCTCTTTACACCATCTTGGTTGTCAAGAAAGCTTTGAAAGGTCCAGTTGCAACTATGTAACTATTTGTTAGACCACCTTACTTTCGAGTATGGTGGTCAATAGAGATAATTACTATATTTCAATGAGCTTGTTTGATTATATTCTTAATATTGATCTAAATTTAGCTCAAGCAATTTTATACCTCCGCTTACCATTTTGGGACCAATTTTTTTGGCGATTTACTTATTTGGGCCACTGGCTAATCATTTTATTAATCGCTCTTATCTTTTCTATATTTTTTTATCTCAAACAGAAGAAATATTTAATAATACCCCTGTTTGTTTCTGTTCTGGGTTCGGGAGCGATGACTTTAATTATTAAATATTTGGTCGACCGAGCACGTCCTGGAGCTGACATAGCTCTTTATACTGAATCACTGGCATCATTTCCCAGCGCACATGCTGCCCTAATATTTTCTTTACTTGGCTTTCTTGCGTATTGTCTTTGGAGATCTCGTTTCAATTTATTGTTAAAAATAATTTTCACGACGATTTTTGGCGCAGTAATAATCTTAGTTGGCTTTAGTCGCTTATATCTTGGTGTTCACTTTGCCAGCGATGTCTTGGCCGGCTATTTAGTCGGCTTGCTTTGGGTTCTTTTGGTGATGTATTTTTCTCGTCGTTACTTTAAGTAATAATAGGTTTTAGACTATTTTTTTCAGGTTTATCGGCTAGAACCTTAAAGCTAACAGTCTGACCGGCGGTCAATTGTTCACGAATGATCACATCTGCCAGGTGTTCCTCGACGGTATCTTGGATCAGGCGATTCATCGGTCTAGCACCAAAACTTGGATTATAACCACCCCGCACGATAAAATTAATCAAGTCATTGTCGATTGAAAGTGTCATACCTTTTTTCTCTATTTTTTTAGCAACTTTCTGAATCATCATTTTGGCGATCATGGTCAAATTTTCTTGATTAAGGGGGTGAAAGAGCACGGTGGCATCAAAGCGATTAATTAGTTCGGGTCGGAAAATACCTTGCTTGATAATGGTGGCGATTATCTCATCTTTATGATCTTTTAAATTTTTACCAGCTGATACAATTTCGAAAATTTTGTCGGCACAAGCGTTCGAGGTGGCAATAAACAGAATATTTCTCGCCATCACCTTTTTGCCAAAAGTATCCAAAAAGAAACCCTCGTCGATTATTTGTAAGAATAAATTTAAAACTTTTTCATGAGTTTTTTCAAACTCATCCAAGAGTAGGACTCCGTAAGAACGTTCGCGCAACATGGTCGATAATTTCTCAATCAAGCGGGGAATTGCTTCAGCGTTTTGATATTCCGACATATCCAAACGCATCAGTAATTTTTCTTCGTCAGAGCTTTCTGATTCTGTTTGACTGAAAAATATTTCAGCTAAGGCTTTCGCGGTCTCTGTTTTACCGACACCGGTTGGTCCAAGAAAAAGAAAAGAGCCTAGGGGTCTTTTTTCATTACGAATCCCAGCTCGATTTCGACGAATAGCACTAGCTATAGCAAAAATTGCTTCAGGTTGAGCGACAATTCTTTTCATCAGAATATTCTCAAGCTCTAGTAGTTTTTCCCTTTCATTATCAGAAATTCTGGCGACTGGAATATTTGTCTTTTCGCCAATATAATCCAAAACATTATCTCTTCGGACAATTTCAATATCATTTTCAATTGCCCAGGGAGCAATTTCCGAGAGTAAATCTCGAGCCTTATCAGTAGATACACCATCGGGGAAATATGATTCAGCACCTTTGGCCATCTCCAGTATTGCTTGATAGGTGAAAGTAATTTCATAGGTCTTTTCGATTATCAAAGCTTCTTGACTGATGACTTTAATAATCTCGTCTAAGAGTAGTGGTCTAACTAAAACAGTTTCAAAATGGATCATGATTGATTGATCATTCTCAATCAAAGTATGAAAATATTCTAAATCAGCTAGGCCAATGATTTTGTCATCATGACTGGTCAAAAAAGGTTCAATAATATCATTAAGTTTTAAATCAAACTGTTTAGCTTGCAAGATTAGTTTTGGTAGATTGTCGATAATCAAAAGAATATTGCCAGCATTCATTGCTTCGGTAAAAATTTTAATTAAATTGACCTCAAACTCAGTCTTGTTTTTAACAGAAGAAATAAAATCAGCAGTCTGAAAGATGATTGGTTTTTTCCCAATTAGGTTTGCATTAGCTGTCCGATTTTTCATTCGTCGACAAAGGTTCCAAATCACTTCTATTTTTTCTTGACCAGGAGCTCCAGCCAGAATGGCATTGGCACCGGTTGGCTTAGCTAAGACCGCTTCTAATTGCTCCACCTCTCTTTTTCTTTCTGAAAAGACCGAGGCTTCGGAATTTACCGCTCGATCATCAAAAGCATTTCGACTGTATTTACTTAGTAAATATGTTCGGCCAAAAGACCAATCGGTGGCCACTCCAGGAATACGCGCTAGTTTTTCTGGTTTCCACCACTGACGATCATAAGCATCATTTTCGATCTGATAAACCACCCAATCGACAGTTGCGGTTAAATCTTTTTGGCTTATTCCGTTTTTGGTCAAGAGTTTCTGAAAATCAGCAAAATTATTATATAGAAAATTTGTAATAGTTGAGACCTTAATTAAATTTTCACCAGATAAATCAATTATCGGTGGGTTTTTTACTTCCGCTTGTTTTAAAAATAAGATGTCTCGGTCATGATCACTGATCCCTAAACGCTTCATGATTCGATGGCCGACACTTATTGATTGAAGAAAGGCGCTGAGTAGATTGTCGTTCGTCGCACGTTTTAAGATTCGACCAGCTGAAAAAGTGAAATATTCTTTGGTCTGATAACGATTTTTTAAGACATATTCGAAATAATAAATTGAAGCAAAATATGCCTCAAAACAATGCATGGCAATATACAAGCCGGCCGAAATCAAGACTAAACCTAAGATTTTTTCAATTACTAAATCTGCAATTAGACCAAAAGCGATGACGCCATAGCTTTCCAGAATAACACTGACGATTATTAAAAGCGGTAACGATAGGAGAAAATATTTGGTAATCTGAATTACAACGTTTCTTTTTTGTGGTGAAAAATAACCTTCCAAAACTAGGGCGGGGTAGAGGGGGCTTTTTTTGATAAAGTTTTCGATTTTTCTCATTTTATTTAAAAATTAAAAATATACCCGCAATAACAATCACCAGAACGATTAATGGCAACAGAATCCAGACAATTAGAGCGATGGGTAAGAAAGCAATAAACAAAAGACAGCAAATCAGACTGATTATTAGCAGACAGAAGCGCATCAAGGCACCTACGATTCTCGTGATTAGATTGGTGATAAAAGTATAAAAAAAGATTTTCAAATTAAACGGCTTGGGATAAATGTCATTCATTCTTTTCCAGGGGTCAAAGAAATTTTTAAACAAAGTAGAGATTGAGAAGAAATCAAAAATAAAATAAAGAAAATTTTTCCAAATACTAAAGAGAGAACGAACGGCTTTGCCATAGTGCCATTTTAAATAACCCAAAATTACCAAGATAATATTCATAGCTTAATTATACAACAGATTTTAAAAATATGGTATAATTAATAGACAAAATGAATAAAGGATTAAAATATCTGGGTTTAGTAGTTTTGATTATTGTTCTAATTTTTGTCTTTTTTGTTAATAAAACAGAGGCAGCACTTTCTGATTTCCAGCCAATTATTTTCATCCAGCGAACAACAAATTTAATTACTCAGCGCGTTTCGGATATAGTCTATTATTTAGTGATGCAAAAAAGGTATATTTTTGACAATTATGCTGATCCTAATGTCTATCCGACCTGGCAAGTGGCCGATAATTTTGATGAAGCCTTGCGAGCTGTAAATTCAACTTCTTCGACGACTAATCCTGTAGTGATTTTTGGCGAGCCAATTGTCGTTACCACTTCCACTGTGCCAACAATCAGACCAGTAACTATCTCGGACGGACAAGATTCGGAAATATTAAGGCTTACAAATATTGAACGAGAAAAAAAATCTCTAAATCCTCTGCTATCCAATTCAATGTTAGATCGAGTAGCTGACTTACGTCTTGATGACCTCTTTGATAATCAATATTTTGCCCATGAATCACCAGATAATAAAAGTGTGTCTGATCTAGCTAGAAAAAATAATTATAGTTACTCATTGATTGGTGAGAATCTCGCTTTGGGTAATTATGATAGTGATGAAGAAATCGTGGAAGCCTGGATGGCTAGTACTGGTCACCGTGCCAATATTTTAAATTCTAAATACGAAGAATTAGGAGTGGCTAAACGTGAAGGTTTATTCAATGATCAAATGTCCACCATTGCGGTGCAGGTTTTTGCCGACCCACTTGCTCAATGTCAGAGACCGAGCGCTGGCATGAAATCTTTAATTGATAGTTCTTCTCAATCTATTAAAGATATGCAAGCTCAAGCTAAACCAATGTATGATAATTTGATTGTATTAAAAAATACACCAGGCTTGGACCGTGCATATTATAATCAAAAGATTCAGGAGTATAATTATTTCGCCAAAAAAATCAATGACGCAGTTTCAGCTTTAAAAGTCTTGGTCGATCATTATAATTCAGGAGTGAGCGAATATAATACCTGTCTTAAATCATGATTTTATCAGTTCATGCCACTTTTGGTGCTGCTGTCGCTTCTTTGATGCCGACTCATCCGGTTGCTGGTTTTGCTCTGGGTTTCGCTAGTCATCTAGCCTTAGATATGATCCCACATCGGGATTATAATTTACTCTCTCTCGAGTCTGACCCCACTAAAAAAATTCGTCTAGCTCAGGACTTGAGTCGCAAATTAAAACTGGCTCGCGATATGGCCCTTGTTTCTCTCGATGCTTTGGTTGGATTTTGTCTAGCTTTCCTTTTATTTTTTGATCCAGCTTATCCATTCATTTTCTTTCTGGGCGCTTTCGGTAGTATGTTGCCAGATTTTTTTACTTTTTTGTATTTAATTCTCAAGCACCATTCTTTATCTCTATTTTTCAAGTTTCATATTGGTTTGCATTCAAAAAAAGTCTTGGCGCTCAATCAAGTCGCCGGCGTATTCCTGCAGTTTGTAACGGTTATTATTTTAATCTTAGTCCTATTTAGTCTTGTCGCAGTGGTGCCTTTTTGATGATATCAATAATCTCATCTTCGGTATCGACGATTTTATAAATATAAGTATCTTTTAGATCAATGGTATTATTATCGGTCAATAATTCCTCTTTTATTGTCGCCATAAGTGGTTCCCAGAATTCTCGTCCCACCAAAATGACTGGCACTCTTGGAATTTCACCGGTTTGAATCAAGGTCAGAATCTCAAAAAGCTCGTCCATGGTACCAAAACCACCTGGATAATAAATATAAGTTTCAGCCGAGTAAAAGAGAATTGTTTTACGACTGAAGAAATATTCAAAGTCCACATAATCAGTTAAGTATTTGTTGGGCTCTTGTTCTTTGGGCAATTTAATATTAAAGCCAAGCGAAACGCCACCGGCTTCATAAGCACCCTTGTTGGCCGCTTCCATAATACCAGGACCACCACCAGTCACCACGACATATTTCAATTCTGTTGCAATTCGGCGTCCCAGCGATTCAGCTTGTTTATAATAAATATTATCTGATTTAAATCTAGCTGATCCAAGAATACTGACGGACCGTGGATATTTTTTTATCAAATCATAACCTTGAGAAAACTCGGCATCAGCCGTGCGCATTCTTCTCTTGATGATTTTATCGATCTGCCTAATAGTCAGAGGCTCATTCTCAGGATGTGGATGTTTAGAAAATAATTTTAATATATTTAAGTTCATAATAGGCTGATTGTAGCATGTCGAATCGTAAAAATCTATATTTATGCTAGGATACTAACAATGGCCTTAAATTTCAAAATTCAAAAAAAGCTCGTCGGAAAACTGGGTCGAGCGGGAATATTGGAAACGCCTCATGGAATAATTGAGACGCCGGCTTTTGTTGTCGTTGGGACAAAAGACACCGTTAAATCCCTAAACCCAGATCAGGTGAAAGATGAGGGGGCGCAAGTTGTATTAGGCAACACTTATCATCTGTATTTACAGCCTGGTGACGAGACAGTCAAAAAGATGGGAGGTCTGGGGAAAATGATGAATTGGTCTGGACCGACCATGACGGACTCCGGTGGTTTTCAGGTCTTTTCTTTGGGCGCCGCTTATAAAAAAGGGATTTCTAAGGTCTTACAGATTACTGATCCGTCGCTGATGATCCCAGAAAGATTTGATGATTCTGACGCGCCGCGTTTAGCTAAAATCGGACAAGATGGCGTCTCTTTCACTTCACACTTAGATGGCTCGGTTCATTATATTACACCTGAAAAATCGATTCAGATTCAGCATAATCTTGGCGCCGATATTATTTTTGCTTTCGATGAATGTACTTCACCAAATGAAGATTTAAAATATCAGACCGAAGCTCTAGAACGAACACATGCCTGGGCCAAGCGTTCGCTAGATGAACATCTTAAATTAAATAATGAAAATAAAATTGCTTTGTTCGGTATCGTACAAGGTGGTCGAGAAGAAAGTCTGAGAAAATTATCGGCCCAGACAATCGGCTCGATGAATTTTGATGGTTTTGGTATCGGTGGTTCTTTTGCCAAAGAAGATATGTCCACGGCGGTGAAATGGGTCAATGAAATTTTACCGGAAGAAAAACCTCGTCATCTATTGGGTATCGGCGAACCAGAAGATTTTTTTATGGGAATTGAAAATGGCGTGGATCTTTTTGATTGTGTTTTGCCCACTCGTCTCGGTCGCAACGGTACAATTTATACAAAAGAGGGAAAGATTCACATCACCAATACCGCTTATCGCGAAGATTTAAAACCAATCGAAAGTGATTGCGACTGCTATACCTGTCAGAATTATTCTCGTGCCTATATCGCTCATCTTTTTCATGGGAAAGAGATGCTTGCTGGCACTTTGGCTTCGATTCACAACATTCACTTTATTGTAAATTTAGTTAAAAAAATCAGACAATCAATTTTGGAGGATAAGTTTGAGGAGTTTAGGGGGGAGTTTTTGGGAAAATACCTGCACTAGTTTTGTACTATCCTTTTGTGTGTTAGGATTCTCTCGATGCGAGATTTAATTTTAAAAACAAACCCCTCCCAACCTCCCCTTATCAGGGGAGGGGAAGACGTTAGAATTACTGATATTAAATTTATTCCATATAATAAAAAATTAGTTTCGCGCGCTAGAGAATTAAGATTAGAACAAACTCCAGCAGAAAAAATATTTTGGAAAGCCTTAGTTAATAGTATTGATAAAGTATTTGATGATTTGATAAATCAAATAAGATCTCGTCATTCTGAATTTCCCCCTGATAAGGGGGATTAAGGGGGTTTTTCTGAAATAAAAAAAGCGGGCGTATTGGTTAACGCCCGCCCGCGGTCGACAGCACTATCTTTGGTAATCAGATTTTCGTTGTGGCATTGCTGACACTTCTGTACTGAGCGACTTGCTCCATAAATCTGGCTAAGCCCTGTTTGAACCGATAGTGATCCATCCTCCTCACGGTTCCACATGGGGTTATGCTACTCCACTCCTTTGGTACGATCACACACGCCCTTTGCTCACGGCGCAAACAGGCTACTTTCGGTTGATCACACAGAATGATGAGAATGTCCATCTGAGCGTCCGTCAGTCCTGGCGGCACTGGGTGAGGTAAGAAGAGTCTGCAAACCTTCATGAACTCACCCTCGGTTAGACCGAAGTCACGCTTATACTGAGCTTTGACCTCGTCTTGCTGGAGTGCGAGTTCCATTACACCACTTGTCTTTTCGGTCACAGTCATCCTCCTTATTGCGTTCCTCTTCCAACATTGTGTACTTGCTTTTCCGGAATTATTAAAGCATAATAAATTTTTTATCGCAATGATGAATAAATTCAACTTACAATCCAAATATCAGCCTGCGGGGGATCAGCCGGTCGCGATTGAAAAGCTGGTGAAGGGAATTAAGGCTGGTTTAAAAGACCAGACGCTTTTGGGCGTGACGGGATCGGGAAAGACTTTTACAGTCGCCAATATTATTAATCAAATTCAAAAGCCAACCTTGGTGATCGCTCATAACAAGACTTTGGCGGCGCAATTAGCGCAAGAATATCGAGAATTTTTTCCAGACAACGCCGTGCACTATTTTGTTTCTTATTACGATTATTATCAGCCCGAAGCCTATATGCCCGCCACCGATACTTATATCGAAAAAGAGGCAATGATCAATGAAGAAATCGATCGCCTGCGCCACGCTTCGACTCAGGCTCTACTTACCAGAAAAGATGTAATCATTGTCGCTTCCGTCTCTTGTATTTACGGTCTGGGTTCACCTAAAGAATATGAAAAAGTTAATCTAAAAATCGAAGTCGGTCAGAAAATCTCACGAGCCGAATTTATTCGAAAATTAATTAACATTCATTTTGATCGCAATAATACCGATTTAAAACCAGGTGAATTTCGAGCGCTCGGAAACTCGATTGAGATTATGCCCGTCAATGAAAAAATGATTTATCGAATTGATTTTGAAGGCGGTGAAATTCAAACCATTAAAAAGATTGATGCGGTAACGAGAAGGATAGTGAGTGAAGAAAAATTATTTTTTCTTTTTCCGGCTAAACATTTTATTACCAATCAAGATGAAATCAAACGTGCGGTTTTAAGTATTAAGTCTGAATTGGAAGAAAGATTGAAACAATTGAAGAAAGAGGGTAAAAATCTGGAGGCTGAGAGATTGAAAAGACGTACGACCTATGATTTGTCGTTAATTAAGGAGGTTGGCTATTGTAACGGCATCGAAAATTACTCTCGACATTTTTCTGGTAAGGAAGCTGGTGAAGCTCCAGACTCACTTTTGGCTTATTTTCCTGAAGATTTTTTGACTGTTATTGATGAATCACACGTGACCGTTCCGCAACTAAATGCCATGTTTGCGGGTGATGCGTCACGTAAAAAAACATTGATTGAGCATGGTTTTCGACTGCCGTCAGCTAGCGACAATCGGCCCTTAAAGTTTCCAGAATTTGTGCAGCGGGTGGGTCAGACAATCTATACTTCGGCTACACCTGGACCGTATGAATTTGAAAAAAGTGGGCAAATTGTCGAGCAGGTGATTCGACCGACCGGTTTGCTCGACCCCGTTCTGGAGATTCGTGGAGTGATTGAAAATAAAGAAAAGAAATACAAAGGTCAGATTTTTGATTTTATTTCTGAAACAGAAAAAGTGGTGAAGGGAGGCGGGCGAGTAATTGCTACGACTTTGACTAAAAAAATGGCGGAAGATCTGAGTGTCTATCTTAAAGAAAAAGGAATTAAAGCGGAATATTTGCACAGTGACATTAAGACAATAGATCGAATCGAAATTTTGACAGAATTTAGAAAAGGGACTTTTGATTGTTTGGTGGGAGTGAACCTTTTGCGTGAAGGTTTGGATTTACCGGAAGTGGAATTTATTGGAATTTTGGACGCTGATCGCGAAGGTTTCTTGCGCTCTGTAACTTCTCTTATCCAGATTATCGGTCGCGCTGCGCGTAATGTGAAAGGGAAAGTTGTTTTGTATGCTGATAAAATTACTGATTCTATTACTAAAGCAATTGATGAGACTAATCGTCGTCGAACTATTCAACTGACTTACAATGAAAAGCACGGTATTACTCCCAAAACTATCATTAAAAATATTAAAAGTATTGTCGAAGAATTAAAATCTGAGCATCAAAAAGCTGTTTCGGAATTGATAAAAATTGACCTTGGTTCCAAGAAAACCTTGTCTAAAATTATCAGACAAAAAGATATTCAGATGAACGCTGCAGTCAAGATTCTGGATTTTGAAACCGCCGCGATTTTACGAGATGAAATTAACGAATTAAAAAAGCGTGATACAATAGCTTCATGATAAAGCTGGCGCGCAGACGCGGTTCGGTTAAATATCAAAAAAGAGAGAAGGATATTGATCCCGATGAGATTTTTATCGACTCCAGTAATTTACCGAATTTTGATGTTCATCAATTTGAAGGACGATTGGAAAAAACTATTTCTAGGCGGAGTCTGTTTATTTTTGTCGGTATTATCATTGTTATATTTCTGGCCTTTTTGAGTCGGATTTGGTTTTTGCAAATAAAAAACGGCGAATTTTATTTTACAAAAAGTGAAAATAATCGCTTGCGCAATTCTCTCGTCTTTGCTAAACGCGGAGTGATTTATGATCGCTTGGGCACTAAACTAGCTTGGAATGTCGAAAATTCTCAAGAGAATGCTTATGATTTGCGTAGATATATTCCGGTCGGGGGCTTCGCTCATCTTTTGGGTTATTTGAAATATCCGACGAAAGATAAATACGGTTTCTATTTTACCGAAGTTTTTGATGGTAAGGATGGAGTGGAAATGCATTACAACGATATTTTGTCTGGAGAAAATGGCAAAAGAATCGTCGAGGTGGATGCGGTCGGTGATATTCAATCTGAGAATATTATTCATCAACCGAAAGATGGTGAGAATTTAAATCTGTCGATCGATGCCGGCGTTCAGGCTAGAATTTACGAGGCGATCAAAGATTTAGTTGAAAAGACTACTTTCACAGGTGGAGCCGGAGTGATTATGGATATTCATAACGGTGAAGTATTGGCTTTGACAAGTTATCCAGAATATAATTCACAAGTATTGACTGACGGACAAGACAAAGCCACGATAAATAGATATTTAACCAATAAAGACACACCATTTCTGGATCGAGTCATCGATGGGCTTTATACTCCTGGTTCGACCATTAAAACATTTATGTCTTATGCTGTCTTGAATGAAAAAATTATTGACCCACTGCAAAATATTTTAAGCACTGGTTCGATCTCGGTGCCCAATCCTTATGATCCATCCAAGCCGACGGTTTTTAAAGACTGGAAAGCTCATGGTTATGTTGATATGCGAAAAGCTTTAGCGGTTTCGTCTGACGTTTACTTTTATGAAGTCGGTGGTGGTTTTGAAAATCAAAAAGGTCTTGGAATTACTAATATTGATAAATATATGAAGATGTTTGGTTTTGGCGAACCACTTAAATCTCCGTTTTTTGTCGGTGCTGCTGGTGTGGTGCCGACTCCAGAGTGGAAATTAGAAAAATTCGCCGGAGAGAAATGGAACATTGGAAATACTTACCATACCTCGATCGGACAGTACGGTTTTCAGGTTAGCCCGATTCAGATGGTGCGGGCCACGGCTTCTTTGGCTAATGGCGGAAGATTAATTGAACCACAAATTTTATTACAAACCGATGATGATATCCCGAATGTTGATTTGAATTTAAACGAAGCTTATTTGAAAATAATTAGAGAGGGGATGAGAGATGGAGTAATAAAAGACTATGGCGTCGTGAAGGGTTTAAATAGTGCAGATTATACTGTCGCTGCTAAAACTGGTACAGCTGAATTAGGAGTTTACAAACAACAGGTCAACTCTTGGATCACTGGCTTTTTCCCTTATGAAAATCCTAAATATGCTTTTGTGATCGTGATGGAAAAAGGTCCAATTGCCAATACAATTGGAGCGGTCTCAATTATGCGTCAGGTCATGGATTATATGGCTGTCAGTCGTCCTGAATATTTAAAATAATCTGGTCTTTGCTTTTTAGGCTAAAAAATGCTAAGATACTAGACAATATCAATTAATTATATTTTTATGAAAGAAGAAAGAGAATATTTAACTAAAGAAAAATTTGCGGAATTAAAAACCGAGTTAGATGATTTAAAAACTAATCAACGCAAGAAAGTTGCCGAGAATCTCGACTATGCTCGTGGGTTGGGAGATTTGTCGGAAAATGCCGAATATCACGAAGCCCGCGAGATGCAGGCCAATATTGAAGACCGAATTGCCAAGCTCGAATCGATGCTGAAAAATGCCACAATTGTGTCTGATACAGCCACTCATGGTGAGCATGTTCATATTGGTTCAACTGTCACGGTTGAAAAAGTCGGTGAAAAGGGTGAGAAGAAATTCAAAATTGTTGGTTCTGAGGAAACCGATATGGCACAAGGTAAATTGTCTAATCGCAGTCCTTTGGGATCAGCGATTTTGGGTAAGAAAGTCGGTGAGTCCTTTTCTTTCACTTCTCCATCTGGTAAAATGACTTATAAAATACTCAGTTTAGAGTAATTTTATTAATCATAAAATAAATGGCCGCTTTTGATGAAATAAGAAATTCTCGAATCGAGAAAATGAATAAACTTCGGGCCAAAGGGATCAATCCTTTTCCGGCTAAAACTAATCGAGAATATTCTTTAGCTAAAACTATTGCAAACTTCAAAAAATTATCTAATGAGAAGTCTCTGACTATTGCTGGTCGGGTCATGGCGATTCGTGGCCAAGGTGCCTTAATCTTTTTTAATTTAAATGATGGCACGGCGACTTTTCAAGCTTTGTTGAAAAAAGATGAAATGTCTGCTGAAGTTTTTGATTTATTTGTCGATACCGTGGATATCGGTGATTTTGTCGAAATCAGCGGTTTACTTTTTGTGACTAAAAAAGGCCAACAGACTTTGCAGGTTAAGGATTGGAAGATGTTGACCAAGAGCTTGCGACCTTTACCTGATAAATGGGACGGTTTGCAGGATGAAGAAGAGCGTTTGCGCAAAAGATATTTGGATATTTTATGTAATCCGGAAGTGCGAGAGATGGTAGAAAAGCGCTCAAAATTTTGGTCCGCAATTCGTGATTTTTTACTTGCTCAAAATTTTATGGAAGTTGAAACACCGATTTTGGAAAATACAACCGGTGGAGCAGATGCGAAACCTTTTATCACTCATCACAATGCTTTGAATATGGAAGTCTTTTTACGAATTTCCCCAGAATTGTGGTTAAAGAAATTAATGGTTGCTGGTTTTCCAAAAGTCTTTGAGATTGGCCGAATATTTCGTAATGAAGGAATGGATGCCGAGCATTTGCAGGATTACACCCAGATGGAATGCTATCAAGCTTATTCTGACTACACCGAGGGGATGAAATTTGTTGAAGAAATGTATAAACATATCGCTGAAAAGACCTTCCAAACTTTGAAATTTAAAATTAAGGATTTTGATATTGATTTAGGCAAAAAGTGGGAGACTTATGATTACACTGAGACTATTAAAAAAATGACTGGTGTTGATATTGCTAAAGTTGATTTAAAAACTGTGGAAAATAAATTGCGAGAATTGAAGGTGGAATATGATTCCAAAAATGGTTTTAATCTCGCTCGCGGAATTGATAACTTGTGGAAATATTGTCGCAAGCAAATTGCCGGTCCAGGTTTCTTGATCAATGTACCAGTGATGATGGAGCCTCTAGCCAAGAGAATGGAGGACAACAATAATTTAGTTGAAAGATTTCAGGTGATTCTCGCTGGCTCGGAGATGGGTAAGGGCTTTAGTGAATTAAACGATCCCCTTGATCAGTCTGATCGATTTATGGAGCAAGAGAAATTACGCAATTCAGGGGACGATGAAGCTCAAATGAATGACACATCTTTTGTTGAGGCTCTCGAGCACGGTATGCCACCAACTTTCGGTTTCGGAATTTCCGAACGCTTGTTTAGTTTCCTGATGAATAAATCCGTGCGGGACTGTCAAATCTTTCCACTTTTAAAACCGAAGAAAAATTAGTTAAAACTCTTAGAAAAAGCCTTTAAACAGAAGGCTTTTTTGGTGTAAAAAAGTGAAAAAGTTATCCACAGTTTTGTGGGTTTTTTAGTTGTGAAGTGGGGCAAAGTGTTATAAAATAGTAAGTAAGTGGGATGAAGTGGTAAATCTAAAAAACTCAAATAAATAAAATGTTGATCGGCGAATACATTCACACACTCGATGATAAAAAAAGACTCTCTTTACCTGTGAAATTTCGCAAAGAAATGGGCAAGAAAATTGTGCTCACTTCCGGTTTAGATAATTGTCTTTTCGTTTTCACCATGAATCAATGGAAAAATATT
>JBAYUW010000005.1:0-51432 GCA_041674925.1 Minisyncoccota bacterium | reverse complement strand
TAGTACAAAAAGAAGTTGTGGTTCGAAAAAAGTAGTCATTTTCTCAACATATCGTTCATTTGTAATTTAGTAGAGTGAAAAAATCAAAAACATGACAGGAACTATCAAAAAGTTGACTGACAAAGGTTTCGGTTTCATCACCGCCGAAGGTTTAGCTAAGGATTTATTTTTCCATAGCAACTCTTTGAACGGTGTAGCTTTCGCGGATCTTCGCGAGGGTGATACTGTTTCTTTTGAGACTGAAGAGACCCCAAAGGGTCCAGCAGCCGTCAACGTCAGCAAAGCGTAATTGCTTTAAACAAAACCATCTTGAATAAAATCAAGGTGGTTTTGTTTTGTCTATTTTTTCCTTTCATAAAAAAATCCCGCGAAGGTGCCTATGCACCCCCACGGGGATTCGCCCTCGCCATCAAGGCTGAGAGGTCAGCAACGCCCAGTTTCCAGCTTCTTGCGCTGAAAGAAGGAGAGCTTCTGAGCCAGCCGCACACAGTGGACACTCCACTGGTGCCCAAGTTGGCAGTTCCTCTTTTACCAGACTGATGATGCTTCGACCGTCCAAGACGTCTTCACCACAACTGTTTATCATGACGAGCATTACAGGTAGAACAATCCCACCAGCCCGCTCAATTGCCTTGGCTATAAGCCGAGTCGTGCCACCCGTCGTCAGACCGTCATCGACGATCAGGACTCGTTTTCCTGGCTGAATTGCTGGGTGATCAAAGATCACAGACTTACGGCCAGCTTGATATTGACCAATGTTTACATGAACCATCTCAACATCTTCTCGTCCACACCAATGAGTGATGTTAAGAGCAACACAGACAACCAGAGAACAAGCCCCCATCGCCGGGCCGACCACCAAATCGACATCGTCTAGACCAATTCTGTTCCTGGGATCGTAGTGGTTGAATCGAAGCTTGCCAACCAGTTCAGTGGCCGCATGATTCAGAATGGTGGCGTTTTTTGTCACCATCCGAGAGTTGAAATAACTTCCCCCGTGATTTCCGTTCGCCGAAAACTTCACGTGCGGTTTTAAGTGGTTTCCGTCATGTCTCCAAATCGCCCCCATTTTTTTGAACTGCTCTGGCCAAGGTGCGATCATGTTCTGACGATCGTATTCTTTCCGAGCTTCGAAGTCAGCCGACTTCGGCTCCAGATCGGTTTTAGTCACGCTCATAGAATTACCTCTTTCGGGTTTTTCAAGGTTCACTAATGTTCAGATCCATAGACAATCATAGACCTAAATTATTCAAAGTCAATTTTAGGAAATAAAAAAGGGAGCGGTATGGTTAACCCCGCCCCCTCGGTTCACTCTCTGGAATCAGAGCGACCTCTACTTCTTGCCCTTCGGTTTCTTGGTCTGCTTACATCCACACTTCCGATCGAGACGCTTAATGAAACACTCGATCCGTTGCGTCATCTGCGGACAAGTTACCTGCCGAATCGCAGTTCGTGTTTCCGCAGGAAGTTCCTCCTCAAAACAACCGGAATTCACCTCGTGAATGAAAAAACCCACAATCCTACTTTTTCGGGCCATTGACTCCTCCTCTACTTTGTACTGTGTACCGTTTCTCCTCTGACCGGTCGGTTCCGGTTCCACAAAAATACTACCATTTAATTAAAATTTTGGCAAGTTTAAAAAAAACGTATGTCCATGGTGTTTACCATATAATCCAAGATTGCCTCACGACTTAAAAAAATAGTTACAATTAAAATAAGCAAAACAATCACAGTGACCATTAAAATCTTGTCTTTCTTCTTCATCTCTTTATTCTATCATTTTTCAAGAAACTTCGACCGAGTAATAATAGACATAAAATTAGAATTAAGATTAACAAGAACAACCAGAGAAAATTCTTGAAATCAAGACCAGAATTCAAAGTATAAGCGTAATAAGGTATGATTGGATCGGTAATTACAGTATTCATGGGTTCGACGCTGACATCATCAATTTTATCTATTATTGGATTCGGTAAAAAAACCGCAGCAATTTCTGTCGCCTTTTTTATTTCCGCTTCAACTTCGGTTATAGTTTCAGTTTCTTTTTCTTTTTTCTTTCTTATTGATCCATGAGTCAATTTGGACTCTTCGACGATGGGAGCGATAATTTCTGGCACTGGCGCTGGTGGCGATGGTAGAATCACTATTTCAACCTGTTGTATGTTTTCAATATTTCCTGATGTGTCGGTTGAATGATAAATAATAGTCGTCGTGCCGATATTAGAAATAATGATGGGAAGGCTTGAGCTGGCGACAATAAATGTCTCTCCCCCATCAATCGAATATTCAGTCACCAGAGTATCATCATCTTCAGTTGTAAAAGTAATAGCGGCAGTTGAAGTCGGCGTTGGTTGATCAATATGAATGGTGGTCAGTGGTGGTTCTAAATCATCAAGAGAATCACCCTCGATAGTTGGTGGTGTTGGAACAATAATTGAATCATCAATCACAATCGGTTCATCGTCTTCAAACTTGATTTCAACCGTTGAACTGGCTGAATCGAGTGGAAGATCATCGTAATATATTGTCTGAGTAACTTCCCCATTACGAAACTTTTTAATATGCGAGCTGGCCTTGCCTTTTTTCTTGGCCGTCACTTTTATTTCTGCCTGATCGGTGACTGATAGAGGAAGAAAGATAAAAATATTATTGGGAATATAATCATAAGCCAAGTCTGGAATATTTTGTCCGAAATCCCCTGGTAATTCTACTGGTCCATGAAAACTAATTAAATCGCCATCAGGGACATTGCATAAAGGAGTGCTCGTCGAAATATATTCATAAGTGACAAAATCAAATTCTGAGACTTTATCTAATAGCAATGAGGAAATCAAAGACCCCACCCCTTCAGCACTTGTCAGGCCACTGTGATTCACGCCAGTGACTTGATATTCTTCAATCGAAGGAAAACCCCGCGCGCTTTTTTCCGGCACGGTGCCGTCACCAGAGATATAAGCCACATCATAATACTGACCATTATACTTTTGACCAAGTGAGAAAAACTTACCAATCGTCGGTACACCACAACCAACGATATTGTAGGCTTTCACCCCATAATCAGCGGGGTTAACAAAATCTAAATCATTGTGAATATTTGGTGCTCGATCTAAGAGAAATTCATTACGGCCAGTGTTTTTTAAAAATTGATTTGTTTGAGCAAAATCCAAACGCCCACGTACTCCGTCTTTATCCACATCATCCATATCAAACAAATAATATTTATAATCCGGTGAGCTGGTGGAAAAATAATTTTCGCTAGGCAAAAGTTGATACGCAGATGGCATATTTTGCGAAATACTTTTCACTCGTTCAGGATTTAAACCAAACCAACCAAACTTGATACCCAGATCATCACCAAACATTAAAGTTTTTAGAGCACTCGGCGCACCCAAGTGTGGCGTACCTATATCAATAAATTTATCTATCCTACCCGTGCCGTAATTCTTAATATAATATTTTGAAAGCAAACCACCCATACTATGAGCGACAATATCGACTTTCGATTGACCGGTTTGAGTTTGAATCTGAGTAATTTTATCTTTCAAAGAAATCAAAATCGGTGAATAAATACTGTCTACCGAATCCCGAATATCCAGACGCCAGTCATAAGGAAAAATAAACAAATCTCTATCTTCTTCATAACCTTCACTGATTAATTTTTTAATGAAACCATCAAAGAAATCTTTGTTTCGAATTTTACGAATAATATCAGTTGGCAAGACGACGGGGTAAGATAAATTTGGTTGCCCGATTTCGTCGAGGCTGAGCTCTTCTAAATATTTATCCCCGGGCCAGCCGAATAAAGCTTGACCGAGACTGGGCCATAGTTCCGTTTTTTCATTATCATTGCGATTCAGATGACTTGATAAAATGCCGGGAATTATAATCACCGGCGTTCGCTGTTTTTTGGTATTGGTGAAAGTACAGGTGATAGTTGTGAAAGGGTGCACGACCATCGAGACATAATCTGATTTATACTCAAAAGTCACCTCTTCATTGTCACTCGTGCAAAAAATTGATAGCTCCCAATCTGATAATAAATCCTGACTAATTATCGCTCGATTTGAAGGGCCAGAATCGCTGGGAATAAAATAACTAGCCGTACCGCTGGCAGTTGTTAGAGAAAAATCTTCGTGAATATCTGGGGCAGGACTGGGCGGTGTGTACACACCAAAAGAATAATTGAAAGTCGCATCGCCACCGATAGTTTTGGTGATAATGTGCACGTCCAAATATGGCACAAACATGATTGCTTCAACACGCGAGGAAGAGGAAACAGAGAAGAAAATTAATAATAAAAAGAAAGTCAGACCCAGTCGATAAAATATTTTTTTCATGACGGCGGCATCCTACAGGAAAACCGCCTTGACCGTCAATTGATCACCTGTGGATAAGTTGGACGAGGTTCCCCCTCCACCACTTGAAAATTAATGCGTCCGATCACTTGTCCACGTAAAGTCGTGACTTTCACTCGCCACTGTCCAGCCGTCAAATTTGATTTAATAGAATAAGTACGAAAACCACCGTCGCGACCGCCGACGATCGGCAAAGTCACTCGGCTAGAATCAAGCCAATCTTTTTTTTCTTCATCATAATACTGCCACTGATGGACAATTTGCGTTCCAAAATTTACAGGCGAAAAGACCGCACTGAAAGCATAGACCGACTCCCCCGCCACCTGATGAAAAACAGGATAGCGAATAAAATAATCGCGCCAATCAGTTGGCTCGGCCTGAGCTTGATAATTACCATCGCTGGTTTTCACAAGATTATGATAAACACCAGAATTTTTTAAGGAAAGAGGGATTGGAGGAATAATATTAGTAAAATACAAGACGTTCATCAAAATAAAAATACCAATAATGCTGACTTTTAAAATGTTGTGATTTTGACGGAATTTTTCTTCCGCGACTTTTTTTAATAAGAATAAGAAAAAAGCCACGATAATCAAACTAATGATACCACTGGCGATAAATAAATCGGCGCCGAGACGGTGAAATAAAACTGGTAAAAGAAAAATTAAAAATAAATAGACGGAAACAAAAAAGACGCTGATTTGGAAAGCGAGACGGGAATAATGCTTTTTCCATAATTCATTGCCGACCAATAAGACAACCAGAATTAAAAGAAAAAGCCAGCTCTCGAAGAAAGAAGAACTACGTAAGTAAAAAACGAAAAAGGTCGAAAAGAGACCACCGAAAGCAAACTGAATAATGAGGGTTAAATAAAAATGAAATTTTTGACGCTCGACCTCGGGAAGACTTCTTTTTTCGGCGCGATTTTCATATAAGGTTAAGACGGTAATGCCCCCAGCGGCGATCAGTAAATGGACGACAATCCAAAAATTTTCCAACCATTTATCTACTCGAGTCAGAGTCAAAGAAGTAAAAATAAATCCGTAGATCAAACCAATCGGTGAAATATATTTTTCAAAGCGTTTATAAAAATCAGAAAATTTATTCAGCAACATAATAAAATTATAGCACAAAAAACCGTCGAGCGAGGGTATCCCATGATACCCTCCACTCAGCAGCAATGCGTTCACATCAAACTCGAATCATCACACACCCGCTTCACTTTCGGATGAAACAGGCGGGCGGTCGGACTTTCTCGGTGTTTGAAGTCCAGTTCGTCAAGTTCACGCCAATGATTCCCGGACCCATCTTCTTCGAGCATCTCGACACCGAGCGTTCGTGACCGCTGTCCAACGACGAGTGTTTCGTCATCAGAAGACCGATCTTCTACGGCCGATATTCGTTCTCGAATCATACCCCAAACATCTCGAACAGCCTGGAACATAGTCGCCTCCTCTCAGACCCGATCTCGCCCAGCACCCTCAAGTTCATCATCTCGTCCATCTTCAATGACACCGAGCCTACAATCCACTTGCTGAACGGCGCTTAGATGATCGTCGTCGTTACCCCACTCGATATTGCTCGGGTGAAGTGAACGCATCACCCAATAGACCAAGGCGACGAGTGGAATTACCACCATTGCCGACCGCTGTGTTCCCTGAAGATTGACCCATCTCAGCAAAATCGGTAGACTGAGATAGAAGCAGGTCCAGAACACAATTCTCTTGAAGTTTGCCCTTACACCCCAGAGCCACTTTGGTGGTGTCGTCATCGAATAAACCGCCCAGGCGCCAAAAAGTATCCAAATCGTCAGAGCGACCAGAATTTGGCAAGTGAGCATGCTCATACCCACTCCCAAAAATTCGTAAAGTCTAAAGAAACCTTTTGGCAATCGGCTACCACCAATGGTACAAACCGCCACGTAGACAAGTGTTATGAACAAACTCCCACGCTTCATGAATGCTTTCATGAGTCTCCTTATTGTTAACCGACACGCAAACGTCGAAGAACTACCCAAGAATATCATACAGTAAATTAGCTTTGTGTCAAACTGGTTTTACATTCCTCTTTTTTTCAGAAATAGACGGACAAGACGAAGTTCAGGAAAGGATAGGCCAGATTTTTCTCCCCCTAAGACTTTCATCACGGGCGCCAAACGCAATTCCCGATTATCGCCGTAAATATCATTGAAAGCGCGATAGATTTTTTTAAACTTTGCCACTGAAATTTCGTTTTCTAAATGTCTAAAATCAAGACGAGGATCATCAGCCAATAATTTCTCAATGTGATCCAAAATGGTTTCGGTTTTTACTCCACGCAAATTCGCCATCTCATTAAGACTCATTCCCGCCTCCAGCATTTTTCTAGTCTCTTCGGTTGGTGAAATTCTTATTTTCTTAATTTTACCGCTAGCCGTCCTGGCCGGAGAAATTTTTTGTAAAAATTCTTTTTGCTTTTGCTTTTTTTCTTCATTGGTCAGACTCAGCATTTCGGCTAAATGCTTGTTAGAAACCTTTTTTAAACTCTCATCAAATACCAATACTTCATCACGAACTTTGACGGCAGTGTCATTTAAACCAATCAGGTGCAAACCATCCAGAGACCGTACGCGAGATAGAGCGACATAGCCCATACCTTTTTCAAACGATTTGGACAAATCGACTTCAATAGCGTCGAGACTCATACCCTGACTTTTATGGACGGTAATCGCCCAAGCTAGACGCAGAGGATATTGGCCGATACTTGCCTTCATTTTACCCTCTTCTTCAATCATCCAATTGGCTGGTTTAACATGTATATTTTTACCTCGCACCGTTTGCACAATCGGTCCCTCATGGTCAAAGCCAACTATTATGCCTAAAGTGCCATTCACATAGCCTTCTTCAAAATTATTTTTCACAAACATCACTTTGGCTCCAACCTTTAACTTCAAAGTTGCTGGCGCCAAGCAACTTTTTTTCAAGAGGTCCACCAGTGGTTGCCTCCCTCGACTTTCCATTTCAAACTCTCGCTGCTGACCAGTTAATCTTTCTAATTCCTTTTGATTGATAGTATCCACATCAATATTGTGAGTGTGCAGCAGTGTCGGCTCGATTAGGACTTCTTCTTTCTTTCTATTTTTAACGTGTCGAGACATCAAATGCTTGAGCCCATCATCAGACAAATTATTTTTTCGAATCTCGTTTAAGACTTTCAAAAAAGCTAAATCAGTTTGACGATGTTGTTCTTCTAAATAACAAATCTTTAAATTAGCTTTCTGCCAGATCTCACTTTCATAAGCAAACAAAGCGGTCGGTTCACCAAAGCGTGCGACAGGGGGTAATTGAAAGAAGTCACCACATAAAATAATTTGCAAGCCACCAAACGGTTCGTCACTATCTTTCATATATCGACAAACCTCGTCGATCAAATCCAGACGATAATGATGAAGCATCGAAACTTCATCAATGACCAAGACCTGCGTCCGAGCAAAACGATCTTTTAAATATCGGCGGGTTTTTAATTCGGCCAAATCTGCTTTAGTCAAAACATCCTTGATACCCATCCCCGTCCAAGAGTGAATCGTCGTGCCGTTCATATGCGTGGCGGCGATTCCCGTGCTCGCGGTAATCCCCACATCCACCAAATTCTCGCGTAAAAATTTAATATATTCATTCAACACAAAAGTCTTACCGCTCCCCGCCGGTCCAGTCAAAAAAACATTGTGTCCAAGTTTTAAAATATCTAAAGCCTCAGATTGTGTCATGGTTGGTATTATAGCTTAATTTTTGTATTAAAGTTATCCACTTTTATCGCTTTGACTTTTGTGTTGATTGATATATACTTGATTCATAAATGGCCGTTAGGCCAACGGAGATCCCGCCCCAAAAGGGCGGGAATCGCTTTTTGTAGAAATGTGTTTCAAAGTATAAAAACTTTTTAGTAGTTCAAAAATGAATAGAATTTCATCTTCGGAAATTTTCTCAATAAAACGCACTAATCTCTTTGAACTGATCGATGTTTGTTGCGATAAGATGATAAAAGTTTTACTGGTTTTAAGTTGATAATGAAAAACATCATTATGTTTTTGAGTCGTTAAGGGTATAATCCAGGCAACGTGTCTATTAAACTTTTTGATTATTAAAACAGGTCTTTCAAAATTTTCGTTCTTGCCATCTTCCTCAAATCCAATATTGACTCCAAGGGCACACCACCAAATTTCTCGTTCATGAAAAATTGTGGGTTGGTTAGTCCAATGAATACTTTTCTTCTTCTCGTTCCATTTATCAAAATCTTTTATCATCGCGGCGGTATCCTAGCATAGAATGATGAAGAAAAGCGACTGGTCGGTTGTGGATAAAATGTAATATACATTAAACCTTGACAAAATATGTATATGGGTGTATACTGGTAACAGATTTAGTATCTCGAAATACAGTGTCAGAACAACAAACAGGAGGTTACGATGCCACAAGTATATGCCATTATTGGCAAAGAAGCCCAGAGAGAATGCACCGAGTTGGAAATCGACGCCTTTCTCGAAAGGGTGGGACTGTGTGTCTCGAAACGATTTGACATCGTTGAAGAGCAAGACATTGCGACGACTGTCATACACGCCGCGCGGACGAAAGGCGAAGCGCAAATCCAGATTGAGATCCGATACACCGCAGGGACCGACGAGTATGGCAAGGGTATCTTTGACCCATCTGTCGAGGTTCAGGAGGCTTTGATCGACGATATCAGACGTCAGTTTGAGCGCCACTTCAAGTCTCTTCACCGTCGTGTCGGACGCCCCTCAGTCTGGTGTAAGCCTTACCGAGGCGGGGCATTCCACGTAGACAAGTTCTAACACTTGGCGTGGCCTGCGGCCCGGCGAGTCAACAACGACTCGCCGGGCTATAATTTTGTCAATGTTTGGGATTTATCTAAAAAAAGTTATAATGCTTTTATGTCAAAATTTGTGCATCTACATACCCACTCGCATTATTCCCTGCTTAATGCCCTACCAAAAATTGATGACTTGATAAAAGAAGCCAAGAAAAATGGCATGCCGGCTTTGGCTTTAACTGACAATGCCAATTTATACGGCGCGATTGAGTTTTACAAAACATGCAAAAAAAATGAGATCAAGCCGATCATCGGCGCCGATATGTATGTCGCGGCTCGCACGCGAAATGATAAACAAGGCGGAGTGGACAATCGCCGATCGCGTTTAATTCTTTTAGCCCGCGATTTGGACGGTTATAAAAATTTAATTAAACTTGTCACTTTCGCCAACCTCGAAGGCTTTTACTATAAACCCCGCATTGATAAAGAACTGATCGAAAAACATAAATTCGGTTTGATTTGCATTTCACCGTCTTTTTCTGGGGCCACCAGCCAAGCTTTAAAAAACGGCGACGTGGCTGAAGCGAAAAGATTGGTCGCTTGGTATAAGGAAGTGTATGGCGAAAAAAACTTTTTCTTGGAACTCACCCACCATCCTGAAATCGAAGGCCATGAAGAACTGATGAAAAAAGTTATCGCTTTAGGAAAAGAAACTAATACGCCACTGGTCGCGGCCCATGACGTGTATTATTTACATCAGGAAGATAAAAAAGCTCGGGACACTTTATTGTTGGTGAATACGAACAGCGATTTCTCAGATCGAAATTCTGACAGTAACGAAGAAGATTTTTCTTTTATCACTTCCGAAAAAGCCGAAGAACTTTTCAGAGACACGCCAGAAGCCTTAGAAAACACATTGAAGATTGCTGAAATGTGCGAATTAGAATTAGAATTGGGTTCATGGGTGTTTCCTGATTTTAAAGTGATTAGCGGTTTGACGCCAGATGAAGAATTAAAGAGATTAGCTTATGAAGGTTTTGCCAAAAGAAATCTGGAGCAAACGAAAGAATATGTTGATCGATTAGAGTATGAATTGAAAGTGATTAAAGATAAAGGCTATTCGCCGTATTTCTTGGTGGTGGCTGACCTTTTGCGCTTTGCTCATGAAAATAAAATTTTGACAAACATCAGAGGGTCGGTCGCCGGTTCGCTCACGACTTATTTAACCAAAATTACCAACGTCGATCCGATTGATTATAAACTCCCCTTCGAAAGATTTTTGAATCCCGAAAGACCTTCCGCTCCCGATATTGATATGGACTATGCCGATAATCGCCGTGATGAAGTGATTGAGTATGCCAAGAAAAAATACGGCGCAGATAAAGTGGCCCAAATCGGTACTTTTGGAACCATGATGGCGCGCGGTTCGGTCAAAGATGTGGCGCGAGCCATGGGCTATCCTTACACTCTCGGTGATCGCATTTCTAAATTAATTCCGATGGGAGCGCAAGGTTTTCCGATGACTATCGATCGAGCTTTGAAAGAAACCAAGGAGCTTCAAGAAATGTATAACAAAGAAGCCGATGTGAAAATCATTATTGATATGGCGAAAAAGATTGAAGGTTGTGCTCGACATATTTCGGTTCATGCCGCTGGTGTGGTGATGGCCCCTCGACCACTGACCGATTTTACTCCTTTGCAGTTTGATACCAAAGGTGAAGAAAAAATTATTACTCAATACGATATGCATGCGATCGAAGACGCCGGTTTATTAAAATTCGACTTTTTGGGAATTAAAAACCTAGCGATCCTTTCCAATGCCGTAGCTTTAGCAAAAAAAATTGAGGGTCAAGAAATTGATATTGAAAATATTCCGATTAATGATCAAAAAACTTTCGACCTATTGGCTAGAGGTGAGACAACCGGTTTGTTTCAATTGAACGGCCAGGGTATGACTAAATATTTAAAAGATCTGAAACCTTCGACGATTCACGATATCAATGCGATGGTGGCTTTGTATCGCCCAGGACCGATCGAATCCATTCCAGAATATATTAAAAGAAAACATAATTCGCGGACTATTCGTTTTCTCGATCCACGAATGAAAGATATTTTGTCGCAGTCTTTCGGTGTGATCACCTATCAAGACGATGTCATGCTCATCGCGATTCATCTGGCCGGCTATTCTTGGCTCGAAGCCGACAAGTTGCGCAAAGCGATGGGTAAAAAAATTCCGAAAGAAATGGAAGCGCAAAAAGAAAAACTAAAAGAAGGTCTGATTAAAAAGGGGATGAGTCAGGAGAAAGCTGATGAACTGTGGGCCTTGATCGAACCATTTGCCGCTTATGGATTCAACAAAGCTCATGCCGCCAGCTATGGCCGAGTGGCTTATCAAACCGCTTATATGAAGGCTAATTTCCCCGCGATTTATATGGCCTGCGTGCTGACAGCTGATGCTGGTGATGTCGAAAAAATTGCTGAATTTATCGGTGATTGTAAACGCATGAACATTCCCGTCTTGCCACCAAATGTGAATGAAAGTTTTCAGGATTTTACAGTGGTGACAACCTCACCCCTAACCCCTCTCCTTAAACAAGGAGAGGGGGAGAAGAACGACACCATCAGATTTGGATTAACTACAATTAAAAACTTTGGTGAAGGAATTGCTAATACTATTATTGAAGAAAGAAAAAAGAATGGTAAGTTCAAAGATCTCTCAAATTTCTTGACCAGAATCAAAGACAAAAACTTAAATAAAAAATCTCTCGAAGCCCTAATCAAAGTCGGCGCTCTCGATGAATTCGGCGAACGTGGAGTTATGATGGCCAATGTCGAAAATATGCTGACTTATTCCAGAGAAGCAGGCCAGCAAAGTGAAAATCAGGACTCTCTATTTGGTGCCTATGTCCCCGGCCTAAATACTGATGTCAATAATTTTAAACTGCAAGACGCCCCACCGGCCACCGCCACCGAGAAATTGAATTGGGAAAGAGAACTACTCGGTTTGTATTTGTCTGGCCATCCTTTAGATAAATTTAGAAAGATCATTGAAGAAAAAAATTATAAAATCAGCCAAGTTAAAACTGATCCAAAAGAAGGTAAAGAATGCGTGGTGGCGGGAATGATTGAAGACATCCGCGCCATCGTGACCAAAAAAGGCGACAATATGGCTTTCTTAAAATTATCAGATTTCAACGATACTTTGGAAACCGTAGTTTTCCCCCGCACCATGACTGAATTTAAAAATATTTTAGTCAAAGACAAAGCCGTCGCCGTCAAAGGCAAAATCTCCCTACGCAATGGCGAGGTCAGTTTGATCGTGGATAAGGTAAAGGAGTTGGGGTAAAGATATTTTAGGAACGGCTCAACGGACCTTTGGGTTGAGCCGTTCCCGATTAAGCCTTATATTTTCTCATAAAATACCCCTTGCCCAGTCGTCCCCACCTGACGCACCTTCCCTGCTTTCTCCAGCTCATCAAAATACCTCGTCACTGTCGATTCCGGTATGCCAAGCATCTGCTCGACCTGATAGTTCGTCAAAGGCTGATTCCCGCTCTCCATCAATCCCATTATCGCCTCCAAATTCTGTTTTTTCTCTTCGGTTTGTGTCACCCGAGGCTTCTCCAATCTCCCCCTTTTCCCCAGCCAATATCCAAATCCGATAGCGACAAGTCCGATGATTATTAAGGTGATAGTTTGCATGGGTGTTTTAAATATTATTTTAATAAATCTTTTAAATCTTTTGCTTCACATATTTTATAATCTACTCTAATAGTATTGAAATGCTTTTCCGCACACTTTATTTTATTATTTTCTTCCCAGGTCAGTTCATGATCTAAATTATTATACTCAAACTTTGTTTCTCTTACCAAATAAAGTTTATCACCTTCATCAGTATTCCAAACTATAGCCCAATCTGGAATGTATTTACCTAGCGGTGTATCCACCTCAAAACCTCTCGGAAGTTTTGTATAAACTTTTACGTTCCGACTATTCTCGAGACTAACAGCAAAGTCCTCTTCACCTTTACTGTCAAAGACCACCCTATCAAACACTGACCGATCACTTTTTACGGTTTTACTAGGTAAAGCTTCAAAATCACTAAATAAAAGTTTAATTTCCCAGGAATCTCCTGTAGGAATATATTTCAGACCATCATTCACTAATAAATTATTCAATTCTGTCTTTATAATTAAAATAATACTTCTGATAAATTCTTCGGTATTATCAAAGATCAAATCCATATTTTCTATTTGAGACAAGATACTATAAACAGTCCCTCGAGTAATCCCCACCTCCTTAGAAATTCGATAAACAATATTTGGCAAATTAGCCTTTTTACTTATTTTATAACCAGAAGAACTTGCTTGGCGAATATTTTTTAAATTTCCCTCTTTATCAAAATATATCTGACCTTTTTCCACCGTCACGGTGATATTTTTAATATTTAATCTATTTATTTCCTCTACCGCCCTCTTTACTAATGTATCGGTCAAAACTTCTAGACTGAACTTGGTTCGCTTACTAATTCTTTTCCATAATTCTTTAAACTCTTCGGAGTCCAAGTATCTGGTAGTTTTTACTTTAATCTTCTTTTCTTTAGCGTTTCTAATATCTGTCTGACCTTTATAACCAGCCTCTTCAAATTCTTGTTGCAAGCCTCCAGCGTATTCCTCATAACTAGAGTTAGCAATAACCGTTAAAACAGAGATTTCTGGATTATCAGTAATTCTAGTTCCATTTATATCAACTGGCAATCGAAGTCCACGCCCTATCTCCTGCCTTTTCTTCATTAAAGATTTAGTCTCTCGTAAAGTACAGATTTGAAAAATATTCGGATTATCCCAACCTTCTTTCAAGGCAGAGTGAGAAAATATAAAAGATACAGGTTCCACAAAAGATAATAGTTGCTCTTTATTTTTCATGATCAAATCGTAAGCCTCCCTATCTTCTTTTGAGCTCCCACTCGTACTGTCTTTATACTCTATTTCCCCCTTAACTTTCTTACTAGCAAAATAACCCTTGTGAACGGTTTTAACATCTACATTTTTAAATTTTGCATAGTTTCCCTGCAGTTTTTCGAATTCTTCATTAAAAATATTTCTTAATAAAGAATCCTCATGAATATAATTATCAACTCTATCTATAAAGAAAAGAGAAAGTACCTTTACATCTTCCCCTATCTCTTTTTGCTTATCAAAATGCGCTTTGATAGTTTCCCTAATTTGTGTTCTAAATATTACTTCCTTATTTTCATCAGCCTGATCAAGTTCGTAATATTTTCCATCAGAAAGTTCTACTCTATTATGATTTGCATCTATATCTTGGACCAATAAACCCTCATACTTATCATTCTTTTTTGATTCTCTATATAAATCCTTTCCAGCCTGAAGATTTACTTCTTTCTGTTCATAAGTTCCATCGGCTTTTTTAACCTCAATCAAAACCTTTGCTTTTGGATTTTCTCCTTTCTTAGTTGTTATTTCCTTAACCTTAAAAAGAAAAACTCCGGCATTGTCCTCCTTTACCCCAAAAACAGATATTTTCTTTACTAGACCTCTCCTATAGGCCTCCACTGGAGTCAATTTATATACAAGGTTATGTATTTCTCTGTGAGTAGCACTATAGCGAAGTTTGAAAAGAGGTTTTAATAATTCTATAGCTTCTCTTGTTTGATCGGCTTCCATATTTTGTGGTTCATCCATTATTACCACGGGTCTAATTTCAGCAATTAAATTAATGGGTTTTTCACCATTAAAACGATCTGGGCTTGTGCGAAGTATATTTGTATCTGTTCTAAATGATTGAACGGTCATTATCATGATCTGTATATCATTTGACTGAATATAATCCCGAACTTGGGAAAGTTTATCTGAGTCATAAGCAAAATACCCAAAATTAGTATTGTATATTTCTCTGAAATGATCCTTGGTTTGCTCAATAGTTTTAAGCACCCCTTCACGGATAGCTACCGACGGTACAAGAATAATAAATTTCTTTAAACCATACTTATTATTTAATTCCAAAACAGTTCTTAAATAAACATAGGTTTTACCGGTACCAGTTTCCATTTCCACAGAAAAATCCAAAGATTCTATTTTATCTACCTTTGGCTCTATTTTATTTTGTTCCTGCAAAGCCCGCACATTTCTTAAAACCCTATCACTATCGACCTCCAACTCATTTGCAATGATCGCTCTAGCATTCTGCAGGACAAAACCACTTTCTTTTTTTGCAATATTTTTCCCAGTATCAAAAATCCCCACCACCGCATCAATGGCGTCCAACTGATAATCTAAGTTTTTGGAAAATTTAAATTTCATCTTAAAAACTTTCTTTATCCTTTATTTTTAAAGCAAAATACTTACCTTTATCACTTAAGGTATCGACACTATTTTTATCGATTTTAATTAGACCCAGGGCGTCAAAATAAGAAACATCATTTGGGCTAAAATAATGAAGATATCTATCCCCGGAGTAAAATTTATTAAGAAAATTTAAAAAAATATTTGCATAACCATTTTTTGAAAAATTAATATAATCTGCATCCCACTCAATTTTTGGATTTGTATCTCTAATTTTTTTCTCCTGAACGACTTGCTTAGCCACCTCTGTCACTTGTTTAGCATTTTCTTTTTCTAAATTTGTTTGCGCAACGATGACAAGCTTCTCTTCATTAAGTTCAAATACTTTTTTTATTGTTTGATCTTGTGCCTCTTTCTTAAAAGCTGGAATTAGTACATATTTCGGTAACATCCATATAGCAGCATAAGTAAATAAAAATGGTAACGACCACGAAGACCAAAAATATAAACTACCAACATCGAAATAATTAAAGAGAAGATAATCGTTCTTTAAGAGACCAGTTTGCTTCAAAATCAAATCCTCACTAACAAAAAAGATTGTTAGTACAAATCTCCAATGACAAACTAACCAAAAAATAACAAAAGTTCCATAAATAGATGAACTTAATCTTTTTTTTACTTCATTCTTTACAGAATTTGTTATTTCATTATCTAATATCTTGTCCATAAATTATTTTGCGTATTTAGGTACTAACAAACCTCGGTCAAAAAACATAATCTCCTTGCCAAGACTAACCGTATGCGCTGTATATATAATTTCTTGCTTCATACTTTTTATTTTTTTATCTTTATATAATTTTCTAATAGGTAAAACATCATCGTACGACACTATCCATCTAGCATTATTTATATTTTTAATTTTCTCGCTAACTTCCCTGTGATCATTCGGCTGATACGAATTCATATAAAGTGATTGTCCCTTCATAAAATATGGCGGATCAAAATAAAAAATAGTATTTTTACTACGACTACTTTTTTGGGACACGTCAATTAGATCAAGTGCGTCCAAATTTTTGACATGAATTCTATCTTTATAACCACTAATCAATTTAATTCTATTGATTAAATCTATTTTATTAAAGCGGCAATCTATCTTATAGTCTCCTTTTTGTTGATATCCCCCTATTATTCCACCATCAATAACCCCAGAGTGGTTTGTTCTATTCAAAAAAAAGGTGGCGAAACCTAAATCAAATAAATCTACTTTCTCCTTATTTTTGTGTATTTTTTTAAATTTATGCCAATTTTTTACTGTTATATCAGTTTTTAATATCATATTACAAAACCTTTTTGTATCATTAAGCATAGAATACCAAAAAGCATATATAGCTCTATCTAGATCGTTTATTGTTATCTCTTTTACATATCCTTCTAATAACAAAAATAGTGCAACCGAGGCTCCGCCAGCATAAGGTTCAATATAATGACCATTAATATGGTTTTTCTCGCATAATAAAGCCACAAACTTGGCCAGTTTATTTTTACCCCCAGGATATCTTAATGGTGAATAAAATTTCATAATTGTTTTTTTGTCTTTTCAATTTCAATAATTTTTGCAATTAAAAATTCCCAAAAACATTTTGAATTTTTCCATAAACTTTTAACTGTATCTTTTGATGAAAATATATGTCTGCTATGTGCAATATTATTTAGATTATCGGTAAAGACTGAATTTCCATTAAAAATTTTAACAATATCTTTGATATCCTGCGGTGCATATTTTTCAGAAATATAATCAATTTTTTCTTTTAAGGATTGTTTTGCTTTTCCAGTATCGGTTCTAAAATATCCATCCTTATCAATTCTTATACTAACCTTTGATGCAAACTCTTTGACTGATATTTCCATCAATGTCCTTAACAATAAAGCTCCCGCTGTGGGACATGCTTCTAAATTAACCTTTTGTAATTCACTGAAAATTTCTTTTATTTTATCGAGACTAACTGCTGGTAACAACAAGGTAGGATCGATTAAAGATTGAAATTGTCTGACTCTTTCAGAATAAATAGAACCACCTTTTTCCGTCCTTATATCAATGATCTTATTACCAAATATATCTGTAGAAGTATTCTTTTTAATTTCTTTCTCTACTCTTTTTTTATCCCCTTCACCAATAGACTTCAGATATTTTTCTTTTTCATTTGTTTTATTAAGAAAACGAGAGTCCAATTTTTCACCATCAATAATACGTTTTGTAACTATATCAAAAATAATTACTTTAAGCTTTTCGCTAAATTCCTTCTGATTCTTAATTTTAATAGTTCCATCATCATTTTTTTGAACACCTAATAATTTTAACGCTGGTTCACTATCTACTAAACGATAGAAAGTTGATACTGACCCCTTACCAAGAACAGCTTCCTTTATTTCTTCTGGCAAATCAAGTTTTTTAACTAACTTACCTAATTCATATCTAAATACCTCCGTCTTTGCACTCGCATTACCTCTTCTTACTTTATAATTATGTCGTTCTGGTTCACCCCAACCTACTTCATTATTATGTTTGGTATGTTTTCGATCTACATATTTTAACCCAGAATCCTTGTCAGTTGTGACTAGAGTTTCAAGTTGAAAACTATTATTTATTTTTACTTTCCCGGAAAGAGCATGAAAAAATGACTGTATGTTCGTGTCGTTTGTCAGAGTTGGTTCAGAAAGTAATTTATAAACAACGACGCGTCTATTACCTTCTAGAATAATATTTTTGTTTTTATACCTATATACGACAATCTTTTCAAGTTGAGGTAAGTCAAATTCATCAACAACTTCTTTGGCGAGAGATTCTATCTTAAAATCCTTCTTTTTAAGAAAATAATCAATCAGATATTTTTCTGACTTATTAAAATACTCCTCGGGGAAACGGGCATTTTCATCCCAAAGATTTAACTTATCTATGGAAATTTTTTCAGACCAAATTTTTTTCATAACCTTATATCACCTTTACATTAATATACCTCCCTAAATTGACCTTTGTTGTGTCATCCAAAGAGCTATCAAAACAAACAAAAGTGTCGTTTTCAGAAAGTCCAAGTTTTTCGACTTGTTCTTTTGTGACATTTTCGACAAATGTGACAAAAAGGTTTTTGTCTCCATCAATAACAATCCATGATTTCAAATCACTTTTTTGCTGTTCAATTTTAGAATTCAAATCAAAACCTTCTTTCAAAAGAATTTCATATACGACTGACTTCTCATCATATTTATCAACCAAAGGATTTTCAAGAAATAATTTTGATGTTTTTAATATTTCTTTCTCATTTTGTACACCAGAAACATTCCACTGGCGGTAATTTGAAGTAGAAAGTTTGTAGGATTTGAAACCAATATCCCCCTTCTTAATCTTGTCTCCAGCTCGACGAATTCTCTCGCGAGAAATTTCAGCTATTGTTTTATATCCAGCTTTATAAGCTTCACTGTCTTCATCTGTAACTTCTGGTAATTGAACACAAATCCACTTTCTATTTTCAACACCCTCTTTCTTGGCATTCAATTGCATTACTGCATGCGCTGTAGTACCCGAACCCCCAAAAAAATCTAAAACCAAATCATTTTCATTGCATGATAATTGAATTGCTTTCATTACGAGTCGTGTTGGCTTTGGATTATCAAACATCCCCTTACCCAAAACATCAGCCAATTCTTCATTTGAAGAATGTGTATGTCCAACGTCATCAAAATGCCAGACATCACCAGAAACACAACCATCGGTAGAAAGTTCTGATAAATAAGTTTTTACAGAGGGTGTTGTTTTTAAATCCTTTCCAAACCATAATCTGTTTTCTTCATCAAGCCTTCTTAATGTTATTAATCCGTATCTTGGATATCTTCCTTGCGGAGCTTTCCATTTTACACCATTACTAAATATATATGTATAACTTTCGCCATTTCCACTTTTTGCGTGTAGTGGGGTGGCTTTCCACGGACCTCTTGGGTCATTATCAGGATTAGTATATCGGTCATCCATTTTTTGAGTTCTAGGTAATCTTAGTTTATCTATATTCTCTTTATTTTTTGCATAACACAAAACATATTCATGTTGTTGAGATAAATATCTTGTATCGTTTGCAACTGTATATTTACTATGCCATACGATTTGTGCTACAAAATTTTCCTCTCCAAAAATTTCATCCATTATCATTCTTAGGTTTGCCACCTCATTATCATCAATAGATACAAAAATTACTCCGTCATCTTTAAGTAAATTTCTACCAAGAAAAAGACGTGGATACATCATGGTCAACCAGTCACTATGATAACGACCATTCTTTTCAGTATTAGCGGTCATTTTTATACCGCCCTTTGTCTGTCCCGTTTGCTCATAATAATCAGACACGTCCTGGGTAAAATTATCCTTATACACAAAATCCTTACCGGTATTGTACGGCGGATCAATATAAATCATTTTTATCTTCTCTCTGTAATTCTTCTGAAGAAGTTTCAAAACTTCAAGATTATCTCCTTCAATAAAAACATTCTCAGTAGAATCCCAATTCTTACTTTCTTCTGGTTGAGGAACAAGCGTACCAATGGCTGGAGTACGAATAGCTTTGAAGGCATTACTTTTACCAGCCCAATTCAAACCAAACTTTTCTTCCCCAGATAAAATACCTTCCTTATCAAAAAATTTTTGCAAGGCATCAAAATCTACCTGTCCATCCTTAACAAAATTAGGAAAAACCGCCCGTAATTTCTGCAAATTTTCGTTTTCAATATTTTCAGACGTCTTAGCTACTTTCTCTAGATACTTTTTCATAATTCCTAAATCCTACCACAAAAACCCTCATACTTAAAGCCACCCACCAACGGCTCAACGGGCCTTTGGGTTGAGCCGTTGGCCCCAATAGCACTTGGGACACTCCCAATACTCTAGGTATTTATAGGGTTTAGGATCGTAATTTAAGACATCAAAAACACGGCCGGCGATTTTATATGGATGTGTGCCGAGCCTAAGAGCTTTAGCCTCCTCCTTTTTTGAGCAGATCTCTATCTTTCCAAAATAATGACCACCGCGGTAACTTTTATCTGTATATAGGATGATCTTTATTTTCTTGCCACAAATAGCACAAGATTTTTTCATATTATGGATTTTTACCGATCATACGAGGTATTACCACGACTTTCGATTTCTAAAATTTCAATAACGATTTTTGATTCGATTATTTGATAAATAATACGGTAATTTGAAATCTTTATTTTCCTCTGCTCATCCATTACCCCATGCATTTTTGAACCGAGATAAGGATTTGTTTCCAGCAAAGTCAAAACTTCTTCTATCCTTTCTTGAATTGGTCTCGGAAATTTTTTAGTCGCCCTTTTTATCTGATTTGGAATGTAAACATAATACATAATAATAAAATATTATTTCTTCTTTTTACCAGTGTGTCTGGTCTTATATGCCTTCTTACTTTTATCCATCACCATAGCATTCTCAATTTTTTTACCAGATCCGAGCCCCAGTTCTTGTCTGAATTCATCTAAAGTGACATAGTCGCCACTGGCGATATCTTCGTGTGCCTTCTTCATCCTAGCGGCAAACTTGGGATCAGCGGCCAGGGCCAAATCCTCCATCAAATTATCATATTCCTCGGCCGACATCACAACCATTTTGGGTTTACCACCTTCAGTGAAAAGATAATGATTACCTAATTTTTGAACATTCTCGGCAATATCGAAAATACTGCTTCGGGCTTCGGTGATAGAGATAATGTTCTTCATTTTTATATTCATATTTTTAAAATTGTTATTAAATTAATACAGGTACATTATAACGTACACCTAAAATTAAAGCAAGCCAAGTTCTTTCATACTGACATAACTACTTTTTGTCACGATGACGTGATCGAGGATATCTATTCCCATGATCTTCCCCACCTCCATCAAACGACGAGAAACGGCGATATCTTCCTCCGACGGTTCCGTACTATCGGAAGGATGATTATGGGCTAAGATAATTTGGGCGGTCGAATGACGAATGGCGGGTTCGAAAACTTCACGAGGGTGGACCAGGCTGGCGTTTAAGGTGCCAATGGAGACAATTTCTCTTTGAATAATTTGATTCTGAGTATCTAAATAGAAAACGACAAAGTGTTCTTTTCGACTAGCTCGTAAATCTTTCATTTCCAGCCAGACACTTTGTGGTGATAGTAAAAGCTCGGTTTTTTTGTTCTGAAATAAACGAGACCACAGTTCGAGGCTGGCAATAATTTGTCCGGCTTTGATTTGACCCAGGCCTTTAATTTCCAGTAAATCTTTTATGGCAATTTTTTCGACACCAACTTGTGAAATCTTTTTTAAAATCTGCTTAGACAATTCCAAGACATTGGTCCCTTTGATCCCGGTACGAATTAGAATTGCGACGATTTCAACATCAGTTAATCGACTAATGCCGTATTTCTCTAATTTTTCTCGCGGTCGATCAATTTTTGGCAAGTCTAAAATTTTCACGGCCACATTCTAACACACCAGTCACCCAGACCAAATGTGGATAACTCGGCCGAGGTTCCACCACCTCTTCACCACCCCCACCGATAATATCGGTAACAAAAAGTTAATAATTTATCCAACATAAAAGTTTGGGGACCGGCCTTTCGTGAGAAAAGCCGGTCCCCTGATTCAGCCGCTAGGCGCTAGGCTGGAACTGATGCCGTTTGCGCTTCTTCCTTCTGGAGCGACTTTGCCAGAAGATCCTCGAGCGCCTCAGCGAGCAGTGCGGCCGCGTCAATCATGGCCACCAGATGTGCTTCACGAGGGTTAAGAATCCCCCGATACGGCATCGATGGCTGTCGGCCGCGCTGACGCTGCCATTCGGCATGAAGAACCACCCTGATCGGCGATTCACTTGGGAAGTTTAGGACTGCTACCTTCTTCATCTTACTCCTCCATCTACTATTTGCACCTCCGAACGATCTATGATTATCCTAGCAAAATTAAGATGGAACTTCAACTTAGTCCCTTACACAAACCCTGGGAAAAAGTCGATCTTGATGTGAGAACGATGGACACCGAGAGATTTGAGTGTGTCCTCAAATGAGACAACCAGATTGTGTGGGCCGGATAGATAGAAATAGCGTTCTAGATAATCAGGAATTTCTTTTTGAATCAATTCGGGAGTAATTCGCCCGGTGTATTTTGGATCAGTCTGATCAGTGACGGCGTAAATCGTCTTGAGTCCAATTTTTTCTTTTGCTTCATCCCAGAGAAATTGATAAATGGCATCTGAAGAAAGTTTGTTTGAGTACAATAAAACAATATCTCGTTTTTCTCCGGTATCAATCGTATTTTTAATCATACTATAATATGGAGTGATGCCGATACCACCGGCGATCAAGACTATTTTTTTATTCACATCTTTTGGTAAGACAAAATCCCCGGCCAGCTGTGAAGCGGTAATCTTGTCGCCCGGTTGAAGAGCCATTAAATTCTTTTTAAAAGTACTGGACTCGGGATAAAAACGAGCCGACAAGACAATCACCTCTTCGGTTGGTGATGAGGCGATCGTAAAATAACGTCGATTACCGCGACTATCAGCGCCCCGGCCGTCGATAGTCCATTCTAAATATTGTCCAGCGCGGAACTTTAATTTCTGATCGGGAATGAAAACAAAATCATATATATCTTCGGCGGATTTAATTTTCTTTTTAAGAGTCAGGACGAGTTTTTGTTTTGGACTAATTAAATAGGAAAAGATATTACCGACGGCCAAAGCCACCACTGGTGTAAAAAAGAAAAACAATATACCGGTCACGACACCATATAAAATGCGAGATAGACGAGTCGGAGGTGTAGTCAATGGCTCGGTCAGCATCGTAAAAGCAAAAAAGAGGATCGCTGTACCGGTCACAGCCATCCATAAACTTTGCATCAAGGCCACATCATTTCTGACAAAAGAAAAAATAGTTAATGGGAGGGCGACCAAAATAAAACTGAGGATTAAATCTAGGCGAATTATTTTTCGCATCAAGAGCAGACCACCGACCAAAACAACCGGGGCCAAGACACTCGTCCCCACCCACCAACTGGCCGATTGATTTAAAAAGAAAGCCGTCAACACCAGAGCGATAGCCACAGGATTAAAGATATGTTTTTTATTGATGGCCAAAATATATTTTGAGGCCATGGCTAGAACCGAAGCCCAAAAAGCCAAACTGAAATAGGTGAAATCAGAAAAGTCCGACAGTGGAGTAATAATTAAAAATAAAATTAAGGCGGTAATATAGACCGACTCGACGTTAGCTGGAGCCTTGAAGGCCCAGGCAAAGAGACGATTCACGACCCAACAGATAACTGTGATAAAAATCGCGGAGAATAAAAGCAATAAAGGTTGATAAGATAAGACACCAAACAAACTCAGAGCCAACGCCGAAACAAAAATCAAAAGCAGATAGTACAAAATAAATTTGTACATCGTAATTCTATTTAAAAAATTATCAATTATTTTTAACATTTTATTTAGTATCTATTTTAACATACTTTTCAAATCCGCTCGTCATCGTCGCAACACCTTTTTGGTCGATCGCATAACCTTCGAGGTTCGCCTGGTTCTCGAGAAAATTAATCCCTTCACGTTCCATTGCCAAAACCGCGGTCGCAAAACGATCGGCTTCATACACATTGGGACCGATAACCGTCAGACTCACAATCTCGGTCAGTGAGGCATTTTTGTTTTTCGGATTATACACATGTTGACCGCGAGCATAGGTGCCGGAGGTCGCGACGCCTTCATTATTTTTTAATTCTAAAACTTTCACAATTTCCGTTTCGGGCTTGAAGGGGTTACGAATTCCCACGGTCCAAGGTTCACCCTGATCGTTTTTACCAGACGTTTGAATATCACCACCAGCGTCAATAAAAAAATGATTCAGACCAGCGCGCCACAAGATTTGAGCGGCTTGAAAAATCGCCCAACCTTTCACGATACCAGAAGGATTTAGTGCGCCTCGACGATTGACCACATCAAAAAAACCATCGGTTTCTTTTTTTGTTTGTTCCGCTAATTTTAAAATCTCTTGCATATCTGGACTGTATTCTGGTTTGGAAATTTCACCCCGGTTAATTTTCATGAGTTCACTGTCGGGCTTAAATGGGCTAAACTTTTTATCCACATAATCAAAATAAGCGTAAACACGATCAAGATCAGACTGTTTGGCTTGCGGATCGACGATCTCTACATTAATCGTCATCCCCATCATGATTTTGGTCTGCTTCATCTTATTAATTTCTCGCTAAAACCAAAGCCGATTCAAGCGAAGTTCGAAAAGCGCCACTGGTATCGGTTGCTCCAGAAATTGTATTAACCTTGGAACTTTGTGCCACGATCGCCTCTTGAGTTAATTTTGGCATCGCTCGCCTATTGATCGATCGCGAATCACCACTATTGGGATAATCAAGAAACACGACATCAGAAATTTTTCCACCACTAATAATCGCTTGAACTTGAATATAACCATGATAGTTATAGACGCTATTTCCAGTATAGGAACCATCTTTGTATTGACCCATCATCGGTGGGTTCATCATTGGCATTTGGACTGGTGGGGTGACTACAATCGGAGTTGGTATTGGGATTGGGGTTGGCTTCACCACAACTGGTGGTTTTTTTACAATAACCGGAGTGGGTGTAGCAATTACTGGCTCTGGAATTTTAACTATTTGCTCTTCTTCATCATCTTCTTTAAAAAGCCCAACGAAAATATCTCGGGAATACAAAACATATACCACAAACGAAGCCACGACTAAAAACGATAGGACATACTTTTTCATGATTTGCATTATAGCATCTCATACTATAAAATTGAAAGACTTATGGAAATAAACAATTTATATAAAAAGAGGCACTCACTTTCTCATTTATTAGCCGCGGTAGTCTTAAGTTTCTATCCCGATACTAAACTAGCCATTGGCCCAGCGATTGATAACGGTTTTTATTATGATTTTGATTTTTCTGCACCAATTAGTGACAAGGATCTTGGAAAGATTGAACAGAAGATGCGCGAGCTTTTAAAAAAATGGTCAACATTCGAGGGTAAAGAAATTTCGGAAAAAGAAGCACGAGAATTTTTTGCTGGTAATCCCTATAAATTAGAATTGATCGATGGGATTGTGAAAGAGGGCGAAAAGATCACCGTTTATACTTCGGGTGATTTTACTGACCTATGTGGTGGTGGTCATGTTGCTAGTACCAAAGAAATCGAATCAGGTTCGTTTAAACTAGACCGAATTGCTGGCGCTTACTGGCGTGGAGATGAAAAAAATAAAATGCTCACTCGTGTTTACGGCTTGGCGTTTGAGACAAAGGCCGAGCTTGAAGCATATTTAATTCAACAGGAAGAAGCAAAAAAAAGAGATCATAGAAAATTAGGAAAGGAATTAAAATTATTTACCCTCTCTGATTTGGTTGGCGCTGGATTACCGATGATGCAACCAAACGGAATGATTATTCGAAAAGCAGTAGAAGATTATCTTTGGGAATTACATAAAGATAAAGGTTATGATCGTGTTTGGACACCGCATATCACCAAGAAAAATCTTTATGAAACTTCTGGTCATGCGGCTAAATTTGGCGAAGAACTTTTCCGCGTCAAAGGTGGCGACGAAGAATTTTACATGAAGCCAATGAACTGCCCGCATCACATGCAAATCTTTTCTGATAATCAATTCTCTTATCGTGATATGCCGGTTAGATATTTTGAACCCGCCACCGTTTATCGTTATGAAAAAGCTGGTCAACTAGCTGGCCTCACTCGCGTTCGAGCAATTACTCAAGACGATGGGCACTTGTTCTGTCGTATCAATCAAATATCAGAGGAGGTAGGTACAATTGTTGAGATTATAAAAAAGTTTTACACTACCATGAACATGATGAGTGATTATTGGGTAAGACTTTCTGTTCGTGGTGATGATAAAAGTAAATATTTAGGCGGCGATGAGGTTTGGGAAAAAGCAGAAACAGCTTTAGAAAAGGCGGCCAAGGAAAATAAACTGAACTATAAAAGAGTTGAGGGTGAAGCGGCTTTTTATGGACCAAAATTAGACTTTATGTTTAAGGATGCAATCGGTCGTGAATGGCAATTAGCGACGATTCAATGCGATTTTAATTTACCAGAAAGGTTTGATTTAACTTTCGTAAACGAGAAGGGTGAAAAAGAAAGACCAGTTGTAATTCATCGTGCAGTCTCAGGTGCGCTTGAGAGATTTATGGGGGTGATGATCGAACACTATGCCGGCAACTTTCCTACCTGGCTCGCGCCAACACAGATCAAGATTATTCCAGTGCGGGATAATCATAATGACTATGCAAAAAAGATTGCGGATGAATTGAAGGCTTTAGATATTCGCGTAGATTTTGATAATACTGATGAAGGCATGGGCAAGAAAATTCGCGCGGGGAAAAATATGAAGGTGCCATATATGCTCGTGATTGGTGATAAAGAAATGGAATCAAATGAATTGACTTTAGAAATTAGAGGTACGGAGAAAGAGGGCAAGCAAGAAAAGATCAGTTTGGAAAAATTAAAAGAAAGATTGCTAAAAGAAATAAAAGAGCGAATTGTGTTATAATAGTGGCATGAAGAAGTCGCTCTCTGGTCTAGTAATACTTATTTTGTTAATTGCTACCATCAGTTTTTTTGCTCTGGCTGGTAATCTCACTCCTGATGCTGGTTCGCCTACCGCGACCATGTATACTTTGACCGATATTTATAATCTAATTCACAATTCTGGAACAGCGACAGAAGGTGAACACCCATTGTCAGCCAGCACCACACCCGACACTCTATCATCATATTCTGTCTCTCAACTTTATGCTGATCTCGCCAATCTGGTAAAGAGAGAAAACGTCGAGACTGGTATTGAGTATCTAAATATTATTGGAGACTTTGATAATGAAGATCCTGACTACGCCACCACAACAGTTATCTCTTCTACCCTTGACCCAATCGGTTCAGCTGGAGATGTAACGGGCTATACCCTGGATGATATCTGGAATTTAATTGATTCGGGTGCCACCACCACTCCCGAAAATCATGATTATGCACCAACAGAGGCTCCAACCGGAACTCAGCACACTCTAACTGAAATCTACAATGCCTTACTTGATTTGGGAGAAGCAAAAGCAGCAAGTGTGAGAAGTGGTGTGACATATTTAGGGACAGAAGGAACTTATACACTAGAAACTCCAAACCCTTTTCTGTCTATCTGGAAAACTCACAGTATTTCCGATGGTTCCAGCGAAGATGATCAAATTAGACTTCCTCTTGAATCCGACGGTGAGTATGATTTTATCGTCGATTGGGGTGATGAAACAACTAGCCATATTACTTCCTGGGACCAGCCAGAAGTTACTCATACCTATGAGACGTTTGGGGAATATAATTTATCAATCGAAGGTACAATCATCGGTTTTAATTTTGCCAACGGTGGTGATAAGTTGAAAATTTATGAAATTTCCCAATGGGGAGACTTAAACGTTGGTAACAACGGTGACTATTTTTCTAATTGCGGAAATCTTGACCTAACCGCCACAGATAATCTCGATTTAGCTGGCACAACCAACTTAAGTGGCATGTTTTATGAAGATGAGACTATTGGCTTTTTAGGTATTCGTTTTGCTGGAGATATTTCTGGTTGGGATGTCAGCGCTGTCACCGATATGAGTCGAATGTTCCATGAGTCCGATTTTAATCAAGACTTGAGTGGCTGGAACGTTTCGTCAGTAACCGAGCATACAGATTTTGACACTGGGGCCACGGCTTGGGTTTTACCGAAACCAAGCTTTCCACTCTAAATCAAAATCGCCTTCATTACTGAAGGCGATTTTGATCAGACATTAGTTTTGGAGTTTAAAGTTTAAAAACTTTTAATTCAACTCACCGTTATTCTTTTTGTAAGCGATAACCACATAAGCGACATAGGCACTAAATAAAGATAGACCAGCTAGGAAAAGGGCAAACGACCAATCTTCAGCCGCACCAGTATAAGGAACCTGACTAAGATAAATCGCTTCTTGATATGGGGTCTGATTGTATTCGCTAAAAGCTAAGACGCTGTTTTGATTGACGGTAACCGAACAAGTATCTGATTCTTCATTACCATCACCATCTTCAACAGTCACGGTCGCAGTTTTGCGTCCGGTTGTGGTATAAGTTTTCGAAGGTGAACGACTTGAGCTATTTAGACCATTTGTACCAGTCCAATCATAATCATAATCGCCATCACCACCAGAAACACGAACATACCAATTCATCTGCTCACCCACGTCCGGATCAGACGGATTAGCATAACAAGATACTTCTAGATCATCATCATTATCATCTTCATCTTCTTCTACTCTAACCGTACATGAATCACTAGCAGTTTTACCGCCAGAAGTAACAGTCACGGTCGCAGTTTTGGTACCATCATCATCATAGCTCCAAGTCACATTTTGACGTGAGCTATTTAAACCGTCAGTACCATCCCAATCGTAAGAATAATTTCCATTACCACCAGAGACCGTCGCTGACCAATAGACATCTTCATCCACATCAACGTTCGAATCATCGGCTTCACAAGAAACATTTAAATCATCGTTATCATCAATTTGAGTTTTTGGCGCAAAACAATAAGTGACAGCTGGAGCACTCGGTGTCAAATCACAACCCCACCACCAACGATTAGTACCATCGCCAGTTGTCGCTGGACCTTCTACTAAATGACCAAGTTTACAAAAATTATCTTTCGGAGCAGTTGCGGTTGGTTTATTGGCCGCACTACCACAAGTGGCATAAGCTGAATCTGGATCTGGAGTCGTCTGATTTGCACTGACATAGACACTACAATTAGTGGTAATAGTCTGTGTACCACCATAAGCAATATCACTGATCGTGACAGTTACATTTTTTGTTCCAGAATTATTATAAGTTTTAAAAGCATAATGATTACCACTACTGTAAAGATTCTCGCTACCAGTCCAAGAATAAGTATGACCGCCAGCACCACCCGTGGCATCAGCTGTCCACTTTACTTCCTCACCAACTTTTGGATTAGAAGGAGAAGCATAACAGGATCCGGTTAAAGGCACGGTCACAGCATTACTACAAAAAGGTCCAGAGGCATCACTATAACTGGAACCACCAGTCATACGACTATAGTCCCAAGCTAATTCTTCAGCTTGTTCTGGGGAATTTGGCGCACTATCATAGTACAAGTCTACTTGAGCCATACAAGATGGCAGAGTCGTAGTAATAGTTTTATTTGATTTTGGAGCAATGCTCTGAACACCCGAACTCGAATATAGAGTTTGATTTTCCAACACTCGATCATACATGTTCCAAGAAGCTAATTCGACAGTAAAATAACAATCGGTTTTATTCACAATAGAAGATTTAGCGGTTGAACCATTAATGGAAATACTGTAACTGACCATACCGTCGGCTTGAGCATTTAAGACTTCATCATAAGTCATAGTTGAACTACTAGCACAATAGGAATCGGCCGAAACCGTGGAAAAACTAAATAATCCAAAGATAATGGCCAAAGCCAGAACAAAGATCGTTATATTCTTTTTTATAATCATATTTTGCATATTTTTTATTAACCCCCATATTATATACCTAAACGGATAAAAAGTCAAGCTTTTATCCACTTCCTCGAATCGATCTATAATATAAGACGTAGAATAAGGCTATTTCATTACACCAGCAAAATCGGCCTCAATCACATAACGATCTTCTTTGGCACCAAAGGTGTTGCAGGTTGATAGTGTCAACATATTCTTGTTTTGATTGAATTCCACCAAAGCCTGGTCTTGATTGACCAAATCTACGGAAGTAACACGATAAATATAGGTCTGATTAGTACCGAAAACCTTGATCGTGTCCCCCACTTGCAATTTATTCAAACCGTCAAAGGCGCGATAGGCGGGATTATTAATCACGCCATAAGCTTCGGCGCTGTGACCAAAGATAAACATATTACCGAGGCCCAGAGTCCCCGATCCAGGATAGCGCACGGCACCTTGTTTAAGGTAACTATCCAAAGTTGCCACATTTGTCGTGTTTGGATTGATAACAGCAATATTTACGCCAATTTTTTCAATGACGATTTTGGTAGGATTCTCACCAACCAAGACGCCATTATTTTTTTGTTGGTCATTTATTCGCTCGGCCTGCGTCTTATCCCATAGAGTCCTAAATGAATCCTCTTGTTGTGGTTTAAGTGACTCGGGCACCAAACCAGCCAAGAATAGCAAGGTAAAAAGGACCAAAAATATGACTATAGCGTAAGAAAGAAATTTGATTTGACTTTTTTTAAGCATTGTAGTATAATACCCGATATACTAATTTTAAGCAAGTTTATCAGTTAATACAGTTTAACACATATGGAAAACAAAGAGCAAAAAGGAATATTCACCAGAATCTATGAATGGTTCAAAAACCTGACTTTGACGGGTTTACTTCGATTTATTATCATTGTGATAATTATCATTATCGTCTTGATGTCGGTGCCGTATTTACCAAAGCTGATTAGCCGAGCTTCTTCTTCCCTCTCCGCGGCTCTCTATTCTATTTTTGTGCCAGCTGAAAATGCGACCATGACGGCCGACAAGAAAATTGTGAACTCTGGAGAAAATTTTAATGTCACTTTTGATAAAGGGGCAGACACCGATGGTATCTTTAGTCTGTCTTATGACTGTGATGCTAATTTGACTTTATTGGCGATTGAAAATAACGGCTTAAAGAATGTGACCTGTAACAAGCCTTACTATATTTTAAGCGATAGTGGAACCATCACTTTGCGAGCGATTACCGAAAATGAAAATGTCTATCGTCTTGTCTTAACCGGGGCTTTGGAAAACAATGAGACACAAAAAATTGAGAATGTCGGAGTTGTTCGTATCACCGTTAAAAATGATGCGTCTGGACCAGTGGTAGATGATACCTCAGTGATTGTGGCGACTTCTACTTCTGTTACTCCCGCCCCAACCACACCATATATTCCATCCCAACCGGCTCCAGTTTATTATGGTAAACCAGATTTGGCTGTACGAGTATTACAAACAGGTCTTTTGAATCAATACAATAATCAGATCACGAGCCAAACTCGATTCGATGAATCTGATCTTGTAGGAATTAAATTTGAAATTCGAAACGATGGCGATGCCAATACTGGTATCTGGTATTTCTCCGCGATTTTACCATCGACGTCAAATCCGATGTACAATTCTAATGCACAAATTTCTTTGCGTCCCGGTGAAAGTATTATCTACACTCTTGGTTTCAGCAATTTAAGTCGAACTGGTAGTAATCTAATTACCGTCCGCGCTGATCAAAATGGTTTGGTGCGTGAAAGTAATGAAAACAATAATGCGCAAACTATCACTATTACCAGCACCGGTAGCAATGATAATAATAATGATACTTGTTATATCAACGGTTGGTTGACTTACAATTGTGATGATTATTATGACAATGACAATAATAACGATGAAGTAGATTTGGCAGTAGAAATTTTGAAAGTTGGAAAAATAAATTCTTCGGGTAACTTTGTCGAGGATGATACTATTAATGAAGGCGATACCGCCGCGGTTCGTTTCCGTGTCACAAATGAAGGTGATGAGGAATCAGATCGTTGGGATTATGAAGTGAGATTGACTCCTTCATTTACCGGTGATGAATATACTAAGAGAAATATGTCGGCCCTTGATCCAGGTGAAAGTGTCACCGTCACTGTCGAATTTGAAGATGCGAGCGATACCGGTACTAATCGCTTTCGTGTTGAAATCGATCCCAACAATGATCTAGATGAAGACGAACGCGACAACAATGATGCGACCGAGACGATTGAGATTGATTAGACCTCACCCGGCGTCAGAACGCCACCCTCTCCTTAGAAAAGGAGAGGGTAAAGAGTATAAAAAAGAACCGCGATCCCAAAGGGGTCCGCGGTTTTTCGATGACTCAATGTCTACTCCAGACTAAGACCGTAGTAATGCAGGGCGGTCAGATCTGGTCTCCAACCAGCTTTCACCAAAGCCTTAAGGCGATCTGGTTCAGTCGAGGCAATCTGACCGGTGCCGTGGAACACCTTATTTCTCCGCTTGAAGCGATAAAGATGGACCCAGGCTCCGGCAATTTTTATCATGACACGTTTGTTGGTGATAATATCGCCAAGGGCATTTGCCGTGATATCTACATTTACCTCACCAAAAAACTTGAAGATGGCGGGGTTTGGTCCGCCATAATATTGCATGTTTCCAGGGACGCCCAAGACGGCAATGAGTCTAATTCTCATACACACCACCCTTTCTGGTTTGTGTTTCTGAAATTAATACTACTCAATAAAAATATGAAGTCAATTACAAATTCCCCAACTGGCTCGCCGCAATAGACCAACCGTCTTTGATGACCATAGACAAAGCCGTGACGGATTTTTTGATTATTTTTTTCAATTCTAATTCTTCGGTTTTTTTGAATTCGCCGAGAATCGTATCAATCACTTTTTCCTCACCTTGCGGTTTTTTTATTTTCCCCGACGCCGTTTCACCCGAAATACCAATTCTGATTCTAGTGAAGGCTTCGGTTTTTACGGTCTTAATAATAGATTCGACACCGCGATGTCCACCCGAACTTTTATTGAAAGATATTTTTAATTTGCCAAGAGGAATATCAAGATCATCATGAATGACAATTAAGGTTTCAGCGGCTTTTTTACTTTTAACTAAAGATTTTACTGCTTCCCCACTTTTATTCATAAAAGTTTCTGGCTGTAAAAACATCGCTTTGTTTTTTCCGACTTTACCTTGAGTGACTAGAGATTTTAATTTCTTGTCTTCCTTCCAATCAGCCAAATCATTAGCCTTCGCAAAAGCCTCAAGTACCATTCGGCCGACATTGTGACGCGTGCCGACATATTCTTCCCCAGGGTTACCTAAACCGATGATAATGTATTGCATAATTTATATATTAACATAACTAATTTTGAAAATCGATTTCAAATGGATACATACCCATACCACAAGATCCTTTAAAGATACCGGCCGACTGAACACCAATATCAATATCAGTACTGCCAGTTTGAGGTAAAAATTTACTAATATTTAAACTAGGAATGCGAACAGAAGATGAACAATCGAATGTCCCTCTGGTATTAAAGCGAATAGTGGTTGATAAACCAGCTTTAGCTACACTTTTTCTCGGTTGATAACCGCCCTTGGCATTCAATTCAATTATCTGCTGACCATTTACGATACTGACATTATCAACCGAATTCACAGGAGTTGAATTGTCCACAGTTGGATTTTTTGGCGACATGAAAATAGCCACACTGATCAAACCGACGACGATTAAAATGGAAATCATTATTCCTTTCATATTTTACATTATACTAGAAATTAAAGACTGGTGGAATCAAACCAATAACGGCCAAACTGTTGATTAAATTAAATACCGCAAACATTATTACTACTAGACCAGCCGACTTAAAGAACACTCCCGATTTCGAACTATTTTTAATACTAAATGAACTGAAACTGACTAGGGCCAATACTGGTAGTGTACCTAAAGCAAAAGCTAGCATAGTTAATCCTCCAGTCAGAAAATTTCCAGTTGATAAAGTATATAATTGCATCGATTGAGTAAAACCACAAGGCAAGAAAAAAGTCGCTATACCGACCAGTAATGGAGTTAGGGTATGATTAAATTTTGACACTCCGTGAGCGTGTTTGGCAATAAACCTGGGCATCGAGGGTTGAAGTTTTTTTGCCCAATGAAAAGTATCGAGCAAATTAATTCCCAGAATCAACATCACTATACCTATGATCAAACTTAGAATAAAAGTAGCAAAAGAGTTTAGAGTAAAGGCTGAACCAATCATTCCGATTACTCCACCAAAAACAAAGAACGAAACTATTCGCCCGCCGTGGAACATTAGTTGGGGTCGAACTTTATCGCCTTCTTTAGCAAAAGTGGCTGACATTGATAAAACTAAACCGCCAACCACTGCCATACAGGTTGAAAGTGAAGCAATGATACCAATTACAAAAGCGGTGCCATAAGTAACATTGCCAGCAGTTACCAAATTAACTAAACCAATTTTTTGTAGGATAATAAATAAAACAGCAAAAGCCAGTGCAATCGGTATTGCAATTTTAAAATCCGCCCACTTTTTTTCCTTAATTTGTCTTTCAAGCGAAACCGTATAACCTTTTGGTTTTAGGACGACATTTAAACCAGCCATAATTTGATCCAGCGTCTGGTCACCAAAATTTCCGACTACTTCCATGGTGTGATTATGCAAATTTGATTTAACGGAAGTAATATTTGGTAATTCACCCACCTCACTTTCGGTCATTAGAATACAGGCATTACAATGCATACCGTGAATGTGAAAAATGTATTTTTGACTTTGTTTTGTTTCTTGAGTCATTGTAATAATTATAATTTTTTAGTTTTTAAGCGCAATGAATTGGATACCACCGACACACTACTACCAGCCATCGCAAGCCCAGCAAAGATCGGATTTAAAAGTATACCCCAAATTGGATACAGTAAGCCAGCAGCAATCGGAATCCCCACTACATTATATATGAATGCCCAAAATAAATTTTGTTTGACGGTGCTCATGGTGGACTTGGCCAGGGTAACAGCTTGAGCCACTTTCAAAATATCCCCACCAAGTAAAGTAATGCCCGCCGATTCAATCGCCACGTCCGTGCCCGTCGCCATCGCGATACCAATGTCGGCTTGAACTAAGGCCGGCGCGTCGTTAATTCCATCCCCCGCCATCGCCACGATTTTCCCTTGAGCCTGCAATTCTTTAATTTTCAAGGCCTTTTCCGATGGCAAAACCTCGGCAATTATTTCATCGATTCCGGCCAGATCAGCAATATGTCTAGCCGCTAATTTATTATCGCCAGTGAGCATAATCGTTTCCAAACCTTTCTTGTGTAAATCCTTCAAGGCTTGAATGGCTTCGTCTTTTAAAGTATCGGCTAGGGCAATCAAACCGATTTGCACATTATTTTTCTTGACGATAACCACGGTCTTGCCTTGTTTTTGTAACGTATCAATTTCTGAAATATGCGCATCAGTTTTTTGTGGTTTATGAATATCAAATATTACTGAAGAAATTTCTCCCCGCACACCCACTCCTTCAAGCGCCGTAAAATTCTGCACACTGTCTAAACTAATTTTTTCTTGTTTAGTTTGTTTAACAATCGCTTGAGCTAAAGGATGCTCACTCTGATTTTCCAAACTACCCGCAATCTGTAAAATATTATTTCGATTTAAAGTTTTATCTAAAATAATAATATCTGTGACTGTCGGCTCACCTTTCGTAATCGTACCAGTTTTATCAAAGACAATCGTCGTTACCTTACTTAGCTTCTCTAAACTTTCGGCACTCTTGATTAAAATTCCGTATTCTGCTCCTTTACCAACTCCGACAATAATCGCGGTTGGCGTTGCCAAACCCAAAGCACAAGGACAGGCAATAACTAAAATGCCGACAAACGATAATAAACCAAATGACAAAGACCCCGCCAAAATCCACACCCCTAAAGTCAAAAAAGCAATGACCAACACGATCGGCACAAAAACAGCTGAAATCTTGTCCGCTAAAGCCTGAATCGGCGCTTTGGAGCCTTGCGCTTCTTCCACCATTTTAATAATTTGCGCCAAGACCGTATCTGAGCCGATTTTGGTGGCCTGAAATTTAAAACTGCCTTGTTTATTTATCGTCGCCCCGACCACCACATCTCCCACTTTTTTATCCACCGGTATTGATTCACCAGTAATCATGCTTTCATCAATCGCCGACTGTCCTTCAATAATCTTTCCATCAACCGGAATTTTCATACCAGGTTTAACAATAATAATATCGCCAATCTTAACTTCGCTAATTGATATTTCAATTTCCTGATTATCACGCCACAACAAAGCCGTCTTTGCTTGCAAACTAAATAATTTTTCAATCGCATCGCCGGTTTTTATTTTTGAGCGGGCTTCGAGATATTTACCCAAAACAACAAAACCAATCACAACGATAGTCACATCAAAGTACGTATACTCTGGTAGTTGAAACAATACCCGAACCTGAGGTAACAAAGTAATAATCACACTGTAGATATAGGCAACTAAGGTACCAATACCGATAAGGGTATCCATATTAGCGACACGATATCGAATAAACTTCATAACACCAGTGAGAAAGGGCTGACCAATCCAAAACAAAACCACAGTAGATAGCAACATTCCAATTGTGTTAAACAACACCATCGGTATAGGTAAATTAGGAATAAATGAAAAAGTTTTTGCACCTATATCCCACATCATAAGAATAAAAATTAAAATAGAAACTGGAAAAACAAAATCGACTTTAGATTTCATCTCTGAAAGTTCTTTGAGTTTTTCGGCTTTTGATTGTCCTATGTCAGTATGAGCACTATGGTCTTCACCAGTTCCCCCCATTTTCATATCACTTTCTGGCCCTACAAATAAATAACCCAGTTTCTCGATTTCCTCGTTCAATTTTTTGACTGACGTTTTTTCAGAATCAAATTCTATTTTTGCTTTTTCAGTAGCAAAATTAATATTCACGCTTTTTACACCATCACATTTTGAGATTTTTTTGCAAATGATATTGGCACAGCTGGCGCAATGCATACCTTTAACTTTCAATGTTTGGTTTATCATATTAATTTAAAAATTAAATGTTATACCACTTTGTTCTCCAATCCTTAAATATATTCAATGTTGTCGTTAGGAACGTATTTACAGCATCAACATTATTTAAAATTTCTGTTCTGCTTGATTTTGTATTGACCTCTTCTACCATGGATAATCCCAATTCATGGTGCGCGATAAGAGCATTGAGAAATCTTAAATCATATTTCTCATCATAATTACCGAGATTTGATACGACAGGATCTTTTACCTTACGCGTATCGTTGTACCAATCTTTCTTCCAAGAATATAGTTCTGCTATAGCACTTGGTTCATCTTTCAAGATTATAGCTGACAAATCTTTTATTTCTTGGCGTTTGGTTTTTGTTGAAGCTTGTTCTGCCAAAAGCATAGCTCCACGATGATGAGCGATCATTGAATTTATATATCTTAAATCAAGATTCTTGTCAGATTTACCCAGACCCATAGTATCCTTCTCAAACATACTGGATTGATATTCAGGAGTAATAAAATAACCAATACTCAAACCGACAATTACGGAGATAATCATCAACGCCACAGATAATGTAAGTGATATTTTATTCATAATTATTAATTTTATTTTCTTTTTAAACGATAAACTTTGAGTATTTCGGCTTGGGCTTTTTGTTCTTTACCTTTTTGAATTTGATCAATAACACAAGTTTTTAGATGGCCTTCCATTAAAGTGTCTTCGATTCCTGATAGAGCTTGTTTCACCGCCGAAGTCTGGGTGATAATATCGATACAATATTTATCATTATTGACCATCTCTTGTAGACCACGCACTTGACCTTCGACAATTTTTAAGCGACGCATAATTTTTTGTTTGTCTTTATTCATATATCCAGTATATACCCCCCTAGGGTATTGTCAAGTCGTGTTTTATCAGGAACATATCATACCACCTTGTGTCAAACGGCTTTCTGTAATACAATGGCGATAATGTTTAAAAAGTTTTCCCAAAGCTTTGTTGGCGAAATCCTGCAAATTATTGTTATTTCTCTGGTGATAGTGATACCATTCCGGATTTATGTTGCTCAACCATTCTTGGTCAGTGGACCATCCATGGACACCGCTTTCGCCGACGGACAGTATTTAATCGTCGATCAATTCACCTATCACACTCGAGCGCCACAGCGAGGCGAAGTCGTCATCTTTAAATATCCTCTGGACACAAAAAAATATTTCATAAAAAGAGTAGTTGGTTTGCCTGGTGAGACTGTCGAGATTAAAAACAATATTGTCAGCATCAATGGTGTCGTCTTAGACGAACCATACATCAATGTTGATAAACTAAATCCACCACGAGCAAACACCAAGGTCACCTTACCGATTGGTGAATTTTTTGTGCTCGGAGATAATCGCTTGGTCAGTTCGGATTCGCGCATTTGGGGCTCGGTCAAGCAAGAATTAATTACTGGTCGCCCATTCTTGCGTCTTTTCCCATTTAATACGATTGAGCTTTTTCCAGGTCAAATCGATAATTAATTTTATGAAAGCAAAAAATAAAAAAACAAAAACCAAAGAATCCAAATTCTTAGACTTAAAAAATATTGATCGCACCACCGAAGCCGCTGTGTATTATGGTTTCTTGCCAATAGAAATTCCTAAGATTGAGAAAGAGGATCGCGATCGAATCAAAGCTTTGAAAGACGGCGAGCCGATCATCAAAATTGGTGCCAATGAAAAGATCAGCAATCGACCAGAAGAAAAAGCGGCGATTTTGAGAAACTATTTCAATACCAATCTCGCCATCATGCCTCAGCCAATCATGATCACCTACAATGGTTTTATCGATGAAGGTGGTGAAAAGGGCCAAGGGAAACAAAGAAAAATTGGTTTGGAAATTATCGGCTCCAATAATAGTATTTCTGAGGCGATTATCATTAAAACTGCGATGGCCATCTTAGCAGACAATGGGCTGGATAATCTTTATGTCGAGATTAATAGCCTGGGTGATCGCGAATCCTGTGCTCGCTTCATCCGAGAACTCACCGCTTATTTCCGAAAAAATATAAATGCCATGCCCGCTTCTTGTCGCCAGGCCTTCAAAAAAGACCCACTTCTAGCTCTGACTTGTCAAAATGAAAAATGTAATTTGATAAAAGATGAAGCACCAAAACCAGTCGGCTGTTTGTCAGATGAAAGTCGCGCTTACTTTAAAGAAATCCTAGAATATTTGGAAGGTTTAAATATCCCCTATAAAATAAATGATTATCTCTTATCTGACCGCCGTTATGCCAGTGGTTCGGTTTTTGAAATCAAACAAAGAAATGAAAATCCGAAACTGCCTGATATTTCTTTAGCAATTGGTTTTCGTTATGATGGCATTTGCAAAAAGTTGGGCTTTAAAAAAGATGTCCCAGCGATTGGTATGAAAATTTGCTTTAAAAGCGAGTCCGAAAAAAGATTATTACCAAAAATAAAGAGAGCGTCGGTCTTTTTCATCCAACTCGGCGATGAAGCTAAACACAAGAGCTTGAAAGTCATCGACATTTTGCGACAAGAAGATATTTACGTTCATCATTCACTCGGCCGAGACAAAATGGCTGGACAGCTGGCTCTCGCCGACCGCACCAAAACCCCATATATTCTGATTATGGGTAAAAAAGAAGCGATGGAAAATACCATTATGATTCGCGATGTGGCCACTCGCTCACAAGAAACGATCTTGATTGTTGATTTACCAATCCATCTAAAAAAGCTCTTTAAATAGAACGACCTTGTAAAATTCACGAGACTGTGCTAAATTAGACCCCATGATAAACGTTGAAGTAACCAAAAATCCAAACGAAAATAATCTCGGTGTCATCAGACGCTTTACTAAAAAAGTGCAGGGTTCTGGTGTCTTACCAAAAGTTCGCTCTAAAAGATATAGCCAAAGAGACTTGTCGTTCTACAAAGTCAAGAAAAATACCTTAAAAAATCTCGCCCGCAAAGCCGAAATTATGGAAGAAATCAAAATGGGCAAAAGAGCAGATCAGCGTCACTCCTAAATGCTTAATCGCCAACTGGTACAAATAAAAGAGGCAGTGCTCGGTAAAAAATACGAGCTTAGTTTTGTTTATATTTCTTCAGCCAAAATTAAAGAGTTAAATAAAACTTATCGCCAAATCAATAAACCAACCGATATTTTAAGCTTCCCTCTTTCCAAAAACAGCGGGGAGATTTTTATTTGCAAAAGTGAAACCAAAAAAATGGCCCCTGATTTTGATCGCTCTTATAAAAATTTTCTGCTTTATCTTTTTATCCACGGCTGTGTACACCTAAAAGGCTACTACCACGGTCCAAAAATGGAAAAGTTGGAAGAAAAATTTCGAATGAAATTTAAGGTCTAGCATCTCAAAGCCCTTTGTTATATAATAAGAGCAAATGGCGAAGAATATTTCAGTGGGAATAGATATTGGTACCTACCAAATTAAAATTGTGGTGGTGGAAAGTGTCCGCGAAGATGGAAAAATTTCTAATAAAATAATTGGTACTGGTTTTGCGGAATCTAAAGGCTTGCGTCACGGTTATATTATCAATGCCGGTGATACAGCCAAAAGTCTAAGTATTGCTCTAGCGGAAGCCGAACGAAGTTCTGGTTATAAAATCAAAAGAGCTTTTCTCTCAATTGGTGGTATCGGGGTGGGAAGCGTTGTCTCACAAGGCTCGATTATCATTCCGCGCGCTGATTCGGAAATCACCGATATTGATGTCAAAAACGTACTGGCCGTGGCGGAAAGCGAGATTCCCTCCAATATTTCTTTAAATAAAAAGATTATCCATACCATTCCTATTTCTTATAAGATAGATGGACGAATTGTCTTAGGTCGACCAGTTGGCATGAAAGGTATTAAATTTGAAGTCAAAGCTCTATTCATCACCTGTCTCGAACACCACCTAAATGACTTGATCGATACCGTCGAAGATTTAGGTATCGAAGTGGTAAATATTATGGCTTCTCCTTTGGCCGGTTCAATGGTCATTTTAAATAAAACCCAGAAAATTGCTGGTTGTGTTTTGGCCAATATTGGCTCAGAAACAGTTTCCATCGTTGTCTTTGAAAACAATATTCCGATTTCTTTGGAAGTCTTCCCAATCGGCGGAACCGATATTACCAACGATATCGCTTTGGGTCTAAAAATTCCAATCGAAGAAGCGGAAAATTTAAAAATGAATAGTGATAAAGAAAGTGATTATCCCAAGAAAAAATTGGAAGAAATTATTCTCGCTCGACTGTCGGATATTTTTGATTTAATCGAATCACATTTAAAGAAATTAGGACGCAGTGGTCTTTTGCCTGCCGGAATCATTATCACCGGTGGAACTTCGGGTGTATCCACAATTGAAGACTTGGCTAAAGCGACCTTGAAATTACCCTCGAAAATTGGCTCCCTAAACTTTACAACTAGTCTAAAGAATTGCCAGATTCGAGACTCTTCTTGGTCAGTGGCCTATGGTCTTTGTATTTGGGGCTTGGGCAACGGCGAGGAAATACCCTTTGGCGCCTCGGTCGGTGTCGGCAAAGCAAGAAATAAAGTCTTAAATTGGTTCAAGCAATTCTTGCCATAGCCACTCCTTTTTGCTATCATCTAAGTAGGAATTATTTAATAATTTATTAGTTTTTAATCGGCTGAAAAAAATTCGGCTTTTATATTGATATGCCACAAATCAAACCAGAAGTAGAAGCATTCGCTCGTATCAAAGTCATCGGTATTGGTGGTTCCGGCAAGAATGCGGTCAATCACATGATCAACTCCAAAGTCAAAGGAGTAGAATTTATCGCGGTTAATACTGATGCTCAAGACTTACACAACTCTCTCCCATCGAAAAAAATTCACATTGGAAAAAATCTCACTCGTGGTCTCGGTACTGGTATGAATCCTGATTTAGGAAAAAGAGCGGCGGAAGAAACTAAAGAGGAAATTCAAGAAGCGCTGAAGGGATCCGATATGGTTTTCATTGCTTATGGTGCGGGTGGTGGTACTGGTTCTGGTAGCGGTCCTATTATTTCCAAAGTTGCAAAAGAAATGGGAATTTTGACAGTGGCTGTCGTTACCAAGCCTTTCTTTTTCGAAGGTATTCAAAGAATGAAAATTGCTGAGCAAAGTTTGGATGAATTACGCAAGGCCGTTGATGCTCTGATCATTATCCCCAACGATCGCTTACTTTCCACTATTTCTCGTGAGACTACCGCCAGACAAGCTTTTGCGATGTGTGATGATATTTTGAAGCAAGCGGTTGAGGGTATTTCTGATTTGATTACTATGCCTGGTATTATCAATACCGACTTTGCTGATATTCGCGCCATCATGGAAAATGCTGGGTCAGCTCTTATGGGTATTGGTATTGCCGGTGGTGAAAATCGAGCGATTGAAGCCGCTAAACTGGCCATCAGCTCCCCACTTCTCGAACTCTCAATTGCTGGAGCTAAAGGCGTACTGTTCTCGATTGCCGGTGGCGATGATTTGACGATGTTTGAAATTCAAGATGCCGCCAAATTGATCACCGAATCGATTGATCCAAATGCCAAAGTTATTTTCGGTACAGTTCACGATGAACGCTTGAAGAAAAATGAATTAAAGATTACCGTTATTGCTTCTGGTTTTTCTGACGTGACAAACAAAAAATCTTTATTCCAAAATATTACTGGGACTAAAGAAGAGGAAAAAAAGAGTAAAATATTTGGCGGTTTGAGTTCTGGGGCGGAAAAAGAAATTAGAGTCGAGACCCAAAGCAGCCAACCACCAGTCGTCGAGGAAAAGAAAAATCTGAAAAATGATTTTGATGATGACAATGATTGGGGTGCGGTTCCTGCCTTCTTGAGAAGACAGAAAAAATAGAGTAAACTTACTTAATGCCTGAAACTTTTGATCTAGCAATTATTGGTGGTGGGCCGGCAGGTGTAGCCGCTGGTGTTTATGCTGCGCGTAAAAAAATCAAAACTATTTTTCTGACCGATACTTTTGAAAGTCAAAGTACCGTGTCACTGGAAATTCAAAATTGGATAGGCGAAAGTGCTATTTCCGGTAATGATTTAACCAAGAAACTCGAGGCTCATTTGCGTGCTTACGCCGGCGACTCCGTCACAATTAAGACCAAAGAAAAAGTCACTGCTGTTTCCAAAAAGGAGGACAATTTTGAAATCAAAACAGCCAAAAATTCTTATTCGGCCAAGGCGGTCCTGATTACCACCGGCAGTCAGAGAAAAAAACTAAATATTGTCGGAGCCGATAAATATGAGGGTAAAGGGATAGTCTATTGCGCCACCTGCGATGCGCCTCTTTTTGGTGATAAAAATGTGGTAGTTATTGGTGGAGGAAATTCCGCTTTTGAAAGCGCGATTCAGCTTTTCGATTATTGCAAATCAGTCACTTTAATAAACAGACGAAATGAATTCCGCGCCGATCCAATCACGGTCCAGAAAGCGTCAGAGAATCCTAAACTGAAAATCCTAAAAAATACTATACCTGTAGAGGTGAAGGGCGATAATTTTGTAAAATCTTTAGTTGTTAAAAATCTCGAGACTAACGAACAAACAGAATTAGCCATAGAGGGTATTTTTGTCGAAATCGGCCATATTCCATCCACCTCTTTTGCCAAAGATTTAGTCGAAACCACCCCCGAAGGCAATATCAAAATCGACCACAAAACCCAACGTACTTCCCTGTCAGGTATTTGGTCCGCTGGTGATTGCACCGACGGCCTCTATCAGCAAAACAATATCGCCGTCGGCGATGCCATCAAAGCCTTGGAGGATATTTATCGATGGTTGAAAAAATAATAAAATAGTGTAAGATTCAGTTCACGGGCGGTTAGCTCAGTTGGTAGAGCGCGTCATTGACGTTGACGATGTCAGGGGTTCGAATCCCTTACCGCCCACATTAGATAGTAAACTTCCCGTCTTTATATATCACTTTCATTGTGCCATCCGGCAGCCACGCGGTGACAGTTCTATTTTCCGTGCTGACAATATCAGTGTGGACAACTGATTCGTTATACCCCATTTTGGCCCACTGAGCTTTGCTGATTTTGCCCGGATTGCCAGGGTATGAATCTTGATAAGCATTACCCAAAGCAATATGAGTATTCCCGTATTTTCCTCCAACATTTTCATCAAATAAAGTCTCGGCCATAAATTTTGTGATTTTTGAGAGACGTGAATCAGTCAAAGAAAACTCGCCAATTTTATCAGCATTTTTATTAGCAATCATTTGCTTTAAAACTTTTTCACCCTTCTTCGCTGTTGCATTTATAACTTGCCCATTTTTAAATTCAAGATAGACATCATCAATTAAATTACCATAGCGGTACAAGGGCTCAGTGAATTGAATATACCCTTCCGTCCCTCGCCAATCTGGCGAAATGAAAACTTCGAAACTGGGAATATTGCGACCGGACCCTCCCATCCATTGACGATTTTTGCCGAGCTGAACAATCAAGTCGGTATTTTTGGCTTGAATTCTCACCTTCTCTATCTTCAGAGAATTTAATTTATCTTTCACTCTCTCTATTTCACCCGCCACTTTTTTCCAAGTCTGTACCGGATTTTTTTCATTTAAATAACAAGCTTTGATAATCTGATTCCAATATTCTTTTTCGCTCATTTTCGCTTCATCCGCGCCGGATTTCGTGCCGTATAACGCCAAAGTCCAAGTAAATTTTCCAGCGCTCTCTTTTTTATTTCGCCAGTCCATATATGGCTTAAAAGCTTTGGACTTTTCCATAATCATCTTTGGATCAATTCCCTCCAGTTCGTGCTTGTCACTATCAGCAATAATTGCGATTAAATGATCAATCTGATCTATTCTACCCTTCAGAAATCTAGCTGGAAAAAAGCTCACCTGTTCACTATTAGCAAAGTTGAAAAAGTCACGACTCATGCCGTCTGGCACAAACTGAATCAAGGGGTGTGCACCAGCTCTCAAAACAGTTTTGTGCAATTCCACGAGCATTGGTTTAGCGCTTTCTGGGACCTGCAATAAAACCGTCTCGCCTTTTTTCACTCCCTTTCCAGAATTTAAGGCGTAATTAATAAGCACGTCAGCATACCTTTCTAGAATTTTTTTATTAGGATGATACATTTATTGTTTTGGTTTATCCAACTTATCAAGGCCAAGCTTCTTTACACCAAAATATACGACAAAGGCGATGACGAAAAAGTTGATCAAGTCGTTTAAAAATTTTCCGTACATAATATTGGCATCAAAGAACTTGATTGAATTGGCCGCTAAGTCCTTGGCACTACCAAGTAGTACACCTAAAATCGGATTGACTAAATTATTCACTAAAGAAGTAACTAAAACCGAAACCGCGCCACCTAAAATAAAGGCGACGGCGAAACCGACGACACCTTGGGTGCGAATGAAATCAATAAAACCAGTAATTTGCTCTTTTATTTTGCCCATAAAATTTTATTAAATTAATAATACAGATCACGAGCGGAGAGAGAGGGATTCGAACCCTCGAGAGGCTTTCACCCCTACCAGTTTTCGAAACTGGCTCGTTAGACCACTCCGACATCTCTCCCTGTCAAATTCTTAAAAATCTACTCTTGTGTTTTAAATTACTTGTACCTATAAGATCAAAATATTCCTTTATCTCCGACTGTTTCCTTAAATACACTGACCTTTGTTTTGAGGTAAGGGTTGGATTAAATCCAAAATTTACCAACAACTCCTTGATCTCATTAAGAAATTTATCATCATAGCTAGTAAAAGTCCAGCCAAGATATCTATATGTCCGATCTTTGTACTTATGGGTATCAATAAATACACAACCGTCTGTATCAAAAAGACCACGAATAAAAGCTCTGGAAAATGAACGATTTCTCTTTATCCACAAAGGTACTTTAAGACCAATAGTTAATTTATTACCGATCGGCATACCAAGCTTGTTTAAATATCTAACTAAGTTTGCAGACGAAACGATAATATCTACGGCTTTTTTATTTTTTCTCTTTTTAATTAAAGTGTTAATAGAAAATAGTTTGTTAAATAAAAGACTCACATATTGAGCATGCTCGCTGTCAGTATCTGAGTTGGTAGTGAATAAAACCTGATAACGACTTAGGTGACCGTCACCGATTAAAATTCCCAACAATTCCGCCAGATTTGAGCTTCTCCTCGGTATTATAATTTTCTTCAGCTGAATAAAACCAGATGGTTTTAATTTATGAGTTTTTAATGATCTTAGACCACCGAGTCTCCTACCCTCGGGAGTGCCAAAATTACCATGTTTTCTGAACCTAGCTAATCCACCCAAACTACCGGCTAACACTTTTTTGTTTATATTTTTCTTCATATAAGTATTATATCTTTCGTGTAGCATTTAATCAACCTGTCTACACTTTTTAAAAGTATAATTATAGTATTTTGCTTTTTTTACAAAAAATGTTATATTGAGCAAGGTTCTTTTCGGCCCTATCGTCTAGTGGTTAGGACAACAGGTTTTCAATCTGTGAACCCGGGTTCGATCCCCGGTAGGGTCACCACTGTAAAATTTACGAACGGCTCAGCTATTTTATGTTGAGCCGTTCGCGGTTTTGATGTACTTTTGACAAAGTTAAATCGACTATGCTACCATTAAGACTTCGCCGAAGGAAGGTGGGGACGAGAGGATGACCGCGCGAGTCAAGACATGGCTTCCGTGATGGATCAGTCCTCAGGTTGATCCTCATAATGGAGGCACCCTCTATTGTGTGCACACCGTCTCCCACCTTCCGGAGGCGCCCAGCGACTCACGAGTCGCTGTTTTTCTTGTTCTTTTTATTAAAGAGAGTAATATTAATATTAGATTCTCAATACAAGGAGGTGTGAGATGGCTGACGGTATACTTTGTAAACACTGTGGCTGGCAGGAAACTGAACACGATTTTACTGATGAGGAGGTTGAGGAAGATTTGGGCGATCGGGCCAACAGTCTCCTTAGCGGCAAAAAGAAAACCCTCGTCGAGTGTCGTCAAGGTCGTGGATACGTGCCTGAAAATCAGAGGCTAGCGAGGCAACTTAATCGGCAACATGAAAAAAGGGAGTACCGAAGATCGATGGGCGGCTTGAATCCATCAGGAGATTAGTCCGCATTCATTCATGAATCGTGCACCCACCCATACCGCTTCCCTTCGGGGGAGCGGTTTTTCTTGCCTTTAAAATAAAAAGGAGTAGACTAATTATTGGATGTTCTAACACAAAGGGGTGCTCATGAATACGACTGATCAAGTTGTCGCGGCTGATGGTAGACCCATTATTGCCGGAACGATTGTGGGGATGAAGGATAAGATGGGTCCTTGGAGTAGTTTTGAAGGCTATGTTGTCGCTCCCTTTTCAGACAAAGAGGACGATGGGTACACTGTCGCTGTCTTTTTCGGAAAAGAGGTTAGCGCTGATCGTTTCAACTTTTCTCGATCTGAAGTGACCGACTGGGAAACGCAATACGAAAAGAATCTAACGACTGGCGATTGGTCATTTCTTTTGCAAGACGCCATATGGCAACAGTGCCCGCGAGTCAGATTTTTTAGACCAGAGGAATTGATTGTGCAAGACAACTGGAGTATCAAGACTCTGGCCGAACGGATCTTTCGAAACAGATACCACATCTTGTTTGGTTGGCCAAAAGGAGTATCTTCAACTTCCTCAGCTTATCGATGTTTCCGTCAGGGTTGTCCGTCAATAGCGACACGGGCCACTCTCTGGAACGTATGGGGTTCAGTGTATCCCATGCACGTCTGTGACGAGTGTTTTTCGAACACCTATGGCTGGTGCGGTGACGGATTGCCTGAAACGAAAAACCCATTTCTTCTGGCAAATGGTGAGCCGGTGACTATACCGAGCTGAAGACCTTTGGAGCCCAACGGTAGCGATACCCGCGGGCTCTTTTTTTATACCACCTCAAACACCTTTTGCTTCGATGTCTGGCCGGATAGCAGCTGAATGCGGGCAGGGGCAATTTTAAAATAGTCGGCGAGGAGTTTGATGATGGCTTCATTGGCTCGGCCGGCGACAGGAGCTTCTTTGACAGAAATTTTATAAATCGGTAAATCATTATTAATTCCCTTCAAAGCAAAACCATCTTGCCCCACCCTTTCAATACTTTCGACTTTGGCACGGGTTTTAACTTTCACGATTATTTTCATAAATTAATCTTATCAGAAATTAAGCTGGAAAAATACTCAGATTAATTGACAACCACCGCCTTTTTTTGTTACTTTATATAAGGACTAGAATAATGTCAGCGTGATGAAAAAACAGGAGAAATAAGAGATGAAACCTAAGGCATTGCTCTTTGATTTCGACGGCACTCTGCTGGCTAGCATTTTGCCGGCCTACCGTGGTGTCTGTCGAATTTTTAGGACCAACAAGTTGGAAGAGTTATGGCCACCGAGTTTTCTAGAGTTCTGCGAGTATTTCGCGCCCCCATACATGGATTTCTATCGCCAACGCGGTGTTACCCATGATGAGGCAACGATCAATCGCCTCTACTACGATGTCATGGAGGCGGAGGTGTGGCCGTTCTTTCACGACGTACCCTCGACACTTCAGGAGCTAGCACAACTCAAACCAATGATGATGGGTATCCTCAGCGCGAACACTGAGGAACGCGTCAAGGGGCGGTGTGCTCAGGCCGGTCTCCAACGTCACCTCGAAATGATTCGGGGTGGTGCACTCAACAAAACGGTGGCTTTGACTCAGTTTTGTGAAGAGCAAGCGATCGCTCCTGAAAACGTTTGGTACGTGGGTGATTTCGGTGACGATATGCGCTCCGCAGTGAAAGCGGGGGTTGTCCCGATCGGTATCACAAGAGGATGTGGGACCGACGAAGTCTTGAGAAGAAATGGTGCTCGGCATTGCATCATCGATCTCCAGGATCTCGCAACGATCCTTACACACTGAATAAGAAAAATGTGGGCCAAAGGACCCACCCAGAGCCCCAGCCACACGGTTGGGGTCTTTTTTATTAAAAATTTAAAATTTTGATAAAACTTCACACAAATGGTATAAAGAAAATATGAAAATTTTAGGTATTGAGACATCTTGTGACGAAACGGCGATTTGTATTTTACACGCGTCCGAGAAGAACGATAGAGTAACCATACTGGGTAATGCCCTATATTCTCAGATCGCGAAACATAAAGAGTTTGGTGGCGTTTTTCCGATGCTGGCCAAAAGAGAGCATACCAAAAATCTGGTGCCGATTCTTGAACAGGCGATGAGAGAAGCGGGGATGATCAGCCCGCCTTCGCTTAAGAAAGCTTCGGCGGGCGAGGAAATTCTAAAAATTCTCGAACGTGAAAATGATTTGGGAACTGACCTATTAAAATTCGCGGAAAAAATTGAGCGTCCAGATATTGATGCGATTGCGGTGACACACGGGCCGGGTTTGGAGCCAGCTTTGTGGGTTGGTGTCAGTTTTGCCAAAGCCTTGTCGGCGCTATGGAACATTCCTGTATACCCCACAAACCACATGGAGGGACATATTTTGGTCGCGTCTTTGTCCCCTTTCCCCTCCTTGATTAAGGAGGGGTGTCATTCTGAGGACGGGGTGGTGGAAAAACTTTCTTATGAAATCAAAGAAATAAAATATCCCGCGATCGCTCTTTTAATCAGCGGTGGACATACACAATTAGTCTTAGTAAAAAGTAGTCTAGATTATGAAATTGTCGGAAATACTCGAGATGACGCTGTTGGTGAAGCGGGTGATAAAGTCGCGCGTCTGCTCGGCCTCCCCTATCCCGGCGGTCCGGAAATTGCGCGGTATGCCGAGGCTTGGATTCAAGGTGGCAAGAAAAATGAACGCTTTAAATTCCCCCGCCCGATGATCCATTCACCTGATTTAGATTTTTCTTTTTCCGGTTTAAAAACCGCGGTGCTTTACACTGTGCAAAAAATTCCAGAAATGACGGAGGAAATAAAACAAGAAATTGCTTTTGCTTTTAAAGAAGCAGTGGTGGATGTACTTGTCAGCAAGACCAGAATGGCGCTCGAAAAATACGGCGCGCAGACTTTGATTGTCGGCGGTGGAGTGATTGCTGATAAAGTGATTCGCGAGGCTTTAAGACAACTAGCCCAAGAAAAGCAGGTTGATTTTTGTTTACCAGAAATTTCTGCTTCAACGGATAATGCTTTGATGATTGCACTGGCTGGTTATATCAATCTCAAAAATGGTCAAAATGCCGAAACTGAGTTCAAAGCGAATGGTAATTTGAGTCTTTAAAATTAGTGTTTTTTCTGCTAGAATACCCAGATGAACGACAAGTTTTTAAAACCCTATAATCCCCAAGAAACCGAGCCACGAATTTACAAAATGTGGGAGGAAAGCGGTTTTTTTAATCCCGACAATTTACCCGCTCGACACCAGGAGCCTTACACCATTATTATGCCACCGCCGAATGCCAACGGCTCTCTTCACGTTGGTCACGCGGCGTTTGTCACTTTGGAAGACTTACTTATTCGTTTTAAAAGAATGCGAGGTTTTAAAACCTTGTGGTTACCAGGTGCCGATCATGCTGGTTTTGAAACACAGGTGGTGTATGAAAAAAAATTAGAAAAAGAGGGCCGATCTAGATTTGGTATGGACCCCGACAAATTACGAGAAGAAATAATGGCCTTTACTTTAGAAAATAAAAAATTCATGGAAGGGCAAATTCGACAATTGGGAGCCTCTTGTGATTGGTCTAGAGAAAAATTTACTTTAGACTCTGATATCATCAATACTGTTTATGATACTTTTAAGAAATTATCTGAGGACAAACTTTTATATCGAGGTAAAAGAATCGTAAACTGGTGTGTTAAACACCAGACTTCCCTATCTGACCTTGAGTGCGCTTATATTGAACAAACTGATAAACTCTATTATCTCAAATATGGCCCCTTTATTGTGGCAACGGTAAGACCAGAGACCATCTTTGGTGACGTAGCAGTCGCAGTCAATCCCGCCGATGAAAGATATAAAAAATTAATTGGACAAGAGATTGAGGTTGAAAATCCAATTGGTAAACTTAAATTAAAAGTTATTGCTGATGATATTGTCGAAATGGAATTCGGAACGGGAGCTCTGAAAGTGACGCCGGCACATGATCCAAACGATTCTAAATTGGCGGAAAAATTTAATTTACCTTTTGTTGAAGTTATAGACAAAAATGGACGTCTAAACGAAAAAACTGGTAAATATAATGGATTAAAGTTTAAAGAGGCCAGAGCGAAAGTCGTGGCTGATTTACAGGCGATGAATTTAATTGAAAAGATTG
>JBAYUW010000004.1:0-66054 GCA_041674925.1 Minisyncoccota bacterium | reverse complement strand
GTTCTAGAGGTTTCGGATTCGTCAACATGGTCAATGATGCGGAAGCAGAAGCGGCTATCGAAAAGATGAATGGTGTAGATCTTGAAGGACGCAAACTTACGGTCAACGAGGCAAAGCCTCTTTCCGAAAGACCTCCACGAAGAAATTTTGATAACCGCGGTGGCGGTGATCGAATGGGCGGAAGATACTAGACGTTCACATATCACAAAACAAAAAAGCAGGTCGCAAGACTTGCTTTTTTGCTGCACAATGATATGATATTTGCTTGTTCTTTTTAGGGATTTCTTCACTGATGACTACGGTGGTCATTGGTGTAGAACACAAGAGGAGAAGGCGTATGCAAGGTGGAACGTTCACAGTGGGGGCCAAGAAGTTGGCTTCCGATGGAAAGCCGGCGATGACGAGTCCATTGAAACAAGGGATTTCCGATCCTCTCGAGGCTTTCAAGGCCATACCGAGCCTAGCTCGGGCAGCTGGGTTGGATCCTGCTCAGGTGGGAATGTTCCTTCGCGGTAAGCATGTGGACTGGCAACCCTTGTAAGGGAATGCTGGTTGGGTTTGATGGGGTTCGCACGCCAGGACGTGTCGAGCCCCTTTTTTTATTTAATCCTCTCTTGTAGCGCGGGCGCGGTCGATTTTAGTTAAGAATTTTTTTCGGAGGCGAGTATTTTGCGGGGTAATTTCCAAATAATCTTCATCACCCATAATCTCCAAACCTTTTTCAATATCAATAGCCATGGCCGGAGTCAAATAGATTGCCTCGTCGGAACTGGTCTTACGAATGTTCGTTAAATTTTTTCCTTTGATTGGGTTCACGTCCATATCTTCACCTTTTGTAACATTACCAATAATCATTCCTTCATATACTTCGGTACCTGGTTCAATATATAAAACACCACGTTCTTGCAAATTCCATAAAGCAAAAGCTAAGGCTTTACCCGACATCATCGAGACCATCGAACCAAATTCTTGTTTCTGAATTTCACCAGCAAAAGGTTTGAAGTCTATAAAGCGACTACACAAAATACCATTTCCTCTAGTATCAATCACAAATTGTCCTTTAAAACCTAGTAAACCACGAGTTGGAACTTCAAAAATCATCCGTACCTGTCCATCTTTAGTCTTCATATCCTGCATAATTCCGCGACGTCGGCCGAGTTTTTCAATCACAACTCCTGAAACATCTTCCGGCACATCAATAGTCACTTCTTCGAACGGCTCCGATTTAATTCCATCAATATCTTTAATAATAGCCTGAGGTTGAGAAACCTGAAGTTCAAAACCTTCTCGACGCATATTCTCAATTAAAATTGCCACATGTAATTCACCGCGACCATAGACGCGCATACTGTCACCAGAAAAATCAATTTTTAGACCGACGTTTATTTCCAGTTCTTTCTCCAAACGTTCACGAATTTGGCGACCGGTGACAAACTTTCCTTCTCGGCCGGCAAAAGGGGAGTCATTGACCAAAAAATCTAGAGAAATAGTCGGTTCATCAATATTGATCGCTGGTAAGGCTTCGTGATTTTCGTCTTCACAAATCGTCTCGCCGATATAGGCGTCAGTTAGACCAGCAAACATAACAATATCGCCAGCTTCCGCTTCGGTGATTTCTTTTTTAGCTACTCCTTCAAAAGTGAAAAGTTTAGTGATCTTAAAAGCTCGAGACTCACCCGTTGGAGTTTTAGCAAAAATTCTTTGACCACTTTTTATTTTTCCATTATAAATTCTGGCAATCGCTAGGCGGCCCATGAAATTGTCATAACCAAGATTGAAAATTTGGGCGGTTAAAGGCGAGCTGGTTTGTTCGACTGTGGCGGCGGCGGGAACTTTTTCTAGAATTAAATCTAACAATGGCGTTAAATCTTTTTGTTCGTCGGATAGATTTTTCATTGCTACACCCTTTCGGCCAATAGCATAAATAGTAGGGAAGTCGAGTTGTTCATTGTTTGCACCTAATTCCATGAATAATTCCAAAACTTCTTCATGTGCTTCAGCTGGACGCGCGGCACTTTTATCAATTTTATTAATTACAACAATTGGTTTTAAACCAAGCTCCAAAGATTTTTTCAAAACAAAACGAGTCTGAGGCATAGGACCTTCTTGAGCATCCACAACTAATAAAACCGTATCAATAGATCTTAATACTCGTTCAACTTCTGAACCAAAATCGGCGTGACCCGGGGTGTCCACGATGTTTATCTTTGTGCCTTTATAATAGATCGAAGTATTTTTGGCATAAATAGTAATACCACGCTCTTGTTCGAGTTTGTTTGAGTCCATCGAGACCCCTTCTTCTCCCGCACCCGTTTGCTTCATAATAGCGTCGGTCAGGGTGGTTTTCCCATGGTCCACATGGGCGATAATTGCAATGTTTCGAATTTCCATTAGTCCATAAATATACAGTAAAATAAGGCCAAAAGCAAGGCTTAGCCCAGAGAAGCCCAACTATTTCTTGCCCAACAACTCCCTCACATCCCCAGACAGCCCCGTCGCGTCGCCTTCGAGACCGGTGACATCGCCGTACACATTTGTGACATCGCCTTTAATATTTGTAGCTAGGCCAGAAAGATTACTGACAAAACCTTTGAGTCCGGTAACATTACCTTTCAACCGACTGACGTCGCCAGATAAATCACTGACACTGCCGATAATATTGGAAGTGTCGCCAGAAATTTTACTAACATTACCGCGGATATTGCTAACATCGCCAGAAATATTAGATACATCGCCAATAATTCCACTAATATCGCCGGCAATGGGAGAAATAAGTCCGCGGATGTTTGAAACATCACCAATAATATCCGTCACATCGCCTCGGGATTTTGTAACATCACCAGACACACCTTGAATATCTCCACTGATATTTGAAACGTCACCAGTGATTTTATGTAAACTCAAATTTCCTTTAATATTTTTAACATCTCCACGAATCAAAGAAAAATCACCAAAGATTTCTAGATGTAAACCCGTCACGTTTTGAGTATTAATTTGCTTGGTTGGTGTAGTTTCTTTAAGCATGGATATATTATATCACTATGATATAATTATCGCCATGAATGAACAAGTCGAGCGAATCAAGAAATATGTCCGTGCCACAAATTATTTGTCGGTCGGTCAAATCTATTTACAAGATAATTTTTTATTAAAAGAGAAACTGACTTTCGATCATATCAAGTCGCGTTTACTTGGTCACTGGGGAACCTGTCCGGGTATCAACTTTGTCTATGCTTGTCTAAATAATCTTATAATTAAGACCAACGCCGAGATGATGTTTGTCCTTGGTCCTGGTCACGGTTTTCCAGCGATCCAATCAAATGTTTTTTTGGAAAGCACGCTTGGTAAATATTATCCCGAAGCCAAATTAACCGAAAATGGTATTGCCTATATTACCAAAAATTTCAGTTGGCCGTATGGTTTTCCCAGCCACTCTTCACCTATGACCCCCGGTGTAATTTTAGAGGGAGGTGAGCTTGGCTATTCTTTATCTACCTCTTACGGTGCTGTTTTAGACAATCCAAATTTAATCGCTACCTGCTTAGTTGGTGATGGTGAAAATGAAACTGGCGCCTCGGCGACTGCTTGGCATTTAAATAAGTTTATTGATCCCGCTGTCAACGGCGCTGTGCTTCCAATCTTGCATTTAAATGGTTACAAAATTTCCGGACCAACAATTTTTGGTCGCATGAAAAATGCTGATTTGAAATCTTTGTTCAAAGGCTACGGTTATGAGCCAATCATCGTTGAAGGAAAAGGTGATAAAGTTTATCAAAAAATGATCCAGGCTTTGGACGATGCCTACGCTTCAATAAGAAAGATTCAAAAAGAAGCCAGAGAGAATCCCAATCGAAAACTGGATGACTATTTCCGTTTCCCGATGATTATTCTGAAAACTCCAAAGGGTTGGACTGGACCAAAATATTTAGCTGGACCAAAAATCGAGGGTAGTGGCGATAAGATTGAGGGTAATGCCTTGTCGCATCAAGTCGTCGGTAAAGAAAGCAAGACTGATAAAAGCCAAATGAAAATGGTGGAAAAATGGCTCAAGTCTTATAAGTTTGAAGAACTATTTGATTCACAGAGTGGTTTTTCTTCAGATGTGCTAGCTAATGTGCCAAAAGATGGACTAAGAATGGGGGATAATCAAACTACTTTTGGTATTAAAAAAGGAGATCATGCCCGCGATTTGATTTTGCCCGCGGTTGATAATTTTGAAATTAAAATTTCTGAACCGGGTGTAGAAAAAATTGGCGCTATGAAACGAATCGGCGAGTATCTATCTGAAGTAGTGAAACTAAATCAATCAAAAAGAAACTTTAGATTATTTTCTCCTGATGAAACTTACTCAAACCGTTTGCAGGATATGTTTAAAAACACGACGCGCTCCTTTGCCGGCAAAATTGAAGATTGGGACAAAGACATGTCTCGCGATGGCCGAATTATTGAAATGCTTTCCGAGCAATCATTGCAAGGTTTGGCACAAGGTTATATTTTAACTGGCCGTTTTGCGATCTTTACTTCCTATGAAGCTTTCATACCGATTGTGACTAGTATGGCGGATCAGTACACTAAATTTTTAAAGATTGCCCGCAAGACCGATTGGCGTGGTGATGTTCCTTCCTTCAATTATATTCTGACTTCCACCGGTTGGCGCCAGGAGCACAATGGCTTTTCTCATCAGAACCCGGGTTTTATTGATAGTTTATTACAAAAAGGACATAATTTTATCAATGTGTATTTTCCCGCCGATGCTCAAGAATCAGTCTTGATTATGGAAAAATGTCTAGCGTCCAAAAACGAGATAAATGTGATAGTGGCCGAAAAGACAATCGAGCCAGTGTGGTTGAATCTTGCAGAAGCAAAACGAGAAGTAGAAGATGGTTTGTCGATTTGGAAATTTGCTAGTGATGAAAATCCCGATGTGGTTTTTGCCGCTTGTGGACAATATCTGGTCAATGAAGTATTGGCGGCGATTGATCTGATTAAAAAAGAAGCACCGATGGTCAAAACTCGTTTTGTGAATATTTTGGAATTGTCACCAAACACAGTCGGTAATGATAATGAGATTTCAGAAACAGATTTCGAAAAATATTTTACCAAAGATAAACCAGTAATTTTCAATTTCCACGGCTATCCCGATACTTTGGAGCAAACCCTATTCAGATTCGTAAATGAACTAGGACGCATCTCGATTCATGGTTATATGGAAAGTGGTTCCACTACCACCCCCCTCGATCTTCATATTCGCAACAAAACTGATCGTTACAACTTGTTCATCGAGGCGATCGAAAAGGTGGCCAAAAATGGAGTAATCGATCAAGAAAAAGCTAATGGACTTGTCTTAATTTATCAGAATAAAATCAAAGATCATAAGGATTATATTATGCGCGTTGGTGATGATCCAGAAGAGATCTTGAAATGGCAATGGAAAAAAAATATTTAATTGTAAATAGGGGAAGTGCATCAGAAAAATACGCTATCTATACCAAAGAAAAGTGTTTGGGTTTTTGGCATTTGGAAAGAGCTGAATATGTCGGAACACTTTATTTTGACAATCAGAAAGAGGTTAAGACTTTAACCAAAAAAGAATTCGAGCATTCTTTACAATACGCTCTGTCTGGTTTTGTCATGAAGGGTATTATCATAAACCAAAAGGAGATTGCCGGTGTTGGCATTAGAATCGTGGCTCCCGGTAAGCATTTCCAAGATGATAAAATTATCGATAAAGCTTATGAAAAAGAAATAAAAAAGATGGTGCACGATGCGCCGCTACATCTTCTGCCAACTTATGAAATGATTAAGACCCTGAAAAAGACTTTCAAAAATATTCCGATTGTTGGAGTATCTGACAGCGATTTTCACGACACGATTCCTGATAAAGCTAAATATTATGGACTACCTTTTGAAGATTCACAAAAATTTAATATTCAAAAATACGGTTATCATGGAATTTCAGTCGAGTCTGTCTTAAATAAATTACAAAAAGAAAGCGGTGTTTTACCAAGTCGTTTGATTATCTGCCATATTGGTAGCGGTGTGAGCGTGACGGCAATTAAAGATGGCAAATGTGTGGAAAATTCTATGGGCTTTACACCCCTTGAAGGCGTGATGATGGCGACCCGGGCGGGCGATATCGACCCCGGAGTCTTGGCTTTCTTGACCGATAATCTCGGCTTAAAAGGCAAAAAATTGAAAGAATATTTGAATAAAAGATGTGGCCTACTTGGCGTTAGTGGAAAAAGCTCGGACGTTCGCGATTTAATCAAACTAGAAAAAGAAGGGAACAGTCAAGCCAAATTAGCTCTCGATATGTATGCCTACCATCTTCAAAAATATATTGGCTCTTACTTTGTTGTGCTCGGTGGTTTAGATACTTTAATTTTCACCGCCACTGTGGGCGAGCGATCGTTTGTGATGCGAGAAAAGATTTGTTCCGGTTTGGAAAGTCTGGGTGTAAAATTAGATAAGATAAAAAATGATAACAGTGAATCAATCGATGTTGATATTTCAGCAGTTGATTCAAAAGTAAAAATCCTGGTCCGAAAGACTGACGAGATGGGTCAGATTGCGAAAGATACAATGCAGGTTTTAGAGTCTCTTCTTTAAAGCCGCCTCGACTTCACTAATCTCACTATCACTAAAGCCGTGTTTGCTTTTGTTTGCCCTCATCCATTTTATTCGGGCGTCTATTTCATCTCTTTCCAAGCCTCGAGGATGATTGTCGGTTCCGAGCATATTAAAATCAGCTCCAAAGATTTCGTCAATTTTTGATCGTTCTCTTTTACTAAAACCCTCAGCGTATAATTCTGATTTAGTTCTTTTAAATTCTTTTTCTGTCACTCGGGGTTTCGATGAACCACCGAAAAGTATATTGTATAATCCCATGGGTTTATTATAGCACAAATCTGTCTTTTGTATTATAATAAACTAGTTATGAAAAGAAGCTATAGTTTTTTGTTCGTCATTTTCTTGGCTCTATCCCTAGTCTTTTTAACGGGAATCAACTTCTTTAAAGATACTCGTCTCGCCCTACTTGATGAGTCAGTTATTCTATTTTTATCCCTTATTCTAATTATCGTTATTATTTTGTTATTTATTTATCGTGAAATTGAAAATACGAAAGCTCGGGATCAATTTATCACCATCATTACTCATAAATTTCGAACCCCGCTGACTGGTATTCGCTGGACGATAAACATGCTGCAAAAAGACATAACTCTATTGGAGAAAAAAGATCTTTTAATGGAGATGGAAAAAGCTAACGAGAGACTGATGGAAATTGTGGATCTCTTGGTTGGTTTCGCCAAGTTTGATCGACGGTTGGAGTATGCTTTTGAGGCTGTCTCTTTGAGAGAAATTGTCACAACGTCGATGAATAAATACTCAGCGATGATTCGCGATAAAAATATTAAATTCTCAGTTGATTCCGATAGGGAATTACCGTTAGTGATAATTGATAAAGCGAAAATACAATTTGTCGTTGATATGTTGATCGATAATGCTCTCAAATACACTCCACGTGAAGGTCAAATCAACGCTCTGTTTGGTGTTTCAGAAAAATACATCACCCTAAAGATAAAAGATAACGGCATCGGTTTCGGCTTCTTTGATGGTCGAAAAATTTTCAAACATTTTTATCGTTCCAAAAGTGCACGTTTGGCCGACACTGAAGGTTTGGGTCTCGGTCTCTACACCGCTCGTAATATCACCAAGCATCATGGCGGTAAACTCTGGGCCGAATCACCCGGACCGAACAAGGGCTCGACGTTCTGTTTGCAATTGCCAATCAAGCGCTAGTCGCTGTCCTCTTTATTTTTCTCTGACTTTCTGTTAGTATATGAGAGTTCTGACAAGAACACTGTTCATTACAATTGAATAGATATTCCGTGGTAGCTCAGCGGTAGAGCGATCGCCTGTGTTGAGAAGTTCTAATTTTCTTGGTATACTTCATATATGTATACCAAAAAAGAAACAAGGACTTATGCCGACCGTGCTGTTTATATGCGAGAGGCTGTTAAACGAAGAAGAAGAAAACTTCGTGAGATGGCCAGAACATCTAAAGGCAATAAGTGTATTTTGTGTGGCTATAGTAAATGTCAGAGAGCACTTAGTTTCCATCATATTGATCCAAAGAAGAAAAATTTCGATCTCTCGTCGAGGGGTTTGACTCGTTCTTGGGAAAAAATTGAGAGAGAAATTAAGAAATGTGTCCTGGTCTGTTCTAATTGTCATATGGAAGTACATGACGGTATTACGCAGCTTCCTAAAGTAATTTAGGATGAAAAATGAGGTGAATTGCTGGAAACCCAAACGTATCTTTTTTAAAGAAAGTCGTGGGCAATCAGCAGCCAAGTGCGTCGATTGACGTAAAGGTTCAGAGACTATCTCGCAAGAGAGTAGCTGTCATTTTAGGATGACTAGCGAAGCGCCCCACATCCCACTCAATAAAATGAAGGATGATGATATAGTCCATACCAAAAGAAATTTTGGACAAAATGTAAGCGATTGGTCGTAGGTTCGATCCCTACCCACGGAGCAAAAGTTTCAGCCCTATAAATCAAAGGTGTTTTGAGGTACCCATTCTGATGGTTCGAACTTTTTATCTTTGGTAAAAGGCGGAATCCTATTTATGTCACACCAATCTTGTTAGCCAAATCATACACATTTACTTTTCAACATATTCTCAATAATTTGTCTCGAGTACAATAATTTGCTATATTTTTAATATGGAATCATTCAAAATAGAAAATAAACAAGAGGAGTGTGATATTCTGGATCCAAATCAAATGTATGACGATTTCATTAATCAGCAAGATAAAACCAAATGGGAGTATTCCAAAATATTTGATGAATATGTTCCTCCAGATGAGGTAAAAGCAGAATTTATAAGAGAATTTTTACAGAGAAATAGTTTCAGGCATTTTGATATATATAAATATTGTGAAACGCACCCCGGATTCTTTAGTAATACACTAAGTAATTATTATAGAGACTTCATCATGGGTAATGAAATGCCCGATATTATTAGAAAATCTTTTAATATACGCGCGAATGAGATAGAATCTATTTTTCATAAAGTCATTATAAATGGTATAGAGGTTACTCCAAAGGAAAAATTAGTTAAATTTCCAGAACGTTTAATTAAGGAGACCGGTGGAGTTGAGGGGTATTTGAGAAAAGAATTGACATGGAAAGAGATAAATGATATTTTTTCGCAGATTTTATCCATAAATGAAATTAAAGAGATAATAGAACTTTATATTGAAAATTTAGATAAAAATTTTTCTCTTGACGAAGATATTGTTAATTTTAGAAAGTTAAATTCTATAGATTCTCTTGAGTCTTTTGATAATTATCACACAATGATCTATTTTATTAGAAACAATATTTTGAAAGCGGATCATTACGTTCGTTATAAAAATAAAAGCCTCGACGAACTAGAAGAGAATATATGGAAAATAATCTCTACGCTGAAAAATATTATCGATATATTAGGAAATTCTTTTTTTAAAAAAGAAAATATTCATGTTATGAGTCTATACCACGGTCCAGGTTTTGAGAGTTTTTCTGACAAAATCTTAATGCAGAAGATATTTGACCCTGAGGTTGGAGAGGCCGTGAGATCCGATGGCACAAAAGATTATGGCTACACTGTATTTTCTTCTATTGGTCCTAACGGTGAAATAAGTGAAATTGATAGAATAGTATCTGATGACCCGGGAGATTACAAAAAACTTCAAACATATATTGAGGATGGTAATTTTTTAATACACGGCTTCGGTCTAAGTGTTCAGAAAGGAGGAATTTGGAATTTAGATAGAGATAAGAGTAGTCCCTTATCTGTCTTTGATAATTTTAATAGACCGATGTTTGGCTTTAGCGAAGGAAACGCCACTTACAATAGATATATTGAGTCAGTTAAAAAACTATTTGATCAGCAGGATGGAGTGCTTAAAAAAGCTGTAGTGGCATCTCCAGATAATCCTTTTTATTTCAAAACTAATCCACCACACCCACTAATTCCAATAGTAATTTCTCATCCTAATATCCCAGATCTGAGGTGGTGTAATTCTTCTCATGCGTACATTCCAACAAAAAATGGTATTAGTGTTCTCAAGATGATTAGCTCGAAAAAAGAAATGGAGGACGAAAGGAATAGATTGGAAAACAATAACACATTAGAGGAAAATCCGTATCTTCATTCGGTCTCCGAGGGTAAGATAATCACAATTGGACCTACTAGCGGAAAAAAGACGATTGCGAAAGCAAAAGACCTTTTTCCTAGATATATTGATGAAGATTTCATCAATTACGGAACAGATATTGAGAGTGAAGAAAGGCCTGCAACTCCTGTTCATGTTCTGGAAATGATCAATGATGGCCTTTTCCAGCAGATCTTCAGTGGATTTGGTGTAGATCTTGATCGTTTGTGTTTTACACAGGATCAGATTATTGAATTCTGCGAAAAGAAAACAGAGCACCTACACCCCTACAAGTGGATGACCTACTTTCTGTTTAAGGTGGGTGACGAGTTTTTTGTTGCAGGCGTGGATCGATATAATGGCGGACCCGAGATCTATATTTATCGGCTCTCAGATAAGCTTACCCGTCTCGCTTCGCGTCGTGAGCGCGTAGTGATTCCGCAACCTGGGATTTAGTTTATTCCGACGCTTGTTCACACCTGCTAATTTAGTAGTAAGTATGAACGGGCTGTTATTGTTTTGCCAAAACGGAGGTTCCAACATTGTCCAAGAGATAGGCAGTCTTGAGTTGTGAGTAAAAAATGATTCTTTATGACCACCCCCGTCAATTAACCCTTATTTATACTCAAAACAGGTTCTAACGTTTTCTAACCAGTGGAGCATTTGCAAACCAAAGTAAAGTGTTATTTATTTTGTAATTTTGATATACTTAATTCATGCAAAAGATTGCTACAAAAATTTTTATTTATTCATCCATCCTTTTTGGAATCATTGGTATTTTGATTATCCTTACCGCCTCTGGACCAGACACCCCAGACTCTCCTTTAAGTGAAATGTTGATCAGATTATTGTTTACCACAGTATTTATTATTCTTCCCTCATTCGCACTGAGTATTACCGGGAAATATTTGACCGACAAATCTTAATTAAAATTTATTAATTATGGCCACATGGATCAAGCTTATAATACCAGGAGTAATTCTTATTTTCCTAATTATCTTCTTCGGTGGATACAATCACGACAAGCTCGATTGTGGTATTACCTACCCGATCCCAGACTCGTTCAGACTTTCCAGTTCAACAAGGTCTGCTGAGACACCAACAAAAATTGAATATTTGTATCAAACAAGTGATACAACATATGGTGACTATATGATCCCAGATGGACCATACGCTTTTTCCTATGATCAGAATGGTAATAGAACACAGAATCTAATTAAAGGCGCATTAATAGATGGGGCCAGGCTTTTTGTTAGTGTACAAGAACTAGGAACTACTAAGGAAGAATATTTGAAGTTGGTTGAAGAAGAAAATAAAAAAGATGACTTTCCAAGGACAATAATTTCTGCTGAAAAAGATTTTGTACTATATAATCAGCCGTGGGGGACTTTCGAAGGTATATATGCTCATGAAGGGAGGGGGATTGTAAGTGATAATTGTTATATTTTTATTGGGTTGGAATATAATCAGTATGTTAATAATTATAGTGGTAATTCAAAAAAAAATATATATTTAGATGAGTTTAATAAGCTTATCGATTCATTTAGATAAAATTATTAATTGTGATATAATTCTTGTAATATGAAAATCTACGAAGAGGCTGGCTTCAGGGGGCAATCTTTGGAATAGTCATATTGGCTATCTTTTATATCATTTTAAATATATCTGATATTGGTCTTGGCGGAAACAGTTTCTTATTTGTTGTTGCTATCATCTTTTTGTTTCTTTCTGCCGCATTCGCTGAAACTTTATTTAAATGTCAGATAAATTTTGACATTATGAGTGGTAGCAGTGATTGCAGCGTTGTCGCCACAGCACTATCTAATATTACTGCAGCAATAGTTTTCATTCTACTTTTTTCACTCATGGGTCGTCTGATATTTTTTATAGTTAAGAGAAAATGAGTTGCTCTTTAGTGATTTGACTTTTGTGTGGAATGATGTAATATCGAAATAGATTCAACGCAATCGAAAGGAAATATCATGCATAAGCCTGGTGTGGATGATGCAGCTATTGATTTGGCCCACAGTCTCGCTCAGGTGGAGAATGAAAGGAAAGAGCCTTGCATACATTGCGGTGAAATATGGTACGCTATTCACCACAAGGACGGCGTATGTCATTCCTGCCAGAAGCTGGGGCTGCCTGGACGCTCGGCGATAGTCAGGAGGAGAAGAACAATTCAACACATACTGTGGATTGTGGGCGCGATTTTCGCTGCACTCCTTCTGTTTCTTTCACGGTCCTAAGGCTACAAATGCTTGCAAATGAGTCTCACGGTACGATACCGTTGGGGCTCTTTTTTTATATAAAATTTAATAAGTGTTAAAAACTTTTAATCTTTGCTATACTTTCTAGATGATGACGATAATTTTTGAAGCTCACGGGACAACTTTTGATAATGAGGCACATTTATCATCTGGCTGGAATGATGTGGCTTTATCACCTTTAGGAGAAAAACAATCAAAAGAAATGGGCGAAAGATATATGAATGATCATTTTGATGTAATTTTTGTGTCTGATTTACAACGAGCAGTTAAAAGTGCCGAGATTGGTTTTGGTAATAAATGGCCAATTATAAAAGATGCTAGATTAAGGGAGTGTAATTATGGAGATTATACTCAGTATCCTAGTGCTGAAGTGGAAGCGGAAAAACCAAAGAGGATTAACGTACCTTTTCCAATAGAAAAATTAATATCCTCGACTTTTAAATGGCAACCAGGGTGGGAGTATAAGTTATAAATATAGTCATAGATAAGGATAAAAATTTATGAAGAAAGTACTAACATTATGTGTTCCCGTCAAAGATGGTAAAATTCTTCTCGGTATGAAGAAGAGGGGATTTGGTGTTGGAAGGTGGAACGGCTTTGGCGGAAAGGTTGAGTCGGGTGAGACAATCGAACAAGGTGCGCTTCGAGAGATTGGTGAGGAGACTGGAATAACGGATGGTGTCTTAGAAAAAAGAGGAGTACTTGATTTTTCTTTTCAAAACGACGAAAAAGTTTTGGAAGTTCACATTTTTAAGCTAACTCATTTTATCGGGGAACCAATAGAGACTGAAGAAATGCGACCGGAATGGTTTTCTCTCGATTCTATTCCATTTTCTCAAATGTGGTCTGACGATGAATATTGGTTCCCATTATTTTTTAGAAAATAAATCCTTCAAAGGTTCGTTTCTTTTTGATCGACCGTCTGATGCTGAACATTCTGCAAGGATAATCACTAAGGAATTGAACGTAGTCGAAAGTTTGTAAAATTTTACTCATTTACAGTTCTCGTTCAATACAACCTGATTGCAGTTCTGAGCTTGTTCGCCATAGGGAGTTTAAATTGACAAAAGCTTTCTCGTTTGTATAATACTGTATGGATGCAAACAATGCCGAATGTGCGCAATATCGCATCTTTGCGCGGTGATTCGGCATATAGGAAGAAAGAAGGTCCAGTATGCAACTGGTAACTATCCAGAGTCTGGAGTGTGAGCTGAAGGAATTTCTGGCTCAATACTGGGAGACACAGGAACCGCCACCGGTGGCGGACAACGACTTTGTTGTCCATCGGTTCCAGGGAGACTGCGAGTCGCCCGCCAGGTATTATCTGGCCGTGGAAGTGCGCGATCAGCGTGGCGACCACACGGTGCGACTCCAGATAAGCAGTCGTGAGTTTCTCTGCCGTTTTTGTTCTTTTGGTGATAATCTCCAGGCGAATTTCATCAAAGGAGTTCAGGCGGCACTACGTGAAGTCAAAGTCGGATGCATCGTCATTCGAGTGCCTTGGTCCAAGACGACCAGCCGTAAGATCCAGATCGAGGCCGGTGGAGCAGATCTCCAGAATATGAACATCAAGCTCCTTCCTCAATAACCCGCTAACAAGCAGAACGGAGAACCCGCTGGCTTGCTGGCGGGTTCTTTTTATACAAAACAATTTTTGACTTCCTCTTATTAATGTAAAATTCATCTCATTTTGTTATAATTAATTATTAAAAGACATTTTATATTAATTTAAATAATACTATGAAAATAAATAGCAAAAAATATATTGATGGCTTTGTGCTTGTGGTGCCAAAAAGAAATTTTGCCGATTATCACAAAATGGCCCAGGAAGGAGCCAAAATGTGGCTTAAATACGGTGCGCTTGATTATAAAGAATGTGTGGGTGAGGACATGAACCCGAACATGGGTGGAATGACTCCAGCGCTTACTTTTCCAAAAATGATAAAGGCAAAGAAAAACGAATCAGTGTGGTTTTCTTTTATTGTCTATAAGTCCAAGGCGCACCGTGATCAGGTAAATAAAAAAGTTATGACCGAGATGAATAAGAAAGCTGAAAAATACAAAGATACACCCATTCCCTTTGATATAAAACGCTTTGCTTATGGTGGGTTTAAGGTGATAGTAGATATTGACAATGATTAAAAAAGAAATTTCTAAGGGTGTGATACATGAAGTACCAAGCGATTTACTTAATGTCTTGACTTCAGATAAAAAAGCATTAAAAATGTGGGAGGATATAACTCCACTTGCTCGTAACGAATGGATTTGTTGGGTCACATCGGTTAAAAAGACAAAGACAAGAAAACAACACGTAGAAAGAGTGCGCGTCGAACTCAAGGAAGGAGTACGTCGACCATGTTGTTGGGGTGGTTGCCCCCATCGCCACAAATGATAATATTAATCACTACCCGTTCGAATTAGAAAAATGAAAATGAAAGAATTAACCCCAGAGGAAAAAAGAATTATTATCGATAAGGGAACAGAAGCACCTTTTATTGGTGAATATGTAAATAATAAAGCGACCGGAATTTATGTTTGTCGCCAGTGTGGCGCCCCACTTTATGACTCGAAAGATAAATTCGAATCAGATTGTGGTTGGCCAAGTTTTGATGATTAGATTTTAAATGCGGTGAAGAAAAATTTGGATAAAGACGGGGTCAGAACTGAAATAACCTGTGCCCAATGTGGCGGACATCTCGGTCATATATTTAAAGGCGAAAATTTAACGAAAAAGAATATCCGACACTGTGTGAATTCTGTCTCAATGAAATTTATTCCTGGGCAGGATAAATAACAAAATAAGAATCATGATTAAAAAAATAATCTTGGCCGGCGGATGTTTTTGGGGGTTACAGGATTTGATTCGAGAACAGCCTGGTGTCGTAAATACTCGGGTTGGATATACTGGCGGTCAGAATGATAATCCAACATACGAAAATCATCCTGGTCACGCTGAAGCGGTAGAAATTGAATATGATACAGAAAAAACTTCATACAAAAAGATGCTGGATTTTTTCTTTCAGATCCATAATCCCACCACTTTAAATCAACAAGGTAATGACATGGGCACTTCGTATCGCTCTGCTGTTTTCTACAGCAATGAAGGGGAGCGAGAAGAGGTTCAAAACTTTATTGAAATTGTAAACAAATCAAAACGCTGGCCTAATCCCGTGGTTACCACTTTAGAGCCACTTATTAAGTTTTATCCAGCCGAGGATTATCATCAAGATTATCTGCAAAAGAATCCGGGGGGATATACTTGTCATGCTATTTGGTTTGATAGTTATTTATAGAACTTTTGTAATATTTCTGTTATATTTATAAGATGAATAGTAAAATAATATTTTCAATACTGGCAATACTGCTCGGTATATTTTTATTTATATATGGTGGATACGACGACAGCCCTGGCGCTCAGGGACTCGGGCTGTTAGTAGTTATCGTAGGTGCCTTTAACATCGTGAGGGACAGAAGTTCGGGTGGCGTCATCGATATTGAATTGACCCTGAATCGGTGGGGGCTGGGTAAAATTGCTGAAAATAAGTTTCAGTTTTTATGCTTAAGATTTTCTAAGTGGAAAATTCCTGGTAAATATTCTATTTCGTTTGAGATTAATTGGAAAATAAAGGATAGTAATACTTTATGAAACTCATTCTCGCTTCAGATTTAAGTTTTCTCTTGAAATATGGCTACAACCTAACTGGTATTTCAAAAGACAAGATGAAAATTGGTTATGTTACCACGGCCTCAAAAGGTGCTAGAACCTTTGGTCAACGAGTGCAAGAAATCATAATACCAACTATAAGAGAAAATGGTTATAACCTTGAAGAGATAGATATTAAAGATAAAAGTAAAGAAGAACTACTGACTTTTTTCAAAGACAAAAATGTTATTCATATTGAAGGCGGTAATACTTTTTATCTTCTAAAAATTATAAGGGAAACAGGTTTTGCTGATATTTTGAAAGAATTACTTAGTGAGAATAGGGTTTACATTGGCACCAGCGCCGGGTCATATATTATGTGTCCGACTATTGAAGTCTCAGATTGGAGCGATGAGACAATAGACAGGTTTGGGGTTTCTGATTTTACAGCGCTCAACTATATTCCGTTTTGCTTAAGGGCTCATTATGCAGACGAAAAAGAACTAGAGGTTAGAACTAAAATGAAAAATTTAAAATATCCATTAAGAATATTAAGAGACGGACAGGGTATTGTTGTCCAGGACGGAAAATACACTTTTGTCGGAGATGGTATAGAAGTCAAATTAGACTAATAGAACTTTGGGCACATTTCTGATATATTTGTTAGATGATGGAACCAAATTTAACAAAAGAGAAAATATTGGAGCTTTATCCAGACGCTGATATAAACGAAAGTGGGGGATTGGATAATTTTCGACCAGATGTGCGTATAGTCGAGCGTGATCCTATAGCTGTAATCATTCAACATCCGACGGAAAACTTGTATCTGATTGCAAAATGGAGCAATGGTTGGTGCGGATTTTTAACGGGTGGAATCGAACCAGGAGACACTCTACAAGACACTGTGCGTAAAGAGATTTTGGAAGAAACCGGTTATAAAAATGTTGCTGAAATACTGCCGATGAATTGTGTCTCACATGGACTTTTTTATCATACGGTTAAACAGGTCAATAGATTTGCTCACTATCATTTAGTTTTTGCCAAATTAGCAAACTTAGAAAAACAAGAAGTTTCAGAGGAGGAACTGGCCATCGCCAAATTTGTCTGGATGAAGAAAAGTGATATTGAAGATACCTTGACCAGAAGAGACATGAAAAAACTCTGGAGATTTTATTTGGAGTCAAAATAACATGCAAAAAAATATACTAATAAAAATAATTGCTGGGGGTGCTTATATTGCGATGATCGTGGTAAATTTCTTGGCCAACGCTTTACCAATCAATAATCGTTCGACGGGTGAAATATCTGACGCCTATCCAAATCTTTTTGCCCCAGCCGGGATTACTTTTTCGATTTGGGGTTTGATTTATCTTTTACTCGCTGGTTACGTTCTATATCAATTTGTAAATAAAGAACAAAAAATAGCTGATCTTATTAAAAAAATTAACCCGTTTTTTATTCTCACGTCTTTAGCTAACGTGTGTTGGATTTTTGCTTGGCATTATGATTATATCGGTCTATCGGTTTTGATTATGATTGTTCTGCTTGTCTCACTCATAAAAATTGCTGATATTTTACGAGTAGAAAATTTCACACCATCGCAAAAAGTTTTTATTCGACTGCCATTTAGTGTGTATTTTGGTTGGATTACGGTCGCAGCCATTGCCAATATTTCTGTCTATTTAGTCAGTCTTGGTTGGCAAGGATTTGGTCTCGCTGACTTTGTCTGGACAAGTATTATTTTATTAGTTGGAGCGCTTATTGGTATTTTGAGAATGAATAAAGACAAAGATATAGCTTACGGTCTAGTCTTGATTTGGGCGTATCTTGGAATCTTACTCAAGCATGTCTCAGTATCTGGTTTTGATGGGAAATACGCAAGTATTACTATTACAACAATTATTTGTTTGATAGCGTTTATCTATTTTGTAATTTTTAACTACTTCAGACGGCATTGATAGTATCAGGTCATTTTATTAATTAGTAATAAATTATAAATATATGGGAATAATAATTTGGATTATCTTTGGGGCTTTAGCGGGTTGGATTGCGTCGATGATTATGGGCACAAATGCTGAGCAGGGGGTCGTATTGAATATTGTTGTGGGTGTCGTTGGTGCGGTCGTTGGTGGCTGGCTAATGAGTATCTTAGGCCAAGGTGGAGTGAATGGTTTTAATCTCTATAGCTTTATTGTCGCTATTATTGGCGCGATCATTCTTCTTTTTATCGTCAAAGTACTAAGACGAGCTTAGTTTTTACTTTGATGATGAGCCTCAACCGCCTTCATGATTGCTAGTTTCATTTTATCTGGTTCGCAAACGCCTTTTATCACAAACTCTCTTTCCATGCCGGCGGTTTGAATATATAAATTACCAATCTTTAGCCAAGACTCAATGATACCGGTGACCACGACTTTCACATCTTCAATATCTTCAAGTCTGACACTGGCCACATCTTTATGGTATAGGCCCTTAAGTTCAAAATCGATGATTCGAGTATCGGTAATAATCCAAACATCGACAAAATAGTCGGTCCAGGAAATAAACAAAAGTATCCAAATTACTGATAAAAACATTGTATAGGCAAAGATTAAAAAAGATACAACTTCGGCGGTTAAATAGGTCCAGTTGATTATCAAGGAAAAAATCCTAAAAATAAAAAAAGGTGCTATCATGAGAATCATTAAACCCAGCGATTGGGTATAAAAATAAAAAGGATGTTTTCGGACTTCAGCTATACTTTTTTCATTTTCTAATAAGACGGTCATAATTTTAATTAAGGTTTTGAAAAATGATTAAAGAAATCAAGGCGGATAAAAGAAGCAAACCTAAGACCCAAAAATAAAGCAATCGCCCACGATGCATTTTAGGATTAGTGCTTTCATACAGACGCCAATGATGATTTAGGATGAGAGTAAAAACTAGAGCAAAGAGAAAAATCACGATAAAGATCAGCCATAAAATAATAGGAGAAATTAAAGCAATCTTATTTTCAAGAGTTATTATCACTTGGTCCATTCCTTTAATTATATCATAAAATCTGCTAAAATAAGTTAGTCATGACTTTTTATATTTTATTGTTTTTGTTTTCTTGCTTACTTTTAATCTACTCAGGTAGCTGGCTCGTAAAGTCCCTCTCCAGAATTTCCGAGTTTTTAGGCTTGAAACGGTTTACAGTGGCTTTCTTGTTGATGTCTTTGGCGACTGCCGCGCCAGAACTTTTTATCGGTATCAGTTCGGCCTTAAGGGGTATACCCGAATTATCTCTCGGTAATATTATTGGACAAAACATCGTTCATTTTACGGCGGCGATTTTTATTTGCGTTTTGGTTAGCGGTGGTTTTTGGGTTCGATCTAAGACAGTTAAAACGACTGCTCTGTTCTCTGCTTTCATCGCTCTCTTTCCATTACTGTTAATCTTAGATGGTGATTTATCCAGAATCGACGGTCTGATATTAATAGGTCTATTTGTGGTCTATGTCTTAAGAATGCTGAAAAATGGCAAGAGACATGACATCCCTTTTGACGATTTGAGGACAAAAAATAATCTTTCAATTCTTAAAAAAATTATTTTATTTTTTAGAGACTTTGGTGGCTTTATTTTTGGGGCCGTATTGCTCATGACCGCGTCACAGGGTATTGTCAAATCGTCCATATTTTTTGCTGAGAAATTAAATATGCCGCTCGTGATGATTGGTGTCCTGATTGTTGGTTTGGGTACGGCTTTGCCAGAAGTTTATTTTTCAGCCTTCTCGGCCAACAAAAAAGAAGGTGAACTCATGGCGGGGAATCTTTTTGGTTCGACCGTGGTATCAACTTGTTTGGTCCTGGGTCTAGTCTCACTCATTTCGCCAATCAGTAATATAGATTTTTTTTCTTATTTTTGGAGTCGTCTAGCTCTGTTTGTTTCAGTTATATTTTTTATCTATTTTATGTTGACCGGACGAAAAGTTTCAACCAAAGAAAGTTGGATTCTGCTTTTGATTTATTTACTATTTATTAGCCTAGAAATTTTTATTAAATAAATATTTATCATGAAAGATTTTTATCAGCAGAGCAGCAAAGACGTCTTGGAGCGAGTCCAGTCAAATGAACAAGGTTTGACCGAAAATGAAGCTCAGAAAAGACTTACCGATTATGGCCCGAATAAATTACCAGTCGGTAAGGTGGATAATTATTTTATAATTTTTCTCAGGCAATTTCAAAGTTCACTTATTTATATTTTATTATTAGCCTGTTTGATTATTTTTTTGATGGGCGAGGTTGTCGATAGTATAATTATTTTAATCGTTCTGATTTTTAATGCTTTAGTTGGTACAATCCAGGAAGGTAAGGCCCAAAATACTTTACTGGCTTTGAAAAAAATTACCGAGACTAAGGCGACCGTTCTACGTGATGGTCGAGAGTTGATTGTCTCTGATGAAGAAATTGTCCCCGGGGATATTTTAATCTTGCAAGAAGGAGAAAAGGTCTCGGCCGATGCCAGGCTTATTGCCGTCACAAACTTAAAGGTGGATGAGTCAACCATGACAGGAGAATCCGAACCAGTACAAAAAATAATTGACCCATTAAATCAAAGTGGACTGACGATCGCCGATCAGAACAACATGCTTTTTAAGGGAACAAATATTCTGGCTGGCAGCGGGCGAGCTGTGGTGGTGATGACCGGGGTAGATACGGTGATTGGGAAAATCTCAAAAGAATTGTCGGCGATTGATGCTGAAATGCCTTTAAAGACAAATATTCGCAATCTCTCCCGCTTGATTATTTTAGTGGTGTCTCTCATGAGCGTGATCTTGTTTTTAATCGGAGTTTTTTCTGGAAAATCTTATCGAGAAATGTTTGGAACAGTGATTTCTTTGGCGGTGTCTATTATTCCCGAAGGTTTACCGATCGTCATCACACTTGTTTTGGCTACAGGTGTTTGGCGAATGTCTAAACGTAATGCCTTGGTGAAAAAACTCCAGGCGGTGGAAGCTCTGGGGCAAGCGCGGGTGATTGCCGTGGACAAAACCGGAACGATTACTAAGAATGAAATGACGGTTCAGAAAGTGTATTTGGCCTCCGGTCAACTGTTTGAAATTGAAGGTAATGGCTATGAACCAAAAGGTGGAATCCATTTATTGGGTAACTTAATTGATCCGATAAATCATCCCGAGTTAGCCTTGATGGGTAGGTTGAGTGCCTTCTGTTCTAATGCCAGAGTTTTATTTTCCGAAGCAGAAAAAGTTTGGCGGGTGGCTGGCGACCCGACCGAGGCCGCGATGCTGGTCTTTAGCCAGAAACTCGGTTTCCATAAAGATAGTTTGGAAAAAGAAAATCCTGTTTTGGCGGAATTACCTTTTGATTATAAATTAAAGTATCATGCTACTGTTCATCAGGTTGATAAAGATGAAGTCCTAGCTGTTGTCGGTGCACCAGAAGAAATTCTAAATCGCTGTCAGCATCTCTCTGATGAAATAAAGAATAAATTAGAATTAGTCTTTCAGGAAATGTCGAAAGAGGGTTTGAGAATCATCGCCTTGGCGGTTAAAAATAATTTTACTGATATTTTGACCGATAAATTTATTGATAAATTATCTTTCGTTGGTTTCTTGGGAATGAAAGACCCACTGCGTTCAGAGGTGGCTTTGGCCATGGCTGATGCACACAATGCTGGTATGCGAGTGGTGATGATTACTGGGGATCATAAAATTACCGCTCAAGCGATAGCAACTGAAGCGGGGATTTATAAAAAAGGTGATGAAGTTTTATCGGGAACCGATGTTGATAATTTATCAGACAAAGAATTGTCTTTAAAATTAGCCAAGGTTACAGTATTCGCAAGAGTTACACCTGAACATAAGCTACGAATTATTAATTGTTATAAGACTCGAGGGGAAATTGTAGCCATGACTGGTGATGGTGTGAATGACGCTCCATCCTTGGTCGCGGCGGATTTAGGTGTGGCGATGGGAAAAATTGGAACGGAAGTCGCTAAAGAAGCTTCTGATATCGTCCTGCTCGACGATAACTTTGGTAGTATAATTGGCGCCGTTGAAGAGGGGAGAAATATTTATAAAACTATTAAAAAAGTTATTCTCTATCTTTTCTCGACCAGTTGGGGAGAAGCTTTGACGATCATGGGCGCAATGATACTTGGTTTTCCTCTACCCTTATTGCCAGCTCAAATCATCTGGCTAAACTTTGTGACTGATGGCTTTCTCGATGTTTCTCTGGCGATGGATCCAAAAGAAAGCGGTTTACTTCAGGCTAAATTTGATAAGCCGAGAAAATATATTCTCGATAAATTGATGGTTCAAAGAATGTTTTCGATGGCGATTCCGATGGTCGTCGGAACATTAATTTTATTCAGTTTTTATATTGTTGATGATTTGACCAAAGCCTGGACGATTTCGGTGACAACTTTAGCCGTCTTTCAATGGTTCAATGCCTGGAATTGTCGGCACGAATCAAAATCAGTTTTTCAAATGAATCCATTTTCTAATAAGTATTTATTAGGAGCGATGGTAATAGTTATTATCCTACAGCTTTGTCTGGTTTATAATCCAATCATGCAAAATCTGTTTAAGACCACGGCTCTGACTTTATCAGAATGGTTGATGATTATCCTAATCGCCTCATCCATTTTATGGGTGGAGGAAATCCGAAAATTTTTCTATCGTCTTAAGTTAACTTAAAAAAAGACCCCGCTCTCGAAAAGAGCGGGGGGAAGTCAGGCCACGGCCGTGGCTTACTTCAGAATACGAGTGAGAGGAACATACTTGCTAACCGCCGCTCGGACCTTCTTTCGCAGGGCCTGAGAGAGTGGTGTCATCGGCAGGCGAAACCGATCTTCGCAGAAGCCCAGTAACGAACAAATGTACTTGACCGGAATCGGATTGCTATCCACGAAGGCCGCCTCACTCAAATCGACCATCGCTTTATTGATCGAACGTGCATCCGACAATCTCTCTTCGCGCACCCGCTGGATCAAATCACTGACCACATGCGGAGCGAAATTCGAGACCACACTGATGACCCCTTGTGCCCCCAGACAGAGCATTGGGAAGTTCATCGCGTCTTCGCCGCAGAACACCGGCAAACCCTCGCGGACATACCGATGGACGTTGGTCGTATTGCTCGTGGCTTCCTTGATACCGACCATGTTCGGACACTTGTCTCGAATCCGCAGGGTTACCTTGGGAGGGATTTCCCGAACTGTTCGGCCTGGCACGTTGTACACCAAGACCGGCAGGCCAGTGGACTGACAAATCTTGACGAAGTGTCGGTACAATCCCTCCTGATTCGGTTTGTTGTAGTAGGGAACCACTGACAGAATTGCTCTGGCACCGGCTTGTTCCGACTCCCGCGTCAGATGGACAGCCTCTTCGGTGCTGTTTGCTCCCGCTCCGGCAATCACTGGTATTGGCGAAAACTTCACCGCCCATCGAACCATCTCGATGTGTTCGTCGGGTGGAATGGTTGTGGATTCGCCCGTCGTTCCCACTTCTACGGTCGCTTCAACCCCTTGATTTGCCAACCAATGCAGGTGTCTCTCGTGTCTCGGGTAATCGATACCACCCTTCCGATTGAACGGAGTGATCGTTGCACAAATGTGTCGAACCGATGTTATTGGCCAGGTATTACTCATGGCTATTTCTCCTCTTCTCACTATCATTAACTGTCAGTGTGCATCTAATTTTAGATTATATTAGAACAAGTTTTTGTCAAGTCGAGAGATGTGCTATGATTATAGTCAAATGAATGAAAACAAAAATAAAAATCAATTAGAATTTATTTGGGCTTTTTCTGTCACTTTTTTGATTATTGTTTTATTCTTTGCTTTACAGAGATTAGGCCTGGTAGATTTTATTGACCCCACCAGCATGACCTACGGCACAGCTTTGGTAATTGGCTTAGTGGCGTCAGTTTCGACGTGTATGGCGGTGATTGGCGGTCTGGTCTTATCAATCTCAGCTACTTATTCAAAAGGCGATGATAAGATTAAACCACAAGTTTTGTTTCATCTCGGTCGTTTAGTTTCCTTTTTTATTTTGGGAGGTGTGATTGGTTCTCTCGGTTCAATTTTTACTTTATCACCAACTGCAGACTCGATACTAAAAATAATCATTGCTGTAATAATGTTGCTTTTGGGTTTAAATTTATTAAATGTTTTTCAACGTCTAAAAACCTGTCAGATTACTTTTCCGCGGACTTTTTCAAAATTTGTTACCTTAGTTTCCAGTTTTAGTCACAAATACACCCCATTTTTGATTGGAGTAGCGACTTTCTTTTTACCCTGTGGCTTCACTCAATCAATGCAGATTTATACTTTATCAACGGGCAGTTTTATTTCTGGTGGATTGACCATGCTCGCTTTTGCGTTAGGAACTTTACCCACCTTGGCTTTGATCAGTTTTGGTTCCTCGACAATAAATAGTAAAGTTAATTCAGTTATCTTTTTAAAAACCGCCGGACTAGTCATCATCTTTTTTGCTTTATTTAATTTATATTATGCTCTCGGTGGAGCAAGTTATTTTAATGTTCAATCGAAGGCTGAATCAAACAATGTTTCATTTATAAATAATGAACAAATTGTTGAATTAAAGGCTAAGGGTGGTTATCAGCCGCGTAAAAGTGTTGCTCAGGCTGGCTTGCCCACCATCATTAGATTTGAGACGAGCGGGACTTTTGATTGTTCATCCTCAGTTAAAATTCCAAGTCTAAATATAAATAAATTTTTACCTCAAACTGGCACGACTGATATTAATATCGGAGTTCCAGAAATTGGACTATTTAAAGGCTCTTGTGGAATGGGTATGTACCCGTTTGAAATCGACTTCCGTTGATGGTAATTTGGCCCAAAATAGGCTAAAATAGGGGAATGAGAAATTATATTCGCAAGCATTTGACTACGGAGAAAATGCCAGTTGTTTTAGAGGTAATTATTTTTATTATCGTTTTAATTTTATTAGGTGTCTTGATTGGCGGAGGTTTTTTTCTGATTGATTTACTTTCTTTTAAAAAAGAAATGGTTTTATCGACAAATACTTTAAATCAGAAGTTAAATAATTTAGAGGCGGCTTTGGCGACAACGACTTTAACTAGTCAGGAACTAGCCCAGAGATTGAAAGATCAACAGAATCAAACCGAAGAGTTTGCTGACACGATCGATGATATTGCTGGCACCGTCAATACTTTGGAAAAATTATCCAAGACGGATCAGGAATTATTACAAAAATATTCTAAAGTATATTTTTTGAGTGATAATTATATCCCTCTACGTTTAAAGGATATAGATCAAAATTATCTGGCAATTAATTATAAAAATTTACAGTTCCATGCTTCAGCTCTTAAGTATTTGGAAGACATGTTTGACGATGCTGAAGATGATGGTATGTCCTTACAAATTGTATCTGCTTATCGTTCGTTTGGAACACAATCGGCTTTGAAAACTAACTATCTAGTGACTTACGGTTCTGGAGCCAATCAATTTTCCGCTGATCAGGGATATTCTGAGCATCAATTGGGCACCGCACTCGACATTACCACAGCTAATCAACTGCCGGTATTAGCCACGACTTTCGAAAATACTCCAGCTTTTAAGTGGTTGGAGAGCAATGCTTATAAATATGGTTTTGTCTTATCCTATCCCAAGGGCAACGCTTATTATCAATATGAGCCTTGGCATTGGCGCTTTGTCGGTATTAAATTAGCCACGAGACTTCATCGCGATGGTTTAAATTTCTCCGACATGGATCAACGCGATATTGATAAATATTTAGTCAATATTTTTGACTAAAGTTTGATTGCATCTCTCTTTCGGTTTGTTATAATGAAATTATTAGTAATAAGTTAATAAATATAATTATCAATGGAAACAGAAAATAATGTTGGTGGAGTTAAATCAAATCTAGGAACACCGATTGCGATTGTAATCGCCGGAATCATAATTGCTGGGGCCATGTATTTTAGTGATGGTTCAAAAACAAATAATCCGGTTGATACAAAACCATTAGTGCAAGCTTCTAGTCTAGAAAAAGTTCGAGAGATTTCAGCCGAGGATCATATTCGTGGTAATCCAAATGCTAAAATTGTTATTGTTGAGTATTCTGATACCGAATGTCCATTTTGTGTCAGATTGCACCAAACAATGAAGCAGGTGATGGATCAATATGGCAAGACTGGCGAAGTAGCTTGGGTTTATCGTCATTTTCCTTTAGATCAATTACATCCAAAAGCCAGAAATGAGGCGGCGGCACTTGAGTGTGCTGGCGAACTGGGTGGTAATGATAAATTTTGGGCCTACACCGATCGGATTTATGAAATTACTCCCGCTAACAACGGTTTGGATGTCGCTGAATTACCTAAAATTGCTGAGCATGTTGGTTTAGATGTCGTTAAATTTAATTCCTGTTTAAACAGCGGTAAATATAGTGCAAAAGTTCAACAAGACGTGCAAAATGCTCAGGATACAGGCGGTAATGGTACCCCTTGGAATATTGTGGTTCTGAAAGAAAAAATGTCTAGTAGTCAAGAAAAGAGTTTGACTGATTATATTAAGCAAAATGGCTTGCAGGAAAATATGTCTATTTCTGGAGACAAGGCCAAGGTCTCAATTAGCGGGGCTTTGCCTTTGGTCATGTTTCAAAAAATTATTGATATCTTGAAATAATATGCGAATCAACGAAAAAGCAACTAATATGAAGATCACGGTAGGGATAAAAGACTATCTCTACAAGAAACTAGCGCATCTAGATAAATTTATCACCGTACCGGCCGACAGCGTTTTATGTGAAGTCGAATTAGGGAAGATAAACAAACATCACAAAAATGGTGAGATCTTTCGAACAGAAATAAATCTAGCTATCGCTGGCAAGAATTTTCGGGCTGTTTCCGAGATGAATGATTTGTTTGCTTCGATTGATGTAGCTAAAGATGAAATGGTTCGCGAATTACAAAAAAGTAAGGACAAGAAAGTCAGCGCGGTTCGTCGCGGTGGAGCTAAAGCTAAATCAAATGTGGAAAAAAATTATTAACCCTCAAGCTGTCTTGTATATTATTCTGATTATTGCAGTGACAATTTTGATCGGCTATTTATCTTCATCTGATGATAATAAAAAAATAAATATTATGACTGAAACAAAACAAAATATTATTCTTGAAACAAATCTTGGAAACATCGAGATTAGTTTGCTCTCATCACAGGCGCCAAAAACCGTAGCTAATTTTATCAAATTAGCGAAAGATGGTTTCTATGAGAACACTAAATTTCATCGCGTGATTAAAGGCTTTATGATTCAAGGTGGAGACCCTTATACCAAAGGCGAGGATACCAGCGTCTATGGTACCGGTGGCCCAGGTTATAAATTTGCCGATGAACAAAATGATTTACCAATGGTACGCGGAATGCTGGCGATGGCTAATTCTGGTCCAAATACTAATGGTAGTCAGTTTTTTATTATTACAGCCAATGCGACACCCTGGTTAGTCGGTAAGCATACTGTTTTTGGACAAGTGGTTTCGGGAATGGAAATAGTGGATAAGATCGAAAATTTGAAAGTGGATGCCAATGATTTACCTTTATCTTCAGCTATTATTCAAAAAATAACTATTCAATAGTATTATTTCAGACCACGCTGGAAGTCTTCATAAGTCATCTCTTTTTTACCAGCCGGTAGAACTCTTTTGATATTTAGAACACCGTCTTTGAACTCGGCGTCCTTGATAATCACTCGTGTTTCACCAATAAAGAAATAAGCTTGAGGCCAAAGACTATAAGCTTGAATTTTTAAAAAGTTTTGGTAAGGGTTGCCATTCACAATATCAATCAAACCATCACTTTTTTCTATTTTCTTAGTAAAAGTTGCTGCTGAATGATTCTGGGTAGTCGGTTCAATTTTTCCATCTATCCAATCTGGCAGAACTTGTGCAAATAATTTGACACCTTCTTCGGCGGTAATTTTCTCTAAAGCCTCAAACTTCACTGGCCAATCTTTAATCTCTAATTCTTTTTGTGCGACGATTGGACCGTGATCTATTTGCTCATCAATTTGCATAATGGTCACACCGACTTTTTTCTCATCATTTAAAATTTGGGTCTGGAGCGGAGACGAACCGCGATATTTTGGTAGTAGGGAAGGGTGAATGTTCAAAACGCCAAATTTCGGAGTATCTAAAACTTTTTTAGAGATAATCTTTCCATAAGAAGCGACGAGGTATAATTCACAATCAAAATTCTCAATCTGATCTGTGGTTAAATATTCAATCTGATTATTTTCCGCCCAAATTTTTACTTCACTTTTTATAATCTCCATTTTTCGTCCCTGGGGTTTATCTGCTGTTGTCACGATCACGGTCGGCAGATGGTCGAGTTTCTTTAACTCTTCAAGACAAAAAACCGAAAATTTAGAACTACCAAAAAAAGCAAATTTGATCTTATTTGTCATAATTTTCTGGTTCAAGCGGTGGTTGTTCTTTTAAGTCAACAGCTTTATCAGTAAAAAGGACTCCATTCAAATGATCAGTCTCATGCTGAAAGATTTGAGCCAAAAGTCCACTGCCGCCCCTGGTAAATTTTTTCCCATTCTCGTCATAAGCGGTGACGGTGGCCTTATTTGCACGCTCGACTTTACCATAAGCATAACGGACTGACAGACAACCCTCATCGACCAGAGTTTTGGTCTTGGATATTTTTTTAATTTCTGGATTAATATAAACGACGTCCTGGAAGTCTTTCTTAGTCTCGTCATCAATTTTTTCAATTCCCTTCATAATCATCTCGGCTTTCTTGGAAACGACGAAAATCCTCAAGGGGATATCAATTTGAGGAGCAGCAATCGCTACGCCATCATCTTGGGCATCCAGAGCTAATTTCATATCAGCAATAATTTTTTGAATTTTTGCTGTCTTGATTTCGGCCACTGGCACAGTCTGGGCCAGATTTCTCAGGATTTTTGCCTCGCGTTGCACTATTTCAATATTTTTCCTTTTCATTACCATTATCTTATTACAAAAGACTCTCGGGGTCTATATTGACGGTATAGGCTGGCGATAATTCCTTTAGTTTACTCAACAACTCCAAACTAACCCACTCTTCTCTCTTAATCTTTATCAAGGCATGCATACTGAATTTTCCTTTTGTCAAAGGAATAAAGGCGGGAAAGACGTCCATGTCAAAAGGCGACATATCTTTTTGTAATTTCTCCATCCCTGCCAAAACTGATCTTTTTTCGCCCGATAGAGTAATTTTGATGAGGGTTGAAAAAGGCGGATAATCTAATGTCTTTCTCTCGACAATTTCTTCTTTGTAAAAATCAGCTAGATTTCCCTGAAGTGCGTTTTTGAAGATTTTCTGATTAATATCGCGAGTCTGCACTAGTAATTTTTTCGAAGTCAAAGAGCGAATTTTAAGTAAGATATTCAAAACTTTTTCATTAATACGAAAGTCAGGAATAGAGAAGAAAGAATCAATAGAAACGACGGCGGTATTGGCGATCTTTTCCGTCAAATAAAGCAGGGCCATCTCCGTTCCAAGCAAAATACTACCAGGCGAAGAATAAAATTTGGATGCAATATCCAAGGCTTTTTTGTGAGTCGTGGCGCTATCTGAATCAATTTTAAAGATTTTTAAATTAGGGAATTTTTCTTTGAGTTCTTCCTCGACTTTTTCAATGCCAATACCGAGCGTCACAAGACGCCAACTCTGACAATCGCGACACTTTTCCAAGGCACTGCGACGTTCGCCACAACGATGGCAAAGAAAGAAATTTTCCTTGGTGGATTTATGCAAGACGGTCGGGGCGCCACAACTGTGACATATTACGATAGTGCCACAATCACCGCAAACCGTGCTTGGAAAAAGCCCGCGCCTAGCGACAAAGATAAACATATTTTCATCATTTTCAGAAGTTGTATTGATCAAATTTAAAAATGAATCACTGAAGAGTTTAAATTTTGGTTCACGTCCCTCTTTGTCACTGGAAGTATTATCTGGTAAGGGCTCTTTCATGTTTACAAGTTCTTGGGCTGAGGTGGTGAGGGAGCGGAATTTTAGAGAACCAATTTCAAATAGTTCTGCATTATTTTGACGATAAAGCGTCTCTGTTCGTAATAATAAATCACCAAAAATGATTCGAGCCTTTAATTTTTCCGCTAATTTTTCAGCAAAAGTGCGTATATCGACGAAAGGTCTTGTTTGGTTTTTATAACTACGAGAATTTTCCTTATCAATTATGATCGTACCAAGGTCGTGTCTGGCTAAAGACAAGAATGGTCCAGTGCCGACAATTAAAATCGGATGTTCCTCATTCGAGGCCTGATTCCAGGCTTCTATCTGCTCAGCTTTACTTAAATTTCCATGCAAGACAAAGGTGTACTGCTCGATACCTTTGGCTAATTTTTCATATGCCTTTTTAATATCTTGAATCGTCGGTAGGCAAAAGAAGACCGAGTAACCCTTAGCAAATTCTTCTCGGATGATACTTTTATAATTAGCATAGCGTTCCTCGTCATCGCTTTGAATCACAAGTTTTTCGTGCGCCCGGGAATCGCTATTATTTTTTATATTTATTTTAATCTTATCAGTATTCTCTAAAATACTTTTTGGAATCAAAGAATTTAAAATTGCACCTGCTGTTGAAGCGAAATACTGCGCCGCCGTATCAACAGTCTGCATAAAAGCTGGTGACAAGAGTGTCGATGATTTTATTTTTTTTATTTTACGCGTCGCAAAATCGGCATTCTTGATATCTGCTTTTACCTCCGAAACATCATTCATGCCGACAACAATCCCAGGAATTACTTTTTTTCGGAGTGGCACTTTGACGACAGAGCCGATCTCTACTTCAGCATTGGTAAAATAGGACAAGGTTTCCTTGTTTATGCCTTTGGATATAGGAATAACAGCCAGTAATTTCATTTCTCTATATAGTGGCACAAAAATCCTAATCTCGCAAGATTTTTATCTTCGCTCCCAAGCTGTTTAATCGCTCGGCGATTTCTTCATAACCGCGATTGATGCTATACACATTTCTTAAAATTGACTTGCCTTTAGCTGAGAGCATACCAATTAGAAGTATCGCCGCTGGTCGCAAGGCGGGAGGGCAAATCACTTCAGCTGGTCTTAGTTGAGTTTTACCAATAACAAATAGTCGATGTGGGTCAGCGAGATTGGTCTCGGCACCTAATTTATCTATATCCTTAATATGAATTGCTCTTTTTTCATAAGGCCAATCGTGAATCAAAGTTGTGCCTTCAGCTTGGGTTGCAATAATCGCAAAGAAGGGGAGATTGTCCATGTTTAAACCAGGATATGGACGACATTCGATTTTTTCTTCCAAGGCTGTTAACTTTGAAGGAAATATTTTTATATCAACTAGATTTGTCTGACCATTAAGAGATTTATATGCTTTTGATTTTTTAAACTTCAAGCCCATTTTCTCCAATTTCAACATTTCAATTTCTAGAAAATCCATCGGACATCTGTCAATTGTCATTGAGGAATTTGTAACGACAGCGCTGGCAATAAAAAACATGGCATCGATCGGGTCTTCGGCAAGAAAATAGGTGATTGGGGTATTGATTTTTTCTACTCCATGAACCGTGAGGGTGGTTGTACCAACACCTTCAATCTTGACGCCACATTTTTCCAAAAAGAAGCAGACATCTTGTACCATGTAATTTGCTGAAGCAAACTTGATGACTGTTTTTCTAGGAATTAAAGCGGCGGCCATAATCGTATTTTCAGTCACAGTGTCACCACTTTCATATAAGGCAAATTCGGCCGGTTTTAAATTCTCAGCTGTAATATCATAGGTCTTAGAAGTCGTTTTGATATTGACGCCGAAATTTTCTAAAGCATAGAAATGTGGTGTGACTGTTCTGGCCCCAAGTTTACAACCGCCACTTTGGGGTAGAGAAAATTTTTTTAAAAAGTGGATCAGCGGACCAATCAGCATAATCACACTGCGAGTTTTCTCGGCACTTTCTTTATTCAAATTTTTAAGATTCACTTTACCTGGATCAATTTCTAAATCATTACCACTCCATTTTACGGAGACGTTAATGCTCTGTAGAACTTCAATCATGCGATAAACCTCCTCAATTTTCGGAACATTTTTGATCGTAGTTTTTGCTTGATTAAGTAGGGAAGCACAAATTACACCCATGGCACCATTTTTTGAGGTTTTAGTTGTAACTTTTCCTGACAATCTATGACCTCCCTCGACCTCAAAATTCATCGCTCCAGCTCCAACTGTCACCAAGCTTCGTCCCAACGCTTCACTAATTTTAGAAATCATTTCTGTGGTTAAATTCTGTTCACCACTCTCAATTCGTGCCACCGCACTCTGTGTCGTCTTTAATTTTTCCGCAAATTCACTTTGTGTAATACCTCTTCGTTCGCGCAATTCTTTTACTAAGTGACCGATGTTTGATAGGGTGTGTGACATAAATAATTGATTAAATTAATATAAGTATCAGTATAGCATATGTGCGATAAAAGAAAAGTCGCCCTATGTGAGGGCGGCCACCGAAGACTGGTTTATCTAGTCCAACCGAAAATACCCAATACTATGCCTATAATAGCGAAGGATGTAAGTAATCCAGCCAAGAAGTTAATGAGTTGACTTAAGGATCCATGACACAGAATACCAACTATAACCAGACAAAACAAACACAAAACAATCGAGTACGCCTCAGTTTGTTTTCTGTTGCTCCAATTCTCGATGGTCATAATAACGTAAGTTACCACAGTAAACGCCACACCTAAAGATATCGCCGGGTGGGTCATAGCGAGCTGAAAGATTTCAGATAGGGTGTTCATGATTGAGTCCTTTCATTGTTAACGAGCAATTCAATGAATAAACTAACGTAAATTTATTCGATTGTCAAATATATTGTAAAAAATATCTATAGTGCGATAAAAGAAAAGCCGCCCCGATATCGAGGCGACTTGCTGATCCCTTGGTCAGCTACGTCGGACTAATAAGCTGATCGTAAATGATGCTGACCACGATCATTGAAATCATGATACTGACCCAGAACTTAATCCAGATAGTGATCATTTCCACAATCAGGCTACTCCCGAAAGGAGTTCCTGTGCTGACCAGTTTGGTCAGGATAGCCAGAAACAGGCTAGCGAGCACAACGATACAGACCGTATCTAATTGGTAAGTGTGTCGTGGCATATCGAACCCGTGTCGAACGTAGGTGTTCTTATTGAAATATTCGATTATCCAAACGGCCGCATAGCAACTTACTCCCAAGAAAAACACCCAGTGTTTCAGAACAAAATGAAACAAGTCATACGATGTGTTCATTTCTAACCCCTTGCGTTTATCGTTCAAGACCAATTCTGTGCATAAATCTACTATAAATATATTTATGTGTCAAAAAAAGCCGAGGTCGCGCGTTGCGCAACCCCGGACAAAGTACTTTCATTCGAGTGAGTCAGATCGTTCGGGTCTTGCTGGCCCGTCGAGTGATCCGATTCGGATGACCTCGAAAATTTGCAGAATTGAGAGGGTCATAAATCTCCACCTCCACTGTAATTGTGATTCGCTTGACGTAAGGTTCGGGTATGCAGTAGCGACCGTCCTTTCCATTTTCCGCAATCCTTACGGCATCCATTATCGCCGTGGTGTTCGGTGATAAATCACAAAGGGTGTGAGCAATCCTCGAACAAGTGATGTTAGCCTTCTTTGTGTTCACGGTATCCTCCTTTATTAAGACCAAACCCTAGATTATTTAACACCTTTTGGTGTTTAAAAGCAAGGATTGTAAAACTCTCCAGAAGTGCTATATTGAATATATCTATGGCATTCTTCGCGAAAAAACTAGGAATCGACTTGGGAACAGCGAATACGCTAGTCTTTTTGCCAGGTAAAGGTGTGGTGTTATTTGAACCTTCTGTCGTTGCGGTTTCTGAACAAGATAATAAAATCTTGGCCGTTGGAGTGGAAGCCAAAAAAATGCTTGGAAAAACTCCTGACAGTATTATTGCATATCGTCCAATGAAGGACGGTGTGATTGCTGATTATCGCGTGACCGAAGCCATGCTTCGATATTTTATTGATAAAGCTCTCGGTAAATGGAATCTTTTTAAACCTGAAGTAATGGTCTCTGTTCCAGCCGGTGTGACTTCCACTGAAAGACGTGCGGTGATCGAAGCGGCCATGAAAGCGGGAGCTAAAAATGCTTATGTGGTGAAGGAACCGATTTTAGCCGCGATTGGTGCCGGCATTCCGATTCAAGAACCGATGGGGCATATGGTGGTGGATATCGGTGGTGGTACGACCGATGTGGCGGTGATTTCTTTGGGTGGAATTGTTTCCTCGACCTCGGTGAAATGCGCGGGAAATAAAATTGATTATGCCATTGCCGATTATATTAAAAAAACTTTCAACCTGGCGATCGGTGACAAGACAGCCGAAGATATTAAAATCAATGTCGGCTCAGCTGTGCCGATGGAAGAAGAATTGACCATGACTATTAAAGGCCGAGATTTCTTGTCTGGTTTACCTCGAACCGCGGAAATCAAAACCAATGAAATCGTGAAAGCGATCAGTAAAGAATTACGCGACATGATCAAGGCAATCAAAGATGTCTTGCAAGAAACTCCACCCGAGCTCGCCGCTGATATTATCGATCAAGGAATTATTATGACCGGTGGCTCATCTCAACTTCGAAATTTGGCTGAACTCGTTTTCCGCCGTACCGGCGTCAAGGCCAGTGTGGCCAAAGATCCTATGTATTGCGTCGCCAAGGGCACCGGTATCGCGCTCGAGCATTTGGATGTTTACAAAAAATCTATTATTGCAAAGAGATAGTTGACATGCACTCTATTTTATGTATATAATATAATCTGAGGTTGAGTTTTAAATTTATAGGAGGTGAGCCGTGAATGCACAAAAGGCCATGCTGGAACTTTCTCGGCAGTACGAAGGGTTTGAAGAGGGCGATGAAGTTCGTCTCTGCAATTTTTTTCGTTGGCTTTCAGAGTATGTGAATCCCACTGCGACGATCAATCATGTGCAACTTGAGGCAGTAAAGCAAGACGTGATCGAGGACAACTTTGATCTATTGTCTATTGCGACGTATATCAACACCTGCCACGAGTGAGTCGTGTAGTGAGCGCGAGTCCGACAATTGAGCCTTGATGCTTTCTGGTCGGGCTCTTTTGTTAATTAATTCTTCCACCACCCCGTCATCAGAATGACACCCCTCCTTGAACAAGGAGGGGATTCCAGATAATCCTTTACTTCACTCTGTTACGTCACTCCGGATCTCCTCCTTGTTTAAGGAGGAGTACCCGAGTCCGCGAGGGGGAGGTGGTGGAAAGTGTGCTATACTAAGTAGTCATGCAACAAATACGAAACAGCTTTAAAAGGACTGGGCGTTTGCACCATGCCTATGGGGTATTGGGGGAACGCGCCAAGGTCAAAGAGGCGATTTTTGAATTTTTGGAAAAAGATTTAGCGTTTCAGACCAAAGGCAATCCAGATTTTTGGCACGAGGAATTTAACGTTTTTAAAATTGACGATAGTCGCGCCTTGCAAGAAGCTCACATTAATCAACCGATAAAATATAATCGAAAAGTTTTTATTGTATTTGCTAATTCTATTACCAAAGACGCGCAAAATTCTTTATTAAAAATCTTCGAAGAACCAAAAGCCGAGACAACTTTTTTCTTGGTTTTACCTGCTGTCACTGGACTTATTGCAACATTGAAATCGCGTTTGATTATTGTCCGTCACGAAACTGCTGAATTAAAAAACAATGCGTCGAATTTTTTATCTTTAGGAATAACTAAAAGATTAGAAGCCGTCGCAAAAATGGTCAAGGACATTAAAGATGAAAAATTGACGAAAAATGATGCGATTACTTTTATGAAAGATATTGAAAAGACGATCAAGGAAAGTCTAAAAGCTAAAAACGCACACAATAGTCGCAGCGGCAGTCTCTTGGCGATTGAGGATATTGAAAAAGCCATCAGCTATGCCAATGATGAATCACCTTCGATCAAAGTTATTTTGGATCATCTGGCGGTGACTTTATAATAAAAAAAGGAGCCAGAGAATCTCAGGTGAGATCATGGCTCCAAGGGGACAGAAGTCAGAAACAGCAACAGGGAACAGTGTGTCTTGACCTACAACTAGCTTATCATCTTTGAAACAAAAAGTCAAGCGGTCGACAGATTGAGTCAAAGATTGAGTGCGTTGTAGTATTTGGTTCCGTCACCGAGTATCGTCTCAATCAAGTAATCTGGTGGATTGGTCGCGTTGAATTCCTGATTCGCTGGATTTGTTTGATCAAAAGAGACAATTCCCAGTCCTTTTTCACGTCGGACCAGAAATTGTACGACGTCGTTTTCGAACATCGTCTGGTCATGTATACAGCTCATGACCTCAATGACTTCCTGGCTTGTCTGCCTGCGCTCCGTCATATTGCTTATTGTCACATTGACGGCCAAAACTACGAGGCAAGTCAGAATGACGAGATCTCTGAGGGCATCCAACAGTTTATTCATGGATTTTGTCCTTGTCTTTGTTTTCTAACACGTTATGTTCCATCTACTCCAAAATAAAGGTAGTATAAAAGATGATTTCAGTCAAATTGTTTTTTAGAGTAATGACTGATATAATAAGCTAATAAACAGGATAACTAAAAACATATGCAATACGACTTCACAAAATTAAAGAGCAAAATTAAGGAGACCGAGGATTGGATGAAAAAAGAGTATCAGGGAATTAGGACCGGGATGGCCTCGCCACAGCTTTTGGATGCGATTCAGGTGGAAAGCTATGGTCAAAGAATGCCGATTAACCAAATTGGTTCAGTTTCGATTGCCGATGCGAAATCATTGATTGTCACACCTTGGGATGCATCACAGGTGAAAGCGGTAGAAAAGGCGATTACCGTAGCGAATCTCGGTGTTTCATTAAAGACTGATGAGAAAAGTGTTCGAGTTTTCTTTCCAGATTTAACCAGCGAACGGCGAGAAATGCTGATGAAGCTGGCTAAAGAAAAATTAGAGCAAGGTAAAATCACTTTACGCACTATTCGCGAAGAAGTTTGGGCGGATATTCAAAATAAAGAAAAAGAAGGTGGTATGAGCGAAGATGAAAGATTTCGCTTTAAAAATGACATGCAGAAATTAGTGGATGCGGGCAATAAATCCTTAGAAGAAATCTTTACTAAGAAAGAAAAAGAAATTACCAGCTAATGACTATAATTTTATTTCTTGTTGTCCTAGCGGTCTTGATTTTCGTCCATGAACTGGGGCATTTTTTGGTAGCCAAGAAATCTGGTATTCGTGTCGATGAATTCGCGATCGGCTTTCCGCCTAAAATTTTTGGTTGGACTCGAGGTGAAACAAAATATGTTTTAAACCTAATTCCATTTGGTGGCTATGTCAAAATCTTTGGTGAAAATCCTGACGATGAATCTATTTCTGGCCCAGACAGCGCTCGAAGTTTTGTCAAAGCAAAAAAATGGAAACAGATTTCGGTTTTGCTCGCGGGTATTGCTTTCAATATTATTTTCGCTTGGCTACTCATCTCGATTTCTTTTATGTTTGGTTCTTTAGTGCCTGTTGGCGAGGGGACTGACGGACAATATTCTAAATATATTAAAGATAGCCAAGTAGTTTTAACTGGCGTTCTAAAAGATTCACCGGCCGAAAAAGCGGGACTGGTGCAAGGTGATCGCTTGATTACCGTGGAGAATGTCACCAATCAAGATTTGAATACGACTAAAATCCGGGAGTTGATTGAAAAAAGTGCTGATAATCAAATTGACGTAAGTTATGAAAGGTCTGGTGAAATAAGAAATATTATTGTTGAGGCTGAAATGAACTCAGCGGAAAATAAAAAAGTCATTGGTATTTATATGGAGAATGTCGGCGTGGTGAAACTGAATCCTTTTTTGGCTTTGTACGAAGGAGGAAAATTAACAATCACCACGACCAAAGAAGTCGCTGTCGGCCTAGCCGTCTTCATTGCTCAAGCCGTCCGCGGACAAGGTGATTTCACGCAAGTTTCCGGCCCAGTCGGCATCGTCGGTCTAGTTGGTGATGCAGCGACATTTGGTCTGGCCTATTTCCTCGGCTTCGTGGCCTTCATTTCGCTCAACTTGGCCGTCATAAATCTCATTCCATTTCCCGCGCTCGATGGTGGGCGAGTGCTTTTTGCGATCATCGAAATCATTATCCGTCGTCCCATCAAACCCCAAATCGCCAATACCCTAAACACCGTCGGTTTCTTTATCCTCATTTCCTTAATGCTCATCATCACCTATCGTGATGTCTTGAAATTTTTCTAGATTTGACTTTTAACAGACTTATTGCTAATATTTTTTTTAGAAAAGGAGGTGATAAGTCATGGCAGAAAACAAGATTCAGTTTCCCTCACAAAGGGAGGAGGCGGTAATCCTGAGGTGGCTTAAGATCATTGACTACAAGTCGGCCTATGGTCATGATCCGGAGCTGTGTCGCTCGGTGAAGGTTGTCATACAAGCGCTTCGTGGCAAGCGACCCGGAATTCTTCCGTGAAATGAAAAACCCGTTCCAACAAGATCCGTTCTTGGAGGTCGGGTTTTGTTGTATAGGTGACTCTTTCATTTTCCCCCAAAATACGCTATGATTGCTAGATGTTGCAATCACAGCTTTTTACGAAGACTCGAAAAGAGGCCCCAAAGGACGAGGTGGCCAAGAACGCTCAACTGCTAATTAAGGGTGGTTTTATCAATAAAGAAATGGCGGGGGTGTATGATTTCTTACCTCTAGGTTTAAAAGTGGTAGAAAAAATTAAACAGATCGTCCGTGAAGAAATGAATGAAATTGGCGGCCAAGAAATGAGTATGACCGCACTTCAACGTAAAGAACTTTGGGAAAAAACTGATCGATGGGATGATAAAAAAGTTGATATCTGGTTTAAATCGGAATTAAAAAGCGGAGCACAAATCGGTTTAGGCTGGTCACATGAAGAGCCGATTACCGACATGATGCGAAATTTTATTACCAGCTATCGTGATCTACCAATTTACGTCTATCAATTTCAAACTAAACTTCGAAATGAACTTCGAGCAAAAAGTGGTATTATGCGGGGTCGCGAATTTTTGATGAAAGATATGTATTCATATTGTCTTGATGAAAAAACCCATCAAGAATTTTATGATCGAGTGACAAAGTCTTATTTAAAAATTTTTGAACGTGTTGGCTTGGGTAATGATACTTTTGTCACTTTTGCCTCAGGTGGCGCCTTTACTCAGTTCAGTCATGAATTTCAAACCATCACCGATGCCGGCGAAGACCTTATTTATATCAATCGAAAAAAGAATGTCGCTATTAATAAAGAAGTATTCAATGACCAAGTAATGAGACAACTCGGTGTCACTCAGGCAGATTTGGAGGAAGTCAAAACCGCTGAGGTTGGTAATATCTTCAGTTTCGGTGGAATGAAAAGCGAACAACTTGGTTTAAATTTTAAAAATGAAAAAGGTGAAGTCGTTCCGGTTATTCTTGGCTCATATGGGATTGGTATCACTAGACTAATGGGGGTGATAGTCGAAAAGTTTTCTGATGAAAAAGGTATTGTGTGGCCCAAGTCAGTGGCGCCGTTTACGGTGCATCTCTTGAATATTAGCAATGAAGATAAAACCAAGAAAAAAGCGAAGGAAATCTATCAAGAGTTGCAAAAAAGAGGAATCGAAGTATTGTTTGATGATCGAGAAGCAAGAGCGGGGGAAAAATTTGCCGACTCGGATTTATTAGGTATTCCAACTCGTTTGATTATCAGCGATAAAAATTTAGACAAAGGTGAAATTGAGGTGAAAGATCGAGCCAGTGGCACCGTCAGTTTAATTAAAGAAAAAGATTTATGGGATTTTTTGGCGAAATAAAAGAAAAAATTGATCGAAAATTTTCCAATGACATTGGAATTGATTTGGGTACCGCTAATACCTTGGTCTATTTAGCCGGCAAAGGAATTGTGATGAACGAACCATCGGTTGTGGCTTTGAATCAAAAGACCGGACAAGTGGTTGCTGTTGGTGCGCAAGCCAAAGCTATGCTCGGACGAACACCACCGCACATTGTTGCTGTGAGACCTTTGGTTGATGGTGTGATTTCCGATTTCGAAGTGACCGAAGAAATGATTGCTTATCTCGTGAAAAAAGCCGAAGAACTCTCCCCAAAACCTTTAGGTCCACGAGTCGTCGTTGGTGTACCGTCTGGCGTGACAAATGTGGAAATTCGCGCTGTCCGTGATGCGACTAGAAACGCTGGTGCGCGCGAAGTTTATATTGTCGAAGAACCGATGGCTGGAGCGATTGGTATTCGTCTTCCCATCAAAAGCCCGATTGGAAACATGGTGATTGATATTGGTGGCGGAACATCGGATATCGCCGTCATTTCGCTGGGTGGTATTGTGAAATCTAAAAATTTAAAAATTGCTGGTGATCGTTTGAACAATGATATTATTTCTTATATTCGCGGTGAGTTTAAAATTCTCATTGGTGAAAAAACCGCTGAAGAAATTAAAGTCAATATTGGTTCGGTTACACCCGAGCAAAGTATGGAATTGCCAGTCAAAGGCCGAGATTTGGTCACTGGTTTGCCACGCGAAGTGATTATTACTGACGGTGATATTCGCGAAGCCATGGCTCAATCAATTGCCACCTTAGTTGAAACAGTTAAGGAAGTTTTGGAAACGACACCGCCCGAAATTGTCTCAGATATTATGCAACGCGGTATTTATTTGGTGGGTGGGGGAGCTTTGATTCGTGGTCTGGATGTCTTACTCCATGAAGAACTAAAAATCCCAATCTATATTGCCAGCGATCCTTTGACGGCGATTGCTCGGGGAACGGGAATCATTCTAGAGAATCTCGAAGATTTCCGCGAGGTCTTAATTGAAAACGAAGATGAATTACCCCCTAAAAAGCAGTAATTCTCGCGAGCGACAAAAGAATGTCAAACGACGAGCCTTGATTATCGTTGTTATTTTAGTATTAGTAATTTTACTTTTACTCACCACTCCTTTACGAAATACGCTCTTCTATATTGCCAAGCCAATTTGGCAAATAGAAAGCTCAATTGCCAATTCTAATCTGGGAGAATATTTTAAATCTAAACAAGTCTTAATAAATAATCAAAGAAAAGTTGAAGAAAAACTTTTCCTGGCTGGACATCTTTTAGCAGAGAACGAAATTTTACGAACTGAAAACGAAACCCTTAAAGATTTATTAGGTCGAAAAGAAATAAAAGCTAAAACGGTTTTGGCCACCGTGCTCGCGAAACCGCCACGGACGCCCTACGACTCACTTATTATTGATATTGGTGAAAATCAAGCACTGAAAGTCGGCGCAAAGGTGATTGCCGATGCCAATATTTATCTTGGTGAAGTCAGTGAAATTTATCCGACAACCGCCAAGGTGACTTTGTATTCCAGTCCAGGTTATAAATTACCAGTGGTTTTAGGCTCAAGTTCCGTTAGTGTTGAAGCGGTTGGTATTGGTGGCGGTAATTTTAATATTTTCTTACCTCGAGAGATCGAAGTAAAAGAAGGGGATGTGATCATTATTCCATCCATCACCCCAAACATTTTTGGTATCGTGGAAAAAGTAAATTTTAAAGATAAAGATTCTTTCCAAACCGTCTTATTTAAAAGCCCAGTCAATATTTCTGAACTGACTTGGGTAGAAGTGATTTTATAATCGATGAAGAATTTAATTTTCGGTATAATTTTATTATTAAGTATCATCATTCTCCCGTGGTGGGTGAGTGCTCTTTTTGCCATCTTCCTTTTATACTATTTAAAACATTTTAATGAAATTATCATTTTCGGCCTGATAATGGACATCTATTATGCTCAAAGTACATACTATTTCACCCTCATTGCCCTAATCTTGCTTTTATCTTCTTTCTTCATCAAAAAAAGATTAAAGTTTTACGCCCGATAGTAATTTTTCCTTATTTTTAGCCATATTTTCCCTACTTAAAAAAGAAAATGATATTTTGCTTGACTTTTAATATGGTTGTGCTATACTTGTATATGGATAGGGGATGTCGACTCCACGAGTTTCGACGTAGGTCCCACCCCGCCCACCCCTCAGAAGGTGGGCGGTTTTACTTATTTAATATTTGCTAAAAGCTTGAAAGGGTGTAAGATAAATCGATAGTAAGCCCTAGGCGTAAAGCCCGGGGACATTTATAGTTATGAAAAAAACTAAAATAAAATTCGATAATGGTGACGAGAAAATCATCATCCGTGGCGCTAGAACTCACAATTTGAAAAACGTGAGTGTGGAATTACCGCGCAATAAAATGATTGCTTTTACCGGTCTATCTGGCTCCGGCAAATCGTCTTTAGCCTTTGATACAATTTTTGCCGAAGGCCAACGACGCTATATCGAATCGCTGTCTTCTTATGCTCGCCAATTTTTACGCCAAATGCAAAAACCAGATGTGGATGAAATTCTCGGCTTATCACCAGCCATTTCCATTGATCAAAAATCACGCTCCAATAATCCTCGTTCAACCGTGGCTACGATCACTGAAATTTATGACTACTTAAGAATTTTATATGCCCGCATCGGCCGACCGCACTGTCTGACTTGTAATCGCGAAATTAAAAAACTCTCCAATGAAGAAATTTTAGAAACTATTATTAAGACCGTTACCAACACTAATCTGGAAAAAAATCAGAAAGTAGTCTTGGGTGTGCCTTATACTGATGCGAAAGTGAAAATATTTTCTCCCGTCGTCGTTGGTCGCAAGGGAGAATATTATCAATTACTTTATGATCTATTAAACAAAGGTTATGAATGGGTCAAAATTGATGGCGTGATGAAAAAACTCCGCGAGCAGATCATTCTTTCCAAAACCAAGAAACACGATATTGATGTTCTGGTTGATGAATTTTACATTAGTGAGTTCAAAGACAAAGATAAGAAACTGGCGACCCGCGAGCGTTTGAGCGAGGCGATTGAAAAAGCGATTGATGAAAGTAAGGGTCTCTTAAAGATTGAGACAAACGGTGAAGATAAGATGATGTCGGTGAAATTTATGTGCCCTTATGATGGCTATTCTTATCCCGAAATCGAACCACGTTTATTTTCTTTTAACTCGCCTTATGGCGCTTGCCCTCAATGTAATGGTCTCGGTACCAAACAATTTTTTGGTGAAGAAATTTGTGATATTTGTAATGGCGCGCGATTGCGAGAAGAAGCCCTACATGTTTTACTGAACGGTAAAAATATTGTTGATCTTACTGCTTTATCAATTACTGACGCAAAAAACTTCTTTGATAATTTAAAATTAAATGAAGTTGAACAAGAAATTTCTACTGTGGTTATCAAAGAAATAAACGACCGTCTGCAATTTATGAAGGATGTCGGTATTGAATATTTGTCTCTCAATCGCCGGGCGCACACTTTGTCTGGTGGTGAAGCTCAAAGAATTCGTCTAGCTTCGCAACTTGGTTCGGGTCTAGTTGGTGCGCTTTACGTTTTGGATGAGCCGACTATTGGTCTGCATTCGCGTGATAATGATCGCTTGATTAAAACTCTGACTGATTTACGCGACTTGGGCAATACAATTATCGTCGTGGAGCACGATGAAGATACAATATATTCTTCGGATTATCTCGTGGATATTGGTCCGGGCGCGGGGGTGCATGGGGGAGAGATTGTGGTCTCGGGTTATTTGGATAAACTTTTGACTGATAAGAATAATGATTCAGGGTCGGTCACTTTGGATTATTTACGTGGTGATAAAGTGATTCCAGTGCCGAAAAAACGCCGTGATTCGGATAAAGGAACTTTGAAAATCCGTGGTGGTAATGTCTTTAATATTAAAAATTTAAATGTCGATGTGCCTCTTGGCAAATTGGTTTGCGTGACGGGAGTTTCTGGTTCAGGTAAAAGTTCTTTTGTTTATGAAATTATTGATAAGAATCTAAATGCTCGTTTTACCAAACGTCATCGTACTAATGAAATTTATAACTGCAAAAGTTTTACTGGCACAGAATATGTGAGCCGAGTGATCTTGATTGATCAGTCACCAATCGGTAGGACGCCGCGTTCAAATCCTGCGACTTACACCGGCGCTTGGTCGCATATTCGCGATATGTTTGCGCTCAGTGTCGAAGCCAAAGCGCGTGGTTGGAAAGCGAATCGTTTTTCTTTCAACGTGAAAGGCGGGCGCTGTGAGGCGTGTGAAGGAAACGGTGTGATCGAGGTGGAGATGTATTTCTTGCCGACGGTTTATGTGCCTTGCGATGTTTGTAATGGTAAAAGATTTACGAAAGAGACTTTAGAAGTAAAATATAAAAAGAAAAATGTGTATGAAGTTTTGGAAATGACCGTTGAGGAAGCCGTGAAATTTTTCGAAGATTTACCAGCTGTTTATGATCGTCTGAAAACTTTGCAAGATGTGGGCTTGGGTTATTTGAAACTTGGTCAAAGTGCCACTACACTTTCTGGTGGTGAAGCTCAGCGCGTGAAAATTGCTTCAGAGCTTTACAAACCTCACTTACAGAAAACAGTTTATCTCTTAGACGAGCCAACCATTGGTTTGCATTACGAAGATGTTAAAAAATTAATAGAAATTCTAGAAAGATTAGTCGAGCACGGAAATACTGTCATCATCATAGAACACAATATGGATATTATTAAATGTTCTGACTATGTGATTGATATCGGTCCTGAGGGTGGTGATAAAGGTGGTGAGGTAGTGGCTAAAGGTACGCCAGAAGATATTGCTAACTCGGTCAAATCTCACACAGGGCATTATTTGAAAAAGCATTTGAAGAAGTAATTGGTAAAAAAATAGCCCCGGTTGTGATCCCGAGGCCTTGTAGTGTTGAACCGCTCATTCTGCCGGTGGAAATAACACAATGGACATCCAGCAGGCGATGCCAATGGTAGACAATATCGTTACAATTTTGACGCGGAATTTCCTTCTTCCCACATCACTTGTTGTGGTGGGTATGGAAGCTATAGCAATAGCTATACCCATAAATATTGTACCCACACACACGAGAATTACCGCAGTCATCCTGTTCATTTCATATTCCTTTCCTTGAGAGCACTCCAAGATTAGACTATTATACAATAACTGAATAGTCAATCTTTATTAAGCCAACCTCACCCCTAGCCCCTCTCCTTGGCTAAGGAGAGGGGAACTGCTCCTATCACATTACTCTAGAAACAAGAACCCTCTCCTCAGTCGAGGAGAGGGTGGCGTTCTGACGCCGGGTGAGGTTGGTCTTGTGGTAAAAAATTGCCCCGAGACTGACATCGGGGCTAAAACGACATGGTCGAGTGTTCTTGTTGTTATTTATTCACCAGGATGTTTCTCGACAATGACATCGTCGATGTAGTAGAGCACCATACATTTGTTGTTGATCAGCGGATCTCCGTCTGTGTGATACAGCACATTACACTTTGAACACTTGTATGCTTCCATTGGTAGACCGTCGTCTACTGACACCTTGATAATCACAAACGGAACCACATCGTCGCATCTCGTACATTTCATATAATTGTTCATCTGATCTCCAATTTCTTGCGAACGTCCAATAAAAATGTTAGCATAAGAATAATGAACAGTCAATACATCAAAAAAGTGAAGCTACCCGATACACCCGGGGTGTATTTTTTCAAAAAAGGGAAAACGGTACTTTATATTGGCAAAGCGACTTCTTTACGAGATAGAGTGAAGAGCTATTTTTCTAATGATTTAATCGCGACTCGTGGGCCATTGCTTGTTGATCTAATTTTTCAAGCGACAAAAATTGATTTTATAAAAACTAACTCGGTTTTGGAGGCTTTAATTTTGGAAAATAATTTAATTAAAAAATATCAGCCAAGATATAATACCAAAGAGAAAGATGATAAAAGTTACAATTACGTCGTTATTACGAAAGAAGAATATCCACGGGTTTTAATTGTTCGCGGTAAAGAAATACAATTGGGTTTGCCATACAAAATCCGTTCGCAATTTGGTCCGTATCCGAACGGCAAACAGCTCAAGCAGGCTCTGAATCTGATCAGAAAGATTTTTCCATTTAGAGACAGGTGTGCACTTAATCAGGATAAGCCGTGCTTTAATTATCAAATTGGTCTTTGTCCTGGAACTTGCTTTAATTTAATTTCACCTAAAGATTATCTGAAGACAATAAAAAATATCGAACTCTTTTTTGCTTCAAAAAATTCGCAATTGATTAGAAAGTTGAAGAAAGAAATGAAAGTTTATGCGGATGATAAATTTTTCGAATTAGCGAGACAGGTGAGGGATACAATTTTCGCTTTGGAACATATTCAAGATATTGCTTTGATAAATGAGGAGAATAAAAATAATAATAAATTTAAAATAGAAGCCTACGACGTCGCGCATTTTGGAGGACGAGCGAATGTTGGTGTGATGGTGGTGATGGTTGATGGAGAATTAAGAAAAGAGGAGTATAGAAAATTTAAAATTAGAGATAGCGTGGCCAATGATACTGGAGCTTTAAGAGAAATCTTGACTAGGCGACTGAAACATCAAGAATGGCCGAAAGCAGATTTGATTGTGGTGGATGGGGGACTTATACAATTAAATTCGGCTCGGCAGGTGATTGGCAAGACGATTGATTTGGTCGCAGTAACAAAAGACGAGAGGCACAAGGCTAAAGCTATTATCGGCGCACCAGAGATTGTGAATAAATATAAAAAAGAAATTTTGCTTATCAATAGTGAAGCTCATCGCTTTGCCATTGCTTTTCACCGAAAAAGTGGTAGACTTTTTATAGATCGTGATCGAGTTGAAAAACCCTAAGTAGGAGTCGGGCAATGAAGGAAATGTCCAAATATTCGCAGGTGATGCTATGGCTGTCTATGTATGTCGGTCTTTTCGTAGCCTTGGTTTCGCCAGGGTTGCCTCCGGAGATCAGGCTTGGCCTGCAAATAATCGCCGGTCAGATCATTTGTTTTGGCTGCTTCTTGCATTTGTTGCAGCAGGCGCGACGGAGGGCATATGTTTCGATGGTCGAACCAGGATGGAAAATTTGGTGCGTTGAGATGTTGAAACCGATCGGGTTCATGCTCGTCGTTATCGCTGGCATAGCGACTGTCTCAGTCGGTTTGTATGTGTTGAATTTGACAATTCATCGTCACTTCACACACATCAAGCAGTGGACGTTATACTTTAATTCGGGGATGACCATTCTAGCGGGGGCATTTATAGCACTTGCTGGAGTCATTATGGTCAGGGAGGAAATACAGAGTTTACGACGAGAACGATACCACAGGCGTCGTCGTTGTTGACACTGTGAAGTCGAATGCCGGCGAGAATGGTCTCGCCGGTCTTTTTTATGGTATAATTTCTTTATGTCAAAAAAACGCGTGGGAGTTTTGCGGGGTGGTCCATCGACCGAATACGAAGTCTCACTAAAAACTGGTAAATCGGTGATTGATAATTTACTGCCCGAGAAATATGAAGTACTGGATATTTTGATTGATAAAGCTGGCGTCTGGCATCATCAAGGTGTACCCATTAAACCAGAAAATCTTTTTAAAAAGGTGGATGTGATTTTTAATGCTTTACACGGTGCTTATGGTGAAGACGGTACTGTGCAAAAACTCTTAGACTATTTTAATATTCCTTACACTGGCTCGACCGCCTTGGCTTCTGCTGTTGGTATGAATAAAGTCTTATCAAAAAAAGTATATAAGAATAATAAACTCAAAACTCCGCTTCATGCTACTGTCTCAAAAACAGATAATCTAAAAAATATAGCTGTCACACTCTTTAAAACTTTCCCCATGCCTGTTGTGGTCAAACCAGTTGATGGTGGCTCATCAGTTGGTACTAATATCGCTAAAACTATTATGGAATTAGAATCAGCCATCACCGACGCATTAAATTATTCCGATACAGCTTTGATCGAGGAATTTATTGTTGGTAAAGAAGCAACTTGTGGCGTGGTTGATAATTTTCGAAATCAAGAAGTCTATGCTTTATTACCAAATGAAATTCGTAAACCAACTGGTAGTGATTTTTATGACTACAATGCGAAATATGTCAGCGAAGAACCAGTTGTTGTGTGTCCGGGAAATTTTGCTGAAGCAGAAAAGAAAATTATTCAAGAGATGGCCGTCAACGCTCACAAAGCTCTCGGCCTCAGACATTATTCTCGTTCAGATTTCATTATCCATCCCCGCCGTGGAATTTATATCTTAGAAACTAATACCTTACCAGGTATGACCAGCCATTCGCATACGCCACAGTCGATGATGGCGATCGGTTGTACTTTGCCACAATTTTTAGATCATCTTATTAACTTAGCGCTTAATAAATAAAATTATGTCAAGAGAAAAACCAATTACTGAAGAAGAAACAGTGCAAATCCATCGAGATGACGCGGCGCTGGGTGAACTTTTGGTAAAATTAGATAAAGATAAACTTGTCCTGGACGCTAAGATTGTTGATACCCTGATACGTCTTGGACAGGATTTTTTAAAACATAAAATTGAATCTCGGGCAGGAATACTGGTTGGGTTACAAGATTTGTTGGACCATCCGCCAGAAGAAGTTGAGAAAAGGCGCGAGGAGATCGAGGATTTATTAAATAAACTCAAAGATCTAAAACCAGAATAATTTTCAGTTGAACGGCTTTTTGATTTGTGCTAGACTATATCCACTGGGCCCTTAGCTCATCTGGTAGAGCACCTCATTTGCAATGAGGGGGTGGCAGGTTCGAGTCCTGTAGGGTCCACCCACTTTTACACCGCAACGGATAACATCTCCTCGATTTGTCTAAAAGATAACGGTGGGCGATACAGGAATCGAACCTGTGGCCTTACGAATGTGAATCGTACGCTCTAACCAGCTGAGCTAATCGCCCGAAAACAACACTATTATACTGGATCTTATTTCAGAAAGCGATAAGTAAGATTTTGGTGTATAATACTATGATGAAAAAGTACGAGAGAGAAATTAAAAAATACCTGGAGGAGAGAAGTTGGGATAATCTGCGACCAGCCGATATTGCAAAGTCAATATGTATTGAATCAGCAGAGTTACTGGAGCTCTTTCAATGGACTAATAATAGCCTTGGGGAGGTTAAACAAGACAAAGAAAAACTTGAGCATATAAAAAAAGAACTGGCTGATGTGTTGACATATTGTTTCGATATGAGTGTGTTGTTGGGTTTTGATACCGGAAAGATCTTGTTAGATAAATTAGAAAAAGTTAAGAAAAAATACCCGGCTAATTTGTTTAAAAATAGAGACAAAAACACTGACGCCGGTTCAGAGAATATATATTGGAAAATTAAAAAAGAACACAGAAAAAAAGGGCATATGTAGGATATAATTTTATTATGGAAGGACCGAAATCAATCACGAATGAAAGGGAACAAGAACACGTTAAAATAAACGCTGGTCTTATTCTGAGGATCTGTCAGGATGATAAAATTCAGCCGAGAGAAAAACTACTTGCCGAATTCGACAAGAGTGGTCGCACAGATAATGAAGCAATGACTCTTAGGGAACTCGTCTTAAAAATGCCCGACTATAATCTAGACGACCTTACTGATTTTGATAACGCTAGGGCATATCTTGAGTATATTTTTAAAACCAAGAACAACTTCCACGAAGATAATAATAATTGGGACTCGGAAATGATGAAAGACTGGATTAGAATTGGTATTTTTGCCTATCAATTAACTGGTGATGGAAAAGTAGATAATAAAATTGTAATTCATATTCCCCCAACCGATCAGTCACCGAAACTGGGTCAGATAAAAGAATCCCTAAATTTAATTGCCCAGCTTTTGGAAAGAAGTCCGGATATCACTGAGGTTGGTGGGAGTTCTCTCTTACTAATTCATCCCCTTGCCAAGAGATTTGGATTTATTGCTCAGCCAGGTAATGATAGCGAGCCGTTAGTATTTAAAATGTCCAGAGAAGAATTTATTAACAGATTTGGTTAGCATTTTATGTTATAATATCCACATGGACCCAGAATTAAAAGAGCAATTAGGGATAATTAATAAACATTTATCCGTCATCGAAGAAGAACTGCGTCCTACTCGCTGGAAAATGTTTACCCAAGGCATTTGGCGAGCGGTGGGGTATTTGCTGGGTTTATTGATCGCGATTGCCTTGCTGGGTTGGGTTTTGAATATTATCGGGGTGGTGCCATGGTTTCAGAATATTGCTGAAGAGTTGAATAATATTCTGGGAGATATAAGGACCAGATAAGTTTTTCCGAGTGTAACTAAATAATAGCTCGAACGGCATATAGGTGTAGTTTAAAAAAGATAATATTTAAAATTATGATAATACTCTTCATTGGTGGTCTGATCCTCGGCGGTTTAGTGGTGATTTTTATTTTACAAAACACCGAAATTGTAACGGTCAGTTTATTTTCCTGGCAATTTTCCGGCTCTTTATCTCTAGTCATGTTTCTAACGATTAGCGTTGTTTTAGCAATTGTTGCCCTATTGGCCCTGCCGGGAAGTTTTAAAAATTATTTACAATATAGAAAACTACAAAAAATTAATTTAAAACTTGAGGACGAGCTGAAAAAACAAAAAGAATTAACTATTTTCGCTAAAAACACACCACCTTTAACTTCGACCACACTATGATCGACCTATTGCATTTCTTATAAAAAGGTGTAATTTAATTATAGAGAGACAAGATACTTATATTTTCGACGCCGAAGGAGGAGACATGAACTGCTGTGAGAGTGGTTGTGGTGCTCAGGTGGGTATGCACGTTCAGGTGTCCGCTATGACGAGCCGTGGATATACGGACGTCCTGGTATGCGGGAGAAAAGAGTGTAAGCGTCTCCATCACCACGATGGAAGTGGGGTCTTCAATCCTCAAGGACTACCACTTTATTTGAAGGATGGGGTTGTCATCGGTGGGAAGCCTTTGATTCGGGCGACGGCTACTTGAGTCATCGCCGATACGTGAATCGCTCTGGCCTGTGCTGGGGCGATTTTTTCTATCAAACGAAACAGACACAACTATTATGTTATGTCTGTTTCATTTGATACAAGATAAGCTAGAATCCGAAATATATTACCAACCAAGTAAGGTCAACCAATTGTGAGCTGCGAAATGATTATGCATTGCCACTTTGGAAACTGGTCCGAAATAACCAGCGGTTGGGGTTACTGATTGTGACATTTGATATCGAGCGACAGCATCTTGGGTCATGGCACCGAAATAACCATGAGGAACATTAATTGGGATATCTAGATGTCCTAGCTCTGATAATAGACCCTGAAGAGCGACGACATTGGCACCGGTGCTGCCGATTGTCATGTCAGTACCGACTGTGATATTTGTTGTATAGGCACTAGCTTGAGGAACAGAGACCAACATAGCCATCACAACAGCTAATGATAGGCTGGTTCCGATTATTAGATTAATTTTTTTTGTCATGTGTTTTTTTATTAAGATATTAAATTTAGGAATGTCTGGTATAACTTTCGACCACTAATGATGCCGTGAAGCGATTGGGCATATTACAAGTTTTATTTTTTCTTCAGATTTTTAACCTCCGTTTCTAGTCTTTTGATATATGATTCAAGTTTTTTCGTCTTGGCTAAAACTTTAATCTCCAAGTGGTTAGCGTGATCAGCTAGAGTTTCGGCTACGACCATCATGTCAGTCACATCTTCCATAGCGAGGAGGATAATCGGTGGAAATTTTTCTGAGGTAGCGTCTTCTTTAAAGTGAATTTGTCTGGCATTGAGAATAATAATTTTTCGGCCGATGACCGGGAAATTATGAGTTACTTCAAAACCCTTAAAAAAAGTGTTTTTTGGTAAAATATCTTCAAGAAGCTTTTTTAAGGCGGGGATATTCCATTGTCCGTTACCCAGTTCATAGACAATCTTTTTTTCCGTATCAATATGTTCGACCTGGAAGGTCCTATAAAACGATTCATTAGCGGCCATTACCCGCAGGTCTTTGTCTAAAATTAAGACTGGCTCTCTGACAATATCGACCACGGTTTTAACATAGGTCCAACTCTTTTCCCAAATATGCTCGATCAATTCCGGCTCGATTTCTTTATTAAATGTTTTCATACCCTTAATGTCGTATAAACTATTTAATTATTACAAGTTAGTAATAAATAACAAACTATGATACACTTATTTGTAATGTTCAAGTAATAGCTCCTCGAGCTGTTTGGCTTGTATTTTTCTTACTTTGTAATATCTAGGTAATATAAACTAGCCTAATTCGGCTTAATTTATGATGATGACACCAAAACAAACAATCGATCAACAAGAAATCTTGACGATCGCTCATCGTGATTTTCAAAAAGGCCTGAATGCCCGAGCCTTTTTCAAGCTCAGTGATCATGCTTTGAGTGAAAGTATGGTTCAAGAAACTTTCATGAAGACTTGGCTATATTTGGTCAAGGGTGGAAAAATTGATCTGATGAAAGCTTTTCTTTATCATGTCCTTAATAATTTAATTATAGATGAATATCGAAAACGTAAAACCAGTTCACTTGATACACTATTGGAAAAAGGCTTTGAACCAAGCACGGGTAATTCTGATCCGCTAATCAATTTTCTCGACGGTAAAACAGCGATTATCTTAATTCAGCGTCTACCAGAAATATATAGACAAGTGATGCGTTTGCGCTACGTGCAGGATTTGTCTTTGCATGAAATTTCATTAGTGACTGGTCAAAGTAAAAACGCGATTACTGTGCAATTACACCGTGGCTTGAAAAAACTCAAGGTGATATATGAGGGTGGTATTTTGTGATATATTATTTGGGTATGACAAGAAAGATTATTGGTTTCACTATTGTATTATTTATATTAACAACACTGATTCTGTATGCTCCAGCACAGAAACAAAACACCTCGCTCGTCTCTCTGATTGCAGTTGGCGATATTTCCTATTCGCGCGGGGTAGAGAGAATGGTGACTAAAAATAAAGATGTCAATTATCCTTTATTAAAAATATCTGATTATTTAAAAAGTGCTGATTTAGTCTTTGGAAATCTAGAAACACCAATTACTCCTGGAACAGAGATTCCAGCTTTTACTATGCTCTTTCGATCAAATCCGGGAACCGAACAGGCTTTAAGGAAGGCTGGGTTTTCCATTTTATCTCTAGCTAATAATCACACGCCAAATTTCGGCGATAAAGGATTGAGTGACACCTTTAATTATCTAGATTTAGCGGGAATCAAATACGTTGGCGCTGGCAGGAATGAACAAGAAGCTAATCGTCCGGTATATCTGGAGAGACAAGGGATAAGATTTGCCTTTTTGGCCTACAATGATCCCGATGTTGTCCCGGCTTCCTATGAAGCCTTAGAAAACAATTTCGGCACAGCTTTTATGCGGATTGATAAGATGACTGCGGCGGTTAGTGAAGCCAAACAAAAAGCAGACTTTGTGATTGTGTCTATGCATTCGGGGACAGAATATATTGAAAGACCAAATGATTCTCAAATTAGTTTTGCTCACGCGGCGATTGAGGCTGGAGCTGATTTGATCCTTGGTCATCATCCGCACGTCATTCAAACTTTAGAAAAATATCAAGGAAAGTATATTTTTTACAGTTTAGGCAACTTTATTTTCGACCAACCTCAGTCAATCGAGACCAGAGAAAGTCTGGCTATTAAAATTTACTTTAGCAAAAATAGAATTGAAAAGATCCATCTTCAGCCGGTATTTATGGAACAAATTGCTCAGCCGAGAATCGCTAATCCCGATGAGGCCCAAAAGATTTTGAAAAGATTAGACTTTCCACTTGATGAGTTAATTTGATATAATCAAACAATGTCATTTTTTAAAGATTTATTATTAAAGAAAATGTTGAAGAATCAGTTGCAAGGGATTCCTGAGGATCAACAAAATAAAATAATCGCCGCGGTGGAAAAAAATCCCAAGCTTTTTTCCGACATCGCCGGAGAAGTTCAAGAGAAAATAAAAGGTGGTATGGATCAGCAAAAGGCGACTATGGAAGTCATGATGAAATATCAGGCGGACTTGAAGAAAGCGATGGAATAGCCGTCCTTGACTTTTCAATAATTATTTGCTATAATTGTCCCGGAATAGAAGGAGAATCGATTTTGTCCTTTGTCAAACTAACAGAAGGGGTGTTCGATGAACAAGTTTAAGGAAGCCGTCGTTACGATGATCTTGGCGGGGCGATATTCGCTGGCGTTTTGCTGGCGAAACAACAAGAAAGAGACGGCCATTCGAATCGTCGTCTCGGTGATCAATACTCTGTTGGGATATTCGTTCATCCAAGCCACGGGCTGGATTTTGAACGCTGTTCAACAGACGCACGCGAAGAATGATGGGGGGATAAACTCGGCACAGGAGTTTCTGGCGAGTGATTTGTTTTGGCCACTGATACTTTTGGTGGTCATCTCGCTCTCGCTGGTAATCATTAGCCGACTCCATTCGTTTTATCGTAGTAAGTGGAGCCAAACCCTGTACTTTGCCAATCAACGTGAGTTGAACAATCATCGGGCGACGCTCGATGTGGCTCAGTTCAGGAGTAAGGAATACGATGATCTGGAAAGAAGGATCTCGGAGTTGCCATCGGGCTGGTCGATGAGGGTTAATTTCTCTGAGGACGTTCTGAACGTTTTCACAGATATTATTTCCTTCATCTTCTTTGCCGCTTCGCTTGTCTGGTATCAGCCAATCTACGTTGTTGTTTTGTCTGTCATGGCTATACCGATGGTGGTGATGCAATTCAAGCGAGTGATCATGTGGTGGAACTTGTCGCAAGAACTCGTCCCGGCTCACAAGAGAAGGCATTTGTTGGAAAAGGCGTATCGTTCGACGAACGTCTTTGTCCAAGCCCGCATGTTTGACCAACTACCGACCTTGAGAAAAGAAATTGATATCAATGTCGGGAACGTGTTGGAAGCAAACAATCGACTGCGGAAAGTAAATGTCGGGCAGGGGATCTGGGCAGGTTTGCTGTCCACGACTGGCTTTTGTGCGATTGTGATTCATGCTGTTTGGCTTACCACTACTCATCGCTGGGAAGTGGGAACTCTGACGGTCGTCATGATGGCAGCGAAGACGTTCAACAACAACCTGCAGTCGATTGTGCAAGCGGTGGCGGATCAGTGGAACTGTGCTAAGGGGATAATTCTCATTGAGAAAGATTTCCTCGGCATGAAACCGGCAATCAAGACTGAATATCCGGTAGTTCCTCGTTTCGATATTGTGCCAACCCTGCGGTTTGATCATGTGAACTTTGCTTATCCCAACTCCGAAAAATTGGTGTTGCGAGATGTAAGCTTCACGATTGAGCCGGGGAGCAAGGTGGCGATTGTGGGCAAGAGTGGTAATGGCAAGTCCACAATTCAAGCGTTGCTCATGAGGCACTATGATCCGACTGGTGGCGCGGTGTATGCTGGAGATATTAATCTGCGGAACATCGAACCGTCGGTTTGGAGCAGAGTTACCTCAGCGTTGACGCAGGAGTACACCGTGTTGGAACGACGGGTGGGTGAGGAGATCGCTTCTTCCCGCTTGAGTGATCCAATTGATCTGGCGATGGTCGAGCAGTCGGCCAAGTTTGCCTGCTTCGATGAGGTTGTGGCCACAGACACGAAAGGGTATGAGTCACAAATTGGCACGGAGTTCGGTGGACGAGATTTTTCTGGAGGTGAACGACAACGTTTAGCTCTGGCGAGAGTTCACTATCGCGGAACACCCATCCTGATTCTGGATGAACCAGATGCGCAGTTGGATCCGGAGTCGGCGGAAAAAATCCTTAACCATGTGTTCGATCTGAAGGGCGTGACGGTGATCATCATCACTCATCATGTCTCGCGGGCTGAACGCTGCGATCAAGTGATCGTCATGGGTAAGGGCGAAATCGCCGAACAAGGGACGCATCAGGAATTGATGGCCCTCAATGGCATCTACGTTTCCCTGCGGGAGCAGGACAAGAAACGTCTCGGTTCGAGTTCTTCTGAAGACTGATCTTTAACGAAACCGCCGGTTTGAGACCCGGCGGTTTTTCTATTTTCTGATATAATGTAACAGTATGAAAAAAATAATTTATTATGTATGCATTGGTCTGGCGGTCCTGATTTTAATAATTGCTTTAATTAGTAAAAATATTCCACCCAACGAAAATCCTGCGAATGATAAAATTCATCTCTTTACTCCGACGGCAAATACCTTCATTGCAAGTCCATTAATTATTAAAGGTGAGGCACGAGGGAATTGGTTTTTTGAAGCCAGCTTTCCGGTCTTTTTAACAGATTGGGATGGGCTCATAATTGCTCAAGGAATAGCACAAGCAGAAGGCGAATGGATGACGACGGAATTTGTTCCGTTTACAGCAACACTAAATTTTGCTAAACCAGGTTATGGCTCGACCGGTTCTTTAATTTTGAAAAAAGATAATCCTTCTGGTCTGCCTGAGCATGATGATGCCTTGGAAATCACTGTGAGGTTTTAGTCTGATATTTTTAAATTAATTTTATTACCAAAAGAAAAACCGCCCCCACAAGCAAGGCGGAATTCCTTGCCTGTGAGGGCGGCTGAGATTACCGATACGCCATGAAACCCGGAATCCAGTCCATGGGATTGTTGAAGTCGCAGCTCATGATCCCATAGACCAGAAAGGCCATGGGGATCAGCCAGTGACCGTTGTCAAACAACACCTCTACCAAAAGCTTCAGGTTGTTCATGTACACCTCCCGTAACTGACAATGTTCAACTTTTCTATATAAGTATAGCACCTTTTAGTCTAAAAGTCAAGCTATATTTTATCCTTATTTTAAGCTATATTTTGAGTATAAAAACATGGATCTAAAAATCGGAATCGTGGGTTTACCAAATGTAGGAAAAAGTACTTTATTTAATGCGCTGACGCGCAAGAGTGTTTTGGTGGCTAATTATCCTTTTGCGACGATTGATCCTTCAGTCGGTGTGGTGGCCGTGCCCGATGAACGTTTGGAAAAGCTTAATGAATTTTCAAAATCAGCTAAAAAAATCCCGGCAGCAGTGGAATTTGTTGATATTGCTGGTTTAGTGAAAGGTGCTTCGACCGGTGAAGGCCTAGGTAATCAATTTTTAACGAATATTAGAGAAACCGATGCGATTGCCGAAGTCGTGCGAATTTTTGAAGATACGAATATCATTCACGTCGACGGGAAAATTGACCCGATGAAAGATATCGAGGTCATCAATCTCGAACTTATTCTCGCTGATATGCAAACTGTGTCAAAAAGAATTGGCAATATCAGTCGAGAAATTAAAAGTGGAAAAAAGGAAGCGGTGATTGAACACGGTGCTTTATTGAAATTAGAAAAGATTTTTGAAGAAGGAAAATTGGCGAACACGATTCAGTTTGATGAAAAAGAAATTTTAGCTGTTCGTTCATTACATCTTTTGACGATGAAGCCAATTATTTACGTTCTAAACAAAAAAGCCGGTGGAATAAATTTAGATGAGACAAAAGATGAGCGTTGGGAAAAGCTCATAAAATTCTTTAAAGAAAGTAATTCAAAGTATGTGATTGTTGATGCGGGGATTGAGCATGATATGAAAGAGATGACTGATATTGAGAAGAAAGAGATGAAAGAAGGATTGGGAGTGAAGGATGATGGAATAAATGAATTGATAAAAACTGGTTATGATATTTTGGGTTTAATTACTTATTTCACTACCGGCGAAGACGAGACGCGCGCTTGGACAATTAAAAAGGGTTGGAAGGCACCAGAGGCCGGAACGGCAATTCACGCCGATTTTAAGGAAAAGTTTGTTAAAGCTGAAGTTATACATTGGGATGTGTTACTTTCCGCTGGTTCATACGGCATCGCTCGTGAGAAGGGGCTTATTAAAACTGAGGGTAAGGAGTATGTGGTTAAAGATGGCGATGTTATAGAGTTTAAGATATAATTAAACATTATCAACTAATTATAAATTTTATGGATCAAACTAAAGTTAAGACAACAGCGGGGGATTTCTTTATCTATCTCGGCATCATTATTGGTTTATATGTCAGCACCTTTAGTCTAATCAGCACCTTGATGAGTTTGATAAATAAATGGTTGCCAGATCCTACAGCTCTTTATAGTTATGATTATTCAGCTGAAAGTCTAAGAATGTCACTGGCCGCTCTGATCATTTTCTTCCCAGTCTTTATTTATCTATCTAAACTAAGCACTAAAGCAGTCATAATTACACCAGAAAAAAAAGACCTCTGGGTGCGACGTTGGTTTTTCTTTTTGACACTATTTCTGACTGGTCTAGCGATGGCTGTTGACCTCGTTACTTTAGTCTATCGTTTTATTGGTGGCGAAGATTTGACTCTGCGTTTCTTGCTAAAAGTTCTAGTTGTGTTTGTTATTACTTTTGCAGTCTTTCGTTTTTATCTTTACGAACTTCGTCGTGATGTGACAATCGCAACTCCTAAGAGAAAATATCTATCATATTTTACCAGTGTCATTGTCCTGATTGTAATCGTGGTTGGAATTTTAGCCATCGGTTCACCTACCACCCAAAGAAATATTCGTCTTGATGAGCAGCGAACAAATGATTTATCAAATATTCAAAATGCTGTTTTAGATTATTATCGAAACAATGATAATACTCTGCCAAAAGACTTGAATATTTTGTCACAAGGCTCCACTTATTATCTTTCTAGTCTAAAAGATCCAAAAACTGCCACTGATTATGAGTACCGTCTAATTTCTGCTAATAAATACGAGCTCTGCGCGACTTTTTCAGCCGATAGTTCTGATAAAATTAAGACTTATCCAAATTCTGATTTATGGAAACATGGTGTCGGACGAACCTGTTTTGATCGCATCGCTGGAGAACTACCAACCAAGATCTAATATTATTTATTTCTTATGAAAAATTACGATCATAAAAAGATAGAGCCGAAGTGGCGAAAAGTTTGGGAGAAGAAAGGCGTAAATAAAACACAAAATAAAAATAATAAACCAAAATTTTATATTTTGGATATGTTTCCTTATCCGTCTGGACAGGGTTTGCACGTCGGTCATCCTCGCGGTTTTGTCGCCACTGATATCTATTCGCGCTATAAAAGAATGCAAGGCTTTAATGTTTTACACCCAATGGGTTGGGATGCTTTTGGTTTGCCAGCAGAAAATTATGCCATCAAAATGAAAGTTAATCCGATGGTGATGGATAAAAAAAATGTGGCCCGCTACAAAGAACAGATTGAGATACTCGGCTTGAATTATGATTGGGATCGAGAAATTAATACGACTGATCCAAATTACTATAAATGGACACAATGGGCCTTTTTACAAATGTATAAAAAGGGTTTGGTCTATGAAAGTAATGAACCAATCAATTGGTGCCCATCATGTAAAACTGGTTTGGCAAACGAAGATTTGGATGGTACTAAATGTGAACGATGTGGAACAGAAATTGAAAAGAAGCCATTGCGTCAGTGGGTAATTAAAATTACCAATTACGCTGATCGCCTTCTTAATGATTTAAACTTGTTAAAAGACTGGCCGGAGAATGTCAAAGAAGCCCAGAGGCACTGGATTGGACGAAGTGAAGGGTCAGAGCTTTGGTTTAATGTAAAAAATTCTGAAGAAAAAATTCGAGTTTTCACAACCAGACCAGATACTTTGTTTGGAGTAACTTATCTGGTTTTGTCTCCTGAAAGTAATTTAGTCCAAAAATTAAAACCTTTAATCAAAAACTGGAAAGAAGTCGAAAAATATATTGTTGATCTAAAAAATAAAACAGAAATTGAGAGAACGGCAGTTGATAAACCTAAAAATGGTATTCAATTGCTTGGTGTCGAGGCGAAACATCCATTAACTAAAGAAATTCTACCGGTCTGGATTGCCGATTATGTTTTGGCAAATTATGGCACCGGCGCGGTTATGGCTGTCCCTGCCCACGACGAACGTGATTTTGCTTTTGCCAAAAAATATAACTTGCCAGTCAAACAGGTGATTGCTCCCTTTTTCATAAAATCTGAGAACGACCAAGATCAAGTTCGTGCAGATAAAGAAACCGTCGCAAGAAAAACAGCCTATGCTCTAGTTTTTAACAAAAAAACTAACAAGTTTTTGTGTTTAGACTGGGGTAAATTTGGTTGGCGTTCTGGTATTATTGGAGGGCTTGAAGAAGGTGAAAGTTTTAGGGATGCAGCAATCCGTGAAGTTAAAGAAGAAACTGGGTATGTAAATATTAAACTTATTAAAGAACTGGGTGGAGAACAGCATAATCATTTTTTTGCCGCACATAAGGATATTAATCGTTATGGTATTGGACAGGGCTTTTTGTTTGAATTAATAGATGAACATAAAGAAGAAATTAAAGAGGAAGAGACAAAAAATCATAATACAGTTTGGATTGATGCTGATAAAATGGAAGGCTGGCTGAACCTCGAAGCTTTTAAATATATGTGGCAAGTTTATAAGACTGGTCAAGATTGTTTTACTGGTCAAGGAAAGATTATTAATTCCGGCCAATTTGACGGTCTAGACAGTGAAGAAGCTAAGAAAAAAATTACCGAATCAGCCGATGGACAGGAAAAAGTGACTTACAAATTAAAAGACTGGGTGTTTTCAAGACAGCGTTATTGGGGTGAGCCGATTCCACTTATCCATTGTGAAAAATGTGGAGTTGTACCGGTACCAGAGAAAGAATTACCTTTAAAATTACCAAAAGTTAAATTTTACGAACCGACCGGAACCGGGGAGTCGCCACTGGCAAAAATTGATAAATGGGTCAATGTTAAATGTCCTAAATGTAAGGGTAAAGCTAAAAGAGAGACTAATACCATGCCCCAATGGGCCGGTTCTTCTTGGTATTATTTGAGATACATTGATCCAAAAAATAAAAAAGTTTTAGTTGATAAGAAAAAGGAAAAATATTGGTCACCGATCGATCTCTATGTTGGTGGTGGTGAACACAATACTCGTCATCTTATCTACGCACGATTCTGGCATAAGTTTCTGTATGATGTTGGCGTCGTGAACTATAAAGAACCGTTTATCAAATTAAGAAATTTGGGAATGATTCTTGGAGCTGATGGCCGTAAAATGAGCAAGCGTTGGGGGAATGTGGTTAACCCAGATGATGTCGTCCGTGATGTGGGCGCCGATACCTTACGCGTATATGAAAGTTTTATGGGTCCATTTGATCAGGAAATTGCTTGGAGTACTAATAATATGGTGGGCTCAAGAAGATTTTTGGAAAAAGTCTGGAAATTACAAGAAAAAATTACAGAAAAAAACTCATCTGATTTCGAAACTTTGTTGCATAAGACAATCAAAAAAGTTACCGAAGATATTCTTGGTTTTAATTTCAACACAGCCATTTCTGCCTTTATGATCTTGGTTAATTTGGCAGAAAAAGAAGGAACTAGTAAGAAAAATTATGAGGCAATTCTAAAATTGTTGTCTCCTTTTGCTCCCCATATGACCGAAGAGATTTGGGCGAATTTGGGACACAAAAAATCGATTCATTTAGAGAAATGGCCGACCTTTGATCCAAAAAAGATTGTGTCCGACATGATGACAATCGTGGTGCAAATAAATGGTAAAGCTCGAGCAAATTTTGAAATGCCAACGGGATCCAATCAAAATGATGTGGAAACTGAAGCATTAAAAATTACTGATGTCACTAAATGGCTAACAGATAAGCAGATAAAAAAGAAACTATTCATCAAAGGACGTATTTTGGCAATTATCACCGATTAGGGTTTGACTTAAAATTAGAACGGTGCTATACTAGACTTAAGACATTATTATTAGTCAAAACAGTAATTTTATTATTTTATGTCAACGACAATAAATTTCAAGCCTAAGCAAGTCACCAAGAGATTGATCGACGCTCTTTCAACTCGCTCTAAAGATGTCATGATCAAGCGCTATGGTCTCGGTAAAGATCCTGAACCAATGACTCTCGATGCCATCGGACAGACTTATGGAATCACCCGAGAAAGAGTTCGACAGATTGAAAATCATGCTTTGGCCATCATTCGAAAGTCTAAACAATATACTGAAGAGAAATCTGCTTTTGATGAAGTGGAAGAGGTGATTCATTCACTCGGTGGAATTGTCGTTGAACAAGATCTATTAGATCACGTCTCTCATGACGCTTCGATTCAAAGTCATATGAACTTTATTTTAGTCGTTGGACATCCTTTTACTAAAATCAAAGAAGATGATGATTTTAAACACCGTTGGTTTATTGACAGTTCTCTGTCAGAGAAAGTACATAATGCTCTACGCAAACTTTACAGTACTCTAAAAGACGACGATTTACTTTCTGAACCTGATATCATCAAAGCCTTTTTGGAGCAAATTGAAGATGTTTCCGAGAAATTTAAAAATGAAGAAATAGCTAAACGCTGGTTGTCTTTGTCTAAAAAAATCGGCAGAAATCCTCTCGGCGAATGGGGAAAGAGTGAGTCTTCCAGTATTAGTACCAAGGGTATGCGTGATTACGCATATTTAATTATTCGTAAACACGGTTCTCCAATTCACTTTCGAGAGGTGGCCAAGGTTATCACCGAAGTTTTCAAAATTAAAGCTCATGTCGCAACTTGCCACAATGAATTAATCAAAGATCCACGCTTTGTCCTAGTGGGTCGTGGTTTATATGCTTTGGCTGAATGGGGTTATATGAGTGGAGTGGTCAAAGATGTGATTAAAAAAATCATCGACAAAAATGGTCCTTTATCTAAAGCCGAAGTGGTAGAAAAAGTTTTGAAGGAAAGATACGTCAAAGAAAACACCATTATCATCAATCTTCAGAATCCTAAATATTTCAAAAAGAACAAAGAAGGCAAGTACGAAATTGTCAGCAAATAGCTCCTGTGCTACAATAGATGCATGTTCTTGGATCTTTTAATTAAATTCAATACCGAGATCCTGCCCTTGATTTATCGAATGCTTTTTTTGATTTCACCGGTCGTTGTGCCGTTTATTTTAATCTATATTTCTGTCTTGTTGTGGGTGAGACACGTTCAGATGAAATATATTTCTAATCTGAAATCTTTTTTATTTGAAATCAGAATTCCTAAAGATATTTTGAAATCTCCTTTGGCGATGGAGATTATTTTTGGTGCCATGCAGGCAACTGGGGCGGCCACTTATACCGAAGCATATTTGCAGGGAAAGGTGAAAGGCTGGTTTTCATTAGAGCTTGTCTCTATTGAGGGCCAAGTTCATTTTTATATTTGGTCATCAGAGCCGAAATTTAAAAAAATTCTTGAGGCCCAAATTTACGCTCAATATCCGACCGTGGAAATCTATGAAGTACCACCGGAGAAGGATTATGTGAAAAAGTTTGTTTATGATCCAGCCAAACACATTATCTGGGGTAATCAATTCAAACTCTTAAAAAAAGATATTTATCCCATCAAGACTTATGTTGATTATGGTATGGAAAAAGATCAAAAAGAAGGATACCAAATTGATCCGATGACGGCAGTTTTGGAATTTTTGGGTTCAGCTACTAAAGGAAATCAAATCTGGATGCAAATTTTAATCAAGATGCATAGTAAAGAAGATTTGAAGAATCATCGTTTGGTAGAGAAAGTTGATTGGACCGGTGAGGCTAAAGCTGAAATCGATAAAATTAGAGAGGAAGCCACTCCCAAGACAACTGGTGATTTTCCTGGTTTCCCAAATCCAACCAAAGGTCAGATTGAGACAATTAATGCGATCGAAAGAAGTCTCGGTAAGATGTCTTTCGATACTATGCTTCGTGGTTTCTATTTAGCAGAAAAAGAAAGTTTTAATCCTTCGTATATCTCTGGTCTGATTGGCTCGATGAGGCAATACAATTCACAAACCTTAAATGGTTTTAAAATGAAATTTTATACTGATACTTCGGACGCCTTTAAAGATTGGTGTACCATATTTCCATTTCTATTGCCGGCTCGTGATCGTCAGCAGGAAAAATACCGAAAGGAGATGTTCAATGCTTATCGTCTGCGTTCTTTCTTTTTTCCACCATACAAACATTATAAACAAAATCCTTTCATATTAAATACTGAAGAGTTAGCTACAATTTTCCACTTCCCAGGCAATGTCTCGGCCACTCCAACTTTGGCTAAAATTGCTTCCAAGAAAAGCGAGCCACCAGCCAATCTGCCAATTAAGAAATAGCTATGAGACTGACCAGATTAGCAATTATCCTGATCATTATCATTGTAATTTTAATCTTGTCTGCCTCGACCTTTTTCATATTTCTAGATTCGCCGAAAGAATTTCCGGTCGGTTCACTTTATATTGTACCAACTGGTAGTGGTTTAAACTTAGTGTCTGAAGACTTAAATACCAAGAAAATTATTCGATCACCATTTTGGTTTAAAACTTTCTCAGTTTTAGTTGGTGGAACAAAAGGTATTATGGCGGGTGATTATGCTTTGTCTCACCGAGAAAATACTATCACGCTCGCATATCGTTTGGCGCGAGGGGATTATAATTTGGAGGCAGTTAAAGTTACGATTCAAGAAGGACTGAATGTGATGGATCTGGCCGAGCTGCTATCATCGAAATTTAGTAAAGTCGATCAAAAATCATTTATCGATCTCGCAAAATCAGATGAAGGTTATTTATTTCCCGATACCTATTTATTCTTACCGAATGTAGAATCGAGTGATATCATCAAAGCGTTGAAAAGTAATTTTGAAAAGAAAATTACAACTTTAAATGCAGAAATTACCGCTTTTGATAAACCGTTATCAGATATTATAAAGATGGCCTCGATTGTCGAACGTGAAGCTAGAACCATGGAAAGCCGACAAACTGTTGCCGGGATTTTATGGAAAAGGTTGGAGATAGGCATGCCACTCCAAGTTGATGTTTCATTCAAATATATTAATGGAAAGACTACAAGCGGTCTGACTTTGGACGATTTGAAAATTGATTCGCCTTATAATAGTTATTTATACAAGGGTTTGCCACCAACACCGATTGCCAATCCAGGTTTAGGCGCCATCAAAGCGACCGTCACTCCAACTAAAACTGATTATTTATACTTCTTATCCGACAATAAAGGCAAAATGCATTATGCTAAAACCTACCAGCAACATTTGCAAAATAAAGAATTATACTTAAGATAACAATATGCGTCAGAAAGTATTTGTCGGTTTATCAGGTGGAGTCGATTCGTCGGTCTCGGCGGCTCTTTTGTTGTCCCAGGGTTATGATGTCACTGGTGTCTTTATTAAAGTCTGGCAGCCGGATTTTTACGCCTGTACTTGGAAAGAAGACCGTCTGGATGCCATGCGGGTGTGTGCCAAACTAAAAATTCCTTTTTATACTCTCGATCTAGAAAAAGAATACAAAAAAGAAGTAGTTGATTATATGATCTCGGAATATAAAAACGGTCGTACACCGAACCCAGATGTGATGTGTAATAAATATATTAAATTCGGTGGATTTTTTGATTGGGCCATGAAAAAAGGCGCTGATTATGTCGCCACTGGACATTATGCTCGAATTGAAAAAACAATAATAAAAAACAAAGCAAAGTTTCAGTTATTAGCTGGTCAAGATCAAAATAAAGATCAGTCATATTTCCTTTGGACCTTAAATCAAAAGCAGCTTTCTCAGACTCTTTTTCCGGTCGGGGACATCGAAAAACCGCAAGTCAGAAAACTTGCCAAAAAATTTGGCTTGAATACCGCAACAAAAAAAGACAGTCAGGGTCTCTGTTTTATTGGTAAAATCGAAATGGCGGAGTTTCTAAAGCATTTTATCAAAACCAAACCAGGAAAAGTTTTGAATCTGAATGGAGAAATAATTGGCCAGCATCAGGGTGCGGTTTTTTATACCATCGGTCAGCGCCATGGTTTTGCTATCAACCAGAAAGATACCAGTAGCAAACGTCACTTTGTGATTTCTAAAAATACTAAAAATAATACTATTACTGTTTCTGATTCTAATAAAGGTCTTCCCGAAACAAACTTAAAAATATTTACT
>JBAYUW010000003.1:0-66666 GCA_041674925.1 Minisyncoccota bacterium | reverse complement strand
CACTAATTTATCCAAGGCCGCGATTGTTTCTTTTAGTGGAATATTCTCCTCATACCAATGTAGAAGATACAGATCAAGATAAGTTGTCCCCAAACGTTCTAAACTTCTCTGGCAAGCGGCAATGACGTCATCAAACTTAAAATTATCACCCCTAACTTTTGAGACGAGAAAAATCTTTGAGCGATCATACCCTTGGATTGCCCTGCCGACTAACGTTTCGCTGTAACCGTCTGCATAATATTCAGCTGTATCTACATGAGTAATACCGGCCTTGAGTGCCTCTCTTATCCCTGTGATATCAGCTTCATCATTGTTAGAAAAATCACGCTCGAGACGACCACCCATCTGCCAGGTACCCAAACCAAAGACCGGCATTTCAAATCCAGTTTTTAGTTTTTTAGTTGGAATTTCCATATTTATTTACCTTCCATCAGTGTCTTGACCCTATCCTCCGTGGCGGGGTGCGTGCTGAAAAGAGTGGTGAGTTTTTTACTAATCATTGTTTTTACTTGGATTGTTTCTCTTCAAAAACAAGGGTAGACTTGCATCCTGTAACAGCATGATCCTCTTCTAGGTTTTGGTACGCTAAATTCCTTTCATCGTCTCCAATAACGAAGATTTCTTCGCCGTTCCATTTACAGGTTGGACAGGTACATTTTAACAAAGCATCACCGTCTTCTAGGGTTCTTTTGCTGAATTCCTCCATAATCCAAATAATAACACACTATCACTTCAAATAAAATATTAAATAAGCATGCTATAATAGCCATTGTAACCGAGCGCTCGACACAATGAATCAACTCAAGAGACTAAGTTTTAATTTATTAAGAAGATTAAATTAAATTTAAAGACAAGATGAATGTTCCAAATAATTTCGGCAAATTAAGTAAAGCATATGTAAAAGGACGTAGAGGATATCCGAAAGAGTTATTTGATTATCTTCATTCTTTCACAAAAATCAAAAAACCACTCACCTTGGATATTGGGTGCGGGACAGGAATATCGACTCGGGAACTGAAAAAACACGGATTTCAGACTTCTGGAGCTGATAAAGATAAAGCAATGATTGAGACGGCAAAAACATCTAGCAAAGGTATAACTTATATCGCCGCCCCAGCCAATGAACTCCCTTTTCCCTCAGAGTATTTTGATTTAGTTACTGCCTTTACTTCTTTTCATTGGTTTGAAGATAAAAAATCTATTGAAGAAATTAAAAGAGTTTTAAAACCAGGAGGAATATTTTTTGCCGCCCTAAAACAAACCCGCCAAAGTATGAATCGGGATGATTTTTATGAAAATTATAAATCAATATTGAGAAAGTATGCTGGTAAGTATTTCAACAGTGCCAGAAATTATGAACCGAGAGATTCACTGACGAAATATAGATTTAAGAAAATAAAAGAAAACACTTTTTATTTGGATGAAAAATACTCAATCAAAGAAGCTTTGGTTTTGATACAGTCTCTCAGTTTTTGGCACATGGTTCCAAAACCTAAAAGACCAAACATGCTGAAAGAACTCTATGATCTCTACAAAAGATATTCAACTGGCGGTAAATTGACCATACATCGAGAAGTAATTACTACTTTAGGAATAAAAACCAAATAAAATACCTCGTTGAGCAACTCAGAAAAATATCAAGCTAGTTATCAATACCAATTACTTCCCCAACAGCGCCCTCACCCTATCCTCCGTCGCGGGATGGGTGCTGAAAAGAGTGGTTAGTTTTTTGCCGGCGTTACCAAAGGGGTTGGATATAAAAAGATGAGCCGTGGCGGTGTGAGCGTTTTGCATGGGAATATTGGCGCCGGAAATTTTTTGTAACGCTGAAGCGAGGCCCTCGGGATAACGGGTCAATAAGACACCGGAGGCATCGGCGAGGAATTCCCTTTTGCGAGAAATGGCCAGTTGAATTAATTTAGCAATAATCGGTGAAAGGATTATTAGCACCACGCCGACAATCATCAAAATATTTCCAGCCTTACTGTCACTATTTCTCCCCCGACCAGAACTACCCCGTAAGAAAATATCAGCTAAAATTGATACAAAACCGACAAGAACAACAACGACCGTCGAAAGTAAAATATCTCGATTGCCGATATGAGACAATTCGTGCGCAATCACTCCTTCTAATTCTGTTTTATTTAAAATCGTTAGAAGTCCGGTCGTGACCGCGACGACGGCATGATCTTTATTCCTCCCCGTCGCAAAAGCATTCGGAGCGGAATCTTGAACAACATAGACTCTCGGCATTGGCAGACCAGCGGTGATGGAAAGATTTTCGACTATATTATACAGGTCAGTATATTCTTCGCGTTTAGCCTCTTTGGCGTGCGACAGAGACAAAACTATTTTATCAGAAAACCAATAGCTAAAGACGTTCATGAGTAAACTGAAAATAATGGCAATATAGAGAATGCTTGGATCAGCATAATAATAACTGATGAAATAGCCCAAAGCGATTATCACGACCAAAAAGATGGTCATTAAAAACCAAGTGCGTCGAACATTTTTGTCTTGTTCGGTATAAACGGTTGACATTAAGGGTTAAAACTTAACTTCGACTGGTTTCTTGGCCGCTTCTTCTTCGAGAGCAAACAATTCCATTTTCGCAAAGTGGAAGATGCCGGCGATAAGGTTACCTGGAAAAGCTTCAATCGCAATATTCAAGTCTCGAACATTACCATTGTAGAATCGACGGGAGGCTTGAATTTTATTTTCAGTATCTGATAATTCTGTCTGTAATGAAAGGAAGTTCTGATTGGCTTTTAGGTCTGGATAAGCTTCGGCGAGAGCGAAGACGGATTTCAAAGCACCAGTCAGCATGTTTTCGGCTTGCCCTTTGTCAGCGACATTCGAGGCGCCCATCGCGGCGGTTCTAGCTTGAGTAACTTTATCAAAGGTACTGCTTTCATGGGTGGCATAACCCTTCACGGTATTAACTAAATTAGGAATAAGGTCATAGCGTCTTTTAAGCTGTACATCAATATCAGACCAAGCTTCTTTGGCGCGGTTGATCAAGACAATAAAGCGGTTATAGGCAAAAACTATCCACAAGACCAACAAGACTATAATACCAATCAAAATGTAAATTAAGCTCATAAATTTTAAATTAAATAATATTAAAGGCGTCTTTTCCGACTGGGTAACAGTATACCACAAGTTGCAATAAAATGACACTGTGCTATACTCTATCTTAATGACAAGTTTGATTGGTATATTACCCTATATTCAGATAGTTTTATCTGTGATTTTGATCGCCGCTATCTTGATGCAGAAATCCGAAGCTGGTGTCGGTGGTTCTTTTGGTGGTAACGACAATTTCGCCTCCGGCTTTCATACTCGTCGTGGTTTTGAACAAAAGCTTTTCATCTTTACAATCGCAATTGCAATCCTCTTTGCACTGTCCTCCATTGCTGTTCTGGTTCTAAAATAATCGCAATCTATCATTTTCTATTTCGTCATTTAGTTTATGTCAAAAATTAAAAATCTCTATACGCGACAAGTTGTCAATTTCAATAAAATATTTCGATCTTTCAATCTTACAGAAAAGATTATCTTTACCATTCTGGCTTTAATCTTGATCTGGGCGAGTTTTAATTTATTTGGCAGAGTAAATAGCCAATTCACAACCAAAGTCCCAGCACGCGGTGGTTCATTGACTGAGGGTATAATTGGTTCACCTCGTTTTATTAATCCCCTTTTAGAGTTGTCGGATGCTGATCGCGATCTAACTTATTTAATTTATTCCGGTCTGATGCGGGCCACCCCAACTGGTGACCTTGTCCCTGATTTAGCTGAAAGCTATACGATTTCTGAGGACGGTTTAACTTATAATTTTAAAATTAAGAGCGATGCTGTTTTTCACGACGGAGCCAAGATTACCGCCGATGATATTGTTTATACTATTAATATGGTGCAGGATAATACCTTGCGCAGTCCCAAGAAGAACAACTGGATTGATGTGACTGTTCACAAGGTGAGCGATATGGAAGTCTCTTTCGAGCTCAAGCAACCCTATTCACCTTTTTTGGAAAACACGACCTTGGGTATCTTACCAAAGCATATCTGGTCTAGTGCCAACACTGAAGAGTTCCCTTTTAGTCCTTACAATACCGAACCAATCGGCTCAGGGTCATATGAAGTAGAAAAAATAAATCGAAACAGTTCTGGTATTCCTAATTACTACGAACTAAAAGCTTTTGACGATTACACCCTGGGAAAAGCCTATATTGATAATATTAAATTCAATTTTTATCCCAACGAAAAAAGTTTAACGGAGGCTTTTACAGCTGGCAAAATCGAGAGTACCAGTGTCCTCTCACCACAAAGTCTTGATGCTTTGGACAAAAAAGTAGAGCTGGAGCAAGAACAAATTTCTCTTCCCCGCGTCTTTGGAGTTTTCTTTAATCAAAATCAAGCAAAAGTTTTTCTAAATAAAGAAGTGCGCCAGGCCTTGGATTTAACCGTCGATCGTGACCGAATTGTCAGCGAAGTTCTCGGTGATTATGGTCAAAAAATTACCGGCCCATTACCAAACGGTATCTTGTCTGAAAATATTGCAACCACGACCTATAACCGTGATGAAGCTATAGAGCAAGCAAAAAGTATTCTAGTTAAGGCGGGTTGGAAATATAACGAAGAAGGACAGGTTTGGGAAAAGAAAAAAGCCAAAACTGAAACCGAAAAATTAGCTTTTTCAATTGCCACGGCCAATACTAATGATTTGAAAAAAACAGCCGAGATTCTGAAAGAAGATTGGGGACGATTGGGTGTGCCAGTCGAAGTCCAGACTTTTGATCCGACTGATCTAAACCAAACAGTTATCGCCCAAAGGAAGTACGACGCTCTACTTTTTGGTGAGATAATTAATCGTAGTCTAGATTTATTTGCTTTTTGGCACTCTTCACAAAGAAACACCGGCTACAATGTGGCGATGTATACCAATAGCAAGGTAGACACCCTCTTGGAAAGTGCTCGACAAATTTCTAATAAAGATGAACGACTAAAAAAGTATGCTCAAGTGGTGTCGGAAATAAAAAATGACTTACCAGCCGTTTTTATTTACTCACCAGAATTTGTTTATGTTTTACCAACAAAGATTCAAGGTTTTGAATCTGGTTTTATTAATAATCGAAGTGAAAGATTCGAATCGGTTCATCAATGGTATATTGAGACTGATAGAGTTTGGAACTTTATAATTTAAGATGATAACCCCTAATAACAACGAGAGACGACGTTCAGCTCCTTTTCACGCTGATAGCACAATATTACGACAAACCGCTAGACCAGCGCATAATTCAACCATGCCCGGCCTTCAGCATAATGCCAAAAGAAGCCTAAAAAATAATCGTCGAATGGCTCCGGCCAAAAAACACGGGCCGAGCACTCACAAAAAATTCGAAGATGTTGTCCCAACCCTAAAAGAAAAAACTGTTCGGATTATTCCCCTTGGTGGAGTCGAGGAAATCGGAAAAAATATGATGGCGGTAGAATATAAAAATGATATTATCGTCATTGACGCTGGTATCCAGTTTAAGACAGAGGAGACTCCTGGTATTGATTATATCTTGCCAAATACTAAATATTTAGAAGAGAGAAAGGGTAAGATCCGCGCTTTGGTGATCACTCACGGACACTTGGACCATATCGGCGGTATTCCCTATTTGATAGAAAAACTTGGTAACCCACCAATTTATACTCGTGAATTCGGAGCTTTACTCATTAAAAAAAGACAAACAGAATTTCCGCACTTGCCAGAATTAAATATCAAGATTTGCGGTAAAGATGATGGTTTTATTCCTTTGACACCAGATTTAAAATTAAAGTTCTTTGGCATTACTCACTCAATTCCTGATTCAACAGGAGTGATTATCAACACCCCACTTGGTGATATTGTGAACACTGGTGACGTGCGGGTGGAAAATGAGGGAGGAATAGTATCAGAGGAAGAATACGAGCAATATAAATTCTTTAAAGAGCGTAATGTGATCTTACTCACCATGGATTCGACTGGAGTAGAAAAGCCAGGTTGGACGATTTCTGAAAATCAGGTGGTAAAGACAATTGATAAGATTGTGAGTGAAGTGTCTGGTAGAATTATCATCGCGACTTTTGCCTCACAAGTCGAACGTATTATTCACTTCATCAATATGGCCAAAAAGTATGGCAAGAAATTAGTGATCGAAGGACGCAGTATGAAGAACAATGTCGAAATTATTAAATTCCTGAAACTGGCTGATGTCGAACACATTATTCCCGTCGAAGATATCGCCGACTATCCCCCACATAAATTAATGTTCCTGGCGACCGGAGCTCAAGGTGAAGAATTCGCGGCTTTGATGCGTATTGCCAACAATTCACACAAGCAGATTAAACTAAATAAAACTGATACGGTTATCCTTTCTTCATCAGTCATTCCTGGCAATGAAAGAGCGATTGCTGGATTAAAAGACAATCTTTACCGACATGATGCTAAAATCATTACTTATTACGAAACCGACGTGCATGCCGGCGGACACGGTAAGCGTGAAGAATTAGCTTGGATTCAAAAACAAATTCCTCATCAGTTTTTTATGCCCGTTCATGGTCAGCACTTTATGCTGAAAATGAATGCCGAATTGTCTGTTTCGCTTGGCAAACCCAGAGAAAATGTGATCGTGCCGGATAATGGTAATATTGTCGAAATCAGTGAGGGTGAAAAAGGCTTAAAAATTCACGTTTTAAAGGAAAAAGCGCCATCGGGCTTGGTGATGGTGGATGGTTTTTCAATCGGTGATGTTCAAGATGTGGTTATTCGCGATCGTCAAATGCTGGCTCAAGACGGAATGTTTGTTATTATTGCAAGCATCAATACCACCACCTGTCGTTTAAAGAAATCTCCCGATATTATTTCTCGTGGCTTCGTCTATCTTCGTGAATCACAAGAGCTACTCAATGAAACTAGAAATATAATTAAAAAGACAATTGAAACGAGTGCCGCGGGTATGAAGCCAATTGACTTTGATTATGTTAAAAACAATGTCGCTGATGCGATTAGTAAATATCTCTTTCAAAAAACCGCCAAAAGACCGATGGTCATCCCGGTTATTATTGGAGTATAAGATTATTTAGTGTCTTTTATTCTGAGGCTAAAAATAATACCAAAAAGCATAATTATTCCTAAAATCAGGAAGAGGTATTTCATATCAAGATTAGTGTAGACCAACACAACCGTAGCTGACAGCGGTCCTAAAATATAAGCCATTGGTCCGGCGGTACGAAAAAAACCAATCATATTAGCATTAACATTTCCAACTTTTTTGAAAAAATAGGTTTCTGACATTATTTCTATCACGCTCGCACCAATTCTGGTGACAAACAAAATTCCCGCCCAGACAATCATATTGGTTGAATCAATAAACGAGACTAGTGCAGTTGAGATCGCCATGACGATAAAACCAATTATGAGCATCTCTTTTTCACCATACTTTTTATCAGCTAGTTTACCTAAGGGATAAGGGGTAAGAATGAATGGAATCAGCATAATACCAAAAATGACTCCAATCTCTGACCAAGCAATACCAAGATATTTATGTAGATAGATTGGGGTATAAATCACCATCCAGGAATAAAAAAATCTAAGTAATAAACCAACCCAAAAAATATTCCGAATATTTCGATTGTGTAAAATTTCTTTAGCGGTCACAAGAAACGGAACAGCCACATACTGCGAATCATGAAAACGACGCAAGCGTTGAGTAATAAAGAGAATTGGGAACAAGAGAATTAAAGGGCAAAGATAAATTAAACGGTAATTTTCTGTCTGCAAAAGAAAAGCAGCGGTCATAGGAGCAAAAACCCAGGCGAGATTTGTTAAGGTCAAAAAAGTACCTCTAATCTTGCCAGTCTGAGAGTCTTTAGAATAACCCTCCATAAAAATGTCGAAAGAAAAATAAATAAACGAGCCGATCATGATCGCCAATAAAAAGAAAGCAGTGAGAGCGTAATCACGACTAGCCAGAGTCAATCCGGCAAAAGCAATAATTTCAAGTAAAATTAAAACATTGGTTGTGTGATAGTTACCAAAGCGCCTTAGAATAAAGGGCAAAGTCCAAAGACCTAAAATGGTAAGAATCGAACCTAAAGCATAAACTGGGCCGACATATTCTGATGAGACAAAAGTTTCCAAAAAGCTGGAATTCACATAGGCCGGAATAGCCACATGAAAAGCCAATAAAACTGCCAAGAAATACAACGAAAACATTGGCAAATATTTGAAAGTTTTGATTGGCTGATAAACCATAAATTATAGACTAGTACTGTAAACTGAAGCGAAACCATAGTTTTCAGCCTGTTGAATCAGAATAGCAAAGATCAAACCGATTAAGATGACAAGGATGATCAAAATATACTTGTTATTGATAATAGTTCTGATAGTATTTACCCGACTTAGATAGCCCATATTAAACAAGCTTAGTTTATTGACGGCGTTTGTCGCCGATGACGGCATCTGCCTTAGTAAGTTTAAATCCTTGAATTCCCCGCTAGCACCGAGCATACCAAGACCAATAACGTTGGCAAAAATAGAGAAATCTTTGTCTTTTCCACCAAACGAGTTTAAGTTAATATTATTACCATTTTTCACTACCTGAACTTCTTTTTTCAAACGGCCCTTAATTAATTCAACAAGACCAGGCAATAAAGCCGATCCCCCGAGCAAATAAATATCATCTAGTTTTTGCTTAAAAGTTTCTTCGTAATATTTAATTGCCCCTTCGGTTTCTTTTAGAATATCCTCAATCATCGGCATGATTATCTCGCGGATATTGTTTTCCTTAACATCTTTAATACCAAACTTAGCCTTGAGTGACTCAGCTTCGTTATTTTCAATTTTCAAACGAGCCTTGATCGTCTCGGTAAAATCCGCTCCAGCCACTGGCACAGTTACAGACATATTAATTTTGTCATTACTATCAAAAAAACTGAGATTGGTCGAGTGCGCGCCTATATCCATAATCAAACTTTGCTTGTCTGACTTCTTCAAAATAGCTCGCGCTAAACTGAGGGACTCAACACATAAAGACACTACCTCGAGACCAATCGAGTTACAGAATTTGACATAACCAGTCGCAATATCTTTTGGCACGCTAATAAAAATAATTAATTTTTTATTTTTATCGGGCAATGGTTTGACATCGTAATCCCAATAAGTCTTATCAACGCCGATCGGCATCAATAAAGAAACTTTATCAATAATAGCCTGCTTTAAGACATTTGATTTCAAATTAGCATCCAAAACAAAACACTGAATAAAGACTTGAGACTCTGGCAAAGAAACAATCACCTTATTCGTTGAAACCCTCTTTGGTTTCACATCTTTCAATAATCTTTTGATTTTTTCTGCTAAGGCATTAGCATCAAGAATTTGGCCGTTCGAGACTATTCCTTCGGCTAATTCTGTTCGGCCGTAAGTCTTGACTGAAAAACGAAAGACTTTCTCGAGCTCGACGATTTCCACCGAACGATCGGAAATATCCAGTCCAAAAGCTTGGTCAAATTTAATCGTCAAAGCATCTTTTAAAATCTTTTTTATACTCATATGTTTTATTCAAAATCAGCTACCAGCTCCCAAGAATTAATAATTACAGACGGGGTATTTGTCGCCACTTCAATCAGTAATTTTCTGGTAAAATCAGAAACCGTTGACGAAGCCTTGATAATTTTGGCTGATCCACTAGTTTCTATAGGGTAAATATAACATGGATTATTATCATTTCCAACATCGATTTCTACGTCACCACCATATGACCAACCTTCACGACTATTAGTGGTGGTGGAAAGCTCGAGTACAGCAATTTCGCCACAAGCGTTGACCGTACTCCAAGCCTTGAGTGCCATTTCAGAATCTGAAGTTTCAGTGACTTCGCCGATTGAACGAAGCATAATTCCCGCCCCCACAGCTAAGACCACAGCACTAACCAAAAGTACCATAGTTAAAACTAAAAATCCTCGGTTATTTTTTTTATTGGGTGACCACACCATTGATTTCAATTGCCTCACTAACCGAATTACTAATCTCATCCAAAACCGAGCGACTGTTTTGGTTGACATCTTGGATTGTCTCGATTTTCGCCCGACCAAAGATCACATTAAAAGCAAAACCGCTGATGAAATACAAAACCGTACCAGCAATCGCCAGATATAAAACTGCTTCAATTAATGTAAAGCCTTTTTTCATTTTATAAATTATATCACAAAAAAAACTGATTATCTCCAATTACCAAGTATCGTAGTCAGACTTACACTGGCTTCTCTGGAGGGTGTCACATCCCAAGTAATTGTTGAAATAATTTGTTTTGTATCAGCTGATAAATCACTAATAGCAATGACTCTGGTATATTTATCATCACTAATTAAATCATAAGCAGCCCCATTGAACCTCCACGACCCTTCTGCCTCAAAATTAAGACCCTTATTTCCTGTTTCCAAATCTGCCCAATCATTGTCACGGATTGATCGCGTTGCTTCGAGACCCTCTTTGGCATAAAACAAAGCTTCTGTTCTCTCAATCGCTGTTTTAGTACTCAAGTTTGAATCAATAATCAAGGTCGCCATGGCAATACTGCCCAAAGAAAAAATCGCGATCGCCAAAACTAATTCGAGTAAACTAAAGCCTAAATTTTTATGCGTATTTTTTGACATTGTGTTTTCTATCTTCAAAATTATGGTTTTTCTTCATTATATATATTGCTAATTTCATCAGTAGTTAAGGCTCGGTTATAAACACGAACCTCATCAAGTGAGCCACCCCAATAATAAGTACCGGAATCCATAAAACCAATGGTGGTCATAAATGTTCCAAAGTTTGAAGTGGCGGCGTCATTACTACAATTATTTATCTGTACATTATCCAGATATATATCATGCGAAGCGACGTTAAAATTAACAACCAAGTGATGCCAACCAACCGCAACGCTACCGGCAGCGTCGCACCAGCCGTATTTTATATTGCTTGACGGCATAGCAATCGAAATAATTTCATTGGTTAAATAACCAGTGACGTCTCCGGCGGTTATACCAGAATAACCACCACCACCAATAGAATAATTAGTTTCGATTATACCTTTTCCGCCAGAGCTTGCAGTTAAAATTTGGCTATTATAAAACCAAACTGATATTGTTTTAATTGTACCAATAGTCTGGCTTATATTTATATATTTGCCAGTTCCAAAACTATAAGCAGTATTGGACAAACCTTTTACACCGGTTGTTAATGATGCACCACCTACAACTGTTCCATTTTTACTAGCAATAGATTCATTCGCATTACCGTTGAATGACCAATAAGCGATAAGTCCGCTGGAAGGAATAGATGTCGGTGTTATGGAATTTGAAGCGCTAGAAGAATCACTTGTACCAATTGCATTTGTGGCGGTAACAGTAAATGTATAACTGGTGGTATTAGTCAGACCAGAGACAACAATTGGCGAGGATGCTCCAGTACTAAAAAAATTACCCGGAGATGAGGTGACAGTATAGCTGGTAATGGCGGAACCACCATCATCAGCAGGGGCACTAAAGGTTATTGTCGCGCTTGCATTACCAGCAACGGCAGAAACGCTGGTTGGCACACCAGGAACTGTATCGGATTGATTTTCAGCAGTCGATGTCGCCGTTTTTACGACACTACCACTATCAGCTAAAAAAATATGGCGAGAGATGTCTCCAAAATTTATGGTTATCGTACCCGTGGCGCTTGGTTGACCTGTCAATTTTGAAAAAACAATTTCATCAGAATCGCCGAAATTTGAAGTATCAATAGTTATGCCGTTTGTCCAAGTATAAACTTCATCTGAATCACTTGGATTATTATACGCCGAACCACGAAATAGTGTGTACCCATTCGCATCAGCCAAGCTTACTCCTAAATCGGTGTCGCCTTTTTGCAATATGGCATTATGTCGAGCTCGCTGAATAGTGTCAGCTAAATTATTTCGTGCTTCCTCGACAAGCTGGGTTTGATAAAACTTCAAACTATACGGCGCCGAAAGTAAAAAAATACCGGCCGCAATACCGACCACCAAGAGAATTTCGATCAGTGTAAAGCCTCTTTTAAACATAAATTTTAAATTCCTAAGTTTCCAGTCAGTTTGTAGATTGGTAAGATAATAGACATCGCGATCAGACCGACCGCCAAAGCAATGACGACCAGCAAAACCGGCTCGATAATAGTTGGTAATATTTTTGTGCGATCAATTATTTCTTTGGTCCAAAAATCAGAAATTTTAAAGAAAGAATCTTCCAAGGTTCCGCTATTCTCTCCCACCAAAAGGACGCTCATCGAATTGGTCGGATATAATTCACTATAATTTTCCATAGTCGCCACTAAAGAAATACCGTTTTTAATGCGATCAATAATTTCTCTCAAGACTTTTTTATAGTACAAATTAGAAGTACCGACATAAGCAATTTCCAAAGCTTCATCAATAGTGATACCAGATTTTAACAAAGTCCCCATCAGCTGGGCAAAAAGAGCTAACTGATAACCAACCACGAATTCTTTAATGTAGGGCAAGAAGACAAGAGTCTTGTGATAAAGATATTTCATATATCTAATCCTAAATAAGAGAAAGATAAACAACCAGATCAAAAAAGCTCCAGCAATAACAAACAACCAATATTGCTGAATAAATAAGGAAATGCTCAAAACAACTTTAGTAATCAAAGGTAATTCGACATGAAGACTGGTAAACATGGGGATCAGTCGGGGTAAGATGAAAATCGTCAAACCACCACCAAGTAAAATCACGGCCGTTAGCACAATTTTTGGATACAGCATCACGCCATTTATTTCTTTACGTAGATGACTATCACGCTCGAGCCAGACCGACAAGAATTCCAAGTTATCAGCTAATGATCCAGACAACTCACCGGCTTTGACCAAGCTGATAAAAATCTTACCAAAAGAGCCTTCTTCTTCAGCGATAGCGGAATTCAAAGACACACCGTTTTCGATTCGGCCTTTCAGACGATACAAAATTTTCTTCATCGGGCCAGGGCGAGCCTGATCGGCGAGAGAATTTATCGCTTCATTAAGCGTCACGCCACCACGGAGCAAGACGGCTAGATTTTTTGCAAAGTTAATCTGCTCTTCGATTGGAACTTTATTAAAAAATTTATTAAAATTAATTTTTAATTTCATTTTTAATCGAGATTAGACAAGCTATCCAATTCATCGAAAGTCGTTGTGCCGTTAAATAAGTGGACAAGACCGTTATAGTACATTGGAATCATTCCATTCTCTTCAGCTTTGTTCTGAATGATTGAAGAAGAAGATTTGACGCTGATCAAGGCTCGAATATCGTCATCTACCTCCATCACTTCAAAGACGGCGATTCGACCCAAATATCCAGTGTGTTTACAAACTTTACAACCAGTCCCTTTATATAATTTAATGTCTTTTAATTTTTTACCTGGAAAGAATTTCTTGAGAATATTTTGAAATCTTGGTTCTTCTTCCATTGCCACGAGACCGGGCACATCGGCCGCGGTTTTAGGATGATTCATCTTACAATGAGGACAAACTTTTCGAACCAATCTTTGAGCCAAAACGATATTGACTGAAGAAGCGACCAAGAACGGCTCGATGCCCATTTCGAGTAAACGAGGAAAAATCGTCGCAGCATCATTGGCATGCAAAGTCGAAAGGAGTAGGTGTCCAGTCATCGCGGCATTCACTGCAATACTGGCTGTTTCATTGTCGCGAATTTCTCCGACCATGATAATGTCGGGGTCTTGACGGACAATCGAACGCAGACCATTGGCAAAAGTGATGTTTTTCTTGAGATTCACCTGAATCTGCTGAACTCGATCAATACTGTATTCCACCGGATCCTCAATCGTCACAATATTTATTGGCAAACTCGCCAGAATCTGAACTAAAGAATAAAGAGTCGTGGTTTTACCAGCACCAGTCGGACCAACAGACAGAATCATTCCGTATGGTTGAGCAATCGCCTTCTTTACTCTCACAATATCATTCTCATTTAGACCCAAATCTTCCAAGACAATTTTCTTGGTGCGTTCCGATAAAATACGGAAGACAATATTTTCGCCGTTTGTGACTGGCAACAAAGATACACGAACATCGAAGGACATGTTTTCGGTCGTATATTCAAAACGACCGTCTTGAGTAGCGTCACGCTCGTCGGTGCGCAAATGTGACATAATTTTGACACGAAAAACGATTTTGTCATGCATTTCAATCGGATATCTGACCACCTCATTTAAAATACCGTCAATTCGAAAACGGACAGAGACTGTATCGTCAGACAAAGGCTCAATATGCACATCCGAAGCGTTGTTGTCATAAGCATATTCCAGAAACTGGTTCAACAAAAGGGCAATATTATTTTCATTATTATGAAGTTTATAATCTTCGATCAAATCAACAACATTTTTGAAGATGTTGTTTTTATAGGCTTTGAAAGCTTCTTCCATGCCTAAAGGAGTCGCATAATAGACCGTCACTCTTCCTTCACTAGCCTGATCGACATGCTTGATGAATTCGTAATTTTCTGGATTTGAAGTAGCAAGATTATAACCTTCCAAAGTTTTACCGAAGATTACCGCTTTTTGCGCTCGGGCCACGGCTTCTGGTAACATTTCCAATAGATCGTTCTGAATATTTTCTTCTTTCAAATCAACAAAAGGGACTTTGTAGTATTTTGACAACGCTTCTCCCAATTTTTCGTCTTTGATAATATCGGCTTTGACTAGATCAATTTCCAAGGATTCCCCTTTTCGGGTAGCCGAAGACATCACTTTATCAAAACTAGATTCACCGACATAACCGCCAGTCACCAGTATTTCTTTTAATTTTTCAAGGGTTAAAACCATGTATTGTTTAAATAGACAGATGACGAGAGAGAGAAAAACTATCGAGTGACCTCGATTTGATCACCACCACTTGGTATATTTCCTTCACCGACAGAATTTGGGGCACAAACAGTTATACGATGAGTTGTGGCATCCTGACTAAGGTAGTATTCGGCTTCAGTCGTAGGATCTGTCGCTGTTGGATCAGTTGGAATTGCTGTTAAATAGGTTGCTCCAGCACCAACAAGGGCGTCTTCTAGTAATAAAGCGTCAGTTGCATTGGCAGCACCACAATCTGAACTAGCGTAAATAGGATCCGTAAGACTAACAATTGTATCTATACCTCCTGGATTATCAATTGAATACTGATAGATGGCGTTTAAGATAGTTAAAACATCAGAACGGCGTTGGGCGTTGCGGGTGTCACCGAGCTGGCGGGTGGGGTTGATCGCCAAGATAACGATACCGGCCAAAATAGAGATGATACCGACAACCAGTAAGATTTCCAAAAGGGTAAAACCTTTTGCGCGAGACTGTGTTCTTTTCATAAGAGACATATTTTATTGTTAAATTATTAAAAGCTATTAAGCTCCTTCTATTATAACAGTTGAGTTGAAAAGTGCAAAGGTAAAAGTTATCCACAGCACTAAAGACTAATTTCTGCTAGAATCAAAGGATGAAAAAACGAATTGATATCTTGCTTTTTGAGAAAGGCCTAGCCAAAAGCCGTCATGCTGGAAGTGAATTGATTAAAGCTCAGAGAATAACTGTCGATGGTAAAATTATTCAGAAAAATTCTGAGCAAGTTGACCTTGATTCAAAAATAGAGATTATCGGGACAGAAAAGCAATATGTCGGCCGTGGTGGTCTAAAACTCGAAAAGGCTCTTTTAGAGTTTAAAATTGATCCAAGTAAATTGATTGCGTTGGACGTCGGATCTTCAACTGGTGGTTTTACGGAATGTCTGCTACGTCAGGGGGCCAAAAAAGTTTACGCTGTGGACGTCGGAACGGATCAATTTGATGCTGATTTAAAGAAAGACCCTAAAATAATATTGATGGAAAAGACAGACATTAGAAAAGTAGAGAAATTACCAGAAGAGATTGATTTAGCAGTGATTGATGTGTCTTTTATTTCTTTAGAATTGGTCTTGGAATCGGTCAAAAACTTGGTAAAACAAAATGGATTAATTATTGCTTTAATCAAACCGCAATTTGAAACAAAGAAGGAGGAAAAAAATAAAAGTGGAATTGTGAAGACAAAAGAAAGTCGAGAATCAGTGCTCAAAAAGATTGGTGATTTTAGTGAAAAAATAGGGCTTAAAATAATGGGAATCATTGATTCCCCAATTCTCGGTGGTTCTGGTAATAAAGAGTATTTTATTCTTTTACAAAACTAGGTCACAGTGATATAATTATAAGATAAATGAGAGCTGTTCTAAAAAAATATTTAGCAAGTTTGGCAATTTTTGCTTTGGTTATATTTATTGGCACAAATTTAAGCCAAATTAGTAATCTCGATATCGGCAAACAATCAGCCGCGGTAATTGATCTTGTCGAGGCCGACAGTAGCGCCACCACAACTTCCGGTTACGCTTGGAGTGATACAGTTGGTTGGATAAACTTCGGAACAGATACTAGCCATGTCGAAGGCCGGGTGTATGTTTCTGATACAAAACTATATGGCTATGCTTGGGGAGAAAATATTGGCTGGATTTCAATGACTTGTGAAAATATTGATGGTTCATGTGATGATTTTGAATACGGCGTATCAAATGACAGTATTGGAAATCTTTCCGGTGAGGCCTGGGGAGAAAATATTGGTTGGATAAAATTTAATCCAGATGGGGGTGGAGTAACGATCAACCGAGACACCGGTGTCTTTTCTGGCCACGCTTGGGGAGAAAATATTGGCTGGATTTCTTTTTCTGATACACCAAATAATCAAGGAGTAGAGACAGCTTGGACTAATCCAACACCAGCCCCACCACCAGAGGATCCGGGCGGTGGCGGTTCACCTGATTGTAGATCTTTTGATTATAGTGACTGGGGACCATGTACAAACGGCCAAAGAACCAGAAGTATTTCCCGAGAATACCCATCAAACTGTAGCGGTGGAGTAACAGCGACAACCACTGAATCTTGTACTGTCATAACTTCAACAACGACCCCATCAATAAATGTTTCAATTAACACCCCAACCCAAACAACTATTTTTGCCAATCAACAATTACAACTAACCGCGACCGTCACAGGCACAACTTCTACTAATCTCGTTTGGAACATTACCAATATGCCAATAGTTTATGGAAATTATTACGGCACAATAAACGATAGCGGGCTTTATATCGCCCCATCTTTTGCCGACGCTCCCCTTCTACAATTTCTCACCATCACCATTCAAGCCAGACTACAATCCGATCAAACCAAGACTGATACAATTTCAATTACTGTCAGAAGAATCATTCCGCCGCCACCAGTAGTTATTCCATTTTGTTCTGAATATACATATTCTTCTTGGTCAGATTGTGTAAACGGCAACCAGACTCGCAATGTCTTGATTAGACTACCAGCAAACTGCGAAGGTGGCGTAGGACCAGACATAAGTCGAGCCTGCCAAATAAACGACGAGGGTGAAATAGTTCCAATTGAGACACCGGACCCTGTCGAAAATAATCATCCTGGAAAATCTACTGAAAAGACAGAGACTTTACTTCCGATCGAGAATTTGGAAGTCCTCGGCACCACCACCCAAGAAATTATCTTAGGCGCCAAAAAAATTATTGATAATCCGACAGGTTCTGCCGTAACAAAAACTATCACGACCGCCGGAGTGATTGGTGGGGGTTTGGCCGCCACTTCAGTCCTAGCGATCAATGGTATGGCCATCGCCGATCTCGCCTTTTTACCATTTAAAGTCTGGGGATTACTTTTGAGCGTCTTAGGTTTAAAGAAAAGAAATCGCCCTTGGGGTACCGTGTATGATAGTGTGACCAAACAGCCTATCGATCCAGCCTATGTCACTCTCACAAAAATTAATAGCAAAGATGATATGACTTCGATCACCGACCTTGATGGTCGCTATGGCTTCTTGGTCAGCCCAGGTCAATATCTTCTGACTGCAAATAAAACAAATTATATTTTCCCTTCTAAAAAAATGGCGGGTAAAACTGAAGACGCTTTGTATAATAACCTATATTTGGGTGGCGAAATAAATGTGCCAGTTACCGGCGCAGTGATCAGTAAAAATATTCCTCTTGACCCAGTTAAATTTGACTGGAATGAATTCGTCAAAGGTCAGAAAAAATTAATGAAGTTCTATTCCAAACGAGAAAAAATCGTCAGAATCCTCACCGACTGGATTTTCCGAATTGGTTTTCTCGTCTCGCTTATTTCTCTATTCCTAGTCAGCGCTCCATACAACATTGTCATCTTCTGCTTGTATCTTCTTCTCGCTGTTCTGAGAAAATTTGGTTTAAAACAAAAAGCGACTGGTGCCCTGCTCGACAAAAACGGCAATCCTCTTTCTTTTGCTATCGTGCGAATCTTTTCCGCTGATTTAAATGTGGAGATTACCAATAAAGTTGCCGATAAAATCGGACGTTATTACTGCTTGGTCAATAAAGGAAAATATTTTGTCAAAGTCGAAAAGAAAAATGACGATGAGAGCTATTCACTCGTCTATACTTCCCCAGTGATTCTAGCCGACAACGGCATAATCAATAGAAACTTCACTGTTTAAATAGAAAGATTTATTTCTTTCGGGCCCGCAAGATTCTCGCGGCTTCAGCAATAATACTGTCCACGGTCATCGAAGCTTTGATCAAAAAACTAGTGGCGCCCAAATCCAAACCTCGTCTAATATCGTCTCGCTCACCCAAGTTGGATAAAATAACAACTGGAATGTCTTTAGTCTTATCATTTTTCTTTAAACCAGCCAAAACATCAAAACCACTCATACCTGGCAAAAGCAAATCCAAAAATATTAGATCCGGGATTTCCGACTCGATCGCTGAGCCAGCCAATTCACCATTTTCAATATGACGCACCGCACAGCCCTCATCAATCAATTTTTTCGATACCAAACCACCGAGGAATTTATCATCCTCGACGATCACAATTTTAGTCCCCGAAGTAAATGATTCATTTATCATAAGTTCATTTTACCGCAAGTCGCTTTTTAAAGCAATAAAGCTAAAAACTCACTATCAACGAGTATCATACGCCCAGTGCAATAAAGCCTGACGCTGTTTGGGGCGGCAAAAACGATCGCCAGCGCGGCAATTTTTCTGAACCTGGGCCAAATGACGAGTCATCGCCCGCCAACGTTTGATTTGAATTGCATCTTCTTCTGGTCGTCGACGGCCAAGATAATAGCGACAATACCACTGAAACCAACCGCGCGGATCGTCTTTGTGAATCCAGCCCTTCTTTCTCCAAACTGATAAAGGCTGTGAGGCATCGACACCAAAAAAATTTAAATTTTTATCGTGCCCAGGTAAACCGAGAGGAAAAAGTTTGGCTTTGGTGAACCAATCTTTGGGAAATTCTTTTTGGCAGTCTCTAATATATCGCCCGCCAAACACTCCTAATGCCAACATTTCTTTCGGCTTCAAATCCGGCTTAAATTGCGCATCAAAATTCTTCCCCACCGGCTCGGTACACTCGTATAAATACCCCGTCTGCATTTTGTCGTTTACTTTGATAGTGCGCATAATTGGTTCGTTTAATTTAATTTACTTTACTTAAATCACCATTAATAATTATCGGACCGAAACCATTAATTTCATCTTTCAATATCCCCTCTGGAATATCATTAAACATAAAAATCTTTTTACCAAGACGAAAGGCATCATACATTTCTAAGAAGGTCGCACCGCCAATGTAATTCTGAATATCATTTTTTTCAAAATTAAGAACCAAGACTGAATCGTTGTTATTAATAACATCAGTGCTATGGAGTAGTTTCTCAGCTTTCCATTTTGAATGTTCCTCCTTACTCATATCTCTATACCGCGCCTCGGTTCCTGGATCGTTATAACAATTAGGAAGAGTTATAATATGACCCATTTTTTCGAGCGTCTCTTTGATTTCTGGAATTCGATCGTAAAAATTTTTACTGCAAATGATAAATATTTTCATATAATAAACATATCATCTCTCTAGAAATAAGTTAAGCGCTGATTTGTCGACCGTGTAACAGAAAAACCGTCCCCGTCTTTTCACTGGCGACTATTCGCTCTATTATATTTTCACTCTTACCTTTTACAATATGAACAATTATTCCTTTTTCAGACAATTCCTTGGCAACGGCAAACTTTGAAATCATCCCCCCTCGCCCACTATTTGACTTACTTGGATTAATCCAATCAGCGACCAAATCGAGATTAGATACATTTACCTCAGAAACAGTCTCTCCTTGATCATTCAAAATACCGTCAGTGCTCGTGAGAATTATCAAAGCATCAGCTTTAAGTTGTTTGGCGACGAGACCCGCTAACTCATCATTATCCGTAAACATCAATTCCGTCGTAGCGACAACATCGTTTTCATTGACAATCGGAATGACCTTGTCGAGAAGCAGGGCCTCAAAGCAATTTTGCATATTTTCATAATGTTCTTTATCACGAAAATCTTCTTTAGTCGCCAAGACTTGAGCACAATGATATTTATATTTTTCAAATAACTGCGCATACACGTTCATCAGCTTAACCTGACCAACGGCAGTGAAGACTTGTTTTCTGACCGTCTCTGATTTTGATTCATTAAGTGAGATAAGTTCCCGTCCTGCCGCTCCAGCCCCAGAAGTTACAAGCACCACCTGTAATCCTTTTTCGCGCAACCTCACTAATTGATCGACAATGTGACCAAGGAAAGAAACATCGAGCGTCCCAGCCTCAGTGGTTAATACCTTTGTTCCTATTTTTACAATGATTCTTTTATACATACTTGTAAACTATTTTAGCACAAAATATTGAATTTTCGGAAACAAGAAAGCCCGCAGGAGCTTTCCTGTGGGCTATTGACCTTAACCCGTCTAGGGCTTTACCCTAATGTCTTTGAACCAACCATATGCGGAATTGTCCTCAAGAAAGCGCAAATTAAAAGCGCCATTCTTAAGTCGGTAAGGCACCAGAAACATCGCCGATGAACGGCCGTGATTGACGACCCAGTCGGAGTCATCAGCGCACTTCCTTTCGACCGTACCAGGACGAAGGTCCTGAAAAAGCCGCAGACAATGTTGCACCGATGGGTGCAACTGCCACATTGGCACACCGGCCGGATTTGTGAGCTGTTTCTTCAGCTGTTTCAAGTTCAGAACACTGAGGGTGGGCGAGGGTTTATTCTTCGTCTTCATTCGGAGTTGCCTTTCTCTCTAGAGCATGAACGGTCACTCGGGGTCCAAATAAGATATTACTCTAATTTTGCTGGGTGTCAACAATTTATATATTTCACTGTTAAAGTATTTAACAGCTGTATGGTATGAAGTTGGAACTATTTTAACACCTCAATCATCGTCGCTTTCGGTGCATCTATACCCGTAAAAAGCTTAAATTGTTCAAAGGCTTGACCTAATAGCATCTCTTTTCCTTCTATTGTCACAAGCCCAAATTTTTTCGCTCTTTTAATTAAATCCGTCTCTCCATACACCATATCAAATACTATCTTTGCATTTTTTAAAATTTCGTCTGATATTGGTAATACTTCCCCGTCCTTCAATCCAATTGTAGTGCAATTAATTATGACCTCAGATTCATCTGGAATTTTTTCAGAAAAATGAACATCAAAGTCTTGAGAAAGTCTTAAACCTTTTTCTATTGTCCTATTCCAAATAGTAATTTTACTTACCCCCATCTCCTTTAACGCAAAAATTGTTGCCCTAGCTACACCACCAGCGCCAATTAGCAAAAAAGATTTATTCTTAATGTCTCTAATATTTTTCATTGCATATTGAACACCGATGCAATCCGTATTCTCGCCAATCAATTTATTCTGAGCTTTTATAATTGTATTGACCGCGCCAATCTTTTGCGTCCTCTCTGAAATTTCATCGAGAAACTGAATAATTTTTTCTTTGTGTGGCACGGTTACACTCAAGCCAGAAAATTCATTAAGTTTTTTTCTTCTTGGATAAATGATTCGAGTTTCTCGGGTGGAATATCCACAGCTTCATAAACCGCATCTATTTTTGAGGCAGAAAAAGCAGTGTTGAATATTTTAGGAGACAAAGAATGAGAAACTGGATGGCCTATAACTCCAAATGATTTCATAAAAAAGGTTTGTCCGTCTAAATTAATAAGCCTTCGCAAACAAAACCTTATTGGGAGCGTCCTGTTTACAATAAATGCACCTTCCAGAGTTGCCAATTCCATTGCCAAAAGGAATACATCGGCTGGTGGAGTTTGTTTCCTCTTTAATCTTTTCTTCGCAATTTTTATCAGTACATAAATGAGTAGAAATAAAACCTGGTTTATTTTCAATCACCTTCTTAAACTCTTCGTAATCTGATACTTCTCTTGTGTTTTCTAATCTAAATTTTTTCGAATTATCTAATAAAGTATTTTGAATACTTTCTAGATTAGATTTAATAAAAGAAACCAAATTTTCATCAGCCACAAATTCTTTCTTGCCTTGCAATCTTTCAACGACAACCACAGAATTCTTTGCGACATCTTTTGGACCAATCTCCAGTCTGAGAGGAATACCCTTCCTTTCCCATTCAAAATATTTGAAACCGGTACGACCCTCTCTATCATCCAACTTAAAAGTTATGCCAGCGGCAACCAACTCCTTTTTCACTTTCTCGACTTTCTCAAGTACAATCGCCTTTTCGTCTTCGCTTCCGTGAATTGGAATTATTACTGTTTGAAACTGAGCAATTTTTGGTGGCAAAACTAACCCTTTATCATCTGAATGTGACATGATCAAAGCCCCAATTATTCTGGTGGACAAGCCCCAACTTGTTTGCCAAACATACTCCTTTTCCTGTTTTTCATTTAGGAACGAAACTTCAAACGACTTCGAGAAATTTTGACCGAGCATATGCGAGGTTGCGGATTGCAAAGCCTTACCATCCTGCATCAAAGCTTCGATTGATGTCGTGTAATCTGCGCCAGCAAATTTTTCACTTTCGGTTTTTCTACCAAGAACTGGCGATATTCCCAGATAATCCTCCACGAATTTTTTATATACTTCAAGCATTTCCAGGGTCTTTCGGTCTGCCTCCTCTTTTGTGGCATGAGCGGTATGGCCTTCTTGCCATAGAAATTCCGACGTTCTTAAAAAAGGCTTTGTCCTCATTTCCCATCTAAACACGTTGCACCATTGATTTACCAATAAAGGTAAGTCACGATATGAATGTATCCATTTTGAAAAAGTATCGTAGATTATCGTTTCGGAGGTGGGACGGATCACAAGCGGCTCTTCGAGTTCTCCAGCCGGGATCAGCTTGCCGTCTTTTTCTTCAAGTCTATGATGCGTCACGACGGCACATTCTTTTGCAAATCCTTCAACGTGTTCCGCTTCTTTTTCTAAAAAACTCTTGGGAATTAGAAGTGGAAAATAGGCATTTTGAGTTCCAAGTTTTTTAAACTCGGCATCTAAAACTTTTTGAATATTCTCCCAAATCGCATAGCCGTAAGGTTTTATGACCATACAACCTCTGACTGGTGAATTTTCAGCCAAATCTGCCACCCTGATAATATCAAGATACCATTGAGAAAAATCCTGGCTTCTTGGTGTTATTTGATCAACAAAAGTATTTTTTTCTTGTTCTTTTTTCATTAAAATATTTCGATATATAGCTTTTTCATGAATAATATTAACACAAGAACCTCACCAACTCAACTCAGTAAATAAAGGGTCGATAATTTCTCCATCAAGCACTTGGCTAGTCGTGTGGTATGAAGTTGGAAGCCCTTAATCAACAAACACGATTTTGTTTAAAAATGCAGCTATTTGTTTGCGATGTCCAATAAATATCTCTTCCTCTTGCGGTAAGTCATTTAGATCAAACCATTTCAGTTCAGAACATTTATCTGGTTCGGTAAGTCTTGGCTCACCCTGAACATCTTCCGCTAAAAAACCGACGTGAACATAATGCCCACCTTCATCTATCGGTGGATCATTTATAACATTCAGAAATGTTAACTTGTCAGCGGTAAGCCCTGTCTCTTCTTTTAACTCTCTTTTTGCTCCACCAGTCATCGATTCCCCACCCTCCAAATGACCGCCCGGTAATCCCCAATAGCCATCGCCAAAGACATTCTTTCCTTTACCCAGAAGTAATTTGTTATCCTTAATAACAAAAACGTTTACACCGACTTTAGGACGTTCTATTTTCATAATAATAATTATAACAAAATTCCAACACACAAAACAGGTCGATTTTTTGATGTTGAGAAACGAGGATAAATCGCGAGCTGGTCGTGTGGTACGAAGTTAAGGCTATTCTGTCTAAATGATGTAGCCTCTCAAGGCAGCCAATAACGGCCCCCTATCCTTACCAGAAAAACCATGGTCACCATCAAGCGGCGCCAATTTTATCTTTGGACTAAGTTCTTTTAAATCAACCTTTTCTATCAACATGTCTTGATTTGCTTCTATGATAATAAGTTCCGTCTTTTCGGCTAGATTATTGTAAGCCTCAAATGCTCTTACCTCTTTGCGTTCAACCCAATATTCAGGCGGAATAATTCTTACAAGACCACTTGAAGATGGAACGACAGAGATACCATTGATATTCACAACCGCGTCGGGCTTTGAGGTATACCTTTTTAAACTACGCTCAAGACTCATATCAAAAGGTGGCGAAAGTAGAATAGTCTTTCTAATACCAATAGGTGCGGCTAAACCAGCAACGATGGTCCCCTGAGAATGACAGATCAGGTCTATCGTCGCTTCGGGATGATCTTTTTTAGCTTGATTGATTACAGTCAGTAACATTTCCACTTGTTTACTAAATGGGCAAATGGTTAAAGTATTATTTCTCTCATTAAATTGATAATAATCAAAGAGTATTGATTCAGCTTCAGGAATAGCTTTGGCTATCTCGGTCAAAAGGCCATTGTCGTCTTTACGGACTCCAAAACCGTGTGAAAATATTATGATATGCTTTTTTGTTTTCATTGTTTTAAATTTAGACAAAAACGTTGGCTGACTGTATGGTTTGAAGTTGGAAACTCTTTACCAGAGAATAATGATTAAACCTGCTATTTTTCACCTTTCCACTCACTAATAAATTGTTCGATAAATTTATTCATGAAATCAGTCCTTCCCTTAGCCATATTTTTTGCAGTTTCTGTATTCATGTTTTTTTCTAATTTTAATAGTTTTGAATAAAAATGGTGAATAGTAGAAGGATCTTTCTCGGATTCATCAAAGTGATCTCTATCGAAAGGTTTTTCGGGGATCCACATGGGCACTCCATGTGCTCCACCAAAAGCAAAAGTTCTTCCAACTCCAATTGCTCCGATGGCGTCTAAATTATCAGCATCTTGTAAGATAAGAGTTTCTAAATCATTTACAGTTTTACCATCTTTTGAAAAACTATACTCCTCGTGATGTTCGATTGAGTGCAAAACCCTAGAAATAATAACATTTGGAAAATCAATTTCTTTTAGTAGCTTTTTAACTGCTGGTAAAGAATTTGTTGGTGGACAAAATACGCCCGATTCTTTCTCCATTAAACGATGAAGATCGTGTAGTAATGCCGAGACTCCAATAATCAGTCTATTGCCACCTTCTTTTTCTTGTAGATGTAAGGCTAAGTTAAATACTCTGTGTAAGTGATAGATATCATGTCCACTACTTTCAGAGTTGAACATTTCTCTTATTCTTATATCTAATTTTTCGATATATGTTTTTAGATCATCTTCCATATACTTATTATAACTTATTAGCTGGCCGTCTAGTACGAAGTTGGAACTATTTTAACACAAAATAAAGAAATTTAGACAAATGAAAGCCCCGCACGAATGCGAGGCTCCAGATTCTGCGCTGTTATCTGGTTAGCGACTCTTGTTGAGGATCAGTTCCGCCGTGTGACCTTGGCGACCTGAGGTGCGAGGTGTTCCCGAACATCTGCCAGGCCGAGATGCATGTAGACGATTCCACCTTCGGTCTTAACCGTGGTATGATCACCGAGATGACGCTCGACATCCACGGCCGCCGCATGCGTGTTCGCATTGTGTGTATCACGAATGGGTTGCGCATTGGGATCGCCCTCGGAACGAAGGATATCAATCGCCCGTTCCGCCGCACCTTCGCCATTGTCGCGGTTGTAACCCCACGTATCCACTTCGTCCTCGATGAGCGTGATTTTCATGACACGGCCCTTGAGGTAATCGAAGCGTTTACGCGGATTGCCGTCGAGTTCTGCCTGCGCTTCTTCCACCGTCATCGGTGTCGGATCGTAGTGCATGAACCCCATGCCTTGGGGTTTGGAAGCGTTGTAAAGCGCTGCGAGTACTGCGGCCTTGCTCAGTCCATTGATATTCATTTCTACTTCTCCTCTTGTGTTAAAAGGTTGATCTACAAGACCAACCAAACTAGTTCATTATCAAGTCTAGCATACTTGATACTTTTTGTCAATAGCTGCCAGACCTGGATTCGAACCAAGATAACATCCTCCAGAGGGATGTGTCCTACCATTAGACGATCTGGCAATACAGCAAGGATACGTTAAAAATGAGACTTTTTCAAGGGCTTGTGGTTTGACAACTGAAATCAACTTGCTATACTTAGAGTGATTATGGGCTTCGGCCTCTGAGAAATCCCCGCAAGGGGATTTCGTTGTTTACAATATACCTCTGACCATATAAGCAGTCTTTTCCAATAAAGCTTGATAATCTCCGTACTTAATAGTCCCAATTTTTCTAAATAGTCTTTTTGAACTAATTGATTTTATCTGGGATAGACAAGTATTATAAACTTTATTATCCTCACCAGTGACAGCAAAATAGTACTTATTATCTCTATCCTGAGTGGTGGTCGGAATGACCAGGGTCATATATTTATTAAATTTTCGAACCACCACCACTGGGCGTAAAAATAATTCATGCTTACCGTCTATCTCTACCCCAATATTTGTACCAATAATACACCACCAGACTTCCCTTTCATAAAAGAGAACAATGTCATCAATTCGTTGAGTTTCTTTTTTCTTAATATTCCAGAGATCAAAATCCTTCTCCATAACGCCGAGTATTCTAGCATTTACCCCAAAAATATTGCGACTCTTCAGTTGTGGATAACTGAGCCGAGGTTCCCGTCTATATCTTCAAATACCTATGCACCGCGAGATAACTCGAGATTGCACCGAGGGCGATACCTGAGCCAAAGACGATGAGGAAAATTTGACCAAAGTTTTTGAGGTAGAAATCAAAGAGGTCGAGACCGATGAAAAAGTTTTTGGATAAATTGCCGACCCAGAAAGTCAGGCCAAAGAAAACCACGATCACCAGAATCGCCGAGACAATACCATAAAGAATACCGGAGACGACGAAGGGACCTTTGACATAGCGACCAGAAGCTCCAACCAGACGCATGACGGAAATCTCGTCTTTGGAAATAAAAATGGCGAGGCGAATAGTATTGAAAGTAATGACGATAGAAATAATCAGGAAGAGAATGGCAACCCAAAAGCCGACAGTATTGGCCGCGCTGGTAATCTTGGTCAGCTTGTCAATCACCACTTTATTTTGATAATAATTCACCTTTTCGATAATCGGATTGGTACTAGCACTGCCATCGGCGCCACCTAGAAATTTAGCAATTGATTCATATTGCGAAGGCTCTTTCGCTTTAATACTTAAAGACGCCGTCAAAGGATTTTCACCAAGCTCATCAAGGGCCTCGAGGGTCAGGGCATCGTCTTGATGACGCTCTTTGAAATTTGCTAGCGCCTCTTCTTTGGAAACATAAGTCACGTTGTCCACTTCCGAAATCGTTTCAATAGATTTTTTCAAACTAAAGATGTCGGCTTCACTGGCGCGACTAGTGAAATAGACGTTGATATCAACTTTATCTTTTATTTCTTTCAAAGAAAATTGTAAAATCGCACTCATAAAAATCAAAGAAGAGATCATAAACAAGGTGATAAACATCACCACAAGTGAAGAAAGTGAAACAAAACCATTACGCCAAAAGTTTGTCAGACCAGCGCGGAAAACTCTTTTTATTTTTGTAATAAACATAATTTTTATTTATAAGACATAACCTCCGCTTTTATCATCTCTAATAATCTTGCCATTTTGCATACTGATCACGCGCTTACCTAAATTGTCCACCACCCCACGATTATGCGTCGTCAAAATCACCGTTGTGCCCAAATCGTTTATTTTTTTAAGAATCTGAATGATTTCATGCGCATTAGCTGGATCCAAATTTCCCGTCGGCTCATCGGCAATAATTACTTCTGGCTGATTCACAATCGCCCTAGCAATCGCCACTCGTTGTTTTTCTCCACCCGACAGCTCACTCGGAAAACTATAAATTTTTTGACTGATATCCACTAATTCTAAAACGTGTGGCACATCAGCTTCAATTTCTTCATCAGTTCGTCCCGCCGCTTCCATCGCAAAAGCAATATTTTCATAAACTGTCTTATTTGGCAAAAGTCTAAAATCCTGAAACACCGTTCCAATCTTGCGGCGCAGTTCAGTCATCTCTTTTCCTTTCAATTTGTGAACATTTACCGACTCGTAAAAGACCTCACCGTCAGTTGGTTTTTCTTCGGCTAAAATCATCTTAATCAAGGTCGTCTTACCGGCGCCTGAATGACCGACAATGGAGACGAATTCATTAGGCTTGATAGTCAAACTAACATCGGACAAAGCCACTGAATCATCAGAGTATACTTTAGATACTTTATCAAAATAAATCATTACTCAATCATTATACTACAGATCGCGCTCGGCATCCAATAGCTCGTCAATTTCTCCCTCCAAAACTTTATCCACTTGAGCAGTTTCAAAATCAGTCCGATGATCTTTGACCATTTTATAAGGATGAAGGACATATGAACGAATCTGATTCCCCCACTCAATCTCCATAGTTTTTGCGACATAGAGGCCTTGTTCTTTTTTTCGACGATCTTCCTCATATTTTGTGTAAAGTTTGGCGCGTAAAATCTGCAAAGCTTTCTCTTTGTTTTGCGCTTGCGACCTCTCACCATCCGCATGAACGGCCAAGTTGGTCGGAATATGGACCACTCGCACTGCCGTTTCTTTTTTATTCACGTTTTGCCCGCCCGGACCACTAGAGCGAGAAAATTCCAAACGCAACTCATCTTCGGGAATTATAAAATCGGAGGCGCTGGCTTTTTCAAATTTTGGAATAAACTCCACTAAAGCAAAAGAAGTGTGACGCAAGCCTTTGGCATTAAATGGCGATGTTCGCACTAAACGATGCACACCAGATTCTTTTTTAAGAGCACCGTAAGATCCCTTACCAGAAATTTCCACGGTCACGTTTCGAAAACCACCATGATCATTTTCATTTTGATGAATGGTCCGATAAGCCCAACCTTTTTTATCAAAATATTTTAAATACATTTGAAGGAGCATCCGCGCAAAATCCTCAGCGTCAATACCACCCGCGCCAGCCATGATCGTCAAAATCGCATCACCACTGTCATATTTCCCCACCCCAGCGATTTCCGCTTTCAAATCAGCAATCTCTTTGATCACTGCTTGAGCATGATTTTTATCACTCCAAAAATCCACGGTATTCATCTCCATTTCCAATTCCGTCAACTTTTTCTTTTTGTCGTTTTGCTCCAACATGAGCCATCTCGCAGGATCGAACTGCGGGCCTCATCTTTACGAAAGATGCGCTCTACCAACTGAGCTAAGATGGCACTCCCTTATCTTATTTCACTTTCCAGACCTTGGCAAATGCTTTTAATCAGACCCGGGCCTTCGTAAATCATCCCGGTAATCATGTGGATTAAATCCGCGCCGAGATCAAATTTCTTCTTGGCGTCTTCATAAGAAAAGACTCCGCCACAGCCAATCACCGTAAATCGATCAGCATACTCTTTTTTGGTTAAGGTGATAAGTTCATTGGAGCGATTTTCACATGGTTTACCAGATAAACCGCCTTCATATTTTTGCGGAATATAATCGCGCTTATCAATCGTTGTATAATCTTTTTGCAAGTTGCCGAGAATCACTCCTTGGGCGTTGTGGCGATTTAAAACTCCGAGCAGTTGTACAAACACATTATCTGTCACGTTGAGGGGCATTTTTACATATAAAGGTTTCGTACGCGGTATTTTATCAACTTCAATAAAAAGTTTTTCTAATAAATCTGGCGTCGTAAACGGTTCGCCATTGAAAGTATTAGGACAAGAAATATTAATAGTATAGTAATCACCAAGATTACTTTCCACAATTTTCTTTAAACTGTAAACATAATCAGCAATCCCCGCCTCGACCGTCGAAGCTGCTTTTTCATTGGTTCGGGCAAAACTGATTCCAATTACAAAATCTTTAATTTTTTTCTTTTTTTGTAAGCGGGTTAAAATAATGTCCACGCCATCATTTTTCAAGCCTTTATTAACCAAAATACTTTTACTAAAAGGCAATCTAGTCAGACGTGGTTTGGGATTACCAGCGCAAGGTTTGGCCGTCACTGAACCCACCTCCACCCCACCAAAAGAAAGTGAAGGCAACACTTGCGTCAAATGTCCGTCATAATCAAAGCCGGCTGATAAAAGAATGGGGGTTTTGTAATAAACTCCATCCACCGTTTTGGAAATATCTTTACCACGATAGCCGTATAATAGTGAAAGTAAAAAACGTCCGAGACCAAAAGATCCCATAAATCGGCCGACATAGACAAAAAGATTGTGAATTTTTTCTGGATTAAACCTAAATAAAATCGGCTTTAACAAGCGTTTGTACATGGAGCCATTGATCGGGATTGAACCGATGACCTCGTCATTCGTTTACACCTCTCCTTGCGGGAGGACTAGACTGTATCTTTTTCCAAATTGGAAACCCTTGTCAGTCGTTCGGGCTAAATCACAAAACATGATTCGCCACGGTCTTGTCCAGATTAGGATATTAACCGTTATTCGGGATTCATCTAAGCGTTACCACCTAAATGGGCAGGGGTTACGACCCACCAATGACGTGCTCTACCAACTGAGCTACAATGGCAAACTTTTTGCCTTTTACTAGAATAGCTTATTTTCTATAATTTTTCAATCATTACAATAATCTATAATTAGGTCTGCAATAGCCAAGCATAAATCATGAACACGGTAGTAATAAAACTAGTTAAAACTAAAATCCCTCCACTAATTTTTGAATTTTCCAAGACCGATGCCTTATAGCCAAAATAACCATATAAAAGCGATAGTAATATCCACACCAAAGTAATTGGTACAAAAACAATTAGACTATCTTTGTTTATATTGTAAAAAACACCCCAGACAAGATACACAAAAATTGCTTGTGATAAAAATACCAGGAATCCTTTTGTTAAATTTTTCATATTATAAAGTATAACATAAATAATAAGGTCTTTAATTACAAAAACCGCGCGCTTGGGATGGCGGGCGGTTCTGTGAGGTGATCCTAGTGTGGGAGCAGTTGGATCACACTGGCACTGTTTGGTCCAGACTGTCCTCGGACGAGAAGAGTCTGGAGAGTATCAAAGAACAGAAGAAGAGTGTCCTCGAACGCCCGAAAGATATCAGGCAAGAGGTAACGAATCATGATAATCGCTAAGACTAGTCCTAAGACTTTAAATATTCCCATGGTAAATGAAGTTTAGGGCGAGAATTGGTGGTTCGACAACCACGTACGCGCGATAAATCACGCACTCCCCCTCGCTAAAATCCCAAGGACTTAGAACCTCAGCGGGAGGGCTGTTCTTTATTCACTTTTCAAACAACTGTTTCTCTTACACAGGCAGTATAGCATATGTGCTATATTCTTACAAGTAGACAAAGCCCTCGGGTAATGGGGTATTTTTATGCCTTTACTACTATTTTTTGGGCTCAAATCGGCCGAATTTTTCGGCTAAATTTTTAAAAGCACCCCGACCCAATCTTCGTTCAATAAATCTAACTATATCTAAGAAACCGCTGCCGGTAAGTTTCAACATGGCTACTTTTTCAATAAATTCCATAGTTTTTTGTCCGATTATAGATGGGTTGGGGTCTTCTTTAGCAAACATCTCACGTATTTCCCTATTAACGACTTCAATTTCTCTGGTACGCTCAAGATAATAATTCCATTTGTCCTTAGGCGAAAGACTGCCAATCTTCTTTCGATAAAATTCAATTTTCTCTTCAGTAGAAATATCACTTCGAATAACCCCGGCGATTTCTTCGGCGAATGGTATAGAAATAATGTAGTATTTGTCCCATTCGGTCTTATCCAAACCGACGGAATCAGGTAAGCTGTGAAGCCACCCTCTGACAGCATCTACCGCCAAACACTCATCGGTATATACTGCCTTTTCCTCAGGATGGTTTCGCACTCTGTTCAACTCTAAATTTAAAAACTTATTACTAATATATGAAGTGGCTGCTTCATCCAAAATACCAAAATATTCTTTGACTCCTGTCTCTTCAAATTTTAGAATTCCCAATCCATCAATATGTGGAGCTGTCCTAACTCTCCCCCCTTGCTCTTTAGCTTTAACCGAACTGAATGACAAATAGTGAACGAGCTCGTGAGCTAGGACTTTGGCGAAGACAATTTTTGACTGACAACTAATCATTGGTTCCAAATAAATATCACCCGATGGAGATTGGTACAGTCCACGACCATATTTATCACTCAGAGTCCCCTCTCTGACAATATGAATTTTTTCTTTCAAAATTTCCTTACAAGGAATTTTATAGATATACTCGAGCATAATTTTCAAGCCATGAGAGACTTCGTCGATGACTTGTGTCTCTTCAGCTGTCGGTGGAATTTCAGAATCTTTAAAATCTTCTCGAGCGGCATTCCTACTGATTTCTAATCGTTCTTCGACCTTGGGTAAAGGAACGGAACCGCTGACATTATTTATATTGGGAAATTTATCCATGTTTTTTTCTTACGCTGTTATCTGAAAATTCTGTCTAGTTATATCTTTCGCCTCATCAGAAGCCAGAAAGAACACCTTTTCTGCAACCATCTCTGGTTCAATCAGCTTACCCTGAGCTTCAACCTCTTCCTTAGGCGCGGTGAGCCAATACCCTGCCCTGACGGCACCAGGAGACACGGTGTTTGCCCGACCAAAAGGTTTTAATAATTTTGAATATATCTCAGTAATATTAATTATTCCAGCTTTTGCTGCAGAATAAGATAATCCGTCAGACATACCAGAAATGCCATGTCTAGACGATATACTGACAATCACCCCACTTTTTTGTTTTTGAAATACTTCGATCATATATTTAGAAACATTCATTACTGAAACTAAATTTTGTTGTAATGATTTTAACCAAATATCAGATAAACCGTTCCATTCATCACCATCAATATATCGCCCAGCATTATTTACGAGAACATCTATCTTTCCAAAATTTTCAATAGTTTCGTCCACAACCTTCTTGGCTTCAGCTTCATTTATTAAATCAGCTTGAATAGCGAGAGCTTTCTGACCAAATTTTTCTATCTCTTTTACGACTTCCTCAGCTCCCTCTTTATTACTTTTATATGTAAAAGCTACATTGGCACCATTTTTAGCAAACAACAAAGCTGTTGCCTTTCCAATTCCACTTGAACCACCGGTGATTAAGATTGTTTTCATATCTATAAAAGTTTTTTAAAATCTGTCTGTAATCCTTTAAAATTATCCGAAATAGTAAAATGACCTTGATTGTGTTCAATGAAAGTCATCGCATCCAGCTTCGTTTTAAAATACTCTTCTTGGTCTAATGGCACATAGCTATCATTGTCAGAAAATATAGCGATTACACTTTTCACTGTTTTCTTTATCTTTTCAAAATTAATCGGCGTTTCCATCCATGGTCGAGCGATCTCAATTACCTCTTCCCCTTCTTCCTCAATTGTATTCATATCTAATTTCATCCACGGCGCGATTAAGATAACTTTTGGAATTGAAATGCTAGAATCGAGAGTTTCGATAAATCTTAAAACCGCCTGACAACCAATACTGTGTCCGATAATTAAATCGGTTTTCTCATCAAAAACACTCGCCATTTTATTTACCCAATCTTTAATGATGGGGGCAGCGGGATTTGGCATGTTTGGAATCTCGACTTTATAACCAACTGCTTCTAGTTCACCTCGTAAATATTGATGCAATGGTTCGTCTGGATTTCCATCCCAACCATGTATGATTAATGCTTTTTTCATACCACCAATATACCACTTTTTCGCCCAGCAAAAAAGCCCTTTTCAGGGCTTTATTTTGCGCGGGCGATGGACTCTCCCTCGCATAAAATTTTGTCGTCACAAAATTTTTGCTGGGCACGCCTCGCTCCCAAGTCTGCTGACTTGGGTCCCGCTCCGGCGTCAACACCCATACGGAAGTGATAACATCACTTCCTCACCCACGCAAAAAGTCGCTCGAAAGCGACTTTTTCTTGCGCGGGCGATGGGTGCTGACCCCACGGCCTCTCCCGTGCACTAATTCATTACTTTCGTAATGGCATGGACTATATCTTTATCCTTCCCTTTCGGATGAGGATACTCCGGTATCTAGTCTCTACGGCGCCCCCTAGCGAATCTAGGGGTTCCCACGGTGTTCGCATATTTCTAAATGAAACTTAGCCTTCACCGTTATCCCAGAGAGTTTCAATCAGTCTCTCGACCGAAAGCTGCACGTCTACAGGGGAGTGCTCTACCGTTGAGCTACGCCCGCATTTTTTCAAATCTCTCGAAGACAGCCACCTTCCTCTTCAGGAATAGACCATCCTTTTTGAGATCTATACCATTATACATAAAATTAAATAATTTCAAAGTGTTTTTAGTGCTAAATGATAGACGGCAATTAAATCAGGTAATTACACTAGGTAAATTATCATAAAGTATTATGTAGCCATCTTTATATACTATATCTTGTTGGCTGGACCATAGTAAGAACATAACCACGGTCTTCAGAAGTAGTGAGTAATTCGGTCCTTAAACCAACATCAGAGAATAATTTAGTTATCGCATACTCAGTAAATTTAATTGATTTTGCTAATAGGATACTTTCGTCTTTTTCGATAACAAAACTATAACCAGCAATTTCAGCTTTTACATCTTTATTGAAAACTGCCCTCATCTCGATTTGAGAATTTTTATCATTCCATAACACCTCATATCCAAAAGATTTATCTGAAATATTTAAATATGATAAAGTATGACTTACAAGAGCCTTCGCAGCAGAGTTTTCATAATGAGGAATAATTTTATTTACCTTTGCAATATTTGTAAGCTCTACACCAACAATTAGATAATCCTTCGACGTCATCGAGTCTCTAAAATTTGTTAAAACCCTACTTAAATCTGAATGATTACCCAATGTACTACCCAAAAACACCATTAAATTCACCGAGCCGTCTTTTTTGATCTCATACATAAGATCTGAAAATTGCCCCAATTCAAAATCCATCTGAAATGGTTTGCAAACGACATCAGAAAATTTAGATCTTACGGTATTTAGGGCAAGATCAATCATCTCCCCACTTATGTCCATTGGTACGTAAGTAAAGGGGATATTCTTCTCTTGGAGTCTTTGTAAGATTGGCACTACTGGCAAACCATTACCACAACCAATATCAACAAGATTAACACTTTTACCTTTATCTAAAGTTGAAATAAAATCATCCATTCTCTTTTTTAGTAGATTAGCTTCAATCGAGTTAATTCCTCCGGAAGTGGATACTCTTTCCTTGGCAATTGAGTCCCAATTTTTTGCTCCTTCTCCTAAATAAGCAAATTTTAGAGGCACCTCTCCCCGTCCCTGTATAGCCGTGACTAACTCTGCTTCTTGTCTTTTTGTTAACATAATTAGAAGTATACCAAATAAGAATTAAGAAGTCTAAACTGTGCCGATGAATGGAATTGAACCATTTTTTGAGGCTTATGAGTCCCCCGTTCTACCATTGAACTACATCGGCAGAAAAGCGCCACCTTGGCGCCAATCTTTCCTTGTTGCGGGGGGCCGATTCGCACGGCCATCTCAAGGTTATGAGCCTCGCGAATTACTGTTACTCTACCCCGCTCCATATATTATTTCACACTTTGCCTTAAAAAACAAGGCCGGCTAAATATATTCAAACTCTTGAAAAACTAGTTCATATAAGCCAATCACCCTCTTGGCCTCACGTTCATTGATAGCAAATTCTGAACCCTCATGAGCAATCGAATTCCTAATTTTATGAGCTTCCCAAGCCGCCTCGATATTTGTGAAATCACTCGGTTCGATTGATTTCAATTTCTCGCCGATACTAGGTTGGATATAGCCCATCTTTTCCAAAATTTCTCCCAGCATAATATCGCATTCTAGAATCGCCAATTTCCAATCGGATGGGTTGGAAGAATTGATATGCTTGACCACACTCTCCCACTTTTCATTGACAAACATTTTTGGCACGCCACCTTTTGGCGCTTCGGTACCAGGCAAGACCAAGGCATCAAGCATTTTCTTTTTGTGTCTGATGATTTGGTTTGACGTCCAGATCACAATGATAATTAAAATGATTGAGAGAACAAGAGAGAAAGAAAACAGGCGCATCATCACCAAGACGGCATAGTCTGGCAAAAGTAGGTATATATTCTTGGCGGTTTCACTCAAATCTTGCTGGAGAATTTTAGGAAAAAATCTCATTATCACCATAAATATCAAAGCAAAGACCAAGACAAAAGCCCAGAAAGTCAGTCCCAATAATGTATTTGGGGGAGGAGCGCTTGGTTTTGGTTTAGAACCTGCCATATCTAATATTTTACCAGATAATTATTGATTCTCAAAGTCCGATCCAGCCTGAAACAAGATTGCCTCATTGGAATGAGCCGACATTAGTTGTATTCCCAAAGGCAATTTCTTACCGTCAATTTCAGTCGAGCCGGCTGGTAGAGAAATAGCTGGGACACCGACGAGATTTGCGGGTACGGTAAAAATATCTTCAAGATACAGAGTCAAGGGATCGCTGATTTTTTCACCGATTTTGAAAGCAGGGCTGGGGGCGGTCGGGGTTAAAATCAAATCCACTTCCTGAAAAGCTTTTTTAAAGTCATCGCGAATCAAATCTCGCACGATATTGGCTTTGTTATAATAGGCATCATAATAACCAGAAGAAAGAATGTAAGTCCCTAAAATAATTCGGCGAATAACTTCCTGACCAAAACCAACCTGGCGGGTTTTGAAATAATCATCAACCATATTGGCTCCGTCCGTGTGTAAACCATATCTCATTCCATCAAAACGAGCTAGGTTCGAAGACACTTCAGCGGGAATCAAAGTGTAATAAACAGCGAGAGAATAATTGATATTGGGCAGACTGATTTCTCTGATTTCATAACCCAGCTTTTTAAATTTTTCAATCGATTCGGTGAAAACCCTTAAAACTTCTAGATTAATCCCCTGTACTTCGGTGACCTGCTTGGGCACACCAATTTTAAAGGATTTTTTTTCTGTGATAAGTTCTGGTTTAGTGATTGTGGTACTATCCAAAGAATCTTGACCGGCAATAAAATCAAAGACGATTTTGGCATCATCAATATTTTTAGTAATCGGACCAATTTGATCAAAAGACGAACCCATCGCCATTAAGCCATGCCGAGAAACAGCACCGTAAGTTGGCTTTAAGCCTACCAAACCACAAAAAGAAGCTGGCTCACGAATCGAGCCACCAGTGTCGGAGCCTAGAGCCACTAAAGCCATATCACCAGCGACCGAAGCCACAGCCCCACCAGAGGAACCACCTGGAACGCGAGACAAATCGTGAGGATTATGAGTTGGACCAAAAGCCGAATTTTCTGTTGAGCCACCCATCGCAAATTCGTCCATATTGGTTCGGCCCAAAAAGACCACTCCAGCTTCTTTTAATTTTTTAATCACAGTCGCGTCATAAGTCCCGTGATAATTTTCGAGCATTTTTGACGCCGAGCTGACTATTCTATCTTTAATCAAAATATTATCCTTGATAGAAATAGGTATGCCGGTCAGTAAAGTCACATTATCTTTATTTTTAATTCTTTCATCAGCCTTTTTTGCTTGAACTAAAACATCGTTATACACCTCGAGGTAAGCATGAATACCTGGATCAAACTTTTTAATATTATCCAAATAAGCTTGCGCTAAATCCACACAAGTATATTCCCCCGCCAATAAAGAAGCGTGGGCTTTTCTGATCGTTAAATTTTTAATATCGATTGTCATTTTATTGCTCCAAGATTTTTTTAACTTTCAAATAATTCTTTTCCGAACGAGGAAACTCTTTTACAATTCGGTCAGACCTATCAGCATCGAGATCTGAAATTGTGTCCGCACGAGAAACGTTTCTTAAATCTGGTATCTTTCGCTCATCTCCAGTCTTAGACACTATATCCTTGATCTGATCAACATAACCCAAAATCGCTCCAATTTCTTTCAAATAAGCCGTTTTTTGCTGCTCGGTCAAGTCAATTCTGGCTAATTTCGCCAGTTTTTCGATATCTTTAATTTCCATAAGAAAAGAATAACATAAAATCCTGCTCGTTCAAAACCTTCACACCCAACTGTTTGGCTTTCTCCAATTTCGATCCGGCATTTTCCCCAGCGATTAGATATGAGGTCTTGGCTGAAACAGATTCAGAAACATCGCCACCAAGTGCGCGGATTTTATCTTTTGCTTCATCGCGGGACATGGAAGATAGAGTTCCAGTAATCACAAAACTCTGGCCGGCTAATTTTTGAGAATTATTTTTAGTTTCTGAAATTTTTTCAATACTTACTTCTTTAAGTAAATTCGCCAAAACTTTTTTATTATCTTTATTGGCAAACCACTCGGTCAAAGTTTTTCCGGCGATTGGGCCGACACCATTCAAGCTCTGCAATTCATCAAAACTAGCATTCTTAATCTCTTCAATCGTGCCAAAGTGTTTAGCTAGATCAATCGCTATTTCTTCACCAATTCGTAAAATAGAGAGACCAACCAAAAATCTTGGTAAGGTGACTTTTCGTGCTTTTTCAATTGACGCCAGCAAATTATCAACCGATTTCTCAGCAAACCTAGGCAGACTCAGTAAATCCCCTCTCTTTAAAGTAAAAAGATCTTCATAGGAATTTATAAGATTGTTATCAAGTAAGACAACGATAATTTTCGGCCCACAACCATCCATATTAAAAGCTTTCTTTGAGACAAAATGATAAAACTGACGACGTTTCTGAGCAAAAGATTGATTAGGAACACTTTTAGGGAAAACATAAGGCTTCTCTTTACCCGTTCGCAAATCGGTCAAAACTGAGACAATATCTGGAATCACATCCCCCGCTTTTTGCAAAATCACCGTATCGCCCACTCGCACATCCAATCTTTTAATTTCATCAGCATTATGCAGGGTCGCTCGCGAAACCAAAGAACCGGCCACGCGCACCGGTTTTAAATGCGCCACTGGAGTCAGTACACCCGTACGCCCAACCTGCAGGACAATATCCTCCACCACCGTCGTCACCTGCTCGGCCTTGAATTTATAAGCCACACCCCAGCGTGGAGTCTTGCCGGTATAACCCAAAGCTTCTTGAATTTTTCGAGAATTTATTTTGATGACAATACCATCGAGCATATAATCCAGTTCATCTTTTTTCTTCCCCCATTCTTCATAAAATTTTTCTATTTCAGCAATATTTTTACACACTCGAAAATATTCATTGGTTTTAAAACCTAAACTTTCTAATAATTTGATTTCTTCATCTTGCGTTTGGGGGATAGCACCAGAGATTTTATCAATATCGTAAATAAAAGTACTCAATTTTCTCTTCGCTGTGATTTTTGGGTCCAGCTGACGAATCGAACCCGCCCCAGCGTTTCGGGTATTAGCAAACACCGCCTCACCCGCTTTCTCCTTTTCTTTATTAATCCGTATCAATTCTTTTTTGCTCAGCCACGCCTCACCAACGGCAATCAGATCAATCTTCTCGTTTAAAATAAAAGGAATGGTTTGTATTGTCTTCAAATTCTGCGTCACATTCTCCCCGATTTCTCCATCACCTCGTGTCGCGCCTTGGACGAATTCCCCATCCTTGTACGTTAAAATAATCTTTAGGCCGTCAATTTTTAATTCACAGCAATATTCTAACTTTTCATTCTTTAAATTTGCTTCTTTTTCAATCAGACGTTTAATTTTTTCCTCCCACTTCACCAACTCATCAAAATCAAAGACATCGCCGAAAGACCATTGTCGCACTTCGTGTTTGACCTTATTAAATTCTTTCAGTGGCTCACCACCCACACGCTGGCTGGGACTGAGGGGAGAAATCAGTTTGGGATTTTCTTTTTCGATCTGCTCGAGCTCACGCATCAAAGAATCATAGGCTTCGTCGCTGATTTCGGGTTGATCTAAGGTGTGATAAAGATATCGATGATGCTCGATCAGTTTTATCAATTTGTCGTAACGATCTTTGTTCATATTAGTAAGTCTGCTCAATCGCTCTTTCCACCCGATCGTCGTTAGCTGAATCGTAGCCATAAGCTGTGACTGTAGTTTTTATTCTATCCTCTAGTATGGGATCATTCCAATCTTTTTGAATATCAACATAAAAATTCGCATAATCTCCACCCACAACATCGCTCATAATACGAATCGTCTTCGTTGTGGTGTCCGGGATTCTACTTGTAGCTCCTCCATCATCAGAAGAAACACTCACATTAGTTAAACTTCCACAAGCGATTGTTCCTTGGATCTGATCGTTGACTATCGTGGGGATTTGTCCCCCTTTCACATCCCAATATATAGCACATTCGCGACCACTATCGGCGGCGTAAAAAGCGTGGACAGATTGGCGGACGGCGGTGGAAATGGAGAGCTCTTTCAAAGCAATACTAAAAATAGACAGACCAATAGTCAAGAGTAAGCTCGACAACAAAACCGAGAAAAGTAGAGCGAAGCCTTTATTTTTTAAATTTTTCTTTCTCATTTTATCGATTATAAATTAAGCTGTGAATTGTTACATGATTTTTATCCCCCGGCCAAGTGACATCCACTGTTACCAAGGCTTCATTTCTAGTCGCGCCACCTGTACCATTTACATCTCTCAAGTCAATTTTAATATTTCTTTTAAATTTTGTCTCTGTGCCACCATCTTCGTATCCATAAAATTGAAATTTACCCCCATTATCTTTAAGTATTTTAATATTTTCACCGGAAACAGAAGCAGATTGAACATGAGTATTGTCAAAACTACTTCTTACAGTATCAATCTCACAACCGTATTCTCCTTCACACACCCCTAATACTTGTCTAAATGCCCCCCAATCAGATGTTGGACTATTGATAGAGGCTTGGTCGCGTTGGTTGATGACATATTCCAGTGCGTCTTGGGCTAGATAGGAAGCAATCATTTGATCCTTGGAATAAACGGCCGAGGACAGACCTTTTTGCGCAATCGTAATCGGCGCCGCCACGGCGACCATTAAAATAGAAACGGCAACCAAAGCTTCAATCAAAGTAAATCCTTTTTTTAAATTATTTTTCTTCATAATTTTATTCTCTCACCCTCTGCGACACTGAAGTTTGCAAATCAAATTCAGTCTTAATTTTATCTTTCTTCCCTGCTTCACCGCTTAAGGTAATTACTACTCGGGGTTGTAATCCTGTTCCGTTTATAACATAAAAGGTCATATTAGTAATTGTCACATCTTCAGAAGTAATTGCGGAATCAATAGTGTTGGAATTACATGTGATAGCACTCTTATCTAGACAACTCCAAATCTGACCAGCTTTAAACTCATAATAAGCGTAACCACCAGGAAAAGCTCGTGGAGATTTATATTTTATTCCTGTAGCACCATCACTACAGTCTGCAATACCTATACATTCATAACCTGACCCCATCCTCATATCCTTTGAAATACCTTCCAGCGCAAAATGGACATTGTTGATCGCGGTTTTCAGGGCCTGAGCTTTCAAATTGGCGTCAATCACATTAATCAAGGCGCTCATCGCCACCACCATCACGAGTGAAAATACTGCAACCGCCACCATCATTTCCACGAGAGTGAAACCAGTATTTTTTATTCTTTTGTGAAAACTCTTTCGCATTTAATTATTTCGCAATCGAAATTAAACCATTTTGTCCAACTTTAATTTTTCTAAAGCTCCCCCCATCTACTCCCGCCAAAATTATCGTGACTGTGCTATCGATGACTGTGACAGTAGTGGAATTAATTTTAATGCCCTTTATCATTGCATCTGGATTAGGGCGTGTAAACACGATATCTAATTCTTGCAAATCTTTATCTTGACCACAAACATCTCTTTCTTCCAGAACATCCTCAGCACATAAAGCGGAAATGCGATTTCCTCTTTTAATAGTATAGCGACTCACACAACCGTCTGACTCATTACAACTAGTTGGAAGAGGAGTCAGGGAATCTATCCAAAAAAGACCATCGCTATCTTCACCATCCCAATCTTCATCCGCAAACAAAATAAATGATTTGGTATCTTCCATATCAAAATGCACACCATATGGCACAAATTCTTTCTCGGTACCAGTATTAAACTTCTTAATATTAATCCCATAAGTCTGCGCTTGACGAATGGTGAGAGCGGTATCGTAAGCCAAATTGGTAAGTAAAATCGTACTGTTAAATTTTTCTTGATTCCAGAGCACCACTGCAGTGAGCATCACAAAAATCGTAATCGTCACTAGTAATTCCACCAATGTAAAACCTTTCTTGTGATTCTTGAAATTTCGACGAGAAATAGACATGCGCTAATTATAACACATTTTGACCTTTATGGAATCAAAAACGCTAAGCCTAAAATATCAATTTTCCAAAAGAAAACCACCAAAAAACCCAGGATCAAAAACGGCGCGAAAGGTAGCTCACTTTTACGATCGATTCGGAGACCGTGCCAATGAAATTTAGAAAGGATCATTAAAATTAAACCGTAAAGTGCCCCAGTCCAAAAAGCTAGGATTACAGCAGACAGGCCAAGAATCGGTCCGAGAAACCAACCAATACAAAGCACTAATTTGGGATCGCCCAAACCCATCCACTGCCCTCTCGAAAAAAGCCAGATTAAAAATAAAGGTAAGGCGAGGATTGGACCGGCAACCAGATACCAAAATAAATGACTGAGTAATTCTTCGTTGGTGCCGGCCATGAGAAAGAAGTCTAGGGCGATTTGAGTGAGAGATAAAATACCGAAAGTGATGACCAGGCCATCGGGAATTATCTTGTGTTTGATGTCATAAACGGTGATTGAAACCAAAACCCCAATCAAGATTAGGGGAATAATCAAAACCCAAGGCTCGCTGAAAATCGAAATCAGACCTCCGGCATTCATAAAAACCCCTAAAAATAAAAAGCCAGTTAGAAGTTCGACAATCGGATATTGCCAGGAAATTTTACTTTTACAACCAGCGCATTTTCCGCCCTGAAAGATAAAACTTAAAATCGGAATCAATTCCAAAGGCCCAAGTTTTTTTCCACAAGCAAAACAAAAAGACCTTCCCTTCATCGCCGAGATCCCGGTGTTGTAACGCAAAATAAAAACATTCAAAAAACTACCAACGATTGTGCCTAATAGAAAGAAGAAAATATAAAAGAAAGTTTCTATCTGCATATTATTTAAGGATGGACGTCATAAATATCGATAGCTGTACCATCAATACCTGTACCAGTGCCACATAAGCTATAACCTTCATCAGATAAAAATCTAGCATTTGTAGCATTTGCAACCTGGGTTGAATTCAATAGAGAAACAGTCTTATCCCTTGGGTCAATCTGAGCGCTTTGTAACTCAAGCTTCACTCCTAAATGATAATAGGTGCATTTTGTTGCATTGGCGCCTCTTTTCAATGGAACATACATATATGGGTCGCTTTCAACCGGGCTCACCAAGGAATCAGCTGGTAAATAATTTGTGTTTAAAAGTGTGTCGTTGAGATCAGTGGGATACCCTCCTGTTTTATTGTAAAAAAGTGATAAAGCTAGTTGAATCGCGGCGATGTCAGCGACTTTTTCGGCATCGCGATTTTTGGCGCGGATTTGAGTGATCGAAGGAAAAATCAAAACAGTCAAAATCGCAATGATTCCGATGACCACCAAAACCTCGATAATCGTAAAACCACTTTTACTTTTCATCAGACTATTATACCACCTTAAAACCCCAAAAACAAAAAACCCACGCTTTCGGCATGGGTTTTTTGTTTTTTTACACCAAGATTAGTTACAACCAGAAAACGCAATAGCTGAAGATGTTGCGATAATGGCTTGAGTACAAGTTCCTCCTTTTCCAGTGAGTGGAGTAATAGTAATAGCAGCATTAGCCCCTCCATTACCATCACAAGTCACAGTAGAAGAAGCAAAAGTAGAGCCGGCAGGAAGAGAATAAGTACCGCCACTGGATACACCATCACAACCAAGAGCAATATTTGCGCGTGCACTATTCACTTCAGACTTGAAAGCAGCAGAAGCACCTTTTGCTCTTGCACTATTCAACGAAGCCAAGACGACCGAAGATAAGATACCGATAATTGCGATAACGACGAGGAGTTCGATAAGAGTGAAACCTCGTGATTTTGACATTTTCATAATTAAATTAATTTTGTTTTTAAAAACTAATAAATTCCTTTAGTTTTTGACTATTTTTCTCACTTTACGTAAGAGTGATAAAAACAGATCGACCAAAAACTTTTGGCTAGCTAAATTTAAATTCTTAGCTTATGCTGTTTATTATATCATATCCACAATAGTCAACAATCTAAGGTGTGGAAAACCCTCGCTACATCGCTGACGAAATATTGTAAATTGGAATTAGAACTGAGGCTAAAAGAAAAGCCACGCCAAAGCCCAAAAAGACAATCATGACTGGTTCGATGAGGCCCACCAAGGCATCGATAGCATTGATCACCTCTCGACGATAAAAGGCGGCTAAAGTTTTTAGAATATTTCCAAGCTGTCCGGTTTCCTCACCAATTTTCACCATTTGAATAAAAATACCAGGAATTTCGCTAGACTTCATCATCGCATCCGAAATCGAATTACCAGTTTTCACATCTTCTGTAGCTTTTTTTAATACATCTTCAAACACTTTATTATCCACAATCTTGGACGTCAAATCCAAACCGCGAACGATTGGGATGCCCGACAGAAGCATCACATTCATATTGTCAGCAATCCTAGACAAATATAATTTACGATACAAAACCTGAAAAGCCGGCATGGAAATTTTAAATCGATCAATCGAATACTGCCCTGCCTCGGTGCGACTATAGCGCCAGAAAAAGAAACCGCCCACGACTAAAATAATCAAGATCAAAACACCGTAATTCACAAAGAAACCTGAAATACCGAGAACAATTTGAGTATAAACCGGTATGGCTTGTCCGGAATCAGTCAAAATCGCACTGATTTTTGGAATCACCACGGTGAGCATCAAAACCATCACAGCCACAAAAGTGAAAACGATGAAGGCTGGATAAATCAAAGCGCTTTTTACCTTGGAGGTGACTTCATGCGTACGATCCAGATAGTCAGCCAAATACAATAGAGTTTGATCCAATTTTCCTGATTCTTCGCCTGATTTAACCATGTTGACATAGAATTCGGAAAAAATATCCGGATGTTTCGCTAGGGCCTCAGAAATGGTATTACCGGCTTGCAGATCGCTCGCCACTTCACCGAGTTTTCTCCTCAGGGAGGGATTTTCGGACTGAGTGGATAGAAGTTCGAAGACTCGTAAGGCTGAAACTTGAGCCTCGAACAAGGTCGCCATCTGACGAGACAAGATCACAATGTCTTTATTGGATACTCGATCAAAGAAAGAAATATTTTTTTCAAGAAAAGATTTTTCGTCAACCGGACTGATATTAGACAAAACTAATTCTCTTTTTTGCAGAGAACTGATGGCCACCTCCATACTGACGGCTTCGATTGTGCCTTCTTTTGGCTGACCAGTATTATCAATGGCTTTATATTTGAAAATCATAGTAATCTTTCGAGAGTTTTAGGATTATTGGAATATAAGTAAGCATTTTCAATCGTAATTTCACCGCGGGCGACCAAATCAGCTAAACAGCGGTTCATATCCACCATTCCCTCTTGTGAACTGGTCTCAATGACGGTATTTATTTCATGTGTTCTTTTTTCACGAATCAAGTTTGAAACGGCGCTATTGTTTATCAATAATTCATAAGCCGGAACAAGTCCACCAGAAATCCTCGGTACCAAACGCTGAGAGAAAATACCATTCAAGCTACTAGATAATTGACTGCGAATTTGATCTTGTTGACTACCAGGGAAAGAGTCGATAATTCGATCAATAGTCTGGCTAGCGCTATTAGTATGTAAAGTTGAAAAAACCAAATGCCCGGTCTCTGCCGCAGTCACGGCGGTTGAAATAGTTTCTGTTCCGCGCATTTCTCCAATCAAGACCACATCCACGTCCTCACGAAACATACTCTTCAAAGCGTTGGCAAAATCGGTAGTATCAATACGAACTTCTCTTTGATCAACAACCGATCTTTTTTGTTCATAAATATATTCGATTGGATCTTCGATGGTCAAAATGTGTTCAGCCCGACTGTTATTGACATAATCCAGCATGGCCGCCAAGGTGGTACTTTTTCCATGACCGACGGGACCGACAACCAAAAAGAATCCCTGCTGTTTCTCGGCGAAAGTTTTCAAAATTTCAGGTAAATTCAACTCCTCAAAAGTTCTGATTTTTTTAGGAACCAGACGTAGAGCAATCGATACCGCACCTTGTTGAAAAAAAGCATTACCTCGAAAACGAGCATCGAGCGCACTGTAAGAAAAATCGATTTCCTTGGTCGAGTAAAATATTTCTTTATTCTGCGGTGATAAAAGTTCAGACAATAATCCAGCCGTATCTTCTTTACTTAAAACTGCGTGCTTGACCAAAGGTAAAAGCATACCAGAAACGCGTATGGTTGGGTGTCGGCCCTCAGACACGTGTAGGTCAGAAGCCCCTTCGCCTACCACCGTCTTAATTAAATCCATTAAATAAGCTTTGTAATCTATCATATTACTTGGTTATTGTATTTTTTTGTAAATTATAAATACGAATTACTTCTTCCACGACTTCTGAGGGAATCGTGGTGGCTTTGATAATATAACCACTCGTTCCAAAACTTTTGGCTTTTTCAATATCAGACAATTGACCTTGATTAGTAAGCATGATCACCGCAGCGGTGGAAGCTAGATTTTCTTTACGAAGGGTCTCTAAAATACCAAAACCATCCATCCCCGGCATCACAATATCGAGTAATATAATGTCTGGTGTATAGCCTCCTTTTATCTTACCAAGCGCCTCCTCACCAGAAGCAGCCGAAGCAACCTCAAAACCATTCTTGCTGAATTTTATCGAGTACATATTCAACAAAAATTTGTCATCGTCAACGATCAAAACCTTTGGTAATTTAGTTTCCATATTTTTTATTTTATTTAATATTCCCTAATTATATCACACTTAAACTTCCTCTTCCATCAAGCCCAAACTGTCCACCTCGCTGAAAGGAATCTGCTTGTTTAGGGCCTTAATAATGGCATCTTCTTTCATTGTCAACATTCCTTTCTTTCGTAATGACTCAAAGATTGCGGTAGCGGTTGGATTGGTCAGAATTAGTTTCTCAATTTCTTTATTCATTTTAAAAGCCTCAAATACCGCCACTCGGCCTTTAGTACCAGTTGGACACTCGGCGGTTGATTCTGGTTCATAAATATTTTCAAATTTTGGTAGTTTACTTTTATACTCTTCCGGTAAATCAGCAAACTGTCGATCGAGCATCGCCTTGGTGCTACCTTCCACCGGCACAGCTTTACCAGTTCCAGTATATAAAGTTCTGACCAAACGCTGAGCCATGGTCAAAATCAAAGTTGGCGCAATCAAGAATGGATCGACGCCCATATCAATCAAACGTGGAATAACACCGACGGAATTATTTGTGTGAATCGTAGCCAAAACCAAGTGACCAGTCAAAGCCGCCTGCACGGCAAGCTGAGCCGTTTCTTTATCACGAATCTCTCCCACCATGATCACGTCGGGATCTTGACGAAGAGTGGTACGCAAACCGGTGGCAAAAGTGTAACCAATATCAGAAAAAATCTGTGATTGTGAGACACCGTCAATATTGTACTCAATCGGATCTTCCAAAGATAAAACGTTTAATCCCTCTTTATCAATCTCCCCGAGCATAGAATACATCGTCGTAGTTTTTCCCGAACCAGTCGGACCGGAAATCAAAATCATACCATAAGGTCGAGTGATAGCATCGCGAATATAACCAAGGTTTGTTTCAGATAAGCCAATCTTGTCGAGTGTCTGCACGCCTTTTTCCTGATCCAAGATTCTCATCACGATTTTTTCACCGTAATAAGCTGGGAAGGTGGAAACACGAAAATCTATTTTGCGACCATCAATTTTGGCCGAGAAACGCCCGTCTTGAGGCTTTCTCTTTTCATCCAATTTCATATTGGACAAAATTTTGATTCGAGCAATCACCGCCGAATGAACCGTCGCCGGCAAAAGCAAACTAGTATTTAAAACTCCATCGACGCGAAAACGGACCCGGACTTTGTCTTTCATGTGTTCGACGTGAATATCCGAAGCGTTGCCCTCGGTCGCATATCGCAACATCGTCGCCACGATTTTTGTCACTGGCGCATCTTCAACGATTTTAGTTTCGAGTGGATCCTCTTGAGACGCCGCCGTACTCATCTCTACCCCATCGACATCTTCAGATAATTCAGTCTCCAACTCCGACAAGGCTTTGGTGACTTCACCGGAAAGGCCTTTATAATCATCTAAAACTTTTTCGAAATCTGACATGGAAATCAGATATAACTTGAATGGTAAGCCGACTTTGCTGGAAATAAAGTTTAAGGCATCACGAGCTTCAATATTTTCTGGATCTACTATTCCCACTTCAAGCAAGCCATCTTTCACAGCAATCGGCACAAAACTGTAATGACGAGCTGAGTCTTCAGAAATATTTTTTAAAACCGCAAAAGGAATTTCCATACCCTCCAGATTTCTAGTGGGAATATTATAATATTGACCCTTGGCATCCAAAACAGCATCCTCATTGATGCCTTTTTTCATCAAGATCTGTTCGACTGGCACACCGGCTGATTCAGCCTCGGTTTTGATTCTTGCCACATCGCCTTTCTTGATTATGTCTTTTTGGGCTAAGATGTCTAATATGCTCATATTAAATTTTATCGCGTGGTGCTGGTTGCAGTTTTGACAACCTGATTTTCAACCCCAATTGGAGCAAAGGGATTGTTTCGACTGATGGCTTGATCTTCTACTGGTCGTTCAAAACTTTCTAGACTAGTAAAAACACTACTGGTAAAAATTGAAGTATCTAGAGTGACTTGATTTAATTTACCGAGCAAAAACAAAATCGCTTGACCATCGACGAATTGGGCAGAAGAAGCTTTATCCTCCACCAGCGCCTCATCAGAACTATTACCGAAAAACATCTTGAAGCCGACAAAAGCTACGATAATCACGATGACGGCGATAATTATTTGTTTAATTTTTTGGGTCATAAAATTTATTTTAGCCAATAAGTTTTCAGACTGACGGCAAATTCATAGAGGCCTGTATCATTGGCACTCACCGAAAGATCGACGATATCCACCAAACGCAAACTTCTCTCTAAATCAGTTAAGAAATTTTGAAAATTATCATAGGACGCAGTCACTGAGAAAGATAAACCGACGGTGCCATATGGATTATTATCAGTGCCAAGTTTGCTGGAATCGGCCTTGGTAGCGGTATCTAATTTAATATTCTTTAAAATCAGGTTGTGGATATTGGCAATCTGATTCATATCCATCACTAATTTAATATTGTCGATATTATTTGGCAATAATTTTTCTAGCTTTTCGAGCTGAACTGGGTCAAAACTATTACTAATATTTTGTAAGCGATCACGATTTTCTCGAATCGATTGAGTATCGGTCAGAGCTTTTTGATACTCAGCATCCTCAGCCAGTAAACTCTGAACACTTCTCCTCTCTGGGTTGGCATCTGAGCCACGATAGGTAGGATCGACATAGCCAAAGAAAGCGGCGATCGAAATGATAATTAAAATAATTGGGGTAATAAAATTCATATTTTTATTGTGGCGAAAGTTTTTCTTGATAAGAAATCAGTTTCGGTGTCAGTAAGGCAGTAAAATTGAAAGCGATTGTACCATTCTCTGTCGGATTAAAATCTGAAACGACCGGTTGATATAAAAACTCTTTCAAGTCGTTGGTACCCAAAGCATCAGCCTGTTTTAATAGAGCATCGTAATTTCTGGCATTTCCAGCTAGGTCGAGTTTGATTTGATTGTTGGCCCCTAGACTAAACTTCATTGTTTTTAACTGAACATTTTTTAGAATATTTTGCTCGAGTAAAACAAAAATCGGCGAAATGGCAATGTGTCGATCTAATAGATCATTTGAAACATTGATGCGACTGTCGAGACGAATCAAATCATTGATGGCCCCTTCTTCATAAGACGCCCGAGCAGCTTCTAGATCGGCTTTATCTTTTTCGATTTGTCCGACCAAAGATTTTTGCCAAATCCACACCCCACCACACAGGGCGACACTGACAATAAAAATAATAATCGCTAGTAGTAAAAATAGACTGATACCAGAACCTTCGGATCGACTTTCGACGATCGGTTTTTTCGGTATGAAAGATGTCTGCATTTTAGTTTCCATATTCTTCTATTATTATAATATCAAAGCAAAATAAAAGCCAGAGTTTAAGCAAGTTTAATTCACATCTTGCAGACGGCGCAAGGCTAGACCGATTGCCACCGCGAAAGACGGACCCGCTTGCTTTAGGATAGTCTCCAAAAAGGCTGGGAATTCAACCTTAGAAAAGGGGTCAGCCATTTCCACCGGCACATTAAAACTGGACTCAGCTTTTTCTTTCAAACCTTTTAGTAAAACTCCCCCACCGGTCAAGAAGACCTTGCTGACATTTCTTTCGGTTTTCTTTTGATAATTGAGTAAGACTCGGCCGATTTCTGAAAAAATATAATCGAGAGTTAAAGATGTAATTTCATTGATATCCATTTGATCCGTACTTTTCTTTAAAAGGCCGCGTTCGCGTTTCATTTTTTCTGCTTCATCAACGCTAATACCGAGCGATTTAGAAATCGCCAAAGTAATATCTTGAGAACCACGACTAATTAAGTGAGACGTCCTCAAGATGCCCCGTTCGATAATATAAATTTTAGTAGAATTAGAGCCGAAATCGATAATCATCTGGGGTGCTGTTCCGGGCTCAAGCACTGAACGCATCGAACCAAAGATTTCGATCTCAGAAAAAGCCGTATCAAGTTTGGCTAAGCGAGTAATCTCGCGATTTTTCTCCATCGCATCATTGTGAATCACGACCAATAAAACGTCGATGGTTTTTTCTTCTGGTTTTTGTTCACTGTTTTGATATTCGGAGGCGGTGCTTTCATTGCGAGGAATAACCAAATAGTCCAAGCTGACCTCGGAGATTGGCACTGGAATATATTTACGGGCCTCAAGAGGAATCATTTGAGCCAACTGTTTATCATCCACTTTTGGCAATTTTATAAAAGACACCAGACTCGAACCCATAGGGATGGAAATGCCACAACGATTTGTGGTAGTATTGGACTCGCGTAAAACATCGATCACCGCTTCGGCGATTTTTTCGGTCGGCAAACTGGTCGAGCGACCGATTTCGATACCGGCATAAGGACCCAGGGATAGCTCTCCGTAAGTTTCCAGAATGGCACGTCCCTTTCTTTTCTTTAGTTGCACCACCTTGATTGATGATGGACCAATATCAATACCCAAAACACTTTTGTTCTTATCGTTTTGAAAAATATTTTTTAATGAGTCAAGAAGATTAGACATAGTTTATACTACTTATGCTCAATATTATAACATATCTGGAAAAAATACTCGACAAGCTGGCTGATTTTCTTTTACCAAAAGAAAAATTAGTAAAACTTTTGGAGTCTCTCGGTCCAACTGGATTATTTGAACAACTGACACCGGCTCAACTGCTCGATAATCAAATGCGCGCTCTATTCAGTTACCGTCAGCAACTCTGTCGCCAGGCGATTTGGGAAATAAAATTTCGGGGCAATAAAAAATTAATCCGTGATTTTGCTTTACTACTCTACGAATTTATCATTGACGAACTGGGCGATCTACAAGACTTTCATGGTTTTCAAAACATTGTTTTAATCCCTATTCCCTCTTCAAAATCAAGACAAAAAGAACGGGGTTTTAATCAATGTGTTTTACTTGCTCGAGAATTAATCAAAATCGACAACGAACATCAGACCAAAAATTTTACCCTGCTCGAAGATTTATTAATTAAGAAAGAAGAAACCGCTCATCAGGCCCGCACCAAAAGCCGTCAAAAGAGAATTGAGAATCTCAAAGACTGTTTCACTGTCAATAATAAATACAAAGATATAGAAAATTATTCTTTCTTTATTATCGACGATGTGATCACCACCGGCGCGACCATGTCAGAAGCAATCAAGACCCTACAGTCCGCCGGTGCTCAAAAAATACTATGCTTGGCCCTGGCTCACTAGTTCTCAATCTCACCCAAAGCATCATCAACTAAATCCAGAGCATCACTAGCATCATCTTCAGCATCAGCATAATCACCATTATCGTAATTCTCTTCGGCTGAATCTAATTTTTCCCTTGCCTCATCAAGAAAATCTAGGGCATCACTCACATTCTCGCCATCTTCTTCAGCAATATCGATGTCATCCTGCGCCTCATCAATTGCATCCTCAGCATCATTTATTGCGCTCTTGGCATCATCTTTGTCGCTACTCTCACCAATCGCATCAATAGCATCTTCTGCTAAATCAGCGGCATCATCGGCCAAATCTTGAGCGGTGTCATAATCTTCATCATCAAAGGCATCTTGCGCTTCGTCCAGAACGTCTCTAGCTTGGTCTAACAAATCTTCAGATTCATCGACGTCTTCGTCATTATCATCTGCTTTTTCGATTTCTATTTCAGCATCATCTATAGCATTTTCTGCATCTTCAATCGCCTGATCGGCTTCATCCTCTAATGATTCACCACCGGCATCTTCAAAGGCATCCTCAGCGTTTTTATATGCATCCTCGGCTGAATCAAAAGCTTGTTCAAAATCATTTTCGAAATAAGCTTCAACGGCATCAAAGAAATCGGCTTTAGCATCATCAAAATTATCTTCCGCCGTGGTTGTATCTTCATCTGAATCATCAATCTGATCTTCAGCGTCTTGGATCATATCTAGAGCTTTTTTGATTTGATCACTAGCTTTTTTCTCCTCCGCAGAAGTCGATTTTGTTCCGGCTTGAGCGGTCGCCAGTTGTGCCTTCAAAGAAACAATCTGACTATTTAAATCAGTGATCATAGCACTTGGTGAAGCATTCACATTCGATGATGTCACACCAGTTGAACCACCGACAACCTGATTATATTTTGCGCGAGACAGAGAACCAAAATAGCCAGTCGCTGGCGACACGGCGTTGGCTAGTTGCCATTTATAGACAGCCTCCTTGGTCAGATCTTTAAAAATACTAGTCTCATTGCCAGGTGATCCGACACCAGCAGCGGCAATCGTGAAGCCCGCTCCGTTTAAATATTTCTGCAAACAACGAACGTCTTCACCGACGACGCCGACTTCCAAATCTCGAGTGAAATTACAGTTAGTGGCGGCACCAGCCTCAACCGCCGAAAAAGCGATCGTTAAAAAGAATGCTGTTAATAATATTTTTTTCATAATAAAATTTTTATTAGTTTTATAAAAAGCTAATTTACTTAGCCTACCTCTTACTATTATCTCATATAATTAAATATTAAAAAAGCCACCTTCATCGTGGTGGCTTTTTTAATCAAAATTTATTTAAGATTTAAGATAGGTGTTTGGAGATATGTCCCGCCATTTTCATCATATGAACGGTCTTTTCACCACCGAAAACTTTTTGCAATTTCTCATCGCAAACGACAATCCTCTTGTCTTTGGTATCTTGGAGATTATTACCCTTGATGTAAACCCAAAGCTTGGAAACAATTTCTGATCTTGGCATTGGACCCTTGCCAACGACCGCCTCCAATTCTGCACTCAAATTCTTTGGTTGCATAAACGCCGAATTACTTTTTGCCATATTTTTACTTAATTAAGCTAATAAATTAATAAATACTACTTAGAGTAGTATAGCATAGTTATAGATTTATTGGAACAATTATGTTAGATTATCCCCATGGAGCCGTGTCAGAGTGGTCTAATGTACCTCTTTGCTAAAGAGGCAGGGTTTAATCGCCCTCGCTGGTTCGAATCCAGCCGGCTCCGCCTTCGCTCGCCGAAGCGACGAGCTACGGCGGACAATGTCCGCCAGTAGATCGTCGCGAAGGAGAGACTTGCCGGTCAACTTATCCACAGTTGACATCCCCTCGATATTTTTCTAGACTTGATCGCCACTAAAATGGCGGTTATGTATTATGTTTATATATTAAAGTGTGTAGATGGGAAACCCTATACGGGTTGCACCGAAGATTTAAGAGAGAGGCTAAATCGGCATAATAAAGGATACGTGCCAGCCACGATTAATCGTCGACCAATGATACTGGTCTCTTATACTGCATTTGCAAATAAATACAAGGCCTTTAATTTTGAAAAATATTTAAAATCCGGATCCGGTCGGGCGTTTTTGAATAAACATTTGGCTTAAAGAAGAAATTCCAGCCAGCCCTCCATTTCTTTCAAACAAAAAAGGCACAACGCGAAGCGTAATGCCTTTCTTCCAATGTCTGGACGACACCAGATTATCGATTTTGCAACGTTGCAGGAATGTAGAAATCGGGACTTGTGTAATTTCCACTTAGTGTTTCAACACAAAAAACTCCGCCAGCTCCATGTTGAGCAAATAAGATATGCTCGCCCTTTACCTGTCCGAGGTATATACCAGCGTGACAGTCTGCGTCCTCTGAGTACGAGAAGCAGAATGCCCCGGGGATCATCCTTTCTGGATACCGACGATAACTCGAGAACAAACGCCCCTGCAAGTTTTCTGGATCGAATTCCCCCGTGTGATCACCAAGTTCATCATCATAGGCATGGTAAGGATAACCAATCTGATCAAGCCCAGCGACAAAGAGTGCTGTGCCGATACAATTTGGTGGTTTAAGTTCGGACTTCTTATTTATTACTGGCTTCTGAGCTATTTCCGGATTCAGAAGCAAAAACCAGATTCGACTAGTGAATGGATTCTGGTTTATTAACTCCACGATACTTTCCACCACAGACAAGATCAAATCTTTGTCGTGGGGCAAGATTGCATCTTCAACTACAACCTTAAGCGTTTCAAACATGGGACGCTCCTTTCTCAAATAACAAAGCCTAAAGTTATACTATAACTTTAGCTGGTGTTATCAATCATCCCCTACTCATGAAACCGTTCCGAGTTTTCTGATAAACAAATTTTAGTCGAAAGACGAATTCCAGCCAGCACAAGTATAAAAAGGCTAAATACTTTTAGTTAAAAAATTCCCACAAAATTCATTGTCATTATCAATCAGACGATAATCACAAGTTATTTCTTCACCCTTTTTAATGTCCCGATTGGCAATAATCACACCATCTTTAATCTCTGTTGTATTCGGATCATCAGGATGATTAAAAAATCTTGCGTCGTCTAAATTAATGCAGATCATCTTTTTGCCAAAAATTTCTTCCGCTGGAGAATAACCGTGTCTTTTGATAAAGTCTTGAAATGGTGGTGGAAATTTATCAAACTCTTCTGGCGTAAACATTTTATCTACCAAATCATTCCATTCCCAGACGAGCTTATCTTTCGGAATATTTTCATTGGCAAACAACCCAATTCCACCATAAGAATCAGTTTTAAGAAAAGTTTTAATTAGTAACATAAAACAATTAGACCTTATTCATGAAACCTCTCCGAATTTTCTTTCTCCACTTTTCCATCGCTGTAGAAATCATTTGGAAATTAATGAGTATTAACGACAATCGTAAATATGACTATCGACTATTACTGACAAGCTGTCCCAGTACTATTACACCTTGCACCACCACCACAAGAAGTCCATTGTGGGTTATTATAAGCGCAGGTCTGGTTATTCCATGTTCGCTGAACCATATATGCTGCATTACTCAACTGAATACAATAAGGTGCCTCTAGTGGATTAGGCTGATTTGCGCAACCACCACAAGCCCTGGTCTCATTTAGTAGGCATATCCCCGTGGAGCTACAGTCCCAATGACGACGATTATAAGTCTTAACAGTATTGATATTTTGACAACATATAGTACCTACCCAGCGACTATCATTCCCAACTACCACAACCCTACCACCACAACAAACTCGGTCATGGTCACTGATACTGCCATCTGGATTAATACCCTGCCAAGATTCACTATCGTATATTACGCCATTGCAACAACGTTCGAAACCAGAGTACGGCCTACCGCCGCAACAGGGTCGGCCACCAGAACATGGCCCACTACTACTGCTACTTGAACCCATACTTGAAACAACCGCCGCACCCAAATTATCAACAGCATCATTAAAATTTTCACTTCTTATAATAGAAAGCGATACGCCGACTGCAATCGTGATCAGTAAAACTGTAGGTAAAATATATTTTTGAGCTCTGGTCATTATTAGATTTTGTTAATAAATAATAAACATATTGTATCATGCTAATAATAATGAAACAATGGTTATATTTTCTTGGACGAATTTCGTACAAAAATGGTATTATTGTACGGATATGAGAGAATTTCAGAGAATGATTCGTTATGGGTTGGTGGGTGTAACAGGCACCCTTATTGATTTAGCATTTTTATTCATTTTAGTCGAATATTTTCATTTACAAGTTATTTTGGCGGCAACGATATCCTTTATTTTAGCAGCGACGAATAATTTTGTCTGGAATAAGATTTGGACCTTTAACAACAAAAATAAAGCCTATCACCATCAATACCTAAAATTCCTAATTATTTCATTTATAGGATTGAACATAACGCTTCTGTTGATGTCTCTCCTGCACTTGATACTTGGCCTCTGGTATATATTAGCCAAAATCATCACCTCGCTACTTGTCTTATATTGGAATTATTGGGGCAATAAACACTGGACCTTCAAAGTTTTTGCAAAAAAAGAGTTTCCGGAAGTCAGATACGATTTTGATTATACAATCGTGATCCCAGCTTATAATGAGGAAAATCGAATTACTAAGACCTTAGGGTTGACTGATAATTTTTTAAGATACTTCAATTCGAGGTGTGAGATTATTGTCGTCAATGATGGTTCGAACGACAATACCTCAAAGATAATAGACGAAATAACTTTAAGTTATGCAACTTTTAAAAAAATAGATCTGAAAAAAAATCAGGGCAAGGGTAGTGCTATCAAAATAGGAATAGAAAATAGCTCGGGCAAATATATTTTATTTATGGATGCCGATGGTTCAACCCCTATTGAGGAATTAATAAATCTTAATAAGTATTTCGACGAATATGATGTCGTCATTGGCTCAAGAAAATTAAAAAGTAGTGTAGTAGAATTAAGACAACCTTTGTATCGTAAAATCATAAGCAAGGTTGGCGCAATATTAAGTTCAACCTTAATTAGAGACATAAAAGACACACAGTGTGGTTTCAAACTCATAAAAAGCCAGGTCGCCAAAGAGATTTTTAGTAAGCAACAAATTAAAAGATTTGGTTTTGACTTAGAGTTTTTGGCAATTTCCCAATTCTACGATTATAAAATAATAGAAGTACCAATTAGATGGAAAAATGATCGGATCTCGAGTCTTAGGCCCGTACGAGACACCTTGCTGACTTTGTGGGATTTTATTCTGATTCAGTATAATTTTTTAAGAAATAAATATTAATGAAGAAGATCTACAATATCGCAATCATTATTATTTTAGCGTTTGGGATTTTTCTTAGAATATATCCCTTAAATTTTCCCTTTTCCCATGATGAGTGGTATACGTACGATATAGTAAATCGTGGCTTCGTCGATATGAACATTCAGATGTACAACGATGTACACGTCCCTTTGTATTTCTATCTTGCTAAAATTTTTACCTTATTGTTTGGAATGTCAGAAATTAATCTTAGACTTCTCTCCGTCTTGTTCGGACTCTTGGGAATAATAATTTTCGCTAAATTCTGCATGACTTTTTTTAACAAGAGAATTACCATACTTGGTACAGCGATCACCTCCCTATCAATCTTTCACGTATCTTACTCACAAATCGCCAGGATGTACTCGTTGTTATTTCTTCTTGCTTCTGCATCATTATATTTTCTATTTAGTCTTCTATTTAAAAAGAAAAAATACTCCCGCCTCGGATATATCTTTGTAAACTTGGGTATTCTTTACACGCATATCTTTGGGGTTTTTTTATTGTTTTTTAACGTTGTTATTTTATATAGATATAGAAAGAAGATAATCGATTTAAGAAATACGATTCGAGATCATTTGATAATTCTGGTCGGGGCCTTGCCGGTTTGGTTGTTTATTGGTGTACAAATTTTGAGAAAAATGAATGGTACGTCGTATGGTAATTGGATGCCCCCAACAAAACTTAGCGACATCTACTCAACCTTTGCCGCCCTGTCATCTAACGATATTCTCGTGATCCCATTTTTAATTCTTTTTATATATTTTATCATCAATCACTTTTGCCAAAAAAATTGCGGGGGTGAGACGTATATGGTTGAAGAAATTATTATTATTGGTTTAGTTATCTGTTTCGTCCTACCTTCAATCATCACTTTAATTTCACCCCTGTTCGCTTGGCGATATTTTTTCATCGTATATCCAATATTCATTTTATGCATTTGTCTTATGTTTGAAAGAATTTCCTCTCAATATCGCCCGGCATATCTATTACTAGTTTTCGCTACATTAGTACTACTTGGTATGTCAGATATTACAGATATTAATAAAAAAAATAGCGATCAGATAAAAGAACAAATGTGTTTACAGAGCGTAAAAACGGTAATCTCAAAATACCAAAAACTTGATACAATTTTGGTCTCCAGTCGATGGTTAAATGAATGGGTGCCAAACCACAGATCGATTACCGGAGCTCATAAAAGACTTAGGGAGATTCTTGGTACAGACACCTTACTAGTAAATGATTATAATACCGATCTTACCCCACAATTAGAAGACCATGAGTATATTCTAAACATTAGCCCATCAGAATGGGGAGAAACCTTCATAAAAACTGACAATTTAAAATTAATCGCTAGAGGAGATTGCTATGGCTATCACTATCGAATCTACAAAAAATAACAATTGTCCCTACTCATGAAACCTCTCCGAATTCTCTTTCTCGACTTGTTCATCACTGTAGGAAATCTTTTTGAAAAGTTTTTCGACATACCAGAGGATAGTAAAGATTAACAAAGTAAGCAGAGCGGCGATAATAGCGAGTGAAAACAAACCAAAACCCGCCGACATACCAATACCCGCGGACACCCAGAGGCCAGCGGCCGAGGTGAGACCGGAAGTCTTCATATCTTTATTGTTATGAAAAACTAAACCAGCACCGATAAAACCGATACCAACCAAAACTTGAGAAGCTAAGCGCAAAGGATCAAAATTGGTCAGATTGATAAACTGCAAGGAAACAATTTGCGACACCAAAACAAACAAAGCCGAGCCCATGGCCACCAAAGCATAAGTGCGCATGCCAGCATTTTTGCCCGCCAAAGTTCTTTCTACACCCACCAAAACACCGAGTAATAAAGCGACTACCAAACGAATCAAGATATCTACAGTAGCTAGTTCCATATAATTTATAATTATTTATTAACATTCTAATTGTAACATATTTTTGCTAAGATACCCTAGTGCAAAGACATGATCTAATAGAACAGCATTTTAAACTCCAGGAGCTTCAGAAAAAGGCTCTAAAAAAAATTGGCCTAAAAACCATCGAGGATTTGCTGTATCATTTCCCTACTCGCTATGGTGACACGGCGGAGATGAAAAATATCGGAAGTCTGGTCATGGGTGAAAACGCCGTCATATTTGGAAGAGTTTCTGGTTTAAAAACCGGTAAAGCTTTTATCAAAAAAACTCCGATTGCCGAGGGTTATATCGAAGATGAAACTGGAAAAATTAAAGCCGTCTGGTTTCATCAACCCTATATTGCCAAAATGATTCAGGAGGGGGCTTTGGTACGCGTCGAAGGAAAAGTTTCCGAGCGAAAAAATATTCTGGGATTAGTGAATCCAAAAATCGAAACCGTCGGCAAATTACCCATCGGCGTCGGTGACTCTTTGTTTGGTGAAGATGGCGAGGTACACTCTTTGTATCCCGTCTATCCCGAAAGTCGCGGTATCACTTCACTTTGGATTTATCACGCCATTCAGAAAGTTTTAAAGAGTGGAATTTTAGATAATTTAAGTGATGCAATTCCTGATTATATTTTGAAGACATACAATCTCCCCTCTCTCACCACTGCCCTAGTCTGGATTCACGCGCCATTAAAACAAGATGACGCTTTATCGGCCCGCAAAAGATTTGCTTTTGAAGAAGTCTTTCTCATACAACTTCAGAAAAAAAGGGACAGAATAGTGTGGCAAAAAGAACCAGCTTTTGTAATTGAAAAGACTCCCAACGAAGTTGAGCAATTCGTAAAAAGATTTCCTTTTCAAGCAACTGAAGCCCAGCAAAAAGCAATCAACAGCATCATGTCGGATTTTAAAAAAGGCCAAGCCATGTCGCGATTACTGGAAGGAGATGTGGGTTCTGGTAAAACCGCCGTCGCCGCCACCACAGCTTATTCAGTTATCACTTCTCGACCGAAAGGACAAGATTTTGGCCATCTACAAGTCGCTTATATGGCCCCGACTGAAATTTTAGCCAAACAACATTTTGAAAGTTTTATCCAATATTTTACTTATTTAAATATTAATATCGGTTTGATTACCGGAAAAGAGTGTCGCAAGTTTCCCTCGAAAACTAATCCCAAAGAATGGACCAATATTTCTCGACCTCAACTTTTAAAATGGGTGGAAAATGGTGAGATTCCGATTTTAATCGGTACTCATGCTTTGATCCAAAAAAATGTGAAGTTTAAACATTTGGCTTATGTGATCATTGATGAACAGCACCGTTTCGGCACGGCTCAAAGGCAAAAACTCGCCAAAAAAGAAAAATTTAATCCTCATTTATTATCCATGACCGCCACGCCTATTCCCCGAACTCTGGCGCTGACAATTTATGGCGATCTAGATTTAACTTTACTTGATCAAATGCCGTCGGGAAGAAAACCGATTATTACAGAAATAGTTTTACCGGGTGAAAGGGAAAATACTTATGAAAAAATTAAGCAAGAATTAAAAGCTGGGCGACAATTATATGTCATTTGTCCACGTATCGATGAGCCAGATCCAACCAAAGAACAGGCTGTAATTGCTAAAAGTGTGATGGAAGAAGCCGAGAGATTAGAGCGAGATGTTTTTCCGGAGTACAAAGACCGGATTGGCATCTTGCACAGTAAGATGCCGCCTGACGACAAAGAATATGTGATGGAAGAGTTCAAAAAAGGTAACATTAAAATTTTAGTGGCAACCTCGGTGGTCGAGGTCGGTGTAAATGTGCCAAACGCGACTGTGATTATTATTGAAGGAGCGGAAAGATTTGGTTTAGCTCAACTCCACCAACTTCGCGGACGAGTGATTCGAAGTAACGATCAAGCTTACTGCTATGTTTTTGCCGATTCTAAAACCCAAAAAACTGTCGAGCGCCTGAAAGCTTTTAAAAATTCTAGTAATGGTTTTGAATTAGCAGAATTTGATTTAAAACTGCGCGGCCCCGGCGAATTATCTGGTAACAAACAATGGGGTATTTCCGACATTGGCATGGAAGCTCTCAAAAATATTAAAATGGTCGAAGCTGCCCGCGCCGAAGCCGAGTATCTTCTTTCTCAAGACGAAACCCTCACCAAATATCCCCTCCTAAACACCAAACTCACCTTGCGTAAACAAGATGAGTTGCATTTGGAGTAGAAGATCTTGAGAACTACCAGCTAATTCTTGCGACTAAATATTCTGATTCTTTTACTGCCCAACCGTCAGACGAAGAGGAGGATTCTCCCTTCTTACTGATGAACTCTACTTTAAATTGACCCAGCTCTTTTAATTCAAGTAAACCTTCATAAAATTCCTGATTCTGATCAATCTGAATCCTGTAAGTAAAATCTTTTTCATCTTGAACCAAGACATCATTCTCGTGTTCCATTGTATACTTTTCTATTTTTTCCACAGGAAATGGAAAATGCATGGTTACCTCACTCAAACCTAAAGAAGCCTCTGCAAAAATTCTTTTGTATAGCCGTTTTTTCTGTTCAGACATATTTACACCATTAACTTCATCCCACAAGGGTTTAGTCGTTTGAGTTAATAATTTTACCCCATCAGCTAACCTTGTATCAATACTTACCATCTCTTCATTTTTATTTTCAGGATTTTTCATATTTAAAATTAATTAATAATACCCTCATTTTACCCCCTCCAGTAAAAATGCAAGGGGTGAAAAGGGAGGCGATTTATCCACTTTTTATTGACTTGACTATCACCTATGATCTGCTACACTTTAAATACAAGTTGGGGTTACCCATTCAAGGACCGTCGTAGGACGGTCTTTGTGATTTATACCATAGGTTGTGTATGTTGTTTCATTATTAATGAACAATATGCTATTTTGACATTCTCAAGCTCAATTTCTGATATCTCAAATATCTTTTGGGCAAGCCTCTTTCTGTCCAAGATCCTACCTTGGTTAAGGATGACAAATCTAGAAAGATCTCTGTCTATGATTTCATAATACCAATCTCCATAGTGTTCTCGAGTCGTTAGCGGTAACCCCAAAAACACGTCCCCTGAATACTTTTTTAGAATCAACGCTGGTCGTCTAAAAAATTCTCCTTTTCCAATAATCTCGTTGCCAATGTTTATACCAAATATACACCAACGAACTTCACCCTCACGAATCCTAGTTATCACATTTAGATTGTCGGTCCTTTTCTTTAATTCATTCCATTTATCAAAATCTTTTTTCACGCCTTGTATCCTAACACACAAAAACACCGAAAAATTTGACTTGGGTGTGGATAAATCGAGGGGTTAAATTTAATTGCGAAAAGTGGTTTTTTGAGATAAGATTCGGAGACGGATGCGTGTGTAGCTCAGTTGGTAGAGCGCCGAGCTTATACCTCGGTGGTCCTAGGTTCGAGTCCTAGCACACGCACTTTTATCCCTGATGCTCAATGTCCTTCTTCTGCTTTGGCATAATGCCATGAGCGATAATAATTTTTTCGTATTCTTCGCGTTCGATGGTTTCAACTTCGACTAATCTTTTAGCGACGGCATCCAGAGCCTTACGATGAGCATTGATAATTTCTTTAGCTTTAGTCATCGAAGCTGTCATAATTTCTGAGACTTCACTATCAATCAAAGCACTGACTTTTTCTGAATACTCATTTTCACCCACTCCACGGGAACCAAATAAAGTATTACCGCCAGTTCCTTCCAAGGCCATTGCCCCAATTTTGTCGGACATACCATATTTAGTGACCATCTCACGAGCGAGCGCGGTCGAAACTTGCAAATCATTTGATGGACCAGTTGTCACATCATCGAGAATTAGTTTTTCGGTGGCATAACCAGCGAGCGCGACCGTGATATCGTCCAAAAATTCTTTTTTACTTTGCATTTTCCTGTCTTCTAACGGAAGTTTCAAAGTATAACCAGCGGCACGACCGCGAGAAATGATAGAAATTTTATGAACTGGATCAGCATAAGGCAAAACCGAAGAAACAATCGCATGGCCGGCCTCATGATAGGCAGTCAATTCTTTTTCTTTTTTAGATAATAAGTGAGATTTTCTTTCCGGACCCATCATGACTTTTTCAATCGAGCGGATCAAATCGAATTGAGAAACTTTAGTGCGATTTTCACGCGCCGCCAAAATCGCCCCTTCGTTCATTAAGGAATAAAGATCAGCACCAGAAAAACCAGGTGTTCTCTCAGCAATCACTTTCAGATTCACGTCTTCCGCAAATGGTTTCTCTTTTGAATGCACTTGCAAAATCGCCTCACGATCGGCGCGATCTGGCAAATCAATCACCACTCGGCGATCAAAACGCCCTGGTCGCAGTAAAGCGGGATCCAAGACATCGGGACGGTTGGTCGCCGCCATGACAATCACTTTTTCATTTGGCTCGAAGCCATCCATCTCCACTAAAATTTGGTTTAAGGTTTGTTCGCGCTCATCATTTCCCCCACCCATACCAGCGCCGCGCACGCGACCGACGGCATCAATCTCATCCACGAAAATAATCGCTGGGGCCATTTGCTTGGCCATTTTAAATAGATCGCGGACACGTGAAGCACCGACACCGACAAACATTTCCACAAATTCCGAACCAGAAATAGAAAAGAAAGCGACACCGGCTTCACCGGCCACCGCTCGCGCTAGCAAAGTTTTACCAGTACCTGGAGCTCCCATCAACAAAATACCTTTGGGAATACGCGCACCAATATCCAAAAACTTTTTCGGATTTTTCAAGAAATCGACAACTTCTGATAATTCTTCTTTTGCTTCTTTCGCTCCCGCCACATCTTTAAATGTAATTTTTTGGGTTTTATCATTTGGCAAACTCATGCGCGCCTTGCTTTGGCCAAAAGTGAAAGCTTGCATCCCCGCCCCTTTCACTTGCCTAGTTAAAAACCAAATAAAGAAACCAATAAAAATCAACGGGATTAAAAATGGTCCTAAAATCATCAACCAATAACCAAGCCCGCCTTCACTTTGAATATTTATTTTCACTGCACTCAATTTTGTAGTATCAACTTTGTAGTTTACGAGAGTATCCGTCAGCGCCGTCCCCTCTTCTTTTTTCGACTCTTTAATCACCGCCTCAGTTTCGCCGATTTTTTTGTATTCAATCACTAGATCGTTGCCATTCACTTTTATTTCCTGCACCAGTCCAGCCGAAATATCTGAAGCAAGCTGAGAAATTGCAATTTCTTCACTCGCTTTATTCCCGCCCGTGATCATCGAATACAAAGAAACGATAATCAACAAAATTAAGATGACATTAATAATATTGGAAAAAAGTGATCCCTGGCCCAAAAATCTTGGCCCCACTGGTCCCTTCTTTCGCTTAGGTTTTTTGTTATTTATAATTGGCATATTTGAATCATAACATAAAGACGTTTGAAACTAAACAACGAACGCTTGACAGCGATGTATGGTTTGATATGATTAGCTTATATATGGCTTAGGCCTCGCCCCCACCACAAGTGGGGGTAAAATATTATTCAAAAATGACCTTCTTCAGCGAGTCTTGTAGTCGAATGAAGGTCATCTCATCTAAAGTTTCAATCTTCCTGATTAATCTCTTCGTATCAATAATTTTTATTTGAGATAAGTTAGCAGTAGAATCGACATTATCGACCTTACCTAGATAAAAATAATATTCTCCAGCCTTTTTTCTACCAGTCAATGCTAGTCCTAAAAAAGTATTTTTATTGAAGCCTTTAATAACTAAAACAGGACGATCAAAGTTAACTCCAGTACCATCTTGTTCAAAACCAATATTAACACCAAGCGCACACCACCAAATTTCTCTCTTACTATAAAATGGCGAATCGCCGCTTAAGTGCAAGAGCTTCTTTTCATCGTTCCATTTATCAAAATCTTTTTCCATAAGCGCGGGCATTCTAGCATAGAATGATAAGTGGGGGCGACTGGTCGCCTGTGGATAAAATAGCCTAAAAAATGCTAGTATGTATTCATGTCCGAAAGTCTAATCCACAACAAAAAAGTCTTCTTTAATTACGAAGTCACGGAGAAATTCACCGCCGGGATCGAGCTTTTTGGCTTCGAGGTGAAAACGCTCCGTCTGAAGCGTGGCATTATTGATAATGCTTATGTGACGATCCGTGGTGGTGAAGCTTTCTTGGTCGCGTCCAATATCCCTGCTTTTCAACCCAAGAACGCGCCGGAGACTTTTGATCCAAAAAGAAATCGCAAACTACTCTTAACTAAGAAAGAATTGAAAAGATTGGTGGAAATTGAAAGCAAGAAAGGCTTGACAATTGTGGCAATTGCGGTGTATAATGCAGGACACAAGCTCAAGTTGGAAATCGGTATCGCTAAAGGAAAAAAGAGTTTTGATAAAAGAGAAACGATCAAGCGACGGGAAACTGATCGCGAGATCCGCAGGACCTTGAAAACACAATAAATTAACGCGAGCAGAAGCAATCAAATTTTTTGGGACGGACCCAACCATCCACAAAAAATTTAATTCTTCCGCTCGCTTTAATAAAATATGGGGATGATCGGCCTAGACGTTTGAGCCGTTCTCCATTGCGCAAAGTGGTGCATTATTGTACACACCTTAAATGTCAATAAACAAACAACTGCTGATAGCATTGTTTCAAGAGTAAAATCCGTTGTCTCTCCATTTTATGGAGCCAACAGTTTTGCTTTCGCTTACGTTTCGTAAAACAAATCTAAGCGGCATCCGTTCCGCCCATATCTAATAAGTGGGATTGGGTGATATATAATTAGATTATAGTTCGACAGTGTCTCGGGTCGAATTGAAATT
>JBAYUW010000002.1:0-79575 GCA_041674925.1 Minisyncoccota bacterium | reverse complement strand
CATTTTTTATATTACTTGAGAACCTAGAATAATTGAATTTCGAGTGGAATGGTTGGTTCCGTCCCGAGAAATTCAATTATTCTAGGTTCTCTTATCTAAATAACTTTGTAAAATAATCGCCGCCGCGGAGGCGTCGATCATGGCGTTTTCACCAGTAATCTGACTGGCCTGAACCGAAGTCATAAATTCCGGTTCATACACCACCTTTAAACCAATCGTCTCGAGCTGTTTTCGAAAACCAGTAATTTTCCACATAATCTCATTGATCTGGCCTTGATAATTGCGAGATTCGCCCATCACCACCGTTTCGATCCCATTTTTCATACACAAATCCACAATATTCTTCATCAAATCTTGATCATTCGCCAAAACTATCTTTGGAAAAGCGATCTTTCCCTCTTCATCAGACATGGCGATCCCCACTCTTTTTTCACCGAAATCAATACCTAAATATTTCATTCCTTTATCTTACACTAAAAAGAGATTTGATGAAATAATACATAAGGTATATAATTTAGATATTATGAATGGTGAAATTTTAAATCAAGCTCTCAGCTCATATCTCTCTGAAAATCCCTGGCTGATTCTGCTTTTACTTTGGATAATTTTTTGGAAAGGTCTCGCCCTTTGGCAAGCCGCCCAAAGCAAACAAAAGATTTGGTTCATCGCTCTACTCATCGTCAACACTATGGGCTTACTCGAGATTATCTATCTTTTGATTGTTCGATACCAAAAACGTCGGGTTGATCATAATCAAGTCAACTAGAGTAAAAAAGATTGAGTGATGATTTCGATTGTCTTTTAGAATTAAGTTGTGGTATAATGGGTGAATGCCTGAGCGATACAAAAGAACCCCAAATACAAAATGCACTATTTGTGAGAAAGAGATTTACCGCCGACCAAAACAGTTGAAGGAAAGTGGTGGAAAATCATATTGTGGACAGGTTTGTTATGGTGTTTCATGCCGAAAAGAAAAACCTTGTATTGTTTGTAATAAGCTGATATTATCCAGTTTACATAGCATCACCTGCTCCCGAAGATGCTCAAACATCAACAGGAAGGGGGTTAAATATCATTTGGGAAGACCAAAAGATAAAGCGGAAGAAATAAGGGCTATAAAAATCAAGTTGATTTCAATCAGGGGTGGCAAATGCGAACGGTGTGAGTACAGTAAATTAAATGTATTGCAAGTTCACCATCGAGACAGGAACAGTAGGAATAATGATTTCAGTAACTTAGAAATTATTTGCCCAAACTGTCATTTTGAGGATCATTATTTAGAAAAAGCTAATTGAAAACACGGAGGAGTCGGATAGTGGTTTATTCCAGCGCACTTGAAATGCGCCGTGCCGCAAGGCACCGTGAGTTCGAATCTCACCTCCTCCGCCGATGATTTTTCTTAAAATTTAAGGTATGCTTTGGATATGAAAATTGACCACAAGATATTGCCTGGAAATATCCACCTGCTAACATTTGAAAATCAATTAGATATAACCTCTTCATTTTTAAGATTTCAGGAGTATTATGAGTCTCCTAAATTTAAGGGCCAATTTTTTACTCTCAAAGAATTTAGAGAATGGTATATAAAAAATTCCCCCCGAGGAAAGAAAACTGGGAAATTTACTTATTATTCTGATTGGAGTGGTTTTAATATACCATCATATGTTTTGAAACCGTTCTACGAAAATAAATTTAGAAATCTTTCCGAATCAGAGAAAAATATCTTAAACATATTTATAAACGAAAAAGAACCATTTTATATAATTGGTGTTCATAAAAAATCTAAGCTTAGCAATCAACTATTAAAACATGAAATTGCTCATGGGTTGTTTGCAACTAATAAAAATTACAAAAAAGAAATTCTTTCTGTTCTATCTAATTATGATACAGATTTAGTTAAACAAGAAATTCGATCGAAAGGTAGCTATCACGAAGATGTATTGGAGGATGAAATTCATGCTTATTGTTTAGCCACAAACTCAAAACTGAAAGTGCGAATTCCAGACGGATTAACCAAGGAATTAAGATCTGTCTATAAAAAGTATTACAAGTAATTGATTGACAGAGTCAATCGTCTGAGTTAGTCTGAAAGTGGGTAAAAGTAAAGTGATGGGAGTATATATGATCGTGACACACGAATTCACAGAAGGCAGTTTTCGTAACCTTGCTCGAATAATCCTTGTCGCCCAGACTAAAAGCGACCAAGAAGAACTGGAGTCGATGGTTTGCGAATCTCAAGCCCGTGGGATGAGCCATGCGGTGGAGAATCGTTCTGCGCCTGGGTCATTTGACCGAGTAGAGTTGAGTTTTCATTCCTAGACGCTTCCCCACGCAACCAACGTGGGTTTTTTATTTAAAATATTACTCAGCCTTATTCACCTTATGTCCACCAAATTTATTACGCATCGCTGAAATCAGTTTGCCAGTGTATGAAGATGAAACACGAGATTGCTCGCGGACTTTTATCGCCACATCCAAAGTCGGCATTACACCACCCGCTTCGACTAATAATTTTTTCATTTCTTCTTCGGTTTCTCCTTTTGGAACATTCCCAGAAATACTGTCGAGATAGCCCTCTTCATTAAAACTTTCCGCCAGCCAGCCCATCAATTTACTTTCGACAATACTGCCGTGTGAATAGACTTTGGCTACTTCTTTTAAATCAATATTTAAATTAGATTTTTTTATTACCTCAAAACCCTCTCCTAAAGCCGACATCATGCCGTACTCAATACCGTTGTGCACCATTTTTACATAATGACCGGCGCCAGAATTTCCTAAATAAGCAAAGCCGTCAGTGATCGCTAAATCTCGGAAAATATTTCTTATATAGTCAAAACTCTCTTTATCACCGCCAATCATCAAGCAAGCACCGTGTCGCGCCCCACCCATTCCGCCTGAAGTGCCACAATCCATAAAACTTATACCCTTTTCTTTTAATTTTCTGTAACGCGCTTGTGAATCTTGATAATAAGAATTTCCACCATCAATCACAATATCACCTGCATTTAATAAAGGAGTGAGTTCAGCCAAGACCTGATCCAAAGCTTCACCAGCATTCACCATCAGCCAAATTACTTTTCTGTCCGGTAACAGTCTCACCAATTCGGAAAGTGTTGAGGCGGGAGTGGCGCCATAATTTACTGTCTCGGTCATCTTTTCTTTGGTACGATTATAGACCACCACCTCATAATCATGATCGAGAAGGTTTAAAACCATATTTGAGCCCATGCGACCCAAGCCGACAAAACCGATTTTTAGCTTTTCCATATAATATTATTTTTTTTATTCCAATCGGCTAATTCTTTTGGACCAGAACTGCCAACTGGGTATTTATAAACGACTTGATCTTTCATTTGGATTCGATCGACGATTTTCCAAGCTAATTCCACTTCATCATTACGCACAAAGACAGATTGTTCTCCAGCGATCGCTTGTTCAAGTAAAATTTCATAAGCTTCGGGAGTATTAACACCATGCTGACAGTGATGACAATAATCCATATCAACAGTTTCAATTTCAAAACCCTGACGTAAAGATTTAGAATTTAATTCAAAGGAATAACCTTCATTTGGTTCGATTCTGATGGTTAAATAATTACTGTCAGATGGGCAAGATTTTGACAAGAGACAATCCACCGCTTTGAAACGAAGATGGATTACAGTTTCTTTTTTATTTAAGTTTTTACCAGAACGAATAAAAAACGGTACGCCCCGCCATCTTTTATTATTGATTTCCAAACGCGCGGCGAAAAAGGTTTCCGTCGTCGAATCAGCGCTCACCCCTTTTTCTTGAGTATAGCCATCATACTGACCAAGAATAATATCTTTCACTTTAGTTTTTTTCAAAACCTTCACTTTTTGATCACGCAGATATTCTCCCGCCAAAAATTTTGGTGATTCCATGGCAATCAGCGACAAGATTTGCAAAAGATGATTTTGCAACATATCTTTGACGGCGCCATATTTATCAAAATAATTACCACGATTTTTTATTCCAAAATTCTCATCACAAATAATTTGAACCGAGTCTAAGTGCTTATTATTCCACAATGGCTCTAGAATCCGATTAGTGAAACGAAGTAAAGCGATATTCCCCACCAGTTCTTTACCTAAATAATGATCGACACGAAAGACATTCTTTTCTTCAAAGACTTTATCAATACTTTTATTTATTTGTCTGGCAGAAGAATGATTGTCGCCAAAAGGTTTCTCATATAAAACCCTTTCCCACTTGTTGTCTTTACTATTGACCAAGCCGACTTTGGCTAAATTTTCACTCGCCCGAGCAAAATGTTCGGGCAAGGTGGCGAGGTAAAATAATCGGTTACCAGACAGACCGTGCTTTTGTTCAACTTCTTTTATCTTGACGTGTAAATTTTCAAAATCAGCAATATTATCAAAATCTAGTTTTTGATAGTAAGCCGACTGACATAGATTATCCCAAACCGCCAAATCCAAATCTTTTATATTATTTTTTGCTTCGTCTAAAATAGATTGAATCGTCACTACCGAACGAGCGACACCGATAAGTGAAACCCTGGATACAACATTGAGTTTTAATAGTTTGTACAGAGCTGGAATAAGCTTGAGTTTAGCTAAATCTCCTGTCGCCCCCATAATTACAAAGGTTAAATTTTTTTCCGAATTCATATAAAAGTAATTTTACCTTATTAAGACACTTCTTGCTACCAAAATTTGTGCTATAATAATCTCAGTATGGAAAAAATGTCGCTCACTTGGCAAGCGCCGGAATACAATCATTATGAAAGAAGTACTGATTGGTTTTGGGCAGTTGGGATTATCACCGTTTGTATTGCGGTTTTAGCTTTTATCTACAACAATGCTTTGTTTGGAATTTTGATTTTACTATCGGCTGGAATTTTGGTTTTCTACACTTTCCGCGAGCCATCAATGGTGGATTATGAAATCAATCAACGTGGAGTTATCGTCGGTAAAGATTTGCACCCTTATTTGACCATCGAATCTTTTTGGATTGAAACTCGCCAAGGTGAACCAAAAATAATTTTAAAGTCTAAGAAAAATTTACTGCCTTATATCATCATTCCGATTCACGAAGAAAGCGTCGATGAGGTGGCTAATGTCTTGGCAGAGTTTCTCGAAGAAAAAGAACTCCAAGAACCCGCCGCTCATAAAATCATGGAGTACTTGGGATTTTAGGCGACTTATGCTAAAGTCTTCTTGACGCGCTCGTCACTGCTCTCGTCGTTCAATGGATAGGACACTTCCCTGCGAAGGAAGAAATCCAGGTTCGATTCCTGGTGGGGGCACAAACAAAAAACCGCCTATTTGGCGGCTTTTGCTAATAGCTTAGCTAAACGAGATTTCTTGCGGGCGGCGGTGTTTTTGTGAATTAGTTTGGTTTTATAAGCTTTGTCGATTGCTTGATAAGCAGTAGCGAGTAAGGCCTCAGCTTCTTTTACTTTCTTGTCAGAAACAAGCTTTTTGATCTTTTTGACAACACTAGAAACCGCGTCCTTTCGGCGCGCATTATAAAGAGCCTTATTTTTTGAGGCGCGGAGTGCTTTTTTGGCTGATGAAGTGATTGGCATTGATTTGTTTAATACTTAACTTGTCTGCCTAACTTACCACAAACTTTTATAAAATGCAAATTTATGTATAATTAAACGATGATTTCACATATAAAAGGGTCGGTCATGAGTTGCCGAGACAAGTTTCTAATTATTGAGGCTAGCGGTTTGGGCTACAAGGTTTTTGCGACCACCGAGCTAATTTCCTCAGTCAAAGAAAAAGAAGAAATAAGTGTGTGGACATATTTAGCCGTCCGAGAAAATGCCCTCGATCTTTATGGCTTCAAAACCGCCGAAGAATTGAATTTATTTGAACTACTCATCACCGTTTCGGGTATCGGACCCAAAACCGCGATGGGGATACTGAATGTCGCGACGATTAGCTCTCTGAAAAAAGCCATTTCCACCGGCGAGACAGCGCATCTGACCAAAGTTTCTGGTCTCGGTAAAAAAATGGCTGATAAATTAGTTTTGGAATTAAAAGGCAAGTTATCATCAGAAGAAGAAACCGCACACAGTATTAAAGAAGAAGTTGATGCGCTGGAAGCTTTGAAATCGCTTGGTTATTCCCACAAAGAAGCTCGTGAGGCACTCAAAGATATTGATTCCAATATAAAAGAGACTGGGGCAAAAGTGAAAGCGGCTTTAAAACATTTAGGTAAATAAAAAATGGACAAAATATTAAGACCAATTAAAAAGTTTATACCCAAGAAAGTTTTTACTTTTTTTCAGCCGGTTTATCATTACCTATTAGCTTTGCTTGGGGCAATTATTTACCGCTTCCCTTCTCGAAAAATAAAAGTGGTGGCGGTGACTGGCACTAAAGGCAAAACTTCGACCGTGGAATTTGTGAATGCAATTTTGGAAGAAGCCGGTTTCATTACCGCATTAGCGAGCACCTTGCGTTTCAAAATTCGTGACATTTCCAAGCCAAATATGTTGAAAATGACCATGCCAGGACGATTTTTCACACAGAAATTTCTACGACAGGCCGTGGATGCTCATTGCGATTATGCGGTGGTTGAGATTTCTTCGGAAGCGGCCAAACAATATCGCCACAAATTTATTGATCTGGATGCCTTAATTTTTACAAACATAGCCCCGGAGCATATCGAATCACACGGTTCTTTCGAAAAGTATCTCGAGGCTAAATTAAAAATTGCCAAGGCTTTGGAAAGTTCGCCCAAGAAGGGGAAAATTATTGTGGCTAATATTGATGATAAAGAGGGACATAAATTTTTGAATATTAATGTCGAGAAAAAAGCCCCCTACTCCCTCAAAGATGGTGAGCCAATTGTCTGTCATGATGATGGAGTAAAATTTGTCTGCGAAGAAATGGAAATAGAATCAAAACTGCTGGGAAAATTTAATGTTTATAATATGCTGGCGGCAACATCTTATGCTCGAGCCCTTGGCATTAGCTTGGAAACGATTAAGGCGGGTTTAGAAAAAGTGACGGAAATAAAAGGCCGGGCGCAAAAAATTCCTAATAATTTAGGGATTGAGGTAATTGTTGATTATGCTCACACCCCAGATTCTTTGAAAGCTATTTATGAAACTTTCCCCAACAAAAAGAAAATTTGTGTTCTGGGAAACTGTGGAGGTGGACGCGATAAATGGAAAAGAAAAGAAATGTCTGCCATTGCCGATAATTATTGCGATGAAATTATTGTCACTGACGAAGATCCTTATGATGATGATCCACTGGAAATTGCCGAGCAAATGGCGGGGGAGATAAAAAACAAAAAACCAAAACTGATTATTGATCGCCGGGTGGCTATCTCGGAAGCCATTCGACTCGCCAAGCTCGCTCAGGCTGATCAAAACGTGGTCGTTTTGATCACGGGAAAAGGCACTGATCCATATATCATGCGCGCCAATGGCCAAAAAGAGCCTTGGAGTGATGCCCGAGTGGCCGAGGAAGAGATTGCTAAGATAAAATAATGCCTGAATTACCAGAGGTAGAAACCCTTAAAAGAGAGCTACAAAAATCGCTGTCCGGTCAAAGGATCGCGAAAGTCCAAGTCTTGTGGCCAAAAACGATTAAGCCGTTATCCCCTCTTACCTTTCAAGAGAGATTGGCGAATCAGAAAATTTCTGGTCTGTCTCGACGAGCTAAAATGTTGATTTTGGAATTGGGTGAAGATCAGCATGTGGCTTTTCATTTAAAAATGACCGGGCAACTAATTTTTGTACCTAAAATAGGAAATCTAATTTCTGGTGGTCATCCAACCAACGATGTTCAGACACCGGGGCGACACACCCGCTTAATTTTTCATTTTCAAAACGGCGATGTTTTGTATTTCAATGATTTAAGAAAATTCGGCTGGGCGAGATTACTAAACAAAGATGAATTAATTTCGAGTATTGAGCATTACGGTCCAGAGCCTTTAGAAAAAGATTTCACGCAAAATTATCTAGAAAATCTTTTCTCTAAATATCCCAAGCGTACGGTGAAACAAATTCTTTTAGATCAGACTTTGATTGCCGGGATTGGTAATATTTATGCCGATGAAGCTTGTTTCCTGGCTGGAATTTTGCCAAATAGAAAAGCTGGAAAGATTACTAATTCGGAAAGTAAAAAACTACATCAAAAGATTATCGATGTTTTAAACTTATCAATCAAACATAAAGGTACTTCCTCTCGAAATTATCGCCGAAGTACAGGTGAAAAAGGAAACTTCGTGAAACATTTGAATGTTTATGGACGAGCTAATCAGGTGTGTAAAAACTGCAAAACACAAATTGAGAAAATAAAACACGCCGGCCGAGGCACGCACTTTTGTCCTAAGTGTCAGAAATAATTAAACCTCCAGCAGCCGAAACATCGCCACACCAAAAGCGACTGAAACATTCAATGATTCTTTGTTACCAAGCATAGGGATTTCGGCGATTTTGTCGGCTAGCTTCAAAACTGGTTTGGAGATGCCATTCACTTCATTGCCGATAATAAAGACAACTTTCTTTTCTTTTTTTAAATTTATTTTTTTATAATCGACTGATTTCTCCGATTGTTCAATCGCAATAATTTTATAACCTTCTTTTTTTAATTGTTTAATTGTCCAAAAAATTTTAGGAAAATATTCCCAATCAAGATTTTTTTCGGCGCCTAAAGCGACTTTGCTGATGTCGTCTCGAAGTCTTCCAAACCGATCGCGGGGTGTTGGTGTCACGCCACATAAAATTATTTTACTAACATCCAAACAATCAGCCGTGCGGAAAATCGAGCCGACATTAAAGGTGCTTCGGATATTATCTAGGACGACAATTGTTTCTTTCTTTTTAAACATGGGGTTACATTCTAAACCTTGTAAAAATATTGGCAAGGGAGTTCTAGGGCAAATTTTATGTTATAATATTTTCATGCCAGAGACCTTTAATCTTTTCCCGGAATTATTTGCCTTTAGCCTGATTTCCCCTTTCATTTTAAGGGTAGTTTTAGGTTTCATCTTTCTAAACCTCGGTTTATTAAAATTAAGCAAAGAACGCCCAGGCTGGATCAGCGCCCTCAATATTTTAAATATTCATCCAGCGAGTTTTTTCGCCAGCCTGTTAGGAATTATTGAAATAGTTGGAGGTCTCCTGCTTATCGTTGGAGCCTATACTCAAATCACCGCTCTGGTCTTGGCCATAATTGCTTTATGCGAGCTTTTTATCGAATACAAAGAAGAATCAATCTTGAAGAGAGATTTTGTTTTTTATCTTTTGTTGACTACAATTTGTCTTTCACTATTACTCACTGGCGCAGGTTTGTTTGCGGTTGATATTCCACTACTTTAATAATTTTAAAATTTAAATAAAAAAAGACTGCCAGCACCCGCCAGCAGTCCGTCTACCGTTCGTCACCCCCTCGTCTCAACTCACCAACATGCTCACAATGGCACCACGTCGCAAATGTCTGTGATGGGCGAGGTAAAATCCTTTCCCTCCCCTCACAAGGGCTTCCTTGTTGTGTTCAAAATCACACAAAAAAACCAATCCCTCCCGGTGCAGGTCTTCGAGGTATTTGACAGTCGCAACGGCTTGATCTTCCAGCCGACGCGAGACGAATACCACTCCGATCTTGCTAATCTCTGGCGGCGTATCACGCATCGCTTGAAACAGGTTTTCCAAGCCCATGGCGACATCACACACCAAACGACGACCGGACTCCTTCTCAATTTCACGCGAGTGCATACGGGTGTCTTTGATCAGCCCCCCATATTCCGCTTCCGAGATTACCGGCGGCGAAAGCGTGATATGTCCAAAGACTATCTTGGATGTTGCCGCAGGTGCAATCACCTTCATGCTCTTCTCCTCTTCTGTTCTAGTTCTGACGGTTTCGTAACGATAAGGAACAAATTACTCCAGGGTAGATTATATGCTTTATTCTCCGGTTGTCTAGCGATTGTCGTCACGAATAATTTACTTAATGTCCGCCCGGTAGGAATCGAACCTACGACCGTCTCCTTAAAAGGGAGCTGCTCTACCGACTGAGCTACGGGCGGATATGCCAAAGAATATAACAAGAAAAAACCAAAATGTCCAATGAAACTACTTGACTAATTCAATATCAATTTGTGATTGAAGTGAACCTATATCTGTCACCTCGACGCCATTCAAAAATAGCGATGGGGTTTGTCTCAGATTTAAAGATACAGCATCTTTCAGATCGGCTTGAACTTTGGAGAGAAATAGATGCTGATCAAGATCAGATTTAAACTTTGTCGTATCAAGATTCAGGATCTTGGCATAGCCAACAAAAATTTCTGTTGGATTTGAGACAGCAGACCATTCGGCCTGATTTTTGTAGAGCATTTCGGCCATTTCCCAGAATTTTCCTTGAGCACCGGCGGCCTCAGACGCTTCCGCAGAAATTACAGCGTTAGCATGCTGAGAAAGTGGAAAGTGACGATAAACAAAATTAAAATCTGGATTATCTTTGTAAAGATCAGCTACTTTTTTTACATACGGAGAAACCGTGGCGCAAGCTGGACATTCAAAATCAGCAAACTCAACCAGAGTTACCTTCGCGCCAAATTTTCCAGTCATCTCACTATTTTCTCGAACCAATAAATTCAAGTCAGCCGTCACACCGTTTCCACCTTTCGGTGCAAACCAGATAAACGCGCCGAGTAAGACAGCACAGACCATCACAATTCCGATAATCATTTTTAGTTCACTATTGATTTTCATAATTTTTTTTATTTAAAAAGGCAAGAATAATAATCAGTACAAATGCTACTAAACACAAAAGAGGGATGGTCACAAAGCCATAAAGTTTCAAATATTCAGCGGTGCAAGAAACTCCAGCCTGACAAGGTGCGGCACTCTCTGGCACTATCCCCCAATAAAGAAAATTATGGAAAAGTGAAATTAAGGCTCCAATAATAGCCATGGGAACAATATAAGCATGAACCTGTGGATCTTTACGTAAAATACCAACGAGGCTTATGATCACAATTGGATACAAAAATATCCTTTGGTACCAGCACAAGACGCACGGCGCCCAGCCTAAAATGTCGCTAAAATAAATGCTCACCAGGGTTCCAACAAGTGCGATAGTAAAAATCAAATATAAACTGTATTTTTTAATGTAAGTCATACCTTTTGATTATATCAGATTTCCAAAATAAATCTCTCTAAAGCTGTCGGGAAATCGATTTCGCCACGGTGGGCTAGATGATACATATTGAAAAGTTTGGTGGACATTTCTTTCAGAGTCTTTTTATCATAACGATTGGTATAACCAGAAGAAAGCAAGCTTTTTACTTTCCAGAAAAAAATACCATGCACTTCTTCGGAGGGAACCTTTTCCGCGAGGGCGTCTTGATATAAAGTCCAAAGTAATTTTTTGTTTCGATCACCCAAAGCATTAGCAAATTCGAAAAAGTCTATTTTTTCGCCTTTTAGAGCGAGGGCTTCTTTTTTGTTTAGTTTCTTTTCTAATTTTTTAAGTTCTTCGATTTTTTGAGAATATTTTTTGAAAGTTTCTAATTCTTTTTTGTTTAATTTCTTTTCTAAGAAAATAAAGAGGTTGGGGGAAGTAGAAATTTCTTTCATCTTCTTGATTACAATCTCAGAAACCTCATCTTCTTCCAAAAGATTGTCGGCAAAGATTATAGAACCGGAATAAAACAATCCCTGACTGGCGATCAGTTCGTCGAGTCGATTCTCCGAAAAGTTTTCGTTGTTCAGTTTAAAAAATTCAGCCTTGAGATGCTTCTTCTTGGCTGCTTCAATGTTTTTTTGAGCAACCTTTCGGGCCTTCGCTGTATCGTCTCCGTGAAATAAAAAAATCATTGTTATTATTTGACTAATTAAAACTAATCTGTAATATACTATCTGGATAGGTATTGGTCAACAAGGGCATGGAGAGTCTCATGCAAACATTCGCAGTGATTGTTACCATTCTGGTTGTGGTGCTCGTGATCGTAGCACTCGTAATTGGGATGTTGAAATACATAACCGAATGGATTCCCGAGAGTTGGTGAAAACAAGGAGGTTCTATGGCTACGACAACTTTGATGTCTAGGCTGAAAAGGTGGTTCAAGAGGCGTGAGGACGCCCTGGCCCACAGAGCCAGAAGGTGGGAGTTGCAACTGTCTCGGACGGGTGAGAAGGGCTGGTATAAATAGTTCTAGCCAGCCCCCCCCACGTGCATCAGCGCGTGGGGTTTTTTATACCCTCTTCATCTCCCCCCAATTGTCGCCAACTGCTGCTTCGGCGACACAAATGACACCACTGGTTTCTTTTGGATCAATAACACTCTCCATTATTTTTTTAATTTTTGGAATTAAATCTTTGACTAAGTTTTCTTTTATTTCATAAACCAATTCGTCATGAACCTGCAAAAGTAAATGAATGTCGGTTGTGCCCAATAATTCATCCACCTTGACCATTGATAATTTCACTAAATCTGCACCAGTTCCTTGCACCGGCGCATTGATTGCCATTCTCTCAGCCATCGCCCGCATAAATGGTAGTTTAGATTTGAGACCTTCAAAATATCTTCGTCTGCCAAAGAAGGTTTCGGTATAACCAGTACGCAAGGCGTCTGCCTTCACGGAATCTAGATATTTCGCTAGACCGTTGAATTTTTCAAAGTAATCATCATAAAATTTTTGTGCTTCCGCTCGATCGGTGCCCAGATTTTGTTTTAAGGCTGAGACACCCATACCATACATAATGCCGAAATTTATAATCTTGGCTCTTCTCCTCATCTCTTTATCAACTTTTTCAAACGGCACACCAAAGACTTCCGAGGCCACAGCGGTGTGTACGTCTTCGCCGTTTCTAAAAATCTCTATCAATTTTTTATCGCCCGATAAAAAAGCCGCGATCCTCAGTTCGATCTGTGAATAATCAAAAGCGACTAATTTATACCCAGGGCTAGCTTGAAAAGCTTGCCTAATTTCCCGTCCCAAATCTGTTCTGTTTGGAATATTTTGAAGGTTGGGATCAGCGGAAGACATACGTCCGGTAGTCGTTCCCGCTTGCAAGAATTTCGCATGCAAGCGACCGTCTTCTGTGACCATGTTTGGAATATTATCAATATAAGTTGAGAGCATTTTCTGCAATTCTCGATACTCCAAAATTAGCGGAATAATTGGACTTAAATCTTTCATTTTCTCCAGTTCGCTTTCTTTGGTTGAGACTTTTCCTCCCGCGGTTTTTTTCTGATTTTTAACTTTCAAACCCATTTTAACAAACAAAATCTCCCCCATTTGTTTTGGTGAATTAATATTAAATTCTTCACCCGCCAAAGTCCAAATCTGTTTCTCTAAACTAGCCAATTCTTTGTGGTGAATAACAGAAAGTCTATTTAGTAACTCTTTATCCACCACGATTCCTCTTTTTTCCATTTTCTCGACGATTGGAATGAGTGGTTTTTCAATTAAATCAAAAACTCTATCTAATTTTTTTTCTTTTATCTCCAACAATAAAGATTCATGCGCCTCCTTCAAGGTTTTTTTACCAACAAAACCCAAAATATCTCCGATCTCTGGATTAGTTAAAGTAGAATTAATAAGCCACAAAGCCACCGCCGATTCTTTTAATAAAATTGGGTCTACAATTTCCTCCTTTATTTCTACCTCTTTTTCATTTATTATCTCTTTAAGCCTCGCACTCAACGTTCTAAACTCCAAATTCATCCACACCTGAGAAATCTTTTCAAAATCTAATTCTTCTTTCCAATTTTTCTTTGGTAAAACAAAATCAATCGGCGCATCACGACGAATCGTGCCGAGCATTTTAGAAAATAAAGCCTCTTCTTCTCCTTCTTTTAAGAGATTGAAGATTCTTTCGGTGATTCCAGTTTTCTTAAAGACTTCCGGCGCACTTTTTGTTTTTAGTTTTTTGTAAATCTCTTCGATCGAGCCAAAATTTTGAATCAAGATTCCGGCCGTTTTTTCGCCAATACCTTTGATGCCGATAATGTTATCGGATGGGTCGCCACGAAGACCTTTGTAATCTGGCAGAAGTTTAGGGCCAAAGCCAAATCGCTCAAGAACAGCTTTTTCGTTATAGATAATAGTGTCTTTAATACCCTTCTTTAAAGTATAAACTCTGACTTGATCACCGACGACCAACTGCAGAGTATCCATATCGCCAGAGGCAATCACTACCTCATTGTTCTTATCTTTAATTAATAGGTCTGTTAAAGTGCCAATCATATCATCCGCCTCAAAACCCTCTTTGGCGTAAATTGGAATATTTAAAGCCTCAAAAATTTCGCGGGATTTTTTTAATTGTGCGACTAATTCATCGTCGGTTTTAGATCGCCCAGCTTTATAATCTTTATAAGCTTCGTGGCGATAGGTGGGTTTTGGTAAATCGTAACAAGCAAAAATATAGCCCGGTTTTAAGTCATCAATGATTTTCAAAAGCATGGTCGAAAGTCCATACAAAGCCCCGGTTGGCTCGCCCTTACTCGTCGCAAAGTCTGGCAGAGCATGATAGGCCCGATGAATAATCGCGTGCACATCGAGTAAAACTATTTTGTTGCTGGCTTTGACAGGCATACTGATATTATAACACTTCTATCTCCCGTTCGTTTTCTGAAATAAATTTAAAATTAAGTTTAACTAGGTCGGTTGGGAGGATATCGATTACTCGCTCTGGCCACTCTAATAAAATCAAATTCTGAGAATCTTTCAAAATTTCTTCAAATCCCAAAACCTGTAATTCTCTTCCGGAGTCGAGACGATAAGCATCGATATGGATTAGATTTTTAAAATTAAATTTCCCGTCGAGTTGATAAATTTTCTCGATCACAAAAGTTGGACTGGTGATAAAATCAGTGATTCCTAATTCCCGACCGACGGCTTGGGTGAAAGTAGTTTTACCAGAGCCCAGATCACCAAACAAACCAACTAAGGTAGCCTTGTTTTTATTAGCTTTTAAATTCTGCAAGAAATCTTGCGCAATCTTATTGGTTTCCTCTACATTCTTACTTAAAAATTTCATACTTTATATATTAGCATAAATAAAAAAAGGCGCGCTTTGTGAACACCTGTCCACGTCGCGCGCCACCACCTTCTCAATTGGACGTTTCCAATCCAATCTCCGCCTCACCCCAGATCCGAAAGGTTCCAAGGTTCAGCTCACCGCTTTTTTCTTCCTTTTTTCCTGTCGTTACACAGCCGATGTTTAGAACCAAAACGAGCACCAGCAGAAAGATCTTCATAACCACAATTATACACCCAAACATCTTTCTTGTCAAGCATAAAATTCCACTCAGTTTTTATGGTTTATGTTATAATGTTTTCATATGACGACTTTTGACAATGAAGAAAAACAAGAGAGACGGCTTGAAGACCTCTACAAAAAAGAAGAGGAGGAACTGATTCGGGTCTTATCCACCAAATATGGTTTAAATTTCATTGATTTAAAACCGATTCCTATCAATACCGAAGCTTTGAGATTGATTCCTGAAGATTTGGCCCGCGAAGCCAAGATCGCCGCTTTTGCCCGTGTCGGCAAAAAAATTCAAGTCGCTCTTTTCTCTCCTAAAAACGAAAAAGCAGTTATTATTTTGAAAAATTTGGAGGCTGAGGGTTATAAAATTCAGATAAATATGGCGACCACCATGAGTTTGGAAAAAGCTTGGGATCGCTATAAAGATCTTTCTTATGCCACCACCTCAACGGCTGGAACTTTCGATATTTCCTCTGAACAAGTTGCTGAATTTGTTAATAAAATTAAAAAAATCGATGATATCACTGTTATTATTAAAGAAATACTCACACTAAAGAAAGCTTATAAAATCTCTAGAATGATGGAGGCGATGATCGCCGGGGCCTTGGCTTTATCGGCGTCAGACATTCATATCGAGCCAGAAGAGAACGACGTGAATATTCGATTTCGTTTGGATGGTGTGTTGATCAATGTCAGCACTTTCGACACAGAAACTTATGAATTACTTTTATCTCGAATAAAGTTACTGTCGGGAATGAAATTAAATATCAAGAACACCTCACAAGACGGGCGTTTTAGCGTGAAAATATTAAATAATGATATTGAAATTCGTTCTTCTATTCTCCCAGGCGCATACAATGAATCAATTGTGATGAGGTTACTGAACCCAAAATCTATTTCTGTGCCGATTGAAGATTTGGGTATTGAAAAAAGGACTTTAGAGACACTGATGGAACAGATCAAAAGACCAAACGGTATGCTTTTAATTACCGGTCCGACTGGTTCAGGAAAAACAACCACCCTTTATGCTTTCATGAAAAAGATTCACTCCCCTGATATTAAAATTATTACGATTGAAGATCCGATTGAGTATCATCTACCAGGAATTGTACAGACGCAAGTGGAAGAAGAAAAAGAATATACTTTCTTGTCTGGTTTGCGTTCCGCCTTGCGTCAAGATCCAGATGTAATCATGGTTGGTGAGATCCGAGACGGCGAAACTGCGAATATCGCTATTAATTCTGCCTTAACTGGACACTTGGTCTTTTCTACATTGCACACCAACACAGCAGCTGGTGCCTTCCCCCGCCTGATTGACCTTGGAGTTAATCCAAAAATTATTTCCTCAGCGATTAATGTGGCGATGGCCCAAAGATTGATTCGAAAATTATGTCCTGATTGTAAGACCGAAAAAGTTCCCACCGTTAAAGAGCGTATCTTCTTAGACAGAACATTAGAATCAATTACTGATAAGACTTATTTGGCCGGCCTTCAGACCGAAAAAGTGTGGGAGGCGGTTGGTTGTGAAAAGTGTCACAAAACTGGCTATCGCGGACGAATTGCTATCACGGAAGTTATTTTAATGAAAAAAGAAATTGAGGAAGCAATAATAAATAATCCTTCCGATCGAGATATTCGTCTGGCCGCCGCCTCACAAAATTTATTAGATATGAAACAAGATGGTGTTATCCGCGTCTTGACAGGTGTCAGTTCTCTTCCTGAACTTGGTCGCGTCATTGACATTGAAACGGTGGAGGGATAGGATTAAAAAGGATCCAGAAGATAAATCTCTAAGCAATACTTTTAATATTAGATACCAAAAGTTAAATAGTTCTTCAAGGATAGGTCTCGCAAATCACCCGAAGGTGTGAACCAGGCCGTCCTCTAGGAAAAATTCGTAAACCGCGCAAACGATCCAATTGCTTAGAGATTTATATTCTGGACTTACAAAAAAAGCCCCAGAAATTGTGAAAGGCTTCTACTAGTAAGCTTAGCATAAAACAAAAAATATGTCAAGCAAAAAACAAGATTCCCAAGCTAATTCCCTAAAAAACCAGCAAACTAGCCCCGAAAAGGGCGACGTTAATTTTTTAGATCAAACCCTACGCCCTACCGTTTGGGCCGACTATATCGGTCAGAAAAACATTAAAGACAATTTGCATATTTTACTGACGGCCGCCGCTCAAAGACAGCATCCGCCCGAACATTTACTTTTTTACGGTCCTCCAGGGCTTGGTAAGACTACTCTCGCTCATTTAATTGCTCACGAAACGCGCGCTCAACTGAAATCCACCTCTGGCCCAGCAATTGAAAAAGTTGGCGACCTCGCGTCCATCTTAACCAATCTTTCTCCCGGCGATATTTTATTTATTGATGAAATTCACCGTCTAAATAAAACGATTGAAGAGGTTTTGTACCCCGCAATGGAAAGTGGGTCACTGGATATTATTATTGGTAAAGGTCCGTCGGCCCGCACCATTCAGCTTGACCTACCTAAATTCACTTTAATTGCCGCCACAACCCGCATTGCGATGCTGTCCGCTCCCCTACGCTCCAGATTCTCTGGTGGAGTTTTTAAACTGGAATTTTACTCGGACAAAGAAATAGAAGAGATAATCAAACGCTCGGCAAAAATCTTGGGAATAGAAATCGCTGACGAAGCAAAAAAGGAAATTGCCAAAAGAAGTCGCTTTACCCCCCGCACTGCCAATTATCTCTTAAAAAGAAGCCGCGACTTGGCGCAAATTCGTGAAAGTGATTTGTCAAAAGAAATTGTGATGGAAGCAATTGATTTACTTGGCATTGACGAAGTTGGTTTAAACCCAACCGACCGTGCTTTACTGACAGTAATTGAAGAAAAGTTTAATGGTGGACCAGTCGGACTCAATACCCTGGCCGCCGCCCTGTCGGAAGAACAAGCCACCATCGAAGATGTTTACGAGCCATACCTCCTACAACTTGGTTTCATTGAAAGGACTTCGCGTGGACGAGTGGTCACCGAAAGGGCGAAGAAGCATTTGAATTTGAAGAGTAGGAATAAATTACTTTAACTTGCATTCAAAAACACCCATGCTATAATCTAGGCACTAAACATGAACGGCATCCTTCGCGGGTGCCGTTCGTTATTTATACTCAATATATTTACGGATATATTCAAAATCCCTAAAATTTCCTCCGGCTAGTTGCTTTATTTCCTTGGCTGTTCTGGGGCCACGACTTAAAACGATTACCTCTTTCCCGATTTTTCTTAGATACTTCAATATTGGTAAAAAATCTCCATCACCCGAAAGAAAAATGACCATATCAAAATTATCGACTACTTTCATTATTTGAAAACTCATATCAACATCACAATTAGCCTTACGCTTCATTAACCCGTCCCCAAGATTGTAAAGTTTTACTGGTTTTAGAAAAAGTTCATAACCAAAAGTGGAGAGCTTTGCATAAAAACTAATTCGTTGTAAGTGTTTATTAATTAAATCAAGATTGTCTCGACTTAAGCTTTTAGTCTTATTTTTTAAAAGACCTTCTAGATAAAGTTTTAATTTAAAAATAGGTACTGTATCATTGGCTAAATAATCATACTGATAATTATGAATCTCCACCCCGCCAAAATAAAAAATCTTACTGGCCTGATATTTTTTGTGGAGATAAACATACAGTTTTTTATAATCAATCTTCCAACCTAAACTTTTTTCTCCTTCATAAAACAGATTGGAAGCGTCAATAAAAACATAAATTGCTTTTCTCTTTTTATTTTGCACGTCTGGCATTCTAGCACTTTATTGTTTTTTAACCCCATAATTAGCTGTGTATAACCGAGCCGAGGTCCCCATCCCCCCATAAAAAAACCGCCCAGTTGACCTCCGGGCGGTCTTCTGGGCGGATGATGATTGCTCAGTCTCCACGGCGCAGATGCCAGGCGATGGTTGGCCCCATCGGGGCGCTCGGTATCTGTCTTCCGAACTTGAGCATAAGGCGCTCTGCCTCGTTCGCTGTACGTAGACTTGGGGTAAAAGCGACGATCGCCCCAACCAAGACAAACAGAACAATAACCGCGTACGTCTTCCCACTCATCTTAAACCTCCTTTGTGTGTACAGTTTCCCATGAATTATACACCCAACCACCTTTTTTGTCAAGCCTATTTTTTCCCTTTATTTTAGGCTATATTAAACCCAATATGAGCGGACATAATAAATGGTCAAAGGTGAAGAATAAGAAAGCGGTGACGGATGCCAAAAAGGGTAAAATTTATACCAAGATGGCCAAGGTTATTGCAATTGAAGTGAAAAAAGCGGGTGGAAACGTAAACTCGCCAGGAGTACAGGCCGCGGTCAAAAAGGCACGTGAATACAATGTACCGAATGATAATATTGAAAGAGCATTGAAAAAAGGTGCCGACAAAAATACTGCGGCGATGGAATCTATCTTATACGAAGCTTATGGCCCAGGTGGTGTGGCGGTGATGATTGAGGTTTTGACCGACAATCGAAACAAAGCGGCGGCCGAGGTGAAACATATTCTAACTGAAAATGGTTCGGCTTTGGCCGCACCCGGTAGTGCTTCTTGGGCTTTTGAAAAAAGTGTGGAGGAGGGTTTTGTGCCAAAGATGATGACGCCGATTTCTGAAGAAGATGGAACCAAACTTGAAGCTTTAATCGAAAACCTGGAGGACAATGATGAGGTGCAGGAAGTTTATACTAACGCTGAATAAAGATGAAAATTGTTGCCATTGATCCTGGTTATGAAAGATTGGGGGTCGCGATATTAGAAAAAGTTTCTGGAAGTAGAGAGACTTTGCTTTTTTCTGAATGCTTTAAAACCTTAGCAATAGAGAAACATGAAAAAAGATTAAATTTGATTGGCGCTGAGGTTTCTAAGATAATTAAAAAATATAAACCCGGGGCGCTGGCGATAGAAACACTTTTTTTTGAAACAAACGCTAAGACGGCCATGAAGGTTAGTGAGGCAAGAGGAGTGATTTTATATGAAGCGGCTAAAAACGGTTTAACAGTGAGGGAGTTTACCCCATTGGAAATAAAAGTTGCGGTGACCGGCTATGGAAAGAGTGATAAAAGACAGATTATTGATATGGTCGACCGTTTGATTGAAATAAAAAAAGAAATAAAACACGACGACGAATACGATGCGATCGCGGTGGGGCTGACTTATTTCGCCACGATTAAAAGTTTTCCACAGGCCTAAGCCTTTTGACCCCTTGCAAACTTTTACAGCCGTGCTATTAATATAAAAATTATGGCGAAGAAAAAAAATAGCAAAATTAAAGACGAGGAAGTGGCCCCAAAAAAGAAAGGGGGTGATTCTTTAGAAGATGAAGCGCTGGGTAGTGAGGATGCAATGATCGACCCGGCAATTATCGAAGATACTTTTATCGAAGAATTCAGCGAATACAACGACGTTGATAACTTCTAGATTTTAATTTTTAGAAATCTTCTCTTTCCAATCTTAAAAATAGAGGTGCTGATTACCTTAAAATTAGGGTCAGTGATTTTTTTATTGGTTTCTTGATTGCTGACAGCGCCCTCTTCAACTAAACGTCGGAATTCGCCTTTGGATTTAACAAGTCCAGATTTAACCGTAAGCTCGGAAAGTAAGTCTCCATTCGCAGCGCCGATCTCGTCGATTTTTTCGGGTAGTCCCCCGTTTTTAAATGTTTCAATAAAATTTTTCTCGGCTTGATCAGCTTTTTCTTTGCTGTGATAAATAGTCACAATCTCTTTCGCTAATCGAACTTTTAAATCTCTTGGGTTAACGCCGGTTTCTAAATCTTGTTTAATTTTACTAATTTCTTCTAGAGAAACATGAGTACAGTCTGTAAAAATTGGAATTATTGCCTCATCTGGTAGAGACATAACCTTACCAAACATGTCAGACACTTCATCATCCAAGCCAATTACATTACCCTCACTTTTATTCATTAATTTCCCCCCCGTTTTAGAGTTAATCAATAAAGTAGTCGTCATCACTATTTTTTCCTTATTTCTAGCGATTTTTTGTAGCGTACGACCGGTAAGCATGTTAAAGGTTTGATCATTACCACCAATCTCCATATCGACATCTAAGGCGACTGAGTCCTGGCCCTGCATTAAAGGATATAAAAATTCGTGAAGATAGATCGGCTTTTTTTCTACCATTCTCTTTTGGAACATATCTCTTTCCACCATTTGTTGAAGGGTGAAATTCGAGGCAAGTTTGACCACATCTTCAAAATCCAACTTCGATAACCAATGACTATTTTTTACAATTTTTGCACCATCACCAAACTTGCTTATTTTTATAATTCTACTGAGTTGTTTTTTCCAGGTTTTTATATTTTTTTCTACCTCCGTTTTGGTTAATGATTTTCTGGCCATATCTTTGCCGGTTGGATCACCGATTCTCGCGGTAAAATCACCAAATAAAATTATTACCTCGTGACCCAATTGTCTCAACTTCTCTAAAATCATAAAATTAGTTGAGTGCCCAAGGTGAAGCTTTGGTCCAGTGGCATCAGCCCCAGAATAAATTCTTAATTTTTTACCACTTAAAAGCTGTTTTTTAAGAAAGTCGCTGGTTGGGTAAATATTTACCACACTTCGTGATAAAATCTCCTCGATTTTTTTGGGATCGGTATCTATTTTCATACCTTAAAATATAGCATATTTATGTTATAATGACCAAAATATGAAAAAATTAAAGTTTGTTAAAAAACACCTGAAAACGATCGTTATTTCCGTTATCAGTTTCGTTTTTATTTGTTTGGGTTTAATTACTTTCTGGTTTGCGACTTTTAGGGTGCCGGATTTGAAATCTTTTGATGATCGAATTGTTCTCCAAAGCACAAAAATATACGACCGGACAGGTGAAATCTTACTCTTCGATGTAAATCAAGACATTAAGAGAAAAGTTGTCCCTTATGAGGAGATCTCTAATTATGTCAAAAAAGCGACGGTGGCGATTGAGGATGCTGATTTTTATGAACATGGTGGAATTAAAGTCACCGCGATCGTTCGAGCGGTTTTATCTAACTTAACTGGTGGGTCAACCCAAGGTGGTTCGACAATTACCCAGCAAGTAATCAAAAACTCTTTGTTAACATCCGAAAAAATTATCTCGAGAAAGATTAAAGAGTGGGTACTAGCAATTAAACTTGAAAAGGTGATGACAAAAGAAGAAATTCTGGAAATTTATTTAAATGAAAGTCCTTATGGTGGAAGCATTTATGGGGTTGAAGAGGCGTCTCAGACATTTTTTGGGAAAAAGTCTGCCGATGTGACCCTGGCCGAGGCGGCTTATTTAGCCGCGATTCCCAATGCCCCGACCTTCTATTCACCTTACGGAAACAACAAAGACCGCTTAGACAATCGAAAGAATTTGGTATTGGAAAAAATGTTAGAGCATCACTTTATCACAGAGAAAGAATACGGTTCATCTAAAAATGAAGTGGTGGTATTTAAAACCCGTGAAGGAAATAGCATCAAAGCCCCTCATTTTGTCGATTTTGTTAGGCAATATCTGGAAGATAAATATGGAGAAAAGATGGTGCGTGAGGGTGGTTTAAAAATTATCACGACTTTGGATTACAGTTTGCAAAGTAAAGCTGAAGAAATTGCTAAAAAATATGCCTTAGAAAACAAAAAGACTTTCGACGCCGAGAATGCTGCGGTGGTGGCAATTGATCCAAAAACGGGGCAAATCTTGGTAATGGTTGGCTCGAGGGATTACTTTGATAAAGAAATTGATGGAAATTTTAATGTAGCTGTCGCCCACCGACAACCTGGTTCGGCCTTCAAGCCTTTTGTTTATGCAACCGCTTTTGAAAAAGGCTATACACCAGACACGGTTGTCTTTGATTTACCAACACAATTTCAAACCACCTGTAATTATCAAGGGGTGGCGATCGGTGGAGGAAGTTCTGACGAATGCTATATGCCAAATAATTACGACGGTAAATTTGTTGGTCCAATTACCTTCAGGAACGCTCTGGCACAATCTAGAAACATCCCCGCAATTAAAGTTTTGTATCTTGCCGGTATTACCGATTCAATCAAGACAGCCGAGAAAATGGGGATCACCAGCTTAGGTGATAAAAATCAGTATGGTTTAACTTTGGTTTTGGGAGGTGGTGAAGTTTCACCACTAGAGATGACTAGTGCTTATGGTGTTTTTGCGACCCAGGGGATTAAAAACTCTCACACCCCGATTTTAAAAATTGAGGATGCGAGCGGAAAGATTCTTGAGGAGTTTTCTCTTCGATCGGAACAAGTAATAGCTGAAGAGATAACTAATAAAATATCCAGTATTTTATCTGACAATGTGGCTAGAACACCGATGTTTGGAGCGAACTCTTCATTATATTTTGCCGATCGGCCTGTGGCGGTAAAAACTGGTACCTCAAACGATTTCCGTGACTCTTGGGTAGTGGGTTATACCCCAAACTTAGTGGTTGGGGCATGGGCGGGAAACAACGACAACCGTCCGGTTGATAAAAAAACTTCGGGAATGGTGGTGGCGCCCTTATGGCACGCTTTTATGAACGAGGCCTTAAAAACACTACCTAAAGAATATTTCACCGAGCCAGAGCCAACCCCTAAAGAAATCAAGCCGGTTTTTCGTGGAATTTGGCAGGGTTATAATTATTTCACCATCGACACGGTATCTGGAAAACTAGCAACAGACCTAACACCCCCAGAAACTCAAAAAGAAGTTTATGAGACAAATGTCCATGAAATACTTTACTGGGTTAATAAAAGCGACCCGCACGGAGAAATACCCCAAAACCCAGCCAATGACCCGCAATTTAAATATTGGGAATATCCAGTAGAGCAGTGGCTTAAAACTCAGTATTTGCCCAGCCCTGTAAAACCAACAGATAGAGACGATGTTCACACCAACTCCAAAAAACCAAAAATAAAAATCATTTCCCCAAACACGGACGAGCGATACGCCCCGGATCAAAAAATTACAATTCAGACCTCACTTCAAAGTAGCTACCCGGTATCAAAAATGGATTTTTATATAAACGAAAACTATCTTGGTTCATCAAGTTTAGCACCATTTCTTTTTTCCTTTATGCCAAACGAAATAAGTGCTGTTTCTCGTGGAAAAAATACCCTAAAAATAGTCGCAACCGATTCAGCCTATAATCGTAGCGAGGAAGAAATTGAGTTTACCGTAACGAGATAATATTTTGTCCGCTTTTTTCTTTAATTTTATTTAAAATTAACTCTTTTTTGATATAAATAGTATTTTTAACAGCTGGTGAAACACTTAAAAGTACTTCGCTGTTGTTTTTCACTTTAATATTTCCAACGCCCAAGACAATACCAGTTACCTCTTTAATTATAGACAGGATAGTCTCTTTTAGTAATCTTTCACTCTGCCCAATGTTTTTAAACTTTTCTAAATAAGAAGAAATATTAAACATAACTATCTATTCATTGGCATTACAAGGTAGGTGAAGGTTTTATCAGACACTCCACGGATTACCATTGGTTTATTTAGGCCATTAAAAGACAAAGAAACACTGTCGGAATCAATGGATTGGAAACAATCAATAATATACTTGTAATTAAAGTTAATCTCGATTGCTTCACCGGTGATAACTGCTGATAGTTTATTCACATTTTCTCCAATATTCGTGTTTTTAGTTTTTAATTCTAGTTTTTTATCACTTGGTGAAACCTTGATATTTATTTGATTAAAACTATCAGAGAATATGTTGGAGATTTTCAAGGTGTTGATTAGGTCTTGTTTTAATAGTACCACCTCGGTTTTGAATTCTTTTGGAATAATTTGTTTATAATCTGGGAAAATACCGTCGATTACCCGAGAAACAATGTAGGTATCTTTGTAAGTTAAAGATATTTGATTTTTAGTAAAATTAATCTCCAAAAGATCTTTTTCATCGCCGATGATTTTTAAAAGATCGTTGACGTTTTTAAATGGAATCAGTATTTGACCAAAATCTTCGGTTTTTTTACCCTTAATTCTTTTTTCCGCCAAACGAAACGAGTCGGTGGCGACAAATAGTAAACCTTCGCTGTCGGCGTGTATATAAACACTAGATAATTCTGGTTTAATACTTGAAAAAGAGGCGCTGTAATTTACAGCCTTTAATCCCTTAACAAATTCCGACGAGCTTATTTCATGACTTTTGCCATCTTTAACCCTAGGAATACTTGGAAAATCATCTGTTGGGTGACTTTTAATCGTTGCCTGACTACTGCCGTTAGAAATATGTAAATTACCATCTTTTTCTTCTATTAATAAGTTATTGTCGCTAGATAGATTAGCTAAAAAACCATTCAAAACAGAGCCTGGGACGGCCACCAGGCCCTCTTTTGAGACTTTCGCGGGAATACTAACCTCGATACCTAAATCTAGATTGGTGGCTTTAAAAATCATTAGGTTGTTCTTGGCTTCAATTAAAATACAAGACAAAATCGGTAGGGTCATATTCTTTCCAGTTACCTTTTCTGATTTTGAAACTGCAGAACAGAATTTTTCTTTAGAACATTCGACTTTCATGTTTTTTTATTTATTAAACTTATAAAAGATATTATTATTAGTGTTGTGGATAAGTTGATAACTTTTTATACTCTTATTCTTCTTCATTATTTCTTAATATTTTTATTTAAGCTGTTGATAAAAATTTTATTACTTTCTTCTTCTTTTCTATTTTCTTTTTTTATCCACTTTTTCATTTTATTTTCTCACAGTTTATTTTGTTTTTTCCACAGCTTTTCCTAATTCAACATTGACCGTAATTGACTAATCTCTCTAATTAAAGACGAATCAGTTTTTAGGTCTTCTTTTACCTTCTCGTAAGAGTGCATAACAGTCGTGTGATCTTTTCCACCCAACTTTTCACCAATTGTAGGATAAGAAACGTCAAAATCCTCACGCAAAAGATACATAATCACCTGTCTCGGTTTAACCACCGACTTTTTTCTGGTTTTTTCATACACCTCTGCTTCGGTAATACCATAAAATTCCGCGATGGTCTTGACCACATCCTTAATTGAGGAGGTTTTCTTTGGTTTTAAATTGTTTTTTATTAAATCCTTAATTTCATTAATAGTTAGGTCTCGTCCTTTTAGTTTTGATTGGCAAATAATAGAGTTTAATACTCCCTCGAGCTCTCTAATATTTCCCTCCACAGAAGAAGCGAGGTACTCGGTCGTCTCGGGGGAGATAGAAAAGTTCATCATATTAGACTTGATTCGAAATATTTGAATCCGAGATTCCAAGTCCGGACTGGGTATTTCTACTATCATACCGGAATTTAACCTTGATTTTAAACGGTCTTCCAAGCCTTGGATGAAATTTGGGTGTTTGTCGGAAGAGAAGATAATTTGTTTGTTGTTGTCATAAAAACTATTGAATAAGTGGAAAAACTCCTCCTCCGTTTTTTGTTTACCAGCAAAGAATTGAATATCATCAACAATCAAAACGTCATACTTTCGGTATTTTTCTTTGAATAGATTAGCACTACCAACCGAGATCGAGTTCATTAAATCCACGGCAAATTTTTCGGAAGTTAGGTAATATATTTTTTTATTCGGGGACGCTTGCTTGATATGGTTCCCCACCGCTTGAATTAAATGGGTTTTGCCGTGACCAGTGCCACCATAAACAAACAAAGGATTATAGATCGCTGTACGTTTGATGATGGCCTGAGTTGCCGCATAAGCCAGTTCATTAAAAGGACCAACCACAAAGGTCTCAAAGGTGTATTTAGGGTTTAAGTTGTCTTCCTTGTTTATATAAAAGTCTTGTAGTGGTAATTCGTTTGGGTTCACTGTCGGCACGGCTTCTTTGGGGGCTTCTTTTTTTGCTTCGTGTTTAACAACCAAATATTCTACTCCACGAATATGTTCACCAAAACCACGAAGGCTTTTGAGAATATTCTTGTGATATTTATTTATCAACCAATCTTTTACAAAAACATTTGGCACACCAACAAAAACCACCCCACCCTCTTGTTTGGTAATTAAAGTGTCTTTAAACCACATACTAAAGTTTGGCTTAGAGATTGCCAGTTCTATTTCCGCCAAAACACTTTCCCAAAGTTTTTTATTATCTTCACTCATGCTTCATTGATTATATACTGAATTATAAAATCGAGAAGTTGTGGAAAAGAGGTATTTATGTTGATAAGTTGTTTATAACTTGGGGAAAAGTTTTTTAATATTTGATTGACATTACTGTTTAAATCAACTATACTCTGCAATTATGTCATTTACATATAAACCTAAAAAAGCTAAAAGAGCAAAAAAGCACGGTTTCTTATCCAGAAGCCGAACTTCTTATGGTAAGAGAGTTTTAAAGAAACGAATGCAAAAGGGCCGAAAGCGACTAAGCACCGTTTAAATGCTTCCCATTAAAAATAGGGTTAAGAAAGAGTTTTTCGCCGAAATTATGAAAAACGGCCAGTTTTTCCATGGGGAAAACCTGTATTTACGTCTTTTGATTAAAAAAGAGCAAAAAATACCCACTTTTTCCTTTATTATCCCCAACAAAGTCAAAAAAACCTCGGTCGGCCGACACTGGATCAAAAGAAGAATATCATCGGTGGTTGAAAAAGAGCTATTAAACATTAAAACAGACAGTTCTGGTCTAGTCTTTGTTAAGAAAGATATTTCCCAACTACCCTATTCAGAAATAGCTAAAGAGGTTGTGGTGTTGCTGAAAAAGGCCAAAATCTTGAAAGAGTAAGCTTTTTAGGCTATACTCACTAAATGTTCTCAACTGTTTTTAATGCCGTCTTATATCGCCCCCTCTACAATATCTTTATTGGTTTTATTGAGGCTTTTCCTTGGATTGATGCTGGTATCGTCGTCATTTTGTTTACTATTTTTATTAAATTGGTTCTATTTCCCCTATCTCAAAAATCCGTTCGAGGTCAGATTGAGATGAGAAAGATTCAGCCGGAAATTGATGAGATTAAAACTAAATACAAAGATAATAAACAAGAACAAGCGCTAAAGACAATGAATTTGTACAAAGAAAGGGGTATCAATCCTTTTTCTGGAATATTTCTCGCTTTAATCCAACTTCCCATCCTAATCGCCCTATATATGGTTTTTTATAAAGGCGGACTAGACGTTATTCACACAGAAACCTTGTATTCGTTTATAAAAGCCCCAGGCGAGATTAATAAGGTCTTCTTGGGAATGTTTGATATTACACAGAAAAACACCATCTTGGCCATTGTGGTGGCTCTGGGGCAGTATTTACAGATTAAATTTACTCTGCCGGCGATGAAAAAGGTTGAAAATGATAAGGCGGCACCGTCATTTCAAAACGAACTAGCAAAAAGTATGAATATGCAGATGAAATATGTCATGCCAATCTTCATGTTCTTTATTGCCCGCAGTTTTGCCGCAATCGTTTCATTATACTTGATCACATCGAGTGTGTTTGCCATCGGTCAGGAGCTTTATTTACGAAAAAAGTTAGCCAAATAAAAACATGGAAGCAGAAAAAGCCAAAATAATAATCGAGGATATCTTCCGATTAATGGGGGTAGCCACCGAATCAGTCGCCTATCGCCTTGACGACAAGAGAGGTCACGTTTTTTCAATCAAAAGTGTGGACTTTGAAAATCTATCTCGAGAGAGAGAGGATTTGAGTCGCGATTTAGTTTTTCTTCTAAAAAGAATCTTCAATAAAAATGCCAAACCGGGCGAGGAGCTCTTCAAATGCACGATAGACATAAATGACCTTCAATCAAAATCTGATGAAAGAATCAAAACAAAAGCTTTAAATGCCGCACAAGAAGCCCGTGATCTAAAAACCGATGTCTTGATGGACCCAATGTCTTCTTATGAAAGAATGGTGGTTCACAGCACTTTGGCTGGGCAACCCGATATCAGCACCGAATCGGCTGGTGAAGGACGAGAGAGAAGGGTGAAAGTAAAATACTTGTCTATTTAAGTTTTAAACTCCATAAAGTCAGATCAGTTTTGTTGGTGAAAAATAGATAATCATCATTTTGGTCTAGATTTAAATCCACAATATCAAGATTATTTTTGGTTTCTTTTTGAATATCAAAAACCAAGGTCGAGGCACCAGTATTGGTATTGATTCTCCAAATATCGTCAGTAAAGCTGGTTAGACCCTGATACCATAAGTCTGGATACTCGCCCGTCGAAAAACTTTTTGGCACAGCACAGTAGACAGTCGTGGCATCAACATTGCTCCACAAACACTTTTCTGGAAAGGTGCTCCAGGGTAGAAGTTTGCTCTCATTATTCTTAATATTAAACAAATATAATCTTGGGGTATTTCGAACACTATCAGAATACAAAACTTCACTGGCAGTTTTATTAATTTTTGTAGTTAATCCGGTGATACCACCCAAAATTTTAGAAAAATCTCCGGTTTTTGTGTTTAGGAAATAGAGATAACCTGGAATTTTAGCGGTGGGTTTGGTGCTCATGGTAATTGTCTCTTCTTTTGGCCAAGAAACAGCCCATTCAATCAAGGGCGATTCAAATAATAAGCTCTTATTTAAACCATCTGGTTTGGAGACAAAACCCGAAGCCCCATTTAAATTGTTTGTTAAGTAAAAGATTTTATCGCCAGCTGGATTGATAACCACAGTCGAGATACCCTCTGGTAGGAAATTACCATCTATCCCCCCTTCAAATTCGTTTAAGGTGGTGGTGGCGGGGTTAATTTTAACCGAGAAAGTTTCGATATTTTCAGTATTATCTTTTAAATAACGAATAATTAATTTTTCACCACCAGGCAACCAAACTGATTCATACACTTTTGGAATTGTCGTGATAGATAGTCTTTTTATTTCCAAAGAATCCTTGCTTGTCTCGTAAATATTTCCATTAGCTCGCAGAATATAATGAATTAAATTTTCATTCACAGCATAACCAGAAATTGGATCATCAGAAATCTTTCTTAATCGGTTTTCGACAATAAAATTATTTTGACCTTCAACCGGGACAATCTCTTCGGTTGAACTTGCAACTGAGCTACTGGTACTAATAGTGCCGAAAGGATCATAAACTTCACCAGTCGAAATCTGTTTTATTGGCGCCTTGGTTGGTAAACCCACACCAGCAAAATAAAACCAAATCAAAGCCGCGAGGGCTCCCAAGAAGACCGTTAGAATCAATATTATCGCTGACTTTTTTGACATTTTCATCTTTGTTTTAAATTTATCCACCACTCACTGACATATCTAAATCATTGGCATTTTGTTGTTCGCTGTCTAGATTTTGAATATACTCAGCGTCTGGTGTTGAAACAGCACTCCAGTCGAGAATTGCTGGATTAATTGTATAAAGGATTAACCAGGATACCAAAGCCAGTAAAAGTCCCCAGACAGCGTCCCAGACTTTCTTTTTACCATCTTCTTTTTTAAAAAGTGATTCAGAAAGCATAATTTCTACACCACCCCAAACGATCATAACTACCGCTAAAGCGGCCGCCAGAGCCAATCCAAACTGGAAGGCGCCAGCCAAAAACAATGCCAAATCACTGCTTGTTCCAGATGTTGTAAAGTCAGCGAAAACATCCCCCTCCAGTGGTTGGTAGTCTAAAGCCAATAGTTTAATTGGGAACACTGTGACTAGTAAAATTAAATACTTAAACATTTTATTGTTTTTCAAAATTAATCAAATAATTATTGTCGGTATATTGGAAAAAGCGGACATTATTACTGATTTTTAAACCAATATTGGCTGTTCCCGCTCCCTTTTCTATTCTCGTGGTAAAAATATTCTTTTGATCCTGAGTTTCAACTTTTTGTCCATTCAAACTCCAAGTATAATCCAAATCAGGAGTATTGGCGTAACCAGCACTAAAGAAATATGGCACCGCCACAACACTGAATTCATCAATAAGCATATTAACTGAACTTTTTATCGCGCGATTCATCATGATTCCGTAGATTGGACTGTTTTCATAAAATACAATTTTCGGATCAGTGGTGGTGATATTGATGGAATTATTAGCCACGACTTTCTGGTCTAGAGAACTAACAGAAACCTCGATTTCCGCATCACGAACTGGAATACTGCCGGTATAGGTAAAATAGTTTTTTCCAATACCTGAAGCACTAGCCACCACCAAACCGCCACTTCTCCAGTTATAAATTAATTCCTTGGTACTGTATTTTCTACCATTTTCATCAAAAAGCTCTGGAAAAGCCACTACCACCACGGTTCCCTGCTTGATATTAAGGGCTTTACCTTTGTAAAATGGTGGGGTGTAAGAGATCGCCTCAAATAGTAAATCAACTCCGGCTGGAATAAAAGAAACCTCTCGATTGTCAATTGAGCCGTCCAAAAATTCAACTTTTGCTCCAACTGTCATCAGTCTACCAGCTCGTCCGGCCTGAATATAAAAATCTTTTAAACCAATTTCTGTTCTTTTTTCTTGACCATCGATAAACCAGGTAATTTTAGCTCGATTTAAATCCGAGGAAAAACTTTGTAGGCTGACCTTGGCCTGGGTCGCTGGAGCGGGAGCTTGGGGACTGATAGAAATACTAGTCAGGCTATTAATATTATTGTTTTGAGCATTGAGAAATAAGACTGGAAAAATCAAAAACAGACCAACGCTGATTAATGTAGTTAAAGATATTTTCATCTCTGTTTAATTATAACAGATTTGTTTATTGTGCACTAGAGTTTAATTCTTCCCGCGCCTTTTTAATTGCCAAAAGTTGTGATGGGTCGGAAGTGATGATTTGATCTTCGGTATAAGAGGCGATAACCTTGATGGCCACGTGTTTTTGTCCCACAAAGAACAACCCCTCCCCTACATCCGATTCCAACAAAAGAAACTTTTCCTCGTCAGTCAAATTAAATGTTCTTTGTAAGTTATCAACCGTCGAAGGGCTTTGTTTCAAAAGAATCTGAATCGAAGAGTTTGTCACGATTGGCAGACCGTATGGTGAACGCAAAAAGTCATCAACGTCTTGGGTAATAGTGGCCAAACCGAGGAAATATTTTCTTCCTCGTTTTGCCAAACTAAACAAGAAAGAGGCGGTGTCTTCACTTTTCATCATCCACCACGCCTCATCAATAACCAACAATCTCTTTTTCAGCTCTCGTCTGATGGCGGTCCAGATATAGTGAGTAATAATATACATTGCGACCGGTTTGAGTTCGTCTTCCATATCACGAATTGAAAAGACGACGAATTTGGCGTTAATATCGACATTGGTAGGTCGGTTGATAAAACCAGCCCAAGAGCCACGGGTGTATTTGGACAGTTTTTGAACCAAACCCTCTGCCCCCTCCATACCAGACAAAACTAATTCAAAATCTGATAACAGCGGTGGTTCAAGATTGGAAAAATCTGATTCCGGGGTGATGTCTTTGAGGGCGTAAGTTTCACTGATGGCGCGGTCGATAATAGCGTCTTCTTCTGGTGTTAAACCACCAAACATAATTCTAAACAAACCAACCAGGTTTATAATATTTGAACGCAAGACGTCAGCTGGTGATTCATCGTCACGAGAAATTGGCAAATCAAACGGATTGATATGGCTTTCAGAGTTTAGGGAAATATTAAAATTCTTTCCACCAATCGCTTCAGATAAAAACTGATATTCTTTTTCTGGGTCAATGACAATCACTTCGGTTTCAAACATTAATGAACGCAAGATTTCCAATTTGGTAGCATAAGATTTTCCGGAACCAGATTTAGCGAAAGTAACTGAGTTGTAGTTGTCCAAAGAGAAACGATCAAAAAGCACCAAGCTATTATTATGGCGGTTGATTCCATAAAGGATACCTTTGTCTGAGGTTAAATCGAAAGATACAAATGGGAAAATACTCGATAGCGGTGATGAATTGAGTTTTGAGTGAACCATCAGTTCATCATTGGCGGTCGGCAAAATACTTTTATAACCTTGTTCTTGTTGGAACAGAGCAGGTTTAAGATAAACTAATTTTGATTCCAAAATAGATTTAATTTCAGTCTCTAATTTACTTAAATCATCATCATTATCAGCATAAAGGGTGATATAAACGCCAACGTCAAAGAGTTTCTCTTGGGCCTGTTGGAGATTATCACGCAAAGATTCCAAATCTTGGTAAGCGGTATCGAGCATTGGATCACGAACCAACCCCCTATTTTCTCGAGCATTGATCTGGCTTTGAACCTCCGCCACTTTTTTCTGGAATTGACGCAAGACTTTGGCGGTCTCGATTGGGTGAATGAAGATAGAAATATTAAAGATTTTATCGAGATTGATAATTGGTGCAAACCAGCTTTCGGTTAAAAATCTTGGATAAGAAATGACAAAGAAAGTGCGGGCGATTTTTCCACCCAGATTTATTTCATTAGGAGTAATTTTTAGGGCCGAAGGGGCGATGATATCCTGCAATTCCAAAACCCCACTTTCATAAATTTCTTGGGGCAAGAAAGAAGCTAGTTCTGGTTCGGGAGTTTTCTTTTTTAAAAAATCAAATAAGGCCATAATTTTTAGAGAGTAATTGGCTTTTCGGTATCGCCAGGATTAAATAATTTATAAAACAATTCGATTGTCTCTTCTGTTCCCAAACTGACACTTCTGATTCCACAACGCAGCAAACCTTGCTGAACCACCGCTACTCTTTGTTCTAATTGTGTACGATTCTCCTCAAAATTGTCATTCTTTTGACCAGCTTTTTCTTTTGTTCCTGCTTTTTGTAGAAATTTCCCTAAAGAACTGTCTTTTTTAGGCCCCAAAACTGATGGACTGAAAGGAATAACCATAAAGAAAGTTTTAGCCATAATATTGGAATTTTCCGTAAAGCTTTTTATGAATTGCACGTATTCTTTGATCTGAATCTTGATTAAATCGTTCAACTGTTCGGTATATTGTTTTTCTAAAGAAGAAAGATATGGTCTGATGTCTAGCTGTCGAGATTGAATAGAGATTTGTACTGAAAAGTCGAGGGAGTTTAGAAAATTCTGGAATTGATAGATGATTGCTTCCTGCTCTTCAACTGATTTTAAAGCAAAGTTTAAAGACGAAGACAAAACGACGGCTTTCATTGAACCGTCTTTCATTATTATCACACCATCGCGGACTTCTTTGATGGGAACAAATTCTTGTGTGGTTTTAGTAACAGCCATACTCTGATTATTATAACCCAAAACCGAATGACTTGCACTTATTATCTTTCTTCGTGTGTTCCGGGATTGAGACTTTCTTTAATGTCCAAGCTCCAAGTTAAATCGTGCAACTTGCTTTCTGATAATTTCGGAACATAAATAGGTTTTTGAACTGCCGAATTTAAAACCGGAGCTTTTAGGGTTGGTTTAACTTTGTCTTTTTTCTTCCACAAATACAATTTACTAGAAAAGAAATAACCGAAAGCACTTTGCAAGACATCAATAAAGGGTTTGTTGTTTATCCGATAAAAAGCCATAGTCAAAGCAAAAATGGTCACGGCCACAATCAAAACAATTGCAAACGGCAGATATAAAAAGCGAAATAAAATAAAAGACAAACCGGCACTACCAGCAATATAAATAAACTGTTTGATGGTCAATGGACCAAAGATTTTATCTTCAATTTCAATGAATTGTGGTACTTGAAATCTCATTTTATTTTATTTCCTCGCGATAAGGATCGACTCCACCAAAAGGTTTCTTTTTTTCGGTTTCTGGTAATTTATAGGCTGGTTCAGCTTGGACTTTCTGTTGGGAGGTAATGGTGATTCCAGCCATCTTGGTTTCTAGAAGACTAGCTTTTGGTGCTTGAATATCTTGCTGATATGGTACTTCGGCCAAAGTCTCGATCGCAGTTGTCGTCTCTTCTTTAACCGCAGGAGTAAATTTGGTCACACCACTTTTACCGATGAGTGATGGGTCTTCGATTTCGTTCAAAATTTGGTCTCGGTTTAAATTGGAATCATTTGAATCAGTAGCGCGAATTATTTTTTCTTCCACTTTCTCTTCTACTTCCCCATTATTCATTGCATACAAAGAATCGCGAATCGGTTTGAAAATATTTTCACTCACCATCGTCGCAACTTCCTGAGCCTTGACCCTGGCCACTCCCAATTCTCTCTGAAGATTAGCCACATAATCAGCGAGTGGTTCCAGACCAATCATCACCAAGGTCGTCTCCATTTCCAATTTCCCCGCTTGATCAATCAACAATTTTTGCGCCTTGGTAATCTCTTGTAATTTTGTTTTGTAATCCACGGAAATAATCGCCGCAATCACATCTTTCGGCAATTTCTTCATCTGCTCGGCTATTATTTTTTCTGTTTCTTGATCCATGTTATTTTATGTTGTTTTTTTCTCAGCCGGCTTGTCTGCCTCTGGTGCTATTTTAGCATCTTTCATCAATTTCTCGAGTTGCTTTCGTAAGTCACCATCACCAGTATATTTACCCTGTTGCGCTCTCATTCTAGCGACAACTTTTTCACGGTCATCGCGTGCCATTCCAGTGCTTAACATGCCACTACCTGCAAAATCTTTTATGTATTCATTTTTTCTTTCCATACCCTCAAGAATCTTCTGTCCTGTATTTGCCAGAGCATCAGTTATGGATTTAATATCTGTACCCATTGATTTTGCAACCTTATCCTGTGCGTCGGTCAGGGCCTTCTCAGACATTAATTTTGCAAACTTTGCTCCTGATAGGCCAGACTGAGCATCAGTTTTCTCTTTTGTAGCTGCCGCAATCTTTGCATCAATAAGAGCTTTTTGTTCTATTGTTGTGGCGGCCGCTTTCTCCTTTATCGCCTCATCAATTTTTTTATCAGACTCCTTGATTTTTGCTTCCAATTCTTGGACTTTTTCACCGTCTTGAGTAGATTTAGTTATCAGATTTGGATTTTGTTTAGAGATCTGCTGATTGATGTTTGATAGAGTGTCATTAAGACGTTTCTCCTCGTCAAATGCTTTCTGTGGACCAATAGCTTCGAGTTTTTTCATTACTCTATCCTCATTTTCTTTTTTACTTTGCTTGTAGTCCTTTTCTAGTTTCTGTAGATCAAGTCTTCCTCCAGTCCCAGTCTTGAACGTATTCATGATTCTACTTCTCGCAAATCGAGCCCCAACACCGACGGCCCCCGGCTCATCACCAAGTGTACCTTTCACAAATTTCTTTGTTGCTGACAGGATGCCACCACCCGCTCTTGCTCCAACAGCGATAGCTGCACCACCACTAATCACCGCCGCGCCAGCTATTAATGCTGCTTTAACTCCAGATTCGATAAATTTTCCAACCTCACCAGACAGTTTTTTTGTAATTTTTGTTGCTATTATCAGTAATAGTATGACCATTAAGTATTGAAAATACGTCAGGTAGTTTTGATCACTGTCGTGAAACCAGCTTTGGTTCGGTGAGGCCAATATTGCTTTTTTTATTGTTCCTGTGATTAGGGATATTAAGTAAAACAATAAGAGAAAAATTGGAGCAATTGAAATTTGTCCAAAAAGATTCTCTCTCCACATTTTTGAGTATTCCTCTATCTTTGGTAATACATTGCCCATAAAACCAATCGGAGATAGGGCCATTAAAAATATTAGCAGGATGTTTCTTGTTAAAAACATGATTGTTATATAAAAAAAAGTACCAATAGCGATATAAAGCAATACGATTTGAAGATTAATAGCAAAAAACAAGGACGGGCTTTCAAGGCTGAGACTCTTCCAATTTGATACATCCCATAATCCCGAAAGCTGTGTGGAATCTAAAATCATTGTCCCCATAGATTTTGCTCCGTCAGCTGTCGCTGTGTTGTATAAATTTGCCGCCAAGAGGTTTCCCACATCGATACAAACTCGAGTGATAAATAGACTGAAATTTATAAGTAAGGCCGCGACAATAACCTGGGCAATAATTTTTTTTGTGTTGGATCCTGAAATTCCCAAGATCGTTTTAATTGCTGCATAAAGTAACACAAATATAAATGTAATGTTAAATAAATCTCTCACGATCTTCCAAACTGTTTGTATTGCCGTATTAACTGAGGTAAGGTTGTTTGAGTCTAGTGTATATATCACAGATAGATTTAATAAGGCACCAGCGATTCTCATGATTACACCAAGTACTGGCACTACAACTAATCCTTGAACCCCCGCAATAACATTTAAAACTGTAGACAGTACTCCATTTCCGAGTTTTTTAAAAGCACTGACAAGACCATCCACAAACCAATCGGCTTTCTCTTTCGAAGCTTGTATTTCTTCCGCGGTTCGTTCGGGGGCAGATCTAATTTCGCCTTCTGGAGTAACTGCCGACGAGGGGAAGTCTGCAGCATAAACTTTATCAGTGTTAAGAATACCGCTCAGATTGTTTAACGCACCCCCACCCCACAGCACCACAGCCAGCAAAAGAGAGATGATTATTTTTGAAGAAAGGGTGAAGGTTTTGGTTTTAGAAAAAAATGTGAACATGGTTAAATGAAACTTGGACAAGCTGATTTTATTTTACCATAAATAAATTTTGCTGACTAATTTTTTAGAGCTATACAAAATCGGTGTAATTTTTCTTCGTAATCAAGGTGGCGGTACTATCTTGATATGACTCCAAAAAGCCTAACGGCTTTTTCCATTTTTGATCAGACCATTTAAATTCAAATCCACTCATCTTTCCACCGCTTTCCTCGATATAATCTATCTCTTTCTGATCATAGGTGCGCCAGAAGAAAATATTTGGCTTATTATTTCCATAGTAATTTTTTTTCATCCTCTCGACAACCATAAAATTTTCCCACAAAGCCCCAAGGTCATTTCTAATCCCCACCTCATTAAAATTTTGGATTATACTATTTCTAACCCCAAGATCGTAAAAGTATATTTTTTTATTTTTACCAATTTCCTTTCGCAAGTTTCGACTTAGGGGATTTAAGCGGAAAATAACGAAGGCTTTTTCTAGAAGAGAAACATACTTTTCTATTGTTTTCCTGTTAGTATTTAATAATCTGGATAATTCAGTAAAAGAGACTTCTTGACCAAGTTGAAACGCCAGCGCTTGCAAAAGCTTCTCAATCAAGTCTGGTTTCTTTAAACCTTCAAATTGCAGAATATCCTTATAGAGATAACTGCCAGTAATTTCATTTATAGTCGTTTCGGCCAGAGTATTACTTTCACTAGTGATGACTTTTGGGTATGAGCCACGAATTAATAAATGGTTGATTAGACTATCCATCTCAATTTCATTGTGACTAGCACGTAATTCATTCAAGGAAATTGGGAATAAGAAAAATTCTGTTTTACGGCCAGTTAAGGGTTCATTTACTTTATTAGCCAAATCAAAACTTGATGAGCCACTGGCGATCACCTGAATCTCTGGATAAGTGTCGATTAGGAGTTTCAGAGTTAGCCCAATATCCCTTATTCTTTGAGCCTCATCTATTAATATTAATTTTTTGTCTCCCAAGTACCTTTTTAATTCGATGGACGTTTTGTCAGTCAGGGCTTGGCGAACATCTAATTCGTCGCAATTTAAAAACATAGATTGATCCTTGTTTTCTTGGGCTATTTTTTTTAGAATAGTGGTCTTACCAACTTGTCTGGCTCCGTACAAGACAATAATTTTACCTTTAAAGAGGGCTTCCTTTATTTGGTTTTCTAGTATTCTTACTATCATATTTTTATTAAATTAGGATACCTAACTATCCTAATTTAGCAAAATTTGGGTACTATGTCAAATTATAACGCTTTTATTCCCTAATTTACGGAAACAGCTGACATTCTTCGAGCATTCTAGTTGCCTTTGGAGCCTCGACATTCATGATTTGGGTGACGGTGGTGGAGGCGACATTCATGGCGGTGTCAACTTGATCGGTGGTATGTAGTGGTGGAGTGGTGAGAGTATTTAATTCTGCTTGAATAGTATCCAAAGTTCCCACTGTTGAAGCGTTGTTTGTTCGGTCTGATAGGTTGGTCAAGGTGGTCACGTTTGTTTGACCTGATAAAAGATTAGACGCGATTCCAGCTTGCACCTGAGCCATTTGACTAGCACTTGTAGAAGCGACGCTGATTTCATTGTTTGCCGCACTTAACTCGGAATTGGTGAGGGGTGGAGTGCTTGAGGAAATTTTATTCTGATAACAGCTGATTACTTCCAAGAAATCATTTTCGGTTGAAACAGCTACGGTGTTTATATTGTTGTAAGAAGCAAAGTAAGTCTGTTCTGGTACCAATAAAGCCTGAATAGTCCCCTGTATCGTAACTTTCATTTGATCAAAAGTCTCGGTTCGTCCAGGGTTGGTATAAGCTACAGTGCTTGGTTCATAAGTTCGGAAGTCTTTTATATCTCCTGAGCCTTCATAAGAATCGATATCGCTATATTGTTGAGCTTGTAAACTTGCAATACCCGCCCTCCATTCTGGATCATCTGGCGATAGTTCTTCAGAATTTACACCACCAAAACCTTTTTCTAGAACCTTGGTCACAAGAAAATTGGCCAAAGCACCCACGATTTCATTGAATTCATCAGCAATACCAAGCCTTTCAACGTCCCAACCCGTGATGTCCTGCATTTGATCTGCGATTACTGTTCCAGGAGTCTGAGTCAGACAGTCTGTCTTTGTATAAGTCTGTTGTCCATTTGCTGATGGTTGAGAAGGCCCCATTTGGGTATAGCTGTCAGCTCGAGCGTCGGTACTTGAAGCGGTATAATTTACTTTTCCATAATATGGATCACCTGTCGAAGTTATCGGTGGTGAACCAACATTATTTCCATTAGCATCTACTGTTCTTGTAGTACAATCTTTCCATGATAATAAGCCACCACTCCAAGCCAACTCATCCTTTTTATTTTCTTTATTTCCTTCAATTTGAGCATCGAGTTCTCCTTGTGCAATCAGCATTGCTCCAATTTGATTGTTCTGGGGGTTGGTAGTAATACTTAGCCAACTATCCCAACCACCACCATTAATAAAGTCACCATTTACAAAATCATTATAAGCATTTTCTGAATTTGCTAAAACTTCTGATAAAGTACAGTTTATTTTATCTTTAAAGGGCGAATACTGCAGGCCAAGGGCAATTTTTACATTAATCTCAAATGGGTCACACAAAAAGGCGAGATCTGGGTTATTGAAAATAAATTCTCCAATAGTCCGATCTCCAACACCTAACATAAAACCCGCGGGGTCCTGAACAAAAGAGGGGTTACCTTCAAAACCAGTATTGATCCAGTTCACTATACTTTGGGTTAATTGCCTGACCAAAATCCGTCCTGCCGCATAGGCAATTTTATCCCACAAGGATTCTTTTTGAGCCTCTCCAGGTAATACACCCGTAAGCGTTCCGCTAATTAAAAGTAATTGCTCAATTAACACACTCATTGTCAGTAGTAAGGTTGGATCTGTGACCAAAGCAACATTAACCGCGAATTGAGCTTCTGTTTTTTGAGGAAAGGACAAAAATGCTGATGGAAAAACGAGGGAAATGATTAAGAGGATTAAGACTGAATTTTTAAGGCGAGCTTTCACGACTTTATTTTATAACATTTATTAATTTATATCCAGGATCACTTTCAACTAATACCACATTCTTTATTTCCAAATATTTTTTTAGATTAGTAATATTTTGGATTATATCAGTGGTAGATTTTTTGTAAGTAGCCAAGCCATTCACCGCCTTGAGGGTGTCGCTATATAAATACTTGAAAGTTTCGATACTGAAACCAATTTTTGAGGTGTTATTAACAATATCTAGATGCAAATTCGCCAGTTCTCTTGGAACAGTAACAGAAAGAAAACCAGCAACAGTGCTTCTATAGGACCCAACAATTGGATCAAGCTTTGACAATTCCTTGGCGTCATTTTTATTAATGGCGTCGTTTAATACATTCAATTCATATATACGTTCTTCATTTTTGTTATTATCTAAGACAACACCCAACTGATTAACATAATTTTTGATAGTGGACGTGCTGTTGTCGTCGACTATTTTTATGTCCGATAAAGTATAACTTTGTATACCACTACTATTAGTGTTTAAAATTACTGAATCTAGGATTAATTGTTTATCGGTTTGATTTAATTCATCCCCCTGTTTGGAGACAACATATTGAGAAAAAAGAAGGCGAGATAATTTTTCAGTCTCGGTTAATTTATTATACTCAGCCTCTCTTTGCTGCTGACTAGCAATAATTTTTTCGTCGATTTCATCCCCCGGCGCCGCTTTGGTGGGATCTCGGTTAATTTTTACTTCTTCAAAATCACTAGTTTTGTCACCATCAGTGTCGGTATTTTGTGGATCGGTTTTCCAGAGGGTTTCCTCCCAATCTCGTAAACCATCACTATCGGTATCAGTCGCTAAAAACTCTTGAATCTTTGCGCTTTGTTCGGCACCTGTCGTTTGTTGTGAAAGTGGTTTTTCGACTTGTTTTTTTAGTAAAACTGGGACACCCCAGACGATTAAGATGGCCAAAATAATTGAACCAATTATGTATAAGAATTTTTTGGAGGGCAAATACTTTTCCATTGGTAGATTATACCAAACATTTATGATAAAATACAGACATTATTAATGGTAATTTTATTAAACATGAATTTTAAAAAAATAATCTCTTTTATCTTTGTTTTGGCGCTGGTTTTATTTTCAACAAAAGCTTTAGCGCAAAATATTGGTAGTCTTAAATCCGTCGTTACTCCCGGTTTCTCCTTTACTATGGATTTAAGTCCTGGCTACACTGATGCCGATGTCATCGAATTACAAAGGGTGCTGAATGCCGATGTTGACACTACTATTGCCCTACAGGGTGAAGGCTCGCGGGGTAAAGAAACTAAATATTTTGGTGACAAAACCAAGCTGGCCGTCATTAAATTTCAAGAAAAACACCGTGATACTATTTTGACTCCATATGGTTTGACCAAAGGCACTGGTATTGTCGGCAAGGCGACTCGTACCAAACTAAACCTCCTAATTGGCGTTATGAGTACTAGTGATTCTGTCGGTGTGCCAGAAAGCCGAGGATCAAGTGCTTCTACCATCACCACCACTACTACAACGACCACAAATACAAACACAGCGAGCGAAAACTGTCAGTTTATCGAGCTTTTGATCAGTGTTGACGCTATTGTGCCAGGTCAGGAAAGCACCGCTCTCGGCTTATTTGGTTGTGCAGGAGGAACCTCGACTGGTAAAACTCCCAGGGTTGATGTGAAAGTGAACGGCAAGGACAGCACGGTGGACATCAGTTCACCCCGCAATGTGACAGTTTCTTGGACATCTTCAAACGTCACTTCATGTGCTTCCCCAAATAAAACAAAGCCTTTGTCTGGCTCTGAGAGTTTCTATGTCGAAGAATCAGGTACGTTTGTGATTTCTTGTACTGGTCCTTACGGAACAGTCACTGATTCTGTTGCTGTTCGTTTAAATGAAAAAGTTTCTTCTTGTACTTCTTATACCTATTCCGACTGGTCTTCTTGTGTGGGTGGAACACAAACAAGAAGCAAATTACGTAGCAGTCCAAGTAATTGTTCTGGAGGTGTCTCGGCGGTGACCAGTAGAACCTGTACTGTCACTCCCCCAGCCACCTTGGCTTGTACTAGTTTTACCTATGATGATTGGTCGGCCTGTGTGGGTGGAACACAAACTCGTAATAAATTGACCAGTGTTCCTGCAAGTTGTACTGGTGGTGTGACAGCAAGTACCACTCAATCATGTAGTAATCTGGAGGTTTCCTGTTTACCAAGTCCATCTACCGGTCCAATCAATACCTTGATTACTTGGATTTCGACGATCATTTCTGGTGGTAATGGTGGCTATGCTTATTCCTGGTCTGGCACAGACGGTCTTTATGGAAATTCTTCATTTGCTTCAAAGACTTATGCCACGACTGGTACAAAAACAGCTCAGGTGACGGTCACTTCTGGTACCGCGCTCGCCTCCACAACCTGTAATGTCATTATTTCCTCTTCCACTACCCCTTTCAGCTACGATTCTCTATTCGGAACCACTACTGCCTCAACTACCAATCCTTCGACAATCAACGGCCCAGAAGATGTGGCTAATATTGTCGGTTACGGTGTGGTAAATGACTGGATGAATATCAGTTCTGTGTCTTTGGCTAGTCAGTTGTCGACAAACAAATTAACCGCAACAAATATCGAAATGTTGGGACATGGAAATAAAGGTTATTATGACAATCCACAGTCAATCTATCCTAAACTAAAAACTTTTGTGAAGGATATGAGGGCGAAAAATGTGACGACCCTTATTAACATTGTGAATTGGAATAAGGGATCAAATACTTGGAATAATGGCGGGGTCTCGATTTGTGAAGCAAAATATAGTGATGCTTGGTTCAGCAGTATTTTGGATTTTCTAATCAATGAAATTGGTACTGATCGAATTGTCTTGCAAGCAGCGAGTGAGTGGAGCGGTGGAAGAAATAACGAGTGTGATGATAAAGCTCAGAGATGGGAGGATATGGTCGCGGATCGTTGGGATGGTATGATTTCTTCAAATAAAGGCACTCGACCAGAGGAGCCGATTAACGAAGATTGGTTCTTCGAATATCACCCTTGTAGCCTGACTGATTACGGTCCAGATGGAGCAATTATAACCACTGATTGTGGAGGAGCAATTACTGGTCTAGCCGACGGTAGCACTACTGGTTTTGCTAATACTAAAAAGTTAAAAGCTTATGCTTGTAAGGTCATGGAAGATAATAGCAAAGGCTTTATGTATTATGCTTGGGGACATTCAAAGATCGATACGGCCGCGATTGTAGCCTTGGGACAGGTAGTCGCTAATCCTGGAGACTGTGAAGCTGTAGAGGAAGAAATTCCGGAGGAATTAGGTCCAGAAGTAAAAAATCAGGTTGCCGGACTTGTGACTAGTGTGGATGCCTGTACGCCGACAAATAGCTTTGCAGGTAAATTATATCAAGTTGCAATCAAGCCATGTAAAGAGGGGGACATTATTTCTTCACCCGACCCTAAATTTCCAGGAGGGACGACATCTGCGAGCGAGGGTTATGTGGTGATCAGAGAGGGTCATGGTCAAGCAATTCCAACTGTGGGACAGACTATTATGGGTACTGCGGTGGAAGACGGTGGTTTAGAGTGTAGTAATCCCGTCAGTACTGGTAGTTATTTTGGAACGATGTCTGGGGCAATGGGCCTCGGTGCTGATTGTGGTAGTGCTGGGTCATTGGTTAATTCAGTTCAAGGAGGTTCATCAAATGGATCAAGTATTGATTGGTGGATGTACGTTAGCCCCACGACCTGGTTACAGGCAAACTCCCTAGAGTCAGCAGGAGACACAATTTCAGATTGGGGTTCTGATATTGGCGATGCTTTTGATCGCTTCTAATTAAGAATTGAGTTTAGTCCAACTTTCTAAGTCTAAATCCTCCGCTCGAATCTTTTCCGACAAACCTAGCGTAGTGAAAACCTCCGCTAGGTTTTTGTCTGTCACGGATTTTAAATTACCCAAAAGCATTTTACGTTTATGAGCAAAGCCGGCGTGTAGAACTTCAAAAAACTTTTTCTCATCAATATTATTTTCCGTAAATATATTTTTAGAAATATTGGTGATCGCTAAAATCGCCGAATCGACTTTTGGCGCCGGAGAAAAATTCTCCTTCCCCACTTTCATAACCATCTTCGGTTGACCATACGCTTTTACACTAATAGATAGCAAACTTTCTTTTTTATCATGCGCCATAATTCCCTGAGCAATCTCTTTCTGCACCATTACAATTATTCTCTCGGGCTGAAAATCGGTCTCCAAAAACTTTCGCAAAAACTGCCCAGTAATATAATAAGGAATATTGGCGATGATTTTGTATGGCTTGGAAATATCTTTTAAATCCAAATCTAAAATATCCCAATTCAATAAAACCAATTTACCATTAGCAATTTCACCTGCAAATTTTTCTTGCAATAATTCGATCAGGCGATGATCTTTCTCTACCGCAATTACTTTCCCGGCTTTCTCCAAAAGTTTTTCAGTCAAAACACCTTTTCCAGGCCCGACTTCGAGGACGGTATCTTCTGGACCGATCTCCCCCGCCTCAATCATCTTGACCAAAGCCACCTTGGATTTCAAAAAGTTTTGCCCGAGTGATTTTTTCGCTGGTATGCTCATGTTTTATTTTCTGGGAAGCTGGTTCAATCAAATTTTTCGGTACGGACCCAACCATACACTCAAAATTTAATTAACCAGCTCCCCCTATAGTTCAAGATATATTATTTTCTCCCGATATTCAAATGTCTCGTCTGTTTCAAGAAATTCCTCATCAATATCAGAAATAAATTGCGACGGTATGCAGATCTGAGACGAACCAAAAATTGTTCGGCTGTTGGCATTGGTTAAGAAGATTTTTTTCTTGGCACGGGTCAGGGCAACGTAAAATAGTCGCCTTTCTTCTTCCCCATCATCTTTATTCTTCCCAGCATTCATTCTTTCGTGGGGAAACAATCCTTCTTCAAGGCCGGTAATAAAAACATAATCAAACTCCAAGCCTTTTGAAGCGTGCACCGTCATTAATTTTACAGCATTATCATTTTTTTCTAGGCTATCTTGATCGGTCGCCAGCGCCGCTTCTTCGATTAATTTTTCAATCCCTTCACCGATCGGTAAATAGTCGTATTTTATCGCCAAAGTGGCTAATTCCCTCATGTTTTCCAGTCTTTCTTTGTCTTCATCATTGCTATCTTTCAGATCTTTTTCAATACCACTTTCTTTGATAATAAATTGAATAACTTCAGAAGGCTTTTTTTCTAAAGCAACTTTTCCGATTTCGGTTAATAGATTAAAAAACTGATTTATCTTTATTTTTGTTCCAGCTGGCAAACTCTCTCTCTCACCACTAAATATTTTTAAAATAGTAACTTTACCGATACCTCGAGCCGGCACATTAATAATTCTTTTAATATCGGTTAAACTGTCAGGATTCAATCCCGCGCGAAGGAAAGAAATTATATCTTTCACCTCTTTTCTCTCAAAAAACTTTGTTCCCAGGACTTGATAAGGCACACTTTTGGTCAAAAATGCTTCCTCGATCGCTCTGGATTGAAAATTAGCACGATACAAAACGGCAATATTTCTAGGTTCGACACCCGAGGCAATCAATTCTTTACTTTTATTAGCAATGAAATGTGATTCCTCGTTTTCGTTAAAGCCGGTATAGAGCGTCAGTTTTTCACCCTCGGCATTTTTAGTGAAAAGATTTTTCTCTACCCTATTAACATTCTTTTTAATAATAGCATTAGCGACGGCGAGAATATTTTGTGTTGAGCGATAGTTTTCTTCAAGTAAAATGATCTTGGCCTCGGGATAATCTTTTTCAAAATGCAAAATATTTTTAATATCCGCGCCTCGCCAACTGTAGATATTCTGATCAATATCTCCGACGACACAAATATTTCGGTTTTTTTCGGCTAGTAGTTTGGTAATCATATACTGAACCTGATTGGTGTCTTGATATTCATCGACGTGAATATAAGTCCAGATTTGCTGATATCTTTGCAGAATTTCTGGCTTGTTTTTTAGAAGTTTATAGGTTTTAAGTAGTAAATCGTCAAAATCCAGAGCTTTTCCTTCCTTTAATTTTTTTTCATAAGCCGCCCAAACTCGACCAATCAGTTCATTCTGATTCGTCGTATTAAAATCCTCCACTGTTTTCAGATTGCCCTTTTCGCGGGAGATTATACTTAAATATTTACCAGGTTCATGCTGTTTTGGATCCAAACCTAAATCACGAATGATATCACGGACGGTTTTTTGGGAATCACTCTTGTCGAAAATAGAAAAGTGTCTAGTCAAACCGATTTCTCTGACATTTTCTTTAAGAATGTGGACTCCTAAGGCATGAAAAGTGCTCACAAAAGGCCTTTCCCCTGTTTGAGGCAACATTAATCGCTCTCGCATCTCCTTAGCGGCCTTATTAGTAAAAGTAATCGCCAAAATGCTCTTGGGTTCGACACCAGTCTTGATAAGATGGGTTATACGTGTTGTGACGGTTTTAGTCTTTCCCGCTCCTGCCCCCGCCAAGATCAAAAGAGGGCCATTTTGGTATAAAACTGCCTCTTTTTGCTTGTCATTTAAGCCTTTTAAATGTTCCATTCGGTTGATTATAACACAGATAAAGATATCCACAGGCAACCACCAAAATCGTTGATTTTTGGGTCATTTTTTGCTATTCTGTCTCGGTAGGTAGTTTAACTTGTTTTGGTCCGTCTTCTGGTGTTTCGGCTGATTTCCCGTCTCGACAACTACCTCAATTATGGATTCTACAAATAATATTCAAATAGTGGAGAATCGTTGGCTTTCATTTTGGAAGTCTATTTTTGTTTTTATACTCGTTGCGACCTTTTTGATCACACCCTTCATCTCTCACGCCAATGTCCTGTCTTTTATCGGCGAGATGTTTTCTGGCCAGGAGGTTTCCGCCGAAACTGAAACCATTATTGAGTCTAATTCTCAAACAATGCCATTATTGGTCGCGGCCAATACACCGAATCCAACGGCCAGAATCGCGAGTGATATTACTGTGGTGGATGATGAAGCTTTATTAGCTGAAGTTGGCCCTTCAAATACGGAACCAGAAAAGGCCAATGTTTCCAGCGATCAAATTAGCATTTATATAGTGCGAAGCGGTGATAATTTAGCTAAAATTGCCGAAATGTTTGATGTTTCCGTAAACACTATTCTTTGGGCAAACGACTTGGCGAAAGGCTCAGCCTTAAAGGCCGGACAAAGTCTCGTCATCTTGCCAATGTCTGGGGTTTTGCATACTGTCGTTAAAGGAGATACCTTAAATACTATTGCCAAAAAATATACTGGTAATGTCGAGGAAATTGCTCTCTTTAATGATTTGAAAGTTTCGGATAAATTATTGGTCGGACAAACAGTCATGATCCCCGACGGCCAGGTCTCGTCTTCAATTAGACCTTCAACCGCCTCTAATCACGGAGCGACACCTCTGATCAAGGGTACTGATAAGGCACCTGATTACGGTGGTTATTATCAGAAGCCATTTGTTGGTGGGACAAAAACCCAAGGCTTGCATGGTTATAACGCTGTGGACTATGGTTTACCAGTCGGCACCCAGCTCTATGCTGCCGCTGCTGGTGAGGTAATTATCAGTAAGAGTGCGGGTTGGAATGGAGGTTATGGTGTTTATGTCGTTATCAAACATCCAAATAATACCCAAACTGTTTACGGTCACATGAGTAAAACAGTCGTTTCGGTTGGGCAAACAGTTACCAAAGGTCAGCTAATCGGTTATTCTGGAAACACCGGTAACTCCACTGGTCCCCATCTTCACTTTGAAATTCGTGGCGCTAAAAACCCATTTTAATTAATGTTAAACAATAAATCTCAAAATAGTGGCGCGGCTTATGATGCGGAAATAAAAAAGAGACAGGATGAGGCAAAAAAAATAACCGAGATGCGGTTGGCTGCTCAACGTCAACAAGAAAGAAGCCGTTTTCAGTTACAGATTGATAATCGCAAGAGAGAGCTCGACCGGTTAAACTTAGAGGTAAAAAATAAAGAGGCTCGACTAAATGAATTAAAATTAAAGCTTGATCAAGCTAAACGCCAGCAGTTCGTCCTAAAGGGGCAGCTAAAACAAGAAGAGGGGGGAGTTGATTATTTAAAAGACCAGGTTCAGGCCGAAGAGAGTCGAGTTACGACATCATCTGCTGAACTTAATCAAGCCAAAATTAATTTAGCCACGGCGGAAAGAGAAATCCCCGCTCTAGAGACCCAAGCTCATATTCTTCAAGCGGAATTAGCTGAAGTTCAGGCCAAGATCGAACATCAGAAGGTGTTGGTTACTAAGCTTGATCAGGATTATCGTAGCTTGGAAGCGAATTCAAAACACACCGTCAACACCAAAACCCGTACGGTTCAAGCAACACAAAATAAGAAAAAAGAACTTCAAAAAGAGACTCAAGAGATTACCTTCAGGGGTCGTCAAATCGAAGAATTAGAACGAGACGAGAAGGTCATTTCTCAAGAGATATCTCGTCTAGCTCGTGATCGAGACAGCAAACAAAAAGAATTAAGGGATTTGGAAATCAAGCGCGACCAGATCAAAAGCTAGTTTTTGGGACGGTATTGCAAGGCTTCCAAGATATGCGGTAATTCGATATTATCTTTTTGTTCCAAGTCCGCAATGGTGCGGGCTAATTTTATCACTCGATGATAAGCTCTAGCTGAGAGGGCTAATTTAGTTGCCGACTTGTCTAAAATTTCTTTTACTTCTTTTGACAAATCAATCAAGTTTGCAATATCCTTGGAATTCATCTCACTGTTGGTTTTGATATTCTTTTTTAATTTTGCAAACCTTTCTTTTTGTGTCTGACGGGCGATGGCAATACGTTCTCGAATTTTTGGATTACTCTTTTTTTCTTGATCACTCTTTCGACCAGATAAATCAGTATGATTGATCTGTGAAACCTCGACCCACATATCAATGCGATCCATGATTGGTCCAGAAATTTTCCGCTGATATTTTAATAGATCTAGAGCTCGGCAAATACATTCCTTAGTTTTAGAACCAAAATTGCCACACGGGCAAGGATTCATGGCCGCGATTAGAATAAAATTTGCGGGGAAGGTAATGGAACCACGAGCGCGAGAAATGCTGATCTCTCTTTCTTCTAGCGGTTGTCGTAAGGTTTCCAAAACTCTTTTGTCGAACTCGGGAAATTCATCGAGAAATAATACCCCACGATGAGCTAAAGTGACTTCACCAGGTTTGGGAATTGTTCCTCCGCCGACGAGTGAGACATAAGAAGCGGTATGGTGTGGTGAGCGAATTGGCGGAGCGCTGATTAAATCCCCCCTCAAAGTCCCTGCGACCGAATGAATACTGGTAATCTCAATAATTTCTTCAAAAGAAAGTGACGGTAAAATTCCCGAAAAAGCTTTGGCGAGCATAGTTTTGCCGGTACCAGGCGGGCCGTACATCGCGATATTGTGACCCCCAGCGGCGGCGATTTCTAATCCCCTTTTTGCCCCCTCTTGTCCGACGACGTCAATAAAATCAATTTCATTTTCGATATTTAATTGCTCGATCTCGGTTTTTGGCTGCGGCGATATTTTTTTATTATCCGATGCTAAATGATCGATGATTTCTTCCAGATTTTCTGCTCCGAAAATTGTGATATCAGAAATCAAAGCTGCTTCACGAACATTCTCTTTCGGCAAATACACCTCCGTAAAACCTTGTTTTTTAGCTTCAGCGACAGCGGGTAAAACTCCGCTAATTTTTCTCAATTGTCCGTCGAGCGACAATTCACCCAAAAATAATTTATGATCAGTATCAGAAAATACTTCTTCGGTGGCCGTCAGATAAGCTACGGCCATGGCTAAATCAAAAACCGGCCCTTCTTTTCGGAGGTCGGCCGGCGCTAGTGAGATGACGACTTTTTGATTGCTTTGCTTTGGAGACTTAAAGCCAGAATTTTTAATTGCCGAGGCGACACGGTCTTTTGATTCTTCGACACTTTTGTCTCCTAGACCGACCACAGTAAAAGAGTTTAATCCTTTAGAGATATCCACTTCGACATCAATTATTTTCGCACCCAAAACACTCGGTTGCGCACTGTAAGTCTTGGCAAACGACATATTTTTATTTTTTTAGAGTTTTCCTACTTGCTATGTTCTACACAAGTCGTGGCAGAAGGATTAGCTTTTAATCTATCTTCTGGAATTTTTCCTTCACAAACTGAACACTGACCGTAAGTTCCATCTTCTATCTTTTGCAAAGCACTTTCAACAGAAATCAGTTGAACCTCAAGTTGTTTCAAAATCGCTGAATTACCTTCAAATTCTTCGAGCTCATCGGCCACCTCATTTTCATCCGCCGAATCGGCATCCAGACTGGTTTCCGTCGCTTCCCAATCTTTTGGATTTTCCGGATTAATTCGTCCGACCGTTTCCAATTCTTTTACTAATTTTACTTTCTCTGCCTCGAGCAACTTCTTGTACTTTTCTAGGTCTTGTGACATGTTGTTTTTATTATTGCTGATATGTGTATAAGTATCCCAGAATTAAAAAATAAACACAACTGTGGATAAATCGGACCCTATTTTTTCTTACCTTTTTAGGCTCTTTTCCTTGTTTATCCTATCTACAATCGCCTTAAAAGCTTCTTCGTCGGTGGTGATGACCAGGGTATCCTTGTCGAGAATACTGTAAAGCAAAATTACGTTTCCATCAGTATCTTTTAGTTGCCGTACGTCTTTATTAATGATCACACTGTCCTCAAATTTTTTGGCGGTTGTGGGAGAAAGGTCAGCTAATAATCCTCCACTAGTGAGACCATTGAGACGGAATAAAACTTGAAAATCTTTTTCCAGATCTTTTTCCCAGGCCAACATGCCCGCGAAAGTATTTTCGAAATAAGAAGTTTTAAAAATTACAAAAGGCATATTTTCATCAAAGGAAAACATCCCAACCATAAAATCTGGCAAAAGGGTTCTCTTTATTTGGTCTGGCATTCTTAGTCCAGACAGGGTCACGAATTCTTGGGCTGTAATTAGCCTTTTGCTCGTGCTAGTGCCAGTCGTGACATAAGTATTATAAAAATTATTAACCGGGATTCTGATATCATTTAATTTTCCAGACAAGGTCGTCACAAACTGATTTTTATTTAGACCAACGGTATTCAGTTCATCTTTATACTCAGTGGTAATCAAAGTCGGTATAGTTTGAGTTGCAACCGTCGTACTGCTGGTTTTATTTTTAAGAAACAAGGTGACACCGATTCCAACGATTGCGACAACGACCAAAATTAAACTGACAAAAATGATTATTTTGCTTTTGGAATACTCAGCCTTATTTTCTGTCTGAATATTTACGACCTCACCCGACTCCAATTTTCCCCGCATCTTTTCATTTTCGGCAATGGCAATATTAACCGATGAGACATGGTCGGCTTGAACGGTGGATTCGATGTCTCCTTTATAGGTCCTAATTAAAGACTTTTTTGGAAAAGTCGTTTGATTAGGAATTTGATTTGGAATAGGATTGGCGGTTGGTGTGTATTGTTGATTATTTAACACCCCAAAAGCACTATTGCTGACAGGTGGCTCAGTCTTGGTTTGACTGTTTTTAAAAATCGGATCAATCCCCACTTTTAATGGACTGAAATTAGAATTATTTTTATTTTCATCGGGAGGCATATCTGCCTCTATTATAACCGAATTTCCCTATTTTCCCAATTTTTGTTGACTTTTATATCCACTTTGCTATACTAAATTTACAAAGTGCCGAAAGGCTCCGAGAAAGCCGCCAGTGATGGCGGCTTTCGACTAGTTAAAGAAACGATTTTAGCTTAGTCTTTATTTCCCCGAAATTTGATAAATCTAATTCGTACAAATTTCTTCTAAACCTCTTAATACTAACTAGTTTCATTTGAGCTAAAATTGCTGAAACTTTTTTGGTTGTTTGGATCGGTAAAGTTAAAATAAAAATCAATCTGCTTTTGCTTAGTTGATAGTGGCACACACCAAAACATCTTATTGTTAAATTTTTTGACCACCAAGACAGGGCGAGAGAAGTTTAGGCCGATTCCGTTTTGCTCAAAACCAATATTGCGACCAAGGCTAATCATCCACACCTCGCCAATTTTAGGAAAAGTTGGCGGCGGGTCGAATTTTGTTTCAATTTCTTTTTTAATTTCGTTCCACTTATCAAAATCAATTTGCATAGCGCCAGTATCCTATCAGGATTTCAATGAAATGAAAACTGTGGATAAATCCGACCCTATTTTCCCAATTTATTTTTCGCAAAATCTGGGTCGGCCATTTTTATGGAGAGAGCAATGCGTCCTCTTTCTGGATCGACTTCCTTCACAATGACCGGCACTTTGTCACCAGCCTTGAGCAAGCTTTCAACTTTCTCCACTCGGAAAGGCGCGATCTCGGAAATGTGTACCAAGCCTTCGGTGTCGCCCTGGAGTCGAACAAAGGCCCCGAATTCAGCAATTTTGGTCACTGTTCCTTCATATCTCTCCCCTGGTTTATATTCATGAGTCATAGCTTCAATCACCGCCTTCGCTCTTTCGGCGCTACCATCTTTACCGGTACAATAAATAGTTCCATCATCTTCAATATCAATATCAGCGCCAGTTTTTTCTTTGATTTCTTTAATCACTTTTCCACCCGAGCCAATCACTCCACCGATTTGATCTGGTTTAATTTTCAAGACCACAATTTTTGGTGCATTAACAGAAATATCTTTTCTTGGCTCAGCAATTTCTTTTATAATAACATCAAGAATTTTCAAGCGAGCAGTTTTGGCTTTTTCAAAAGCTTCAGCTAGTGCGGGGATTGGTACGCCAGAAACTTTCACATCCATCTGAATTGCCGTCACGCCATTTTTAGTACCAGCGACTTTAAAATCCATATCACCGTAATGATCTTCCGGACCTTGAATATCAGTTAAAACTTTGTAATTTCCTTTATCATCCATCATCAAACCAGAAGCAATACCGGCCACCGGTGATTTAATCGGCACCCCACCGTCCATCAAGGCAATCGTCGAAGCACAAACCGAACCCATTGAAGTCGAGCCGTTCGAAGACATGGCTTCGGAAACCAATCTGATCGTGTAAGGGAAATCGGTTGTTTTTGGAATCATCGGTTGTAAAGCTTTTTCCGCCAAAGCACCGTGACCAATCATTCGGCGATTGGTACCACCCATCTTCCCTGTTTCACCAGTTGAATATGGTGGGAAATTGTAATGATGCATGAATTTTTTTCCATCGCTACTCTCTTCCATACCATTTATGATTTGAGCATCACTTGGTCCACCCAAAGTCAAAGCCGTCAAAATGTGAGTTCCACCGCGGTAAAAGATTCCAGAACCGTGTAGAATTGGAGAAATTCCTCCCGCTTGAGCAAACAAGGGTCGAATTTCATCAATACCACGACCGTCGGCACGTTTGTCGTGTTTCAAGACTTGCTCGTGAATCAAAGCGTCCACTTTTTCTTCAAAAAGATGTTCAGCAAAAGAAGATTTAATATCAGAACATTTTTCTTTCGCTAATTTCATCCAGATATCCATAATCTCGCCGATTTTTGACCCGCCAGGAAGTCCGCTCATGACATAGCTCTCTAATTTCGGTTCGATTTCTGTCGCAAAAAGGTTTTTAATCTCTTCTGGCATGACCGGCGCTTCTAGTTTCATTTTTGGCACACCAATCTTAGCAATTACTTCTTTTTGCCAAGCATTTAATTTTTCAATTTCCTCCGAAGCTTTTTTCATCGCCTCGATAATCACGCTTTCTTGAGCTTCATCACCCCCTAACTCAATCATATTGATATTTCCATCTTTACCACAAGCAATCAAATCAATTTCAAAGTTTTCATTTTCTCTTTCGGTGTAAGTTGGGTTGATTTCAAAACCATCAGTCTTGTGTTTGCCAATTCTAATAGCCGAAACTGGACCATGGAAAGGAATTTTTGACACACCCAAAGCCAAGGACGCCGCGATTACCGCGAGTACATCGGGATCATCTTCTTCGATTGAAAGAATGGTCACAACGACTTGAATTTCATTTCTGATCCATTGATCAAATAGTGGGCGGATGGTTCGATCCACAACTCGGCCAGATAAAATAGCTTCGTCGGATGGTTTACCTTCACGCTTCATGAAACGGCTACCGAGGATTTGACCAGAAGCATAGAATTTTTCTTCATAATCAACCGTTAAAGGTAAATAATCTTTATCAATACTGTCCTTACTAATTACGGCTGTAGCTAGAATAGTAGTATTGCCATAACGCAAAATTACCGATCCGCTGGCATTTTCCACCAAATCGCTAAACTCGGCGCTTAATTTTTTACCATTAAGCTCCACCGAAAACTCTTGTTTTTTCATCTTTTTATAAAATTAGACTTGTCAGAAGATTTCAGATCAGAACTCGAGGTTCCAAACTGCATATCCCCCGGCAAATCGGTTAATAAATAGCTGAAATTAGAGTAGCATAAAACTACCTATAAAAAAAGGTCGTTCGGATTATTTATTTTAGCCTAAACCCCATCTCTGTTTTTGGTTTTTCTTTTTCCGTGACGAGGTTTTTGATAGCATCAAAGACAATGGCGAAATTTTTATCATATTTCTTCTCTAATTTTTCTATTTTCTCTCGGAGTTCTTTATTACTAGCAAGCATCTCTCTGATCTTAGTAAAAGTCCGCATAATTTGAATATTCACCTGAATCGCCCGCTCACTTTTTAAGACGCTAGATAGCATGGCGACACCCTGTTCAGTGAAAACATATGGCAAATACTTTTTATGCTTACCCCAACTTAAGGTGCCAATTTGGTACCTTAAGTTGTCAGCTTCCAGTTTATTTAATGTGAACATGAAATCCACCGGAAACCTCCCCATGTTTCTTTTTACTGCTCTCTTAAGGTGTTTTGTTTCAGCTTGGTACAAAAAAGCCAGATCACTATCTAACATTACCTTCTTTCCTCTAATAAAATATATTTTCGTCTCGATATTGTCGAGTGAAACAAGTGCAGTGTTTTTCATAACGCCGACATACTATCACGTATACAAAAAATACACACCTGTGGATAAGTGCGAGGGTTTTGTTTGGATAGTATTATCTTCCCCTTCCTCCAACTGAACCGAGTAAATATTTACGAGCATTTTCATCGAGATCGGTGAAACCATCGACAACCTCGATTAATTTGGCAGAAGTACTCTTGCCAAAGCATAAAGCTTCGACTTGGCAACCCTCGTTCATCTTTAAGTACTCTACTAAAGGAACGAAGTCGCCATCGCCAGATACGATGATAACTGTATCAAGCTTGGGCGCCATTTTGATGGCATCGACAGCGAGACCGACATCCCAGTCGGCTTTTTTAGCGCCGCCAGCGAAGATTTGCAAATTTTTGGTTTTTGTCTCAATTCCCGCTTTAGTTAGGGCTTCAAAAAAACCTTTTTCATCGCCACTTTCAGTGGTGATAACATAGGCAATCGCTCGGATCAATGATCGGCCAGCCAAGGCGTCTTTGACGACTTGAGCAAAATTGACTTTCGCTCCGTATAAATTTTTGGCGCAGTGATAGATATTTTGGGTATCAATAAAAATACCAACTCTTTGATCTTTGTGTTTGATTAACATATAAAAAATTATTAAGAATTATTAAAAAGTAAATAAGCCTCGACCGTGCTTACATTGTAACATATTAAAAGGCTAAAAAATTAGAGACCCAACTTTTTAACAACCGAAGCGTAACGTTTTGGATTGCTTTTCTCTAAATATTTAAGATGAGTTCGGCGATCAGCCACCATACCAAGTAAACCTCGGCGTGAGTGATTATCCTTTGGGTTTTTCTTTAAATGAGAAGCTAATTCATCAATTCTTTTCGACAAAACAGCGATTTGCACATCGGTCGAGCCGGTATCGCCTTCGTGAACAGCCACTTCCTTTATAACCTTAGCTTTTTTGGTTTTTGTAAGCATTTGAGAAGTCTAGCACATTTCTTTTAAAAATGCAAGGGCTCGTGCTATACTGTTATTTATGGACCTGAAAGAACTCAAAACGCAATTTTTAGAATATCTTGAAATTGAAAAAGGCCGCGCCATCAAAACTGTTGATCGATACAATCGTTATTTGTCTTTTTTCTTCAAACAAGCCGAGATTACCAACCCCAAAGATATCACTAACGAAAAAATTCGGGAATTTCGTCTGTGGTTGAATCGCCGTAATTTAAATAAAAAAACCCAGAATTATTATTTGATCGCCCTGAGGGTGTTTTTAAAATTTCTTGCCAGACGTGGAGTTGTTTCTCTACCGGCGGATAATATTGAACTAGCCAAAGTCGGTGAAAGATCGATTGATTTGATTTCTTTAAAAGAATTGAGGCGCTTACTTGATGCACCAAACCAAGAACAAAATCCAGAAAGAAGAGCCAGAGATAAGGCTATTTTAGAGCTCCTCTTCTCCACCGGCCTGCGCGTGTCCGAACTTTGCTCATTAAATACTGACTTGGATCTGAATCTCGATGAATTTTCTATTCGTGGTAAAGGTGGTCGGGTGCGAGTGGTTTTTCTTTCAGATGAAGCAAAAAAAATTATCAAAGAGTATTTAGCTTTGCGTCAGGATTTGTCTGAGGCTTTGTTTGTGACAATCGACAAGACACGCCTCGGCCAAAAAGTATCTGGGAAAGCCAAAGGTTTGACTAGTCGTTCTGTTGAGAGGATCGTCAAACGCTATGCAACGATCGCTGGCATTACCAAAAAGGTCACCCCCCACGTCATCCGGCACGTTTTTGCCACCGATTTGCTCAGTAACGGTGCCGATATTCGCTCAGTTCAGACCATGCTTGGTCATTCAAGTATCATCACGACCCAAATTTACACTCACGTAACCGACAAACATTTGCGTGAAACTCATAAAAAGTTTCATAATAAAAGCTAGTTTTGTGGTATTATTCTTTTATGAAAATATTATCTTGGAATGTAAACGGCCTACGGGCGATTGTGAAAAAAGATAAATGGAATCAACTTTTTGAACTTGATTCGGATATTTTTTGCTTGCAAGAAACTAAAGCACACCCCGATCAGTTGCCAGAAGAAATAAAAAATCCCGCTGGATATTTTTCTTTTTTTGATCATTCAAAAGTCCGAAAGGGTTATAGTGGTGTCGCAATATTTTTAAAAAAAGATTTGGAGAAAGAGATTTTATCTGTCGATTATGGTTTTGGCAAAAAAGAGCTAGATCAGGAGGGGCGCTTTTTAGCCTTGCATTTAAAGGGTTTTACACTGATCAACTGCTATTTCCCTAATGGCGGTGAAGATCCTGCCCGTCTCGAATACAAACTAAAATTTTATAAGGAATTCTTAAATTATATTGAGAAATTAAAAAAGCAAAACAAGAAAATTATTTTTTGCGGCGATGTGAATACCGCGCATAATGAAATTGATTTGGCTCGACCAAAAGAAAATTCTAATCACACAGGTTTTTTAAGAATCGAAAGAGACTGGCTCGATAAAGTTACTTCTCTCGGCTGGATCGATACTTTTCGTTTTCAATATCCAGAAAAAATTAAATATAGTTGGTGGGATATGAAAACTTTTGCGCGTGAACGCAATGTCGGTTGGCGCATCGATTATTTTTTCGTGTCGTCAAATTTGAAGGAAAAAATAAAAAAAGCTGAAATCCTAAACGATGTTTTTGGTAGCGATCATTGCCCGGTGCTATTAGAGCTTGCAAAATAAGGGTTTTTATAAAGGACAGACCAAAAAAGTTATCCACAGGTATGTCCTTTACAGTATTTTCTATTGGACATATAATAAGAACAGACCAAGGTAACCGAAGCGAATTTTCTCCAGCTTCTGCCTTGAAGAAAAATGTTCTTTCTCACCACATGATGTCTGGCCACATCATAACAACGAAGCTCGCTTCCTGAAACATGGACGGCTTCAACAATCACTCGAAGCTCGTCTTTCATCCGACTATGAAACACCTGATTCGGGTGATTTTTTATGGAGAAATTTTATTGCACCCAATGTTTTTTACGAATCTCTTCAATCTTTTTTTCCTCTTCTTTTTCTTTTGTTTCCTTACCAGACTCACCAAGTTTTTGTAATTCAGCAATGTCCAATTTGGCTAATTCTTTGGCTCTTTTTTTGAGATATTCTTCGGTATTTAAGGTCGGATTATCCAGCACTTCTTCCAAAAGAGCGTGTAAAATAAAGCCTATTTTGGGACCCGGCGCTTCTTTGGTGGTGTCCATGATCCCCTTTCCGTCCAGCTTTAGCATACCAACCGAAATCGGATCGGTCATCGCTTCTTCCACCATCGAATGATATTTTCGCAAACGATATGGACTTTCTTTTGGTCGCCCCATACCCATTCGATCACAACCACGCAAATTCATTAAGTCCCAAATATTGTCACGGCCAACACTAGAAATTATTCTTCGCACTGCCGATAAAGAAATTTGTTCGGTGTCAGCAAAAAACATATGCCAGCGGACCAGCTTCACAACTTTTTCAATTACTTTTTTCGAAAATCTCAAATCTGTTAAAATTTTTTCTACCATTTTTGCTCCGACCACTTCATGCCCATAAAAGGTCCAGATATTTTGTCCTTTATCCCAGCGTCGTGAAACTGGCTTGCCAATATCGTGAAACAGAGCGGCCAATCTCATCTCCAGAGTATATTTCTTGCTAGAGGCATGCTGTAAGGCCCTTAAACTATGCTCAAAGACATCATAAACATGGGACCGGCTTTGCTCAATACTGACGGCTTTTTCCAATTCTGGCACAATATAGGGCATTAGGCCTAATTTATGGCTTAAAACAAGGCCGTCCATCGGATTATCTGACATAACTATTCTGGCGAATTCGTCTCGGATTCGTTCCTTGGCGATATTGGTCAGCAAATTAGCGTTGCTAATTATGGCTTTTTCGGTCTTTTTATCAATTTCAAAGCCAATTTCAGTGGCAATTCGCACCGCTCGCAAGATTCTCAAGCCATCCTCGGTAAAACGATCATGTGGTTCCCCCACTGTTCTCAGAATTTTATCTTTCAGATCATCCTGTCCTTGATAGTAATCGAAATATTTCTCCTCGATTGGATCAAACGCAATGGCATTAATTGTGAAATCTCTTCTTTGCAAATCATCTTCCAGTTTTTTACTGAAAGTCACATGATCCGGTCTCCTATTATCCGAATATTCCGCCTCTAGTCTATATGGAGTCACTTCAATCACTTTTAGAGTTTCATCTTTTGCCTCCTCATTTACCACACCAACCGTACCATAATTATTTTCATAAAAAGTATCTTCGAATGAAGAAATTATTTCTTCCGGTACTGCGTCAGTCGTCACGTCCCAATCTTTTGGCTTGCGCCCAAGTAAAATATCGCGCACACAACCACCAATCAAATACGCTTCAAAACCCTTATTTTTCAAGGTTTTTACGACAGTTAGAACTTCAGATGGGATATTCAAGTTGTCCGATTTTTGAGACTTTTTGAGCATCTTCTTTTTGTGCCCCCAGTAGGATTCGAACCCACAATAACGGTTCCGAAGACCGTTGTGATATCCATTTCACCATGGGAGCAATCACTTAATTTATAAACGATTCGGTGTGCGGGTACCGAGAATCGGACTCGGATCTGATCCTTGGCAAGGACCTGTTCTACCATTAAACCATACCCGCAACCCAAACACTATAACTTAATTTTGTTTTTTTTACAAATTTTGAATGCGAAACATTTAATATGTTACAATACTATCGCTAGTCCTTTAATGTTTAGGGATATAGCGTCTTTTTGAAAACCCTTATTCTACAGACTCGATTATGAATTTTGTCTAAACTGTGGATAACTATGGGGATATGTTGATAAAAGACGTCTTTTATACCCATTTTGTCCAATAAAATCAACAAACGTTTCACGTGAAACGGTTACATATGAAACTAGATAAAAACAAGAAAACAATAGAAGCCTATGATAAAAATGCGGCTTTTTATGCTGAAAAATTTTATACTTATGCTGTTAGGAAAGATGATATAGATCGAGCGTTTAACTTTAATAAATCTGGTTCGCTCGCTGTATTAGAGCTTGGCTGTGGTAATGGCAAGGAAGCCAAATACATAGTTTCACAAGTCGGGATAGAAAATTACAATGGATTAGACGCTTCAGCTGGTTTAATTGATTTTGCCAAAAAAAAGGTTCCACGTGTAATGTTTCAGGTTAAAGACTTGAGAGAAGTAGAGTTTTCAGATAATCAATTTGGAATTATTTTCTCTTTTGCCACCGTGTTACATATGAAACATGAGGATTTGGCCGTTTTACTCCAGAAAGCTGGTAAATGGTTAAAAATAGGAGGTATTTTGTATATTTCTAGCAAATACGGAGATTATAAGGAGATGGAGATCGTAAATCTTGGCGATACTAAATATTATTATTCATACAAACCGGAAGATTTAGTTGGGATGCTTGGCAATTATTTTGAAGTTGTATATAAGACTATTCATGACAGCGAATATGGGCCGTCTTTCACTTTAGCCCTAAGAAAGACCTAGACCTCGGCCAGGTTATCCACAGCGCCCTTGTTGCACGACGGATCCTATCTGGTGTAGGATGCTCGGCGTGAAAGATAATCGAACAAGAAAAAGAAAGGTCGGTGATGTTGGGGAAAATATTACGTGTAGGTTTCTTGTGAAACATGGTTTTCGGATTATTGGACGTAATTATCTCAGGAAGTGGGGAGAAATTGATATTATTGCTCAAAAAGACAAAAAACTTCACTTTATTGAGGTAAAAACTGTTTCTCATCCATACGTTTCGCGTGAAACGGGAGATTTGGATCAATATAGACCGGAAGATAACATACACCCTTGGAAATTAAGGCGCTTAGCTAGGGTGATACAGACCTACCTGCTCAATGTTTCATATAAAACCGATTGGCAGCTTGATATTGTGGTGGTGTATTTAGATTTTATGACCAAAAAGGCTCAGATTAATCATCTGGAAGACATAGTTTTGTAATGTCCTTTGGATGTCCGATAGAGATTTTAAGATATCTTTCTGGTATACTCTAATAATGAAAAAGGGAATGATTTTTGGTCTAGGAAATATAGGATCGACACTGAGAAGGAATATTTCTAAGGAAAAAATTGAAATAAAGTATATTGTGAGATCTGATGGCGTATTTGATTTTGGTTTAAATAAAATTTCGGAAAAAGAAAATTGGAAAAATTTTATTGATGATATCGACGTTGCTTTTGTCTGCATTCCGACAATTGGAAAAGGGGAGGAGGCTCTCAAGTATAGTTTGGCTCTACTAGAAAAAAGAAAAAGTGTAATTACTTGCGAGAAGGCCTCGATAGCTTATCATTGGGATACACTGAGACAATATAAGAATATTTTAAGATACACGGCGTCAGTTGGAGGGGGGACAAAAATGCTGAAGGAGATTTCGAGATATAAATCGAAAGATATTGTAAACATAAAGGGGGTGGTGAACGGTACTTTGAATTATATTTCATGTAACTTAAAAAACGGGAACTCGGTTGAGGAAACCGTGAAAGAGGTTTTAGAAAAAGGTTTTGCTGAGCCGGGAGCAAAAACTTTGGAGGAGATTATAAAAGCAGAAATGAATGATGTGGTTTTGAAAACAATTATTATCGCAAATCATTCCGGTTTGTTTGATAAGATTATCACAAGAGAAAATGTTGAAGTTATTTTATCCACACAAAAAGATTTAATTTCGAAAAGATGTATTATTGATTTGAATAAAGAAAAAATTCGCTGTGGCTTCATCGAAGACACAAAAGCTGATTGGTTGCCGGACGGAGTCGATAATATCTTGTATATTAATGGTGAAAAGAAAGCTTTTGGTCTGGGGGCGGGGGCGGAGGCGACAGTGGAAAGTATGTTGGGGGATTTCTGTGATTGTATTCTTAAATAAATGACTAGAGAATTAAATTTAGATAATTATATACCACTAGATAAATACTGGATGATACGGATGGGGGTTTTGGATATTTTGAATGGCAAAAAGGATATTGTAAAAATTTTAGAAAAAGAAGACAGAAAAAATTTGGGTGGGGATGTGAGTGCTCTATTTAATGCAGCAAAAAATTGGGAGACAAAGAATGAAATTTCCGTTGGGGAATCGGGCACTCTTTTTCGTTATCTACAATTTGCAATCTGGAAATTGAAATTAAATAAAAAATTAATTAAAGAGGGGACATTGATCAAAAGGGACGTGTGTAATAATCCGGAAATAGTGAAATGGCCGCTCGCGAAATTGCTTGAGCTTGATAAGGGAACTAGTCAGTGGGCAAGTGCGGCAGTTTTGTTGGGGAACGAGGAGAAAATAGAAAATTCACCATATTTTCTCAAGCTTACTTCTGAAGCCCTTAAACACTGGCAAGATCGGAGAAAAGAGGGGTTAGTTTATGATATTAGACACGATCAAATTTTAGGGCGTCAAGCAGAAGCTTTCTTGGAATTATTAGAAAAAAATAAAACTAGTTTCAGAGCCTCTAATCCCGATGATTATTGTTTCGCCCGTGCTTTTAATTTAATCAATAAAGAAGAGGGAGCAAAAAGATTTCCGGCAATACAAGGACATGAATCGAATCGCCTAGACGAAATGGAAAAATGTTTGCGACAGTTTGAAGGCGGGGAAGTGATAGAAACGAATGATCACCGAGTTGTACAGTCAATAGCCATGCTTGGTGTTTTGAAAAATAAAAAAGTAAAATTTTCTAATCCAGGCTGTGTAAGTAAAAGCTGGCCTCAGTTTTGGGATTTTCTTAAGGAATGTTTCCCAAATAAAGTATAATGTGCTAATATCTCTCCATATCGGGGCGTGGCCCGCCGGCGTTCAGAAACTTTGGCGGGTAAATGTAACGGTAGTAACAGACTAATATTTTCGGACTTTAATAGGTTTGTTTATAATTTAAGATATCGGGGCGTGGTGTAACGGTAGCATACATGCTTTGGGAGCATGCAGTTCGGGTTCAAATCCCGGCGCCCCGACCATTGAGAGTTAGCTCGAGAGGCTTCATAAAAATGTATTTTTATATGGCATTTTCTTTAATACAAGAACGTGAGATCCAGCATTTTCAGTTCTAAGTGAGTCGGGTTGCCAGACTATTACGTCTTGATCAATTAGAAGCCCTACTTTTTCTAGCATTAAGGTGAATAACCTGTAGGATACTTTGTGCTCTTCTACTCCAAATTTTTCTAATTGGTAGACCTCCTCGATTGATTTTAGGGCTTCGGGTGTCGCATTCCCTTGATTATAGTATTTTTTTAATTCAAGGTAATATTTTTCTACAGAAGCTGCTCTTTCTTTTACATTTAGATAGTCCGGTAAAAAATTTTCACAAACAATGATTATTCCATCATTGGCCAAATGTTTCTTAGCATTTTTAAGGAAGGCACATTTGTATTCGTCAGAAATATGATGGTATGCGGAACTCATGGTTATAACTTCAAACTTTCTCTTTAAATCAATAGTTACGGCGTTGCTATGTTTCCAAACCCAATTCGGAAAAATATTTTCACCGCTTTCAATGAATATTTTGTTAGCGTCTACACAGAAGGCTTTGAGTTTGGGAAAGACAAACTGTAGATGGTTAACAAAATTCCCTGGTCCACTGCAAAGATCTAATACTTCAACTGGTGAAAGTCTAGAATTTTCGATTTCACCGTCTGAGCTGTTAAGTCCGCCAAAGGGCCGATGACCTGACTTCTTAGCCAAATGTTGTAAGAGTAAACCACCGGCAACAAACCACATGGCTACTTCGTTTTTCATACCATCGGGACCTTGGAAATATGATTCGGCCGATGTGTATAGTTTTGTATCTTTAGTTTTCATTTTGTGGAGAATTTTATAACTTTATAGCAACTTTGGAGTTAAAAGGGCGTATCTTGTTTTATCAGCCTCCACACCTTCTGTGGTAATTAATTTCAGCTTTCCTTCGTTATCTATTAAAATCTCAGGGCAAGGTTTTTTGTTTAAAAATTCCATATGCTGGGTAGCTCCATAAGCACCTAGATCTTTTACTACGATGTAATCTGATTCTTTTATTGGCTCTGGAATCTGAACGACGTTAGGCATAATGTAGTCACTCGATAGGGTAGTTGAACCAGAGAGCTTAGTAGAGAAACACTCTTCCTTTGGAATTAGATTAAAATTTTGATCGTAGAAATCAAGATTATGTTTCCTGTTTCGTTTCGCGGCCGAAGGCATAAAAACATATGAACCATCGGTCGATACCGATTTTAAATTTGGATAATTAACAACCCTTTTCACTTTCAATACCTGCACTCCGATATCAGCAAATATATCCCGGCCTGGTTCTAGTATAAATCTCACTTCTGGGGAAATATTAAATTCCTTTATCTTCTGTTTTAAATATGCAAAGTAGGAACTCCAGTCAAAGTGCTTCTCTTCTACTAGTAGACTCTTATAGTCGTAGGCAAACCCGCCCCCAAGATTAATCTCTTTTACATTTGGGAAATATTTACGATAGATTTTTAGACTTCTTATCAGATATTTCTTAATCTTCTTAAGGGAACTACCAGTACCACAATATATATGAAATGAATATGGTGTAACCGATTGATTTTTTAGAAATTCGGATATTTCCTTAAGTTGTTTAATCTTTAGACCGGTTCTCTGTTTTTGCCAAAATGTTGCATCGATACGAAAACTTAAAGGAGCTTTTTTATACTTTTGGACGAAATATCTAATTTCTTCAAACGAAGCCAGGTTTATAGTAATATTTTTGTTTGTCCAGAAATCAATCTCTTCATTCGACAAAAAACTTGGGGATGTAATCATCTCTCGGTTCAAACCAAACGGTTTAAGTTGGTGCCATTCTTCTGGGGTTTGCAGTAATATTCCAACAGACTCATTTTGAATTGATTTGAATAAATTTGGGTTGGAGTTAGTAAAATATGAGGCAAATAAACGTATTCGACCCCCAATATTAGCATTTTTTGACGCCTCTATTATTCTATTAATATTTCGATTAAGAATAGCCTCATCATAGATGAAGAATGGGGTATTTATTTTTTTAACTGCCTCTTTTATTTTTTCTTTTTTCATGGCACATATACTTTACAATATTTGTCTGTTTATGTATAATTAGAACTACAGAATAAGTCATTTCTGTACGAGTTCTGTAAAAAGCCTTATCTGTAAAGGTTAAATTAGTGTAAAAAGTCTAAATTTTTGTAATATAGCTACTACAATACAATGAAAATTGAAATTAAAAACTTGCTCGGTCAAATAGGTCTCAATGAAGTAGAGATTAAGGTTTTTTTGTCTAATCTAGAGACCGGGTCGGCCACAGCTGCAAAAATTGCCGACAGGGCTGGTTTGAATCGTATAACTACCTACGAAGCTTTAAAACGTTTGTCTAAAAAAGCACTGGTAAAGATCAGAGCAAAGAAAAACACTACTGTTAGGTACTTTGAGGCTGAGGATATCGAGATAATTCAGAATCAGTTGGAAAACAAAAAAGAAATGGTCGAAGAACAGATTGCTCAAATCAAAGAAATGAAAAACGATTTTCGATCCTTGTATTCCTTTAGCTCAAAAAAACCAGAGGTTGTTTTCTATGAAGGTAAAGAGGGAATAAAAAGTGCTATTTTGGATACCCTGAGAACAGAACCAAAGGAAATTCTCTCTTTTGCTTCTGCTGAATACTTTAGTCTGGCATTTGACGAGAAATTTCTTAGCACCTATTGGAAGAAACGAACTGAACAGGGAATTCAAACCAGAGGCATCATGCCCAATACGGAAAAGGCTGTCGGCATCTTTACACCCGAGAGAAATCAAAAGGAATTAAGGCGAGTGAAATTTATTTCACAGGATATTTACAACTTTAAAAACGAAATTGATATATATGGCAACAACGTATCCATCATTTCTCTTGAGAAGGGAAACGAGCACGCTATTATCATTAGAAGCAAAAGCATTGCTGATGGATTAAGGGCTGTATATGAAACAATGTGGAACTTAAATTAGGCTAACAGTTTTATTTTTTAAGGTAATTTTTGATTTAAAACACCCCAGTAACTCTCTTTTCTCATTTGGTCTTCCATCTCGCAAAACAAATTTGGCATAGTTATGGATGTCTATTTCTTGAATCGTGATCTTTTCTCGGTTACCTAGTAATGTTCGTTGGAATCTTTTGAATCTCTCAAGATCATCCCTAATTTTATGTTTAATCTCAATTTCGTCTAAGTTTACAGTATCAATCAAAACTTCAAACTGTTTAATTAAATCAGCTTCATTGATATAACCGCACCGACAGTTTTTGTCTTTCGATTTGGTACAGCCGTAATAAATATGGTGGTTCACTTTACCATTTCTTAATTTTTTAGACTTTTCTCCAGCCGATATTCCTGATCCACATAAACCGCAGATCATGAGCCGAGTAAAAGTAAATTCTCGATCTACTCTCAAAGTGTTACTTTTTAACTGTGCTTGGGCTAAATCAAATAGCTCCTTGGTAATTATTGGCTCATGTTTACCTTGATACCAGTTTCCACTGCCCTGTGGATATTCAAAAACACCGTAATAAAAGGGGTTGTATAGAACTCGGAAAATATTACCAAGACTTAAATTTTTGTTTCTAATCGTTTTGAAATCAAGTTCAAATCTTAACCAGGTATAGATCTTTTTACCAGTCCACTTTTCATAAGCGACTTTTTTAAATATTTTCTTGATTATTAGTGCTCGCTCGGGATCAATATTTGCATGACACTTACGATCTGTTCTTTTCTCATTTAAATATCCAGTCGGGGGTATCCCCGGCCTTAAACCCATTTCACATCTGGTTCGGAGTCCTCGTTTAACGTTAATACTCTTGTTATCATTCTCTAGTTTAGCTTGGCTACAGAGAATCATCAGAAGAAACTTCTCGTTAGGTGAATTTTTGAATTGTTGACCATAGGTCCGTATTTCTACCAAAAGTTTCTGGTCCATCAAGTCGACGACACTACCGAGATCACCGGCATTTCTCGAAAGTCGATCTGGTGCCCATGTTAGAACCCCATTAAATTTTCCTAATCGTATATCTTCCAGAATTTCTTTAAAAATTGGCCTCTGACCAGAGTCCTTGGCTGAATGAGCTTCTCGTCTGATATCGGCAATTTCTAATTTGTCTCGTTCGGCTAGTTGGAGCATTTCTTTAACTTGAGAATCAATGGAAAGGATTTGTCGTTCCTCTGATTCGGTACTTTTTCTAGCATACAGGACGTACCTAATTTTTGTTGTCGGGGCAACGGCCATATTTCCAATTAACCCGACGGCTTGTGTTTCCATATACCATTAATGACAGAACCCCCGGTGGTGCAAAGCTATGCAGAAGTAGAAAAACGTAGCCCAGTCGCGTTTAAATCTCAGTAAGACTATAAGGTTAGTGATATGATCTAATTAGACTAACGGTCTAAAAAGAGCTATTATGTGGTGAAATGACTTGGTTACCAAATACAGAATCAATAGCAAAGCAAATAACAGTGAGAAGTGCAGTTAATCCATCTCTTTGGGCTTGTGTGGTTATATCTTTACCCATGTTTTTTGCTTGTACTCAAGTTATAGGATGGTTATCGGTCGCTTTTTTTGTTATTGCCCTAATGCCAGTACTAGCATTCTTTGTTAGCTACTTGTTCTTATTGTTTAAGGCCCCAAACTATCTGCGTTCCGAAGAATATCAATTGAAAGCAGAGGCGTTGAGATGTTTTGGTGATAAAGACAATTTTTTTGATGCGAAAGCTGGAGATGTAATAAAGATGATTACGAATCCCGAATCTTCCAAAGATGTAAAACCACAGCCAAGCAGTCTTGAACAGTTACCTAATCCAGAAAAATTATGAACAAAGTTTATATAATTACATATAACCCCGTAGAACCATTTAATAAAGCGCTTTTCCATAACTACATAAAGTCCTTACACAATAATAACTATATTTCTGATTGGTGGCACTACATAGATGAAACTTATTTAGTGGTTTCTTCGTTACCAGTTAACCAGCTTTATAATGCTACCTTCCCTGGTGTGCCCGGCAGGTATATTTTTATAGTTGAAGTTAATCTTAATAATGCCCAAGGCTGGTTACCTCCGAATGCCTGGGTTTGGATTAGAAAATATAAAAATTTATAGTCTTTTAATCTGTAAAAGTTACATCAACTTGTAACATTAACCCGCAAAAAGTGTCACTTTTGTCACTTTTTGTCCCGCTCGAGATACGTCGATTTTGAAACAAAAAATATGCTAGAATAGCCTTACTGGTCTTGGCCGAGTTTGGTCCAAACTCGAGATGGCCGACAAAAACTTGTTTATTTATTCGCGATATATTACACTATAAGGGTGTCTGAGGGACGTCAGCTCTGTCTGGCCAAAATATTGAGCCGGAGACAGGCACACTAAAATACATCACCACGAGTGGTGTTTTTTAGTGTCTCACCTTCATCCTCATCATTTAAAAGTCCTTTACCAGTAGAATTTTCTATTATTTTAATACAAATAAAAACCCCACCGATTTACTCGGTGGGGTCTCGCGAAAAACAATTACCTCCAGTACGTAACCCTCTGCTCCTTCTTGGTTTCTAAGACTGTATTTCGAATGTGTAAAAAGCTGGCAAAAGCTTATCACCATCGACTTTGTGTAAAGTCGCGAACTTAGCACCACCAAGATCCAGGTTGTGATACCTCGCGTAAAATAATCTGTCTGACAAATAAGATAGCGCGAGCCCGTCATGATCTGACGACCAGCAATTAATACGCGGAAAAACTTCCTTTGTACTATTTTCCTCAGCCAGAAAAACACATACATAATGTGTTGCCCCGGGGTAGGGCGTACCAACTGCTGGTCCTGCCTCCACAACGAAGGTGTTACTTTTCTTCACCCCTCCTCCTTTTTTGATTGCGACTCTTTCTTCAAAAAAGTCAGCATAACTTTCTCAAATTCCTCGCCATACTTAGTGAGAAAATCCAACATCCCCTTGCCACCATAATCCAAACAGACTACATTTCTTCCGTTGAAAGAGAAGTTATTTATTCCGAAATTATGCCAGTCTGCCACCTTTCTTAGTGCCTTGTATATTTCATCTCCCCCGATTTCAACCATTCCATCAATGAGATCGCCACCCCAGAAATCGTTAAAACTTCCTTTGCCAACCCCTTCTTCTCTTTTGTAAATGTTCACAAAAAGAAGAGGCAAATAGAGATGGGCAAATCTGGGATTTCGCGGCTTCAATAAAATTCGCGCTTCTCGAATATTTTCTTTCCAGCCACCCAAGACAATATCCTGAGTTGTCCAAAGGATACTATAACATTTTTGTCGTAAGCTCCTTTTCTTACCCAAAAAACCAGTTAAGTAATATCCGTAATACCTGAAAAGACCACTAATGTTTACTCGCGGAAACTTAAACACGAGTGCACCCGCGACAATCACAAAGCGATTCCCCACATGTATATTCATATATCTCCTTTTTCAAAGAACCAATTAAATAGTCACCACCTTCTCTATCGTCAGGTTATCATTATTTTATAAGATGTCAAGCAAATGTTGCTATTATATTACAAAATTAATCATCAAATTCTTTTAATTTTCTCTTTATAAATAAGCACTTGCTATATATTTACTGATTTATTATAATGTTTATGTAGTAATATTGCTACAACATTTAATATATTAACGTTCAAAATATATGATAGAAACACACGAATTGGAAGGTCTGGGACTAAATGATAAAGAAATTAAAATATATTTAGCATCTTTAGGGTTGGGTTTAAGTACAATACAAAATATAGCCAAAAAAGCCGGTCTTCACCGGGTGTCGGCCTATGATTTCATTGCTGCCCTACAAGAAAAAGGATTTATCAATCAGATTATTAAAGGAAAAAAAAGATATTTCTTCTCTACTGATCCAGAAAAAATCCTAGAATTAATAAAAGATAAAGAGAAAAGGTTCGAAAAAATTCTACCCGAGCTTCAAGCGCTTCAAGGTAAGGAACCGCAAAAACCGAAAGTAATGTACTATCAAGGAAGAAAAGCGGTATGGCAAGCATATTTTGACCGCATCAGGCACAGAGAAATAGAAGAAAATTTGGTTTTTGGTTCGTCAGAACAAATAATCAGGGATTTTCCAAAAGAATATAAGGAGTTCACATCTGAAAGAATAAAAAGAGGAATTAAAACAAGAATAATCGTCGAAAGATCAGAATCCGGGTTATTGGAAAAGAGTTTAAGTAAAAAAGAATTAAGGGAAGTGAAATTTCTTCCGAATGAAACGAAACTTAAATCGAATACTATTATTTATGGTAATCGAGTAATGATTGTTTCTTGGGAATCAATGATGGCGGTAATTGTTGAGGATGTAAATAATGCTTTCAATCAAAAAACACTTTTTAATCTCATTTGGAAATATTTACCAGAATAAATTTTACTTCAGTGAGGTTTCCTGATAGGATTTTAATATGAAATTATTTCAGAAAAAAGTCGAAGACTTTACTTGCGAACACTGTGGTGAAATGGTGGTGGGGGATGGTTATACCAATCATTGCCCGAATTGCTTGTGGAGCAAACATGTTGACATTAATCCAGGGGACCGGGCGGCGGCCTGTTGTGGAATGATGAAAGCGATTGGAGTGGAAACAGAAAAAGGGGAATACGTCCTCACTCATAAATGTGAAAAGTGCGGCTTTGAAAGACGAAAAAAAGTTGAGCCGGAGGACAATTTCGACGAAGTAGCAAAAATTACCCGAGGTTTTACCGACTTTTAATTTCTCTATCTTGTGTATAATGTATATATAAATAATATGCCAATCCTAATAACTAGCTACATTGATCCAGACCTAGATGGTGTTGGTTGCTCGGTAGCTTATGCTGAATTTTTGACGAAGAATGGTCGGCCGGCGGTTGCGGGAATAATTGGTCGGGCACAAGTCGAAGCCGAGTATGTCTTGGATAGATTTAAAATTGAGCCCCTCCTTGAGATTTTAGATACTAAAGATTATTCAGAGATTATTTTAGTGGACGCTAGTCATTTGAGTTTTTTTGAAGGTAAACTTGTGCCAGAGAAGGTGATTGAAATAATTGATCATCGTAAAGTAAATGAAGTTGATAAATTTCCCAAAGCTAAGATACAGATTGAGTTGGTGGGTTCCGCTGCCACTTTAGTTGCTGAAAAGTTTATCCAGAATAAAATTGATATCTCTAAAAATTCCGCCATCCTTTTGTGTAGTGCAATCATTTCCAATACCCTAAACTTTCATTCTAATAATTGTACTGAACGAGACGTTTCGGCTTTCAAAGATATGAACAAGATTGCCCAGTTGTCCGATGATTATTGGCGGGAATTATTTTTGGCTAAATCGGATTTAACTGGGACTAAATTAGATGATCGAATCAAGAGCGATTATGCGACTTTTGCTATCGCTAATCACAATTTTTGTATTGCTCAGATTGAAATAATTGGAGCTCGGGACTTAATTAATAATAGGGAAGAAGAAATAGTTCGTGGCCTAGAAAAATTGGGGCAAGAACTGAAAACTGATGAAGTATTCGCAAATGTTTTGGATCTAGAAAGTCATGAGAAATTTACTGTCTCCAGTAATTTAGAAACTCAAAAATTACTGGAGGAGGTTTTTGGATATAAGTTTAATGGTCACATTGCTTGTGATGACAAAAAGATCATGCGAAAGCAGATTGTTTCTATGCTAAAAGATTATTTGGAAAAGTAGGAGATTTGTGTATAATATCATTCAGGCGGGTATAGTATAATGGTAGTACACTTGGTTTCCAACCAATTTGTGGGCGTTCGATTCGCCCTACCCGCACCATTATTAATTTAATTTAAATATATGATAGAAGGAGATCAAAATCTAGAGAAGAATAAAATTGATGAATTAAGACGAGAAAAATTGAGCTATATTAATCAAATTTTAAAGCCCTACAAACTCAAAATTAATATTGAATTTGTAGACATTTCTTTATCTTATGCCCGCCTCACGGAAAAAGAATGGCGAGATATAGTTAATTATTTAGACGATGGAGATATTGAGGATGTTGATCCTAAATATAAGGACGCTGAAGATTATTTTGATACCTTGAGTGATAGATTAGTTGATGCTATTACGAGTCATGATTTACAAGAAGTAGAGTAGAACCAAAAAAGTAAAATTTATACATATAATTAAAATTCATGGAACCATTTTTACGAGAAAGTTGGAATAGAAAATCCGATGCCGAGGTGGGCATATTGGGAAAACCCACAGATTCTAATGATGAGGGCATCTTATCTCCCGAAGTAGAAGTGGAACAGTACGAACAAACAGCTCAGGTGAAAATGTATCAAGCGATAGAAAAAGCAGCAAGCAAAGACGAAATCGCCAATAAGTTATTTTGTGATTTAAAAGAGAGTATTGTTCGTTACTATAATTCTGTGTTGGCTTCAGAACACGCGCAAAAAAAGGAATCAGATATGGAAACTAGTACTTATCAAGAACAGATTAATAAAGCTGAAGATTCTAGAACAAGAGCTCACGATACCGTGATTGGAAACTTAAATGCTCTTTCGAGGCGCTTCGGTGTTTTAGATATTGACAATGAATGGAGACGCGTGGTAGGATTGGAAAGGAAACAAGTTACAAAATGGGTGGAAAAGGTTGCACCTTACATTCTGTTAATGGAGAAGTGAGATGAAAAAACTGTCGTCTGGAGATTTCCTGGACGAAGTAGCACACTCTATGCCGGCGGAGTTTAGCGAACTCATCAGGCTAGCCTACAGATTGGTGTCGCTAAAGGCTGGGATTGGGATTGGTTGTCAAATCAGTCCTCATTGTGTTTTTGATGCAAGGGCGGCACTCGAGATCTACTATGCCGAACTGGTGCGTAAGACAAAAATTGCTGGTTTCGCACCAAATCAAGCCGTCGGTCTCTTTCAGATCATTAACCATGTCCGTTCGTAAGAGAGCTTTGTCTGCGACAGGGCTCTCTTTTTCTATATAAAAATAAAAAAACCGCCACTTTTATGACGGTTTTTTTGAAGTAAAAATAATTTTTGGATTATTTTACGGCGTCCTTCAAAGCCTTAGCGGCTCGGAATTTTGGCACATTCATAGCTGGGACCTTGACGGTCTCGCCAGTACGAGGATTTCGTGCATCACGAGCGGCGCGGGCCTTCACGGAGAAGATACCCAAACCGGCGATGGAAACCTCCTCACCTTTTTTCAAAGAAGCGACGATAGAATCAAAAACCTTATCAACTACTTGTTCAGCTTGTACTTTGGTGGTGTTTAAGACACCGTGTACAACTTCGACAATGGCTTGTTTATTCATATTATTTAATTACTCGCGCGAGTAATGAATTTAACTTAATGCTAATAATTTTCGACCTTGTTTTGTACTATTCTATTATAATACAAGGCTTTTTGGGCGCAAGCGCTGTCAAAAGTTGACGTTTTGTATATCTAGGTGTATAGTAATAAAGAATTCGAGAAGTACATTAACCTGGAGGATGTCATGCCAATCAAAATCAGACCTAAAGTTCCTGTATTTTCCGAGGGTGAGGCAATCAAGTGGGACGGGACACATGAATGCTTCAATCAGATATCAAGAGAGTTATCTCACACCGGCGGTCTTAGCATGGTGCCATACCACGAAGGATCTGACGGTACCCACCTTCCGCAGTGGCATACCTTGTCGATTTGGGGATCAGGCAGCTGGATTGATAAACTGAGGCCGGGAAACTGGGTCATCAAGATTGATGGCAAAATTTTTTCCTGTTCCGATGGTCTTTTACAGCTTTTTTTTGACACAGCTTGAGATTGGGGGATTGGATTAAAAAAGGACGGGAGTTGCACACGCAGCCCGTCCTCTTTTTTATATTTTTTATTCCACCAGTGTTTCTATCTCGCGTACTCGATCACTCTCAATTCGCGGATAACGTTCACTTTGATTTCACCTGGATATTTCAAATCAGTTTCGATTTTGGCGGCGATATCGTGGGCGAGTTCTTTGGCCTCAAGATCGGAAATCTTTTCTGGTGTCACAAAGATACGAACTTCACGACCGGCTTGGAGAGCATAAGATTTTTCGACACCAGGGAAAGCATTGGCCAAGGCCTCTAGGTCCTGGAGACGCTTGATGTAGTTTTCAATATTGTCACGACGGGCACCTGGACGGCTACCGGAAATCGCATCAGCCACTTGCACAATGATCGACTCGACAGTTTCATAAGGATATTCCTCATGATGAGCCTGCATCGCTTTGACAATATCTTCACTAGCACCAAACTTTTGTAATATTCGGCGACCAATTTCAACGTGCGTACCGACGACTTCGTGATCCACAGCTTTACCAAGATCATGGAGTAGGGCACCAGCTTTGGCGACACTGACATTGGCACCCATTTCAGCGGCGATTATTCCGGCAATATGAGACATTTCAATTGAATGTTGCAAAACATTCTGCCCATAACTGGTTCGGAAATGTAAGCGTCCTAAAATGGCGATAATACGTGGATCAAGATTAAAGACCCCGCATTCATAAGCGGCGGCCTCGCCCTTCTCTTTCATTATTTTTCCAATACTTGCTTTAGCCTCCTCGACAATTTTTTCGATTTTAACTGGCTGAATTCGGCCATCAATCAAAAGATTTTCCAAAGCGACCCGAGCCACCTGGCGACGTACCGGATCAAAAGAAGAAATTGTAATCGCACCTGGTGTATCATCCACAATCACTTCCACGCCAGTTGCTCTTTCAAAAGCTTTAATATTTTTTCCTTCTTTACCGATAATTTTACCCTTCATTTCATCAGAAGGAATATTAACCATGGTGGACATGACGTCGGAGGCTACAGAATTACCCAGTCTTTGGATGGCTGAAGTTAAGATATCCTTAGCTTTCGCTTCATATTTTTCTGAACCAAAAATCTCGAGTTTCTTGATCCGAGCCAAAATATCTTCTTCGTATTTTTGTTCCACAGATTTCAAAACTTGAGCCTTGGCTTCTTCTTCATTCAAGCCGGAAATTTTTTGCAACTCAGTCAGTTTTTCCTGCTCAATTTTGTCGGTTTTTTCACGAATCTCTTTAATCTCGACAATTTTCTTTTTGATATTCTCGACTTCCTTATCAATATCGGTTTGTCGTTGATCGAGTAAATCCTCTTTTTTAATCAAACGGGCTTCGACGATTTTGGCCGCGTCTTCTTTCTCTTTAGCTTCGCGCTTGATATCTTTCAAAGTTTCAACCGCTTTATTCTCCGCTTCCAAGACAATTTTCTTAGCCTCCTCTTTAGCTTGAAGCATCATCCCTTTTATTTCCAGCTCCATCGAACCTCTCTTACCCAGAGAGATAATCATACGCAAGAAATAACCGAGAGCGATGCCGATCAGGCCCGCCACCCCCGCTAGCAATACTACAATTTTTAATGACATAAATTTGCGAATATGCTTCGCCTTTTATGCCTTGAAAGTTAATTAAACCTCAAGTTTCGAGTTATTTAGTTTCAAGTTGATAAAAAACAAAGTCATATAAAATTAAATTAGTAACATTTACACTATATGACAAAGAGGGGAGTTTTGCAAGCTATGGACGGGTTACATTATTTTATCCACAATCCCATATTTCTTAGCTTCTTCAGCAGACATATAATAGTCGCGGTCGGCGTCACGTTCGATTTGGGAGACAGGCTTGCCGGTTTTGTCGGCTAAAATTTGATTAAGTTTTTCTTTTAATTTCAAAATTTGTTTAGCGGTGATCTGAATATCGGTGGCTTGACCTTGCGCTCCGCCTAGCGGTTGATGAATCATGATTTCAGAATTTGGTAAGGAAAATCTTTTACCTTTGGCACCCGAGGCGAGAATGACCGCGCCCATCGAAGCGGCCATACCAACACAGACTGTTGAGACATCATTTTTAATATGATTCATGGTGTCGATAATCGCGAGACCAGCCGAGACGTGACCGCCAGGGGAATTGATATAAATTTTAATATCTTTTTTTGGATCTTCACTTTGTAAAAATAAAAGTTGGGCGATAATGATATTAGCGACATCATCGTCAATCGGACCACCGAGAAAAATAATATTTTCTTTTAATAAACGCGAATAAATATCATAGGCGCGTTCGCCGTTTTGTGACTTCTCAATAACTGTTGGGATTAAGTAACTCATAAAAATAGTCTATACCAAAGTTTTGAATAATGCAATTGATGCTATATACTATGTTTCATGCGATTACATCGATTTTATATTGAACAAAAAGTGGGGGAACAGAAGGAGGTTACCCTTTCCGACCAGGATCTGATTCACCAATTATCAAAAGTTTTTCGGTTAAAATCGGGGGACGAGATTGTTATTTTCGATGGCTCGGGTTTTGAGTATGTTTCACAAATAATTTTTATAACCAAGAAAGAATTGAGTCTAAAAATCATTTCCGCTTCGTCACGACCAGAAGAAAATAAAAAAGTGATTCTTTATTTAGCTCTAATTAAAAAAGGAAATTTTGAGTTGGCGGTTGAGAAAGCTACTGAGCTCGGCGTAACTGAAATCCATCCGATCATCTCTGAGCGAAGTGAGAAGAAGGGAATAAATATGGAGCGATTACAAAAGATTGTGAAGGAAGCTAGCGAGCAAAGTGGCCGTCTAAAATTACCCCTGATTTATCCACATTTGACACTAGAAACCGTTGTTTCACAACAAAAAAGTCAAAACGAGGTTCCGGTAGTGTTTCACACCACCACCCCGGCCGCCGACGGCCACCCCTCCTTAAACAAGGAGGGGAAAGGGAACGTTGCGGTGTTTGTTGGTCCCGAAGGTGGCTGGTCGGAAAAAGAAATCGAATTATTTAAGAAAAATAATTTTCAATTTTGTTCGCTGGGGCAAAATATTTTGAGAGCTGAAACGGCGGCGATTATTTCTGTGTTTCTAGCCACTCAAAAACTTTCTCGTTAGTCAGCATCATTTCGACATAAGCGCGGGTGCGATCTTCGGTCGCGTCTTTATAAACTTTCAACAAAGTTTCTACTTCTTTTTTCACCTGCTCTGGATCGGGCGTCAATTTTTCTTCAAGAGAAATTTTAGAAATAATTAATTGTAACTTAGCGCGTTTTTCGGCATCTGGTGTCCACTCTTTGTTCAAATCTTCTTTAGTCTTTTTAAGATGTTTTAAATAATCATCTACCTTCAACCCCGCGCGAGCAATATCATCTTCAAATTGCGCCTGCATTTTTCGGAGTTCACTTTCCACTAAAATTTTTGGTAAAGTTAATTTTGTCTCAGCAATTATTTTTTCAATAATATTGAGTCGTTTTTTGTCTTTGGCCTTAAATTCTTTTTCTTTTTTAATACCTTCTTTTATTCTGTTTTTAAAATCCTCGACGTCTTTAAACTGTCCAAGTTTTTTTACAAACTCTTCATTGATTTCTGGTAGGGGAAGATTGCTGTGATCATCACCTTCTTTGTGCTCATGATTTTTTAATGCATAATTCTTTCGAATTTCTTCAATGGTTTCTTCAAGCTCTTTTTCGGTTGGCTCGGTCGGTTCTTCTTTTGTCTCCGCTTCGGCCTTCGCAATCTTCTTATAATTTGGTAATTTAATTTCGGGCATCACCGCACCGATCATCTTAAAATTGACCGGATTATTTTCAGCAATCTTGGTCAACTGAACTTGAGGCATGGTGATGAAATTAATTTTGCTCTCGATAATTATTTCCGGAAAAGCTTCATTGATCGCCAGCTCGGCCATTTCATTGTAAACAAAAAGATTGCCGACGTGTTTGATCAGCATGGCTTCTGGTACATGACCGGGTCTAAAACCAGGCAAACTTAAATCCTTTTGAATATTGGCAATCGCCGCCGCCCGAAATTTTTCAATTTCTTTAGCCTCGATTTCGACATTGATCTCGACTTCCGAGCCCTCTAAATCCTTGGTATTTAAAATCTTATAAACAACTTTTTTATTTTGTTCTTTTGTCATAATGAAATGAGTCTAGCCGAAAAATGCGAAAAAAGCAAAAGTGAGGAGGATTAAAGTTCTGAACTCGTTGCAATGGTCGTGGTACTATTCTGTTCTTGAATCAGGGCGTTATCAATTTTTTGTTGCTCCAATTTAGAAATTCTGTTGGAGAGAAAATAATAACCACCAATTAAAAGCATGAGAATAATTAAAATAATTCCGATTACTGGGCCGATGGGTTGTTCAGTTTTTTCTGTGTCCATGAGTATATTATAGCGGAAAAAAGAAAATGCTACCACCACCTCCCCCTCGCCGACTCGGGTACTCCTCCTTAAACAAGGAGGAGATTCGGAGTGGCGTAATAAAGTGTAGTGAAGGTTTATCTGAAATCCCCTCCTTGTTCAAGGAGGGGTGTCATTCTGATGACGGGGTGGTGGAAATATGTGTTAGAATACCTCCCAATGTCTAACTTCATCTACAATAATAAATATTTAAAAGAGGCACGAAAAAGTCTTAGAAATAATTTGACGCACCAAGAAACTATTTTATGGAATTATTTAAAAAATAGTAAGCTTGGCTATAAATTTCGTCGTCAACACAGCATTGGCCACTTCATCTCCGACTTTTACTGTGCGGAAAAGAAGTTGGTAATTGAACTTGATGGTAATCAGCATTTAGATAATGCAGAATATGACAAAGAAAGAACAGAGTATTTTGAAAGTTTGGGAATTAAAGTTATAAGGTTTTGGAATGATGAGGTTGATAAAAATATTGATGATTTGTTAATGAAAATAAAACAAGAGTTGAATAAACAAAAATAGCCCCAAGAATAGGGCTATTTTTTAGTTCCCTCTCTTCCCCTCCTCAGCTGAGGAGGGGTTAGGGGAGGTTGTGCTGAGATGGTGGGAGATTAAACAATAAACGCCACGATAATCAGCGCCACGATGTTCAAGATTTTAATCATT
>JBAYUW010000001.1:0-94226 GCA_041674925.1 Minisyncoccota bacterium | reverse complement strand
TCCTGAATGGTGATAGCTGGAATACCAGACTTTAATTGCGGTCCGTTAAATGGAGTTGGGATTAAATTTTGTTCGCTGTTCATAGAACCATTATAGCAGATTTAATATATTATATGAATACAGCGTAATTGTTTATATTAAAAGACGCTTTTCTAGCTCTGCATAGCGACTCCTTTTCTAGAAGCGACGATCTCTTCAATTGCATTCTTGGGTAATCGATCAGTATTAAACCAAACGGTATTGTCCCTTTTACATAAATTAAAATACTTAGTTTTGCTCATAAACCAAGAAACTGGCTGAGCTTCTATTCCATTTTCTTTAAGTAGCTTAATATTACTTTTAGTATATCCCCAAATCATTGATTCCCAGATTTTAACTCCCGCTTCATTTAGATCATTCAAGTTCGGTTTAAAAACTGAAGCGCCATTCTGAACTTTTATCCAATTTGCTGGCAACCTTTTAAACTTCTTGAGGTAATCTAATTTTATTCTAGCTAAAATTACCTCTCTCGTTTCAATTCCCTTAAAAATCCCGAGTAGCTCATCTTCAGTAATATCTTCATCTTTAATATCTAGAAAGATGTTTGCTCTATTATTTATAGTTTCAATAATCTCTCGTAAGGTAGTAACGAAAGGAAATTTCTTCTTGAACTGTTCGAAGGTGAGGTGTTTGAAAAAGATTTTGAACAAGACAAATTGTTTAGAGCTTCCATGAAAACAAAAGACTACTCCATCCTTACTTTTTCTAAGATCGAGCTCGATCATATCATAACCCTTCTCCAGCGAAACCTTAATTGCCTCCAAAGAGTTATCTGGGCCAAATTCCGTTCCGCCACGATGGGCCATTAATTGTTGGTGTTTCATAAACGTATTTATAACATAATAAAGATAAATAAAGCCACTATGATTAAGAGACCGCCTAGGAAATGCTTAGTGGTAATAATCTCGTGATATTTAACTTTGCTTATAAGATATCCCGCAGGAATAGATACAATACCCAATAGGGCAAACAACGAGGCTGGTAACTTATAAATCAACCAAGAATCTAGTGTATTGACCAAAGCCATGCCGAACATAAAGACTAAGGCAGGAGTCGAAGAAATAAATTTCAGAGACTGCTTAAGCGGATTTTTTCGGATAACGAAACGGAAAAATAAAAGGAAGAACAAGGTGCCATAAACAAAATCCATGACAAACCGACCAGTCAAAAATTGATGGTAAGAACCGGTATGGGCAATAGCTAGTTTGTAGAAAATCAGTCCCAATGGACCCAAGATTACCGAAAACAGGATCAATAACAATCCCCTGTTTTGTAGAAGTGCCTTTTTGTCGATAACTCTCCACTCAAAAAACAACATGGCACCGACTAAGGCTAGCAGAATAGCGAGAACCTTCTGCAAACTTAGTACTTCCCCTAAAATCAGATAGGCGTAAACAGCTGTCATGACAAAGCCTAAATGAGAAAAAGAATTTGCGGCCATGAACTGGGCATGAGATATACCCTTAACAAACAAAATATACCCACTCATAGCGATCAAGGTTAAGAAAAACCAGTAAACATAGAACAGTGGTTCAGTCGGCAACTGAAACCTACCCATAAGGGAAAGTCCTGCTAGAAGAATCAAGCTGACGTATGAGATGGAAGCGACCAAGAGGGTCGGATCAAAACCGGCAAGACTCAGATCTTTTTTCAGAGACTGGAAATAAGTTTTAAGGATGGAAGCAAAAAAGGTAAGTATCGAAAGCATTCTTACAGTCTAACACAAAACCCCCGACATTTCTTGGCTTTTTTGGAGAAAGTTCGAGTCCATGACGGGTGCTCGATTTTGCTCTCAAAAAAGCGTTGATTTATAGACCTCGGTCGGTCTCACATGACTGCTGGGGGACTTGGAATCGAACCAAAATTAACGGCTTCAAAGGCCGCTGTCCTACCGTTAGACGATCCCCCAAAAAAGCTCCTAGCTTTTTTGTCCCGAGAGAAGTCGAGGGACTATTGGCTAAAGCTTGATATACAGAATACGTTAAAATAAAGACTTTTTCAAGTGTTTGACACCAGCCGCGGGTTTGCTACACTTAGTAGTACAAATGCCTTCGGGCTCACCTCGCTCTTGCGAGGAGAAAAAGATAGACCACACGATTTGACTTTAAAAATAGGTGGGGATATAATGTATGAACAAATGGCTTCGGCCCGACTCTGCGAAAGCAGAGGAAAAAGAAAAGCTCAAGGAAATAAAGCCTTGAGCTTTTCTACTAATACACAGAAATTATTTTCGTCCATATCACCTATTTTTCTACTCAGCCTTTCGACATCAATAAGTTTTATTTGTGATAAAATTGCGACACTAGTTATTTTATCGTTAAAAGGAAATGCAAAGTAATATTCACCTCTTTTTTTGGTTTTTGATAACGAGACAGCCCAGCATATTTCATTATTAAATTTTTTTACTATTATTACCGGTCTCTGAAAGTCCTTACCTTGACCGTCTTGTTCAAAGCCAATATTTGCTCCAATAAAACAAAACCATATTTCTCTTTCGTGGAAAAATGGCCTCAGCTCTAGATTATTAATCTTTTCTTTCTTTGTGTGCCAACTTTTATAATCTTTCTCCATAGCGCCGGCATTCTAACACAGAGGAATAAGCAGGCGCGACTGATCACTTGTGGATAAGTCGGCCGAGGTTTAGGTAAGAAGGCTTTTCATTCAGGTATTTTGCAAAACTATTTTATTTATGATATATTCCAAACTAGATAACACCAACAAGTGGAGGTTCCCGTGGGTATCCTACTCGCCAATCAAGTTCAGTTCGATCTTTCGGTGGTGCATGACTGCCAATGCACCTGCCACCGCAGTCTCGGTCAAGCATCGACACATGCCGAACCTTGCTGCCGAAAGTGCGTATGCGGACGGAATATCCGTTTCAATAAATGGGACGAGCACCAGAGCAAGTGTCGGATGGCTCTTGCACAGGCCCAAACCCCGACAACCTGAACACTGCCGCCAAGCGGTGTGTGACGAGCCCCGAACAAGATTCGGGGCTCAGTTTTTTTAATTAACCATCAAGATTTTAGTCAAAACCAATTCCAACACCATCTCCGGTAAATAGGCTTTGGCGACGAGGTCGTAATTGTTTAAGAGGAGCAAGAGGGTGTCGGAGTTGATAGCGGAGGGCTTTTGATCGGCGAGGTTTTTGAGAAAATTAAAATCGGTGTCGGTCATTTCTTCTTTCAGTTTATCGGCCGATGATGGCAGATTGCGCAACAGCAAAATCGCGCGGATTTTATGTAACACTAATTTGAAATAAAGAAGAAGATCAAGGCTGGACTCGGTGGCTTGAGTGATCGCTTGCAAACCCAGAGTCAGATTTTTCTCAGCAATCGCGCGAATAAAATCATTGACCAATTCGGATTTTGGCGCCCCGGTGACTAAAATGACTTCGTCCAAGGACACTTTATTATCCTTCGACGCCCCCATCACTTTCTGTAAAATACTTTGCGCATCACGGAAAGAACCTTCGCCGAGCAAAGCAATCAGATCGGCCGAGGCGGGCTCGAGAGTGAAACCTTCTTTTTTGGTGATGGCCAAGACGACGTCTTTCAAGACTTTTTGTGTTGGCTTTTTAAAAGCAAAAGTCTGACAGCGCGACACGACGGTTTCGGGAATTTTTTCTGGCTCGGTAGTGGCGAGAATAAAAATCACATGAGCGGGTGGCTCCTCCAAAGTTTTTAGTAAAGCATTCCAGGCGCCTTTGGACAGCATGTGGGCTTCGTCGAGAATATAGACTTTATATTTTGATTCAAAAGGTAAAGTGTTGACCGACTCATTCAAGTCGCGGATATTGTCCACGCCGGTATTAGAAGCGGCGTCGATTTCGGTGATGTCGGAGGGACTGGTGCCAAGCTCGCGTGCCAAGATTCTGGCCACGCTGGTTTTACCGGTTCCGCGTGAGCCAGAGAAAATGTAGGCATGAGCGATATTGTCTTGAGCGATGGCGGATTTTAAGACGGCGACAATATGATCTTGGCCCAAGACTTCGGAAAATTTTTGGGGACGATATTTGCGATATAAAGCAGTTTCGGTCATGGGAGTAGTATAACAGAAGTTGGGAAATAAAAAAATAAAAATGCGACTGGTGTTCGCTCGAACACCAGTCGGTTAAGGGTTTACTTGCACGGAGGTTTTAGACTTGCGTCTAGATTGCGGCGATCGGCGACTCTTTGGCCACCTATGCCGTCACGCTCCCACGCTCCTCCACCGTGTGGGGACCGTAGCGCGTCACTGCGGACAGAAGACTACTCCGTCCCATATGCTATCACCTCCCTTCCAGTTCTCCACCAAGGAGAACAATGTACTTTGGTCTAAAATAAATACTAGCTCTTATTAAAAAATAATGCAAGAAAAATTAAATAAAAAAAGGCCGGTAGTTCTCCCGCGAAGAGAGAACTACCGGTTGTTTTTGTTTTAGAGCGGACTCATCACCTTACGCCGGCCGTATCGACGTGGTGAACCATGCACCCCTCCTACTTTTGGCAGGTGTCGCGCTGGCGGGCCCGATCAGGCCGCCGTGCCGCGGAAGCAGACGTTCGGATCAAAGACGCGGGCGATTATTCCGTATTCAATCGCTGCCGGCGGATCCGCTGAATGGCGCACATCGTGCATAGTCTTAGCCTCCTGTTGTTTATGTACTCATACGGCCCCCTAACTCCTTGGCCGTGTCCCGACTAGAGTACAAAGTATAGCATAACTAGGTTTAAAGTCAAGGCTTTGAGAAGCTTTTTTCTATTTTCTTTTTTGAGAAGATAGGATGTGGCCTAGAATAAGGCTATTTTGACAAATAAGTTGAAATGACCTTTTTGGCTTCGAGGTAAGAATTCGTCTCCATCAATTTTACTCGCAATTCTTTAGCCCCGTCAAAACCCGAGACATAAGATTTAAAATGTTTCTTCATCACCGCGAAACTTTTATCTTTTTTTAAATATTTTTCGAATAATTTAATATGTTCGACGAGAGCTTTTAGTTTCTCCTCAAGACTAATCTCTTTTTTCTCGTTATTAAAAAACCACGGATTCCCAAACGCTCCCCGCCCAACCATGATCCCGTCGCATTTTGTTTCCAAACTTTTATTTTTTCCGTCCGCAACACTTTTCACATCGCCATTACCGATGACTAAAATTTCTTTACCGCTTTTTTTCACCAGATCAACAACTTTTTTGACTTGAGACCAATCAGCTGGTACATCCGACATTTCTTTTTTTGTGCGCGCGTGAATAGTGATGGCTGAGATATCTTCTTGAATTAATTCGCTGATCCAATCTTCTAATTCTACTTTATTAAAGCCGATTCGAGTTTTAACCGAGACGGGAATGTCTTTCCCAGCAGATTTTATTCCTTCTAGCGCGGCGCGGATTATTTCCCGCGCTAATTTTGGTGTTTTAATCAAAGCTGAACCCGCGCCTTGCTTGATCACACTTTTATCAGGACAGCCCATATTGATATCAATTCCATCAAAGCCCATCTTGGCAATCAAGGCGCTGGCCTCTCTAATATTGTTTGGCTTGGCGCCGAAAATTTGCGCCACAATTGGTTTTTCTTTTTTTGTAAACAGGAGCATGTGCAGGAGATTCTTTTTCCCTACGGAACACAAGCCGTCCGCCGACACAAATTCGGTCCACAAAACATCGGGTTGGCCATATTTAGCAAACATCGCTCGAAAAGCCACGTCAGTGACATCGGCCATCGGGGCCAAGCAGAAAAATGGTTTGTTCTTTAATTTCTTCCAAAAATTCATTTCCTTACCATATCATCTTTCTCACCATTTGACAAGCATCTCGTAATCTGCTATACTTCCCACTGTTACGAAACAGCACATTCTCGGGAGGCTCACATGGTTATCATCGGCGCTTTGATCGGTCTCGCACTTTTGGTCCCGGTCGTAATTGAGGCGTATGACAAAAAAGGTGAAATTCAGATCGGCATGAACCAGGAGTTTCTTCCGGGGAAGAAGAAATAACTGGTGCCGGCCGATGTGGAGACGGGCGTTCATCACGAACAGCCCGTCTTTTTTTATTCCCCTTTCTTCCCAACTACAATTTTGTCCCCAAAACGCAAATCAATATAATTTATTTTTTCGGCATTATTTACCAAATCTAAATCACCAGAATTAATCGCCGTGATTAAATTTGCAAAAGTCGCGTCCAAATTACTTTTTTGATTAAAGATGATCGTCGGGCCGGTGGCGAGATAGAATTTATAATCAAAATTATCAAAAGACACTCGCTGCACAGTTAGATTATTTTTCGCCAAGACATCAATCAGACGATAGAGAGTAAGATACAAATTAGAAGCTAAAAAATACTGACCAATCGGCGAAGAAGTGTCGAGGGCGCGATAGTTTCTGACAAAAATATCACCCGAGAAAGTCGGCGCACGATTAAAGATATAACCAGTTCGGTCGATGAAATAACAGTCGGCCTTCATGTCGGCAGGATCAGCTCCACACCAAACTGAATGCGGTTTTCTTTCGGAAACTTTGATATCAATCGTTCCCCAATTGGACCAAGATACATCGACCGCTTTAAAAATTTTAAACTCATTCAGCAGATCTTGTTGTATAGTAAACCGTGGAAAAATTAAATAATTATTGCGAGCAAAAAGATAAAAGTAACGACCGGCAAGATTTTTATTTACCACGTCCAGAATTTGTTCAGTCGAAATGGAAGCTTGACCCGAGACGTTTATTTGCTTGATGATAACTTTGGAATGACCGGAGAAAATGGCCAAGGTGAAAGTAATGGCTAAAACAAAAAATAGAATAATATAAAATCGCACCCAAAAAAGTCGACGTTTTTTGGCTCGCGCCACCGAAGAACCAAGATTAGGATTTCTTTTCATTCGCGATCACACTTTTACCCAAATACTTTTGCAAAACCTCTGGGACTTTAATTGAGCCATCCGCTTGTTGGTAATTTTCCATAATACCAATCAAGGTTCGGCCGATAGCAATTGCTGTAGCATCATTCATATGCACGAAATCTGGCTTATCATCTTTCTTCTTGTATCTAGTATTGAGACGACGTGATTGATAAGTCGTCATTAAATCGGCGCTATGAGTCTCACGATATTTATCTTGCCCAGGCATCCAAGTCTCCAAATCTAAATGACGATGATCGGGATCACCCATATCGCCGGTACAACAGATAATGATTCGATAAGGTAAACCGAGGGCAGTCATAATGTGTTCTTGAATAGCAACTAGGAAATCTTGCTCCTTATAACAATTCTCTGGCGAACAGAAAGTCTCCATTTCTACTTTATCAAATTGATGCATACGTAAAATTCCTCTGGTATCTTTACCCGATGCTCCAGCTTCTCGTCTAAAAGATGTTGAGTAACCGACATAGCGGATTGGCAATTTTTCTTCCGGAATGATTTCGTCCATATGGATCGGTCCGAGAGTATGTTCGGCGCTACCAATCAAATATAAATCATCGGCTTCAGTGTGATAGCGTTCTTCGCGTGGTTCTAGGCGCGCCATGCGATTTAAGACAGCGGGTTTAATAAAGACGGGTGGAATCATTGCAGTAAAGGGTTTGGTGCTGATATCCAAACCGGCATCATTTTTTATTTTCTCTAAAACATCTTCATTAGTCAGTAAGCTCATGACAAACTGGATCAGGGCAAATTGCATCAAGGCTAAATCACCTTTCAGATAAGCAAAACGAGGTCCAGAAATATTGCCAGCTTTTTCGGTTTCAATTAGATCGAGTTCGGCGCCCAACTCCCAATGTTCTTTTGGTTTAAAATCAAATTTTGGTCTCTCGCCTACTTCTCGCAAAATTTTATTTTCTGAATCGTCTTTACCAATCGGGGTATCAGCCGAAGGAATATTGGGCAAAGCAATCATCAAGGCCAGATATTTTTTCTCCAAATCAGCCAACTCTGTTTCAAGTATTGTCGATTCTTTTTTTAAAGCGATACCGTCTTCTATCGCACGATTGTCTGCGGCGATTTTCTTTTTTTGGTTAAGCTCGTCTATTTTTCGCTTTAAATCCTGTCTTTTATCATAAACCGAAATCAATTCGGAAATATCAACAGGCTTGGAACATTTATTTTTAATTGCCTGTTCGATAATCTCGCGATTCTCTTTTACAAATTTTATATCTAACATAATTATTAATACTACCACTTTTCAAAAAAAATGTCTTGTGCTATCATCTTAGACAGGAAAGGAGGTGCCGATGGCTCACAAGCGCAAGACCAGCAAGATCCGTCGATAAGAAGCGCGGCCGAGAGAGTTGATGTTCTCTCCAACTCGTCAGTGGTGAGAGAACCCCCGGAGATGTGTTGTCACAGGACAACGCATCTCCCTTTTTTATTATCAAAATAATACCCTCGATTTATCCACAGGTGCGGGAATTTTGTCGATATGATAGGATGTCGGCGCCATGAAAAATATTCACCCTATCGATCGAGATTTCCCGATTCGGGAATTAGATAAAAAAGACTGGCCAAAACAATTGTGGCAAATTCCGCAGTCACCACAAAAACTTTTTATTCGTGGAGACTTGCCGAAATCGGAGACGAAATATTTATGTGTCGTCGGCAGTCGAAAATATACTAATTATGGTAAAGATGTTTGTGAAAAGCTGATTGCCGGTCTGCGCGGTTACGATGTCACTATTGTGTCGGGCTTGGCAATCGGTATTGATGGTATCGCTCATCAAGCCGCAATTAATACTGGACTCAAAACTATTGCCATGCCCGGTTCTGGTTTGGGAGTGAAAGCAATTCATCCCCTCGCCCATGTCGGTTTGGCGCAAAGAATTTTAGAAAGTGGTGGCTGTCTCCTGTCCGAATTCGAACCAGACTTCATGGCCACCCAATACAGCTTCCCCAAAAGAAATCGTGTGGCGGCGGGACTGTCGCAAGCGGTTTTAATTATTGAAGCGGAAATAAAATCGGGAACCTTAATCACTTCTCGACTGGCGACAGAATACAATAAAGATGTCTTGACGGTGCCAGGCTCAATTTTTTCTAAAACATCGGAAGGTCCACATATATTACTTCGTCTGGGCGCGACACCAATCACTAAACCGGAAGAACTTTTGCAGGCATTAGGTTTTGAACCAAAAGACAACGGACCAAGAAATTTGGAATTAGAATATCATGATTGTTCAGTGGATGAGAAAAAAATAATTGCCATATTAATCGAGCCAAAAACGCGCGATGAGATTTTGCGCTCGATGGACTTGCCGATTAGCCAAGCAAATACCGCTTTATCAATCATGGAACTCAAGGGTTTGATTCGAGAAAGTCTGGGGGAGATTAGATTGACATAGACTTTGATTGGGTGTATAATAGTATATAGAAAGTCAAAACAAGGGAGACGCTCATGAAGCTCATTCGCATATTGATGGTCCTACTCGTCGCCGGGCTGCTGGTCACGGCGTGCGAGGAGACGGACAAGAGTTACGACCGAGACAACAGCTATGACGACAATTCGGCCCTGTATGTCGGACTGACAGTCGAGAACCGTAGTTCTGGAATCGTGGAAGTGTATGTTGGGAACACAAGTTATCCGATAGTACTCTATCCAGACAATCCAGACAACTACAACCAGCCGTCTGAGGAATACTGGTCGTTTCAGCTACACGACGGCAGGAGAGAGTTTGTCAGAATCGTGGTTTACAACTATTACGGTACGGTCATCGAGGATCGAACCTTTGCAATCACAAACGAATCCCGCGAGTGGACGTTCGTGATCGATGATTACCGTGGGATTGAAGACTACCAGAGCTAAAGGAGGTGGTTCATCCACGAGGCAAGCGAAGTGTGACGCTTGCCTTTTTTTTATTTATGATGTAGAGTAAAAATAGAAGTTCGATACAAAAACAACCCAAAGAAGGGGTCAACATGAGCACAAACGGATCATTGGGAAAACAAACCCTGGCTGACGTACTATGGTGTATGGAGCCAGACTGGCCGTCTTTTCTGAACAAATATGCCGGGTGGGGGCACGGTGAGGCCAAGACCATCGGCGATCTGACAGATGAAATCAACGCCGGGGAAAGTCATCTAGTGATTGATTCCTCGGGAATCCACCGAGTCCTGTCGATTGTTCGGATGAACATCGTGAACAAAAACCTTGGTACACTCGTGCATGTGAAAACTGTCCTGCCTGATGGACGGGTGCGGAAAATCCAAGGGCTTCCATCTGGGAAGATCATCCGCGGAGAAACTCCGCTGGCTGCTCTCCAACGAGAGATGACCGAAGAGTTGAATCTCGATCCGCAGTGGTACACTCAGACACCACAAGCAGTAATCATGGGAGAAGATCCGAGTAAGTCCTACCCAAGACTACCGAGTATTTATGAGATTCATCCCTGGAACATAACCATCCACGAAGGAATCGTCGAACTACGACAGGGCGGTTTCGTCACTCAAGAAGACGAACAAGTTCTTTACTTCTCCTGGCAGAAGGATTTCGTTCCGACGCCAAGTGCCTGAAGTATCGAATCGTCACCCGCGAGCGCGCCACGCTCGCGGGATTTTTTATACCTCATTTTTATCCACAGTTGCTAAAAAAGTGAAAACTGTGTAATACTAAGAAACAATTAGAGAAGAAAGATAGTTCAAATTTTTTGCGGATGGTTGGGTCCGTCCCAAAAAATTTGAAACTATGTTTCTTCTATAATAAAAATATGAAATTATTAATTGTCGAATCCCCCGCGAAAGCCAAAACCATCTCCAAATATTTGGATGGTAAATATGAAGTGAAGGCCAGCGTTGGTCATATTCGTGATTTACCAAAAAGTAATAAAAAGGCGATTGATATTCCCGGTGGTTTTATTCCCCATTATGAAATCAGTCCCGGCAAAGAAAAGGTTGTGGCTGAAATCAAATCTTTAGTTAAAAAGGCTGACGAAGTATTGTTGGCGACCGACCCCGACCGTGAAGGTGAAGCCATTGCTTGGCATATTAAAGAAGCAGTTGGTTTAAAAAATCCCAAGCGTGTAGTTTTTTATGAAATCACTAAGGACGCCGTACAAGAAGCTGTTTTATATCCTCGCGAAATTGATAATAATTTAAAAGAAGCACAAGAAGCTCGACGAGTTTTGGACCGCTTAGTCGGCTATGATTTGTCTGGTTTGATTTGGAAAAAAGTCCGTTATGGTCTATCGGCTGGTCGCGTGCAATCCCCCGCCTTGCGAATCATCATGGAACGCGAGCGAGAAATCCGCGCCTTTATTCCGGAAAAGTTTTGGACTATTACCGCGCAGACTGAAACTTTAACCAAAGAAAATTTAGAATTGACTTGTACCGAAGAACCACGAGATGAAAAACTCGTAGAGAAGATTTTAGAAGTTGGTAAGAAATCTAAATGGTTGATCAAAGATGTCAGCGAAAGTGAAGCTAAAAGATCCGCCCGTGCGCCTTTCACGACTTCTACTTTGCAACAGGCGGCCAGCACCCGTCTAGGTTTCGCCCCATCACGCACCATGGGTATTGCGCAGAAATTGTATGAAGCGGGCTACATTACCTATATGCGTACCGACAGTACCACGCTCAGTGCCGTTGCTCTCGCGCAAATTCACAATGCGATTTTAAAAAAGTATGGTAAGGAATATTTAGAACCTCACACCTTTGTCGCTAAAAGTAAAAATGCGCAAGAAGCGCATGAGGCCGTGCGTCCGACCGATGTCAGCAAAGAAAATGTCGGATTGAATGACGAGCAGAAAAAATTGTATCGCTTGATTTGGCAGAGAACAGTGGCGTCACAGATGTCGGATGCAAAAACCATGCGAACTAAAATCTTGGTAACTGTTGGTGAGAAAAATGAAATTCCAGATTTTTCAGCTAATGGCTCCCGCCTACTTTTTCCCGGTTGGCTCACAGCGGATCCTGAGGGTGGTGGCGAAGATGTGAACTTGCCCAAAGTCTCTGTCGGTGAAGAATTGAAACTAATAAATTTATTTTCTGATGGTAAAGAAACCGAACCACCGGGTCGCTATTCCGAAGCCGGTTTGATTAAAGAATTAGAAAAACGTGATATCGGCCGACCATCGACTTACGCTTCGATTATTAAAACTCTGGAGGACCGCGGTTATGTCGAGAAAATAAACAAAGCCCTCGTACCAACTGATACCGGTGATGTGGTCAGCAGTTTCTTGGAAAAAAACTTTGCCGATTATATAAGTGATTCCTTTACCGCTGAAATGGAAGATAAACTCGATGCGATCGCCGAAGGAAAAGCCGAATATTTAAAAACTCTCACGACTTTCTATGGACCCTTTTTAAAAGAAGTAAAACTTAAAGATAAATTAGATAAAGTGACAAATATGGGCGATGCTGATCCGATTCATAAATGTCCAATTTGTGGCAGTTCTATGATTATTAAACTTGCCAAAAGCGGAAAGTTTTTAAGCTGTGCTAAATATCCAGAATGTATGGGAGCGCGAAAAATTACTGGTGAAGAAATGGAGGGGCCAAAAGAAACTGGTGAAAAATGTCCGGAATGTAAAGATGGGAAATTAGTCGAGCGTGACGGTAAATATGGCCGGTTCATTTCTTGCTCTAATTATCCAAAATGTAAGCATATTAAAAAAGATGCAGAGCTCGAAAGAAAAAATAGTACCGGTGTCACCTGTCCAACTTGTAAAGATGGCTTCATGGTAGAAAAACGCGGGCGATTTGGTTTATTCTACAGCTGTTCCAATTATCCAAAATGTAAAAATGCGATCAATGCCAAACCAACCGGCGCCCTCTGCCCCACCTGTGGCGCTCTCATGATGGCCGGTACCAAAACTATCCCCGAACGTTGCAGTGTCAAAACCTGTCCGAATCATAATCCGCATAAGATTGGAAAGATTGCTTAAAATATAAGCTCGGTCTATACTGAATATATGACCGTCAAAGACATCACCAGCCTCATGGATTCGACGACACCAGAGCAAATTGGCCTGATTGAAAAAGCTTATAACGTGGCGGAGAAGGCCCACAGTGGTGTGCTCCGAAAATCTGGCGAACCATACTTTGTGCACGTTTTTGAAACAGCCAAAATTTTGGCGGAATTAAAAATGGATTCAGCGGTTATTTGTGCGGGCCTGCTCCACGACTCAATTGAAGATGGGGTGCAGACAGAAGAAGAAATCCAAAAAGAATTTGGTGACGAAATTCTGTTCTTGGTGAATGGTGTGACTAAACTTGGTAAATTAAAATACCGTGGCGCTGAAAGACACATTGAAAGTTTACGAAAACTCTTCGTCGCTTCAGCCCAGGACGTCCGCGTCATTATCATTAAAATGTGTGATCGCTTACACAATATGCGCACTTTGCAATTTGTGCGCCCTGATAAGCAAGAAAGAATTGCCCTTGAAACTTTGGAAATCTTCGCTCCTCTAGCCTATCGCTTGGGTATTCGAAAATTATCTCGTGAACTGGAGGACTTATCTTTCCCATATATCTATCCAAAAGAATATAAAGAAGTTAAAGAACTTATTAAACTCAAGAGTGCCGAGACCCTACCAAAGCTTGAGAAATTTATGAAGTCAGTCAAAAAAGCCTTGGCCGAGGATGGTATGGTAAATATTAAAACTGATTATCGTCTGAAAGGTCTGTACAGCTTGAGCAAAAAAATTATCAATAAAGCCGGCGATATTGAAAAAATTTATGATATTCTCGCCTTGCGTATTTTTACCGAAAATATTTCTGATTGTTATAAAGTGCTCGGTATCATTCATAGTAAATGGCGACCATTGCCTGGCCGAATCAAAGACTATATCGCCGTGCCAAAATTAAACGGCTATAAAAGTATTCATACGACAGTTTTTACCGGTGATGGAGCGATTGTCGAAGTGCAAATCCGAACTCATGAAATGCATAAAAATGCCGAATACGGTATCGCTTCACACTTAACTTACAAAGATTTAAAAGAATCCGATAATAAAGAGATGAATTGGTTTAATCAATTCATTCCCAAGACTTTATCTTTCTTTCAAAAAAACAATAATCAAAACACCCCGACTTGGATGAAAGAATTTGCTGAATTACACTCCACTTCGGAAGGTGAAGAAATGATGGAGAATTTAAAAGCTGATTTTTTTAATCAAAGAATATTCACTTTCACTCCCCGCGGTGATGTAGTGGACTTGCCGATCGGTTCCAGTGTTGTGGATTTTGCTTATGCCATTCACTCTGATATCGGCAATCATATTTCGAGTATCATGGTGAACGATAAAATCGCCGCGCTTGATAAGGTTCTACAAAATGGTGACCGAGTGGAAGTTATTACAAAGAAAAATTCCAAGCCAAATCGCAAATGGCTCGATTATGCCAAAACTACTCTAGCAAAAAAACATATTAAAAACGCTTTGGACGAAGAAAAGAAAAGTTAGACGACAAAGTTATCAACCGAATACAGCTCTTCATCATTTTCTTGAGCTTCTTTTTCTTCATCTGAACGATCATCAATCAAAGTTTCTGTTTGCGTCTCTGCCGCGGCCGCGATTGGCATCGCAGTCTTATTGTTTACCGCCTCGAGAATAGCGCGCAAATCATCATTAGAAAAGAAATCAATCATAATTTTTCCGCCCTTATCTTTTCGTTCGATATGCACTCGCGCCCCTAAAGTGTGCGCCAATTTTTCTTCTAGCTCCATGAGTTCTGGATCAGGCATTCTTTCTGGCTTACGAATACGCTCCACGGCAATTTTTCTAGCGGTCAATTCCGCTTCACGGACAGTCATTTTTCGAATCATCATTTCTTTAAACAAAACCATTTGCTCTTCTTTTCTGTCTGCCAACATCAAAAGCGGTCGTGAGTGACCTTCAGAAATCTTGCCGTCAGTCAAAGCTTGAAGTATCTCTTCGGGCAAAAGCAAAATACGCAAGCTGTTGGAAACATATTCACGACTTTTGCCAACTTTCTTGGCAATCTCAACGTGCTTAAAATTAAATTCATCGGCCAACCTTTGGAATGCTTTGGCGCGATCCACCACATTTAAATCTTCTCTTTGTAAGTTTTCAATAATTGCCAGCTCTAATTTTAATTGATCACTCTCCTCTTTATCTCGAATTAAAACTGGGACTTGAGATAGACCAGCAATTTTGGAGGCACGTAAACGGCGTTCACCAGAAATTAATTCGTACTCCGTCGCCAGACCACCGTCGGGTTTAGTCACCTCCTTTCTCGTCACCACCAAAGGCTGTAAAATCCCATACTGACGAATGGAACCGGCTAGATCACGAAGCTTGGCTTCTTCAAATTCTTTGCGGGGCTGAAAAGGATTGGGAAAAACTTTTTCAATTTCCACCCAAAAGATTGAATCATTAAAAAACTGGCTTGGCATGGCACAATTCTAGCACACTTTATTTTTTCTCCAAAATGAGTTAGAATCACCTCACATGCCAGAGTGTCGAAATTGGTAAACGAACTCGACTCAAAATCGAGCGCTCGCAAGGGCTTGTGGGTTCAAGTCCCACCTCTGGCACATAATGAATAAGTCTAAATTAAAACCAAAAATATTAGTCATTCTTGGTCCAACCGCCACCGGCAAAAGTGATTTGGCGGTGAAGCTGGCTAAAAAATATGATGGTGAAGTGATCAGTGCGGATTCCAGACAAGTCTATAAAGGCCTGGACATTGGCAGTGGAAAAATTACTAAAAAAGAAATGCGGGGTGTGCCTCATCATTTGCTCGACGTGGCCAATCCCAAAAGAGTTTTTTCCGTGGCTCAATTTAAGAAACTGGCTGAGAAAAAAATTACTGAGATTTTAAAAAGAAAAAGATTGCCAATTATCTGCGGAGGCACTGGATTTTATATTGATACACTTGTTTCTGACCTTAATTATCCGAAAGTAAAACCAAACAAAAAATTACGCGCGGAATTAGAAAAAAAGACGGCGCCAGAATTATTGAAAATCTTAAAAAAGCTGGATCCCGCTCGAGCCAAGAATATTGATGGTCAGAATAAAGTGAGGCTGGTGAGGGCGATAGAAATCGCCGAGAGCCTTGGGCGCGTGCCTAAAATACAGGGTGGTCAACCATACGACGCTACCTTTATTGGCCTAGATTGGCCAGATTTGACCCTGCAGGAGCATATTAGAGCCCGGCTAAAAAGGCGTCTGGGGGTCGGTATGGTCGCCGAGGTGGCACGTTTGCATAAGAGCGGTGTCTCCTACCGCCGACTGGAATCATTAGGTTTGGAATACAAAAACTGCGCTTTGTTCTTGCAAAAAAAGATCAGTAAAAATAAGATGATAGAAAATATTTTGACAGAGAGTTTTCAGTATGCCAAAAGACAAAGAACGTGGTTTAAGAGGAATAAAAATATTATATGGTATAATAACGGTTATGAAAAATAAAATAACCGAGGTCTTGGGTTGGTATGGTGTCGTCGCGATTGTCGGCGCATATGCTTTATTAAGTTTTAATATTATCGGCAGTGATTCTCTCTGGTATCAAGGCCTAAACTTGACTGGTGCGATCGGTGTCGTCGTCGATGCTTTGGATGATAAAAATACTCAACCAGCAGTACTCAATATCATCTGGGCCATCGTTGCTCTGATTGCAATCGTGAAGATGTTTTGGTAATTAGCTGATTTTGTGCTAAGATTTTATGGCTAGGGAGATTAGTTAAGTGGTATAACATTCCTCTCCAAAAGGAAAATTAGGGGTTCGATTCCTCTATCTCCCGCCAAGAAAAAATCTCCATTTGTTGGAGATTTTTTCATTTTATTTCTTCCCTTCTTTGTGAGTAGTGTTTTTCTTGCACCATTTGCAGAATTTTTTGAGTTCAATTTTGCGCTCCACTTTCTTGCGGTTTTTACGGCTCCAGTAATTGGTTCTTTTACAAGTTTTACAAGCTAGTCTGATTAATTGTTCTTGGGACATGTTTTTATTTAATGAGCCCTTAATATAGCTTAATTATCAAAAAAAAGCAAGAATCTCTGTTTAATAAAAAAGGTCCCGGGGGCGATCAAACGCACACCCAGGACCCAAACTGCTTGGTGGAGAACTTACTCGCCCTCCACCTGTTCCACTGCCGGCGGCGGCCAAATCGGCCCGCCACAGATTTTCTCCATCCAGCCGAGAGTATTGACGATAAAGATTATCGCAGCAAAGCCGATAACCACCAGGATTAGGATCTGCACTCTCGGTGGTATATCGGTGACTTCTTCAACAATTTCTTGCCACTTCCAACTCATAGCTCGCGCTCCTTTCTAAATGATCAGCAAAACATAGCTTAGCACGAGTGGAGAATTCTGTCAAATTCAAAATATGATAATAAAAAAGGACCCAGGCGCGCGCAATTGCACACCCGGGTCCTGACCATCACACCCCGTGATGATCCCCTTTACTCACACGCTTGTAGAACCTCCTTACTCGCCATCGCCGTACCAGTAGTAATCATCGGCTTCGACGTTATCGAACGTCGCCCATTCGTACGTGACGTACCAAAACCCGCTACTCGGCAGCAAGACCTGGATGAAATCCTGGCCAGCGCTGTTGTCGTAGTAAGTCTTGGCACCCGTCGTCCCGTCCGTTACCGTCAAACCAATGGGTTTCTGACCATCGGTCGTACTGGTAAACAGATAGAACGACTTGGCACTGGATACATCGAAACGTAACACCGGCGACTGTCCGTGTCCTTCGTTGTTCGCCCACAGTTGGACGGAAATGTAGTCCGTGTAATCCAACGTGTTGCCGTAATTCCATAGCCCATCGATGGACAAACTCGGACCGATCGAGGTGTAAATCTCCTCAACCGGCGCACTTTCATCACCTCGAAGCGAAACCCTGACTGTTTCGTACTGACCGTCAACCCAGGAGGTGACACCGAGATCGGCGTTCATATTGACATACTCGTCCAGAAAGCGAATCTCGCCGTCGACGACGTAGAGATCTTCCGAACGAATTATGTTGCCGTCTTCATCACGTACCACTGCCCTCGCCGAGATCACCCCGGGCGCATAGATCCAGGTTTGATACCATGGATACATGTTCACCCACATGAGCTCTTCCGGCAAAACCCAGGTTCCATTCTGGTTCACGGGATTGTCGTAATTTCCACCGTTGAACAACGGCCGACCGTACTGATCGTACAACCAGGCCGTACAACCGACCCAGTCCTCTTCGGGACGAACAACCGAGATGCTCAGACTCTGCTCGCGCAGGATGTCGAGAACATCGAGAGTGTCGTCGCTTTGATTGTACGCCCAGGCATCCGCTTGGGTGTTGATCTGGTTGATTGCTCCCCCGCTCCAGAGGCTCACCGAAGCCTTTTTGATCTGCTGGATCTTGTACAACTTGAGGTTCGACGTCGACGTCGCCATCCAGAACGGGTTGTCCTGAGCGAAGACGCCGGCGGCCGACAGAACGAACAGAACGATCACTGACCACAACTTGCTTTTCATTTCTTTACTCCTCCGACTGTTGTTGCTTGTTACTTCGACGCGAAACCGCTCACCTTCAACCTCTTGAGATTCACCTGAAATGTCACTGACCCGTCGGGGTTTTCTTTCCCAACGATCCGACTCTCTCCCTTTTCTTTGACGACCGAATTTGTCGTCGTGTTGTTCACGCTGGGCGCCGGTTTTTCGTCCGGTGCCACGACGGGCTGTTCGATGACAGGCGTCACAGGCGGACGATCCACTTGCGACGACGGCCTATTCGACCAGATCAATGCCCCCACCACCGTGACGAACACGAGGCCGAGGAACATCGCCGAGTTCAGTCCACGCTGGACTTTTTTGTCATACGTGCGTCGGTTCTTACTCACGTTTCCTCCTCTCCACCCGCAGGTGGACTTACTTTGTTCTACTAGCGTTATCAAAGAACCAAAACCATTAAAAAAATAAGGGGTTTATCCCTTATCTCTAGCCTCTACTAGTATATCACACTTCTCTAAAAATAGCAAGCTTTTAAATATAGATTCTTTTGATTAAAGGATTGATTCGAGTGACGGTTTCATATTCACTACTACCATCCACAAGTTTGGCAATATCAGCTGAAGAAATATTTTCCTTCCCGTCTTGACCAATGATAGTGACTTCATCCCCCACATTCACTCCAGCTACATCTGTCACATCAATCATGGTTATATCCATACAAACCCGACCAATCACTTTTACTTTTTTTCCTCTAACCAAAACATGTCCAATACTTGAAAGTGCCCGAGGAAAAACATGCCAATAGCCAATTGGCAAAACAGCAATCTTGGTATCACGATTTAGTGTCTCAGTAAAATCATAACCGACTCTTTCTCCCTTTTTGACATTTTTTATTTCTCCAATCAAGGTCCGCCAACTCAAAGCCGGTTTTAAAATAAATTTATCTTCTGCAAAAGCTTTGGTCTCCGCTGATGGCCATAAACCATACACGCCAATCCCGACCCGAACAAAATCGAAATGCGCTTCGGGATATAAAATTGTTCCGGAAGTAGCACAGGCATGAGTAATCACTTTTATTTTTGCTCGACTAAAAGCTTTTTTCCAGTCTAATAGAATTTTTATTTGATCGCGTGTTTCTTTGGGAAAAGCTGGATTGTCCGCGGCGGCAAAATGAGTGTATAAGCCAACTACCTTAATATTCTTGCCTTCTTTTATTTTTACTAAAATGTTTTTAATATCATCAATCTGAAAACCATGACGATGAAAACCAGTATCAACTTTGATATGAGCCCTGATCGGCTTTTTTAGTTTAAGTTTTTTAATTTCATTAAAATAATCAAAATTTGAAATTGTAATTTCTAACTCTGCTTCACTGGCTGGAACCAGCATTTCTGGCAAAGTATAACCAAGGACCAAGATTGGAATTTTAATTCCTTCGCGACGCAAAGTCAGACCCTCAACCACTGAATCGACGGCCAAATAGTCGATACCCAATTTCTCTAGTCTTTTGGCAAACTCAGTTAAATAATGACCATAAGCATTAGACTTTACCACCCCGCACAATTTCGTTCTCTTAGAAATAAGCGAGCGAAAAACTTTGTAATTATGAGTTATAGCCTTTGTATTAATTTCAATCCAAGTTCGTAGACCAGATCTTAAAGACTTTTCCATGGGAGTAATACTACAAAAAATATGCCAAAAAAGCCACCGACTAAGGATTTACAACAAAAACTGGGGAGATGAAATTTTTTCGGGACGGCACCAACCATTCCACTCAAAAATCTCACCTACCCGGCTTTTTAATTTTATTAGAGATTCAAATCGGCCATTGCTTCATCAACCGACTTGGTAGCCTTGCCACCTTCAGGAATCTTATCGCTAACAGCTCGCATTTCTGGTCGCAAGCCACCTTCTGGCTCACTGATCTTTAAATTCACGCGAGAATTATTTTTCATTCCCACCACTCTTAACAAAGTTCGAATCGCCTTGGCGGTATTACCCATTCGGCCAATCACCTTGCCCATATCGGCAGCGTTGACATCGAGAGTCAACAGCACACCCATTTCATCGACAGTTCTAGTAATCTTTACACTCGCTGGATTGTCGACTAAAGCTTTGACGACATAATCCAAAAACTGTGCATCCATTTCTTGCATATTTTTCTTGTTATACTAATAAATTAATAAACCCTACTCGTATAAGTTTAATATATCTAATTTCCTTTGTAAAGCCAAAAATTCAAAATAATTAAATTTTGAGTGGAATGGTTGGTGCCGTCCCGAAAAATTTGATTATTTTGAATTTTTAAGCCTTAACTTCCTCGACAGGAGCTTCAGCTTTTGGGGCTTCGGCAGCTTTCTTTTCTTCTTCCGTTAGTTCTTTTTTAATTGGTCGCTTTTTTGGTAGAGCATTTACTTTTTTACCAGTAATAATTTTCTTGGTAATCAAAAGATTTTTCATGGTATCAGACAATTGAGCACCTTTAGAGATCCAATATTTAATTCTCTCGCCGTCAACATTGCTGTTGTTCTTAGCCTTTCTGGTGTCATGATTACCAAGTACCTCTAAAGCTTGACCAGTCTTAGCTGAGCGTTTGGAGTCCACTAAAACCACCCGAAAAGTCGGTTCATGCACTCGTCCTACGCGTTGTAATCGAATCATTAACATAGGGGGTATCTTATACTAGATTATAAAAATAGTCAACCGTTGTGACTTGATTATGTTTTTGAGGGGGTGTATAGTGTAGGTACAAATGGTCAATCGGCCAAAGGAGATCCCGCCCCGAAAGGGCGGGAATCGTTTTGTCTAGATTTTCGCTTCATCAAATAGACCACCTTACTCCAAATTAAATCAAATTGATCATCAGATATTTTTCTAACAAAACGTAAAAATCTCTTTACACTCACAATACGCAGTTGAGATAAGATCACCGCCGAAACCTGTCCATCGTATGTTAAGTTATGATAATAAGGATTTTCTTTTTGACTCGTACTCATCGGTAGAACCCAGCAAATTCGATTATTAAATTTTTTAACAATTAACACTGGCCGTTCAAAAAATTCATTTTTACCGTCCTCTTCATCACCGAGGTTGAGTCCTAATGAACACCACCAAATTTCTCGTTCATGAAAAAGTAAACTGTCAGGGCCTTCAATTTCAAGATTTTTCTTCCTCTCATTCCACTGATCAAAATTTTTTGGCATGGCGGGAAGTATTCTAGCACCAAAATAAGCATCTTCGCGCCTAGATCAGCTGTGGATAAGTGTGCCGAGGTTCCACTTAAACATCAAAAAATAAGTATTAAAAAATGCGTGGCATCCGTGTCTGTTTTGCATTGCTGCATCACATTCACGAACACCACGCATTAAAACGCCACCAAAACTCATTACGCATCGCTATTTAAGCCACTCGTACCAGCAGGCTCTGATGTCGATCACCAGGCCAAGAACAATTCCAAAACCACAAGCAAGACCCGCAACAATCTCCGAAAGGTCATTGCCATTCATGCAATCAAACCACGAATAGATGTTGTGGAGCACGACCGCTACCAGCACCGTCATTGTCGCCCGAGGCACAAACAATCACAACAGGAAAACGGCCACCAGTACACCAAGAACGGCAAAGGCTTGCATCTTTACTTCTCCTTCATCTGAGTAGCTTATGGCTACGAGTTAACGAACGCAAAACTCACAAACCCATTCTATTATATACACAGATAAATGTGTTTGTCAAGCTTGCCTATACATCTCCCCTGTTTTCTGCTACAATCCTTTAATGAAAGAACAAGTCAAGAAATACACAGGGGTTATCAGCGTGAATGGCAAAGGCACGGGGTATTTTAAAGTAGAAGGACAAAAAGTGGATATTGAAATACAAAGTGCGGACTTAAATAAAGCCTTGAATGGAGATACGGTCGTCGTGACCGTCAAAGGTAAGAGCCAAAGAGGCCGACCGGCGGGAAAAGTGGTAGAAATAAAAAATCGAGCCAAGAAAAACTTTGCGGGGGTTTTGCGAGAAGAAAAGAAAAGACTTTTTGTGATAGCGGATGATAAGAAAATGTATGTTGATATCACTATCACTAAGAAAGATCAAAAAGTTAATATCGGCGATAAAGTTTTAGTTAGGATAACTAAGTGGGAAAAAAGTGCTAGCGGACCAGAAGGAGAAATAATCAAGGTGCTGGGTAAGCATGGTGAGCATAATGCCGAGATGCTTTCGATTGTCCTAGAAAAAGGTTTTGAAACAGAATTTGCCGAAGTGGTAGAAAAAGAAGCGGAGCAAATAGAAAAGACGGAAAAACCAATCCCCGCCTCCGAGATTGCTAAAAGAAAAGATTTTCGTCAGACTTTGACTTTTACGATCGATCCTAAAACCGCCAAAGATTTTGATGACGCGATTTCTTTTAAAATTTTATCGAATGGTAATTATGAAATCGGCGTGCATATTGCTGACGTCTCTCACTATGTTCGTGAAGGTAGTCATCTGGATAAAGAAGCTTTAAAAAGAGAATTCTCAGTTTACATGGTTGACCGTACTATTCCCATGTTGCCCGAAGTTCTATCAAACGATATTTGCAGTCTAAATCCCAATGAAGATCGTCTGACTTTCTCAGCGGTTTTTGAGATGAACGCGAAGGGACAAATCTTTACGCGCTGGTTTGGTAAAACCGTAATTAATTCCGATAAAAGATTTACTTATGAGGACGCGCAGGAAACTTTAAACAAAAAAGACGGTCTATATTTTAAAGAATTAAATATCTTAAACGAGATCGCTAAAAAACTAAGAACAGAAAAGACTCGACAAGGTGCAATTGATTTCGAGCAAGATGAAGTTGTGTTTGATTTAGATGCCAATAATAAGCCGATTAGAATTTACAAAAAACAAAGACTAGATACCCATAAATTAGTGGAAGAATATATGCTCTTGGCCAATAAAGAAGTGGCCGAGTTTATCTTCAAAGCTTATAAAAAAACTAATTCCACCAATCCTTTCTTGTACCGCATTCACGATTTGCCCGATCAAGAAAAAATCGCTCAGCTGTCAATCTTCGTGAAAGCACTCGGTTATGAACTACCAATCGAAAAGAAAAATGGTATCACTGGTAAAGATTTACAAAATCTCTTTCGTCAAATTGAAGGTAAAGATAATGAAGGTATGATCAAAACCGCCGCGGTGCGCTCGATGGCCAAAGCAATTTACTCGACCAAAAACATCGGCCATTTTGGTTTAGCCTTTGAATTTTACACTCATTTCACCTCCCCGATTCGTCGCTATCCCGATCTACTCGTTCATCGCCTACTCTTCAAGCATTTAAAAGATGAGAAATTACCAAAAAGTGAATGGTTGAAATATGAAAAAATTTCCATCATGGCCACGGAACAAGAAATTAAAGCTGCTGAGGCCGAGCGTGATTCCAAGAAATATAAACAAATAGAATATATGATGGAGCGCATCGGTCAAACTTTTGACGGTATCATTTCTGGTATTACCGAATGGGGTGTTTATATTGAAGAAAAAGATACGCGCTCAGAAGGAATGGTTAAAATTCGCGACTTGGGCAATGACTACTTTGTTCTTGATCAAAAGAATTATTGTTTGGTCGGCGAAAAGACCAAGAAAAAATTCAGTTTGGGTGATAAAGTAAAATTCAAAATTACTGGAGCAGATTTGGAAAGAAAAACTTTGGATTTAGAGCTCTTAGCTTAAATATTTCAGCATCGTTTCGGCATCACTAACTTCAAACGGATCGGTTGGGCAATTATTTTTCTTGCCGGCCTCAATAAACATTTTTTTAATTTCACCATTCACCACATACATACTATAGCGCCAAGAACGATCACCAAACCCTAGATTATCTTTTTTAACTAACATGCCTAATTTCTTTGTAAATAAGCCAGAACCATCGGGTAATAATTTTACCTTTTTAATTTTTAAATCTTTCGCCCAGTTAAACATGACAAAAGCATCATTGACCGAGAGGCAATACACTTCATCAATACCGAGTTTCTTGAATTTGGCATAATTTGCTTCATAACCAGGTAAATGAGTCGAGGAACAAGTCGGAGTAAAGGCGCCTGGTAAAGCAAAGAGGACTATTCTTTTTTTTCTGAAGAGATCAAGGGAAGAAACATCTTGCCAGCGATATTTATTTAAGGTGGTAAGTGTGCCGTCAAAGACTCGAGTTTTAAAGACAACATTAGGAATTTTTTTCATTTTTTTATTTTTTAAATTAAGCTATGCTCTTTAAAAAGACCCCGACAAAATAAGCAATGCCGGCGGCCAAGATGCCGATTAATAAAGTCTCCATGGCTGAACGAAAACAATTTTTACCAGTAATTTTGCCCTTGATTGCGCCGATTAAAGCAAAAGCTATCAGAGTCAAAATGGTGGAAATCAGAAAAGAAGACTGAAAGGCAAAGACGAAAGAAAACAGAGGAATGAAGCCAATGACGATAAAAGAAACAAAAGTTGCAAAAGCACTTTTGAGGGGGCTCTCGATATTAATCTGCTCGATCTCGTTTTTTGATTTAACCGAAAGATAGTTGGAGGCGGCCATGGAAAAACCATCGGCAAAAAGATTGGCAAAGCCGAGAATTAAAATTATCGCTGGACTTAAAACCGCTCCCACCGCTCCAGCCACAATCGCAAAAGTGGTGACCGTACCGTCCATAGCACCATACACAAATTCATCCAAATATTTTCGATAGAATAAATTTTTCATCGATCGATTTTATTGACCAGAAATTTTCTTTGCTTTCGAAACAGCCTCATCTGCACCAAGATCCCCATTCAAATAATCCGTTAATATCCCATCAAGCTGATTAGTTGCACCACCACTAGCCCCTTCCATAATACACTTTTGTCTAGCCATACCGATTTCATCTTCTACTCTAGATTTCTCTTCTAGATCAGACTCCGGTGGCATAATATTTTTATCTAACATCATATTTGAAAAATTATTTCCAGCCCTTCTTCACCTTCTTGGCAACTAGACGTGCGTGCTTGATCGCCATTCGCTTTTTGGTTTTTCGTGATCGAGAGGTTTTGTTTTTAATATCCTGACTTGCTCTTTTGGCCATAGTTTTAAAAAATTAATTAATAATTATTTCTTGGAAGCTTTTTTAGCTTTCACTGATTTTACCACTTTTTTTGTTTTAATAACAGGAGCCGAAACTGGCGCTGGAGCCACGACTACTTCTTTTTTAGGAATAATATCTAGATTAGCCGATTTCAATAACTTGTCCAACTTAATATTTATCATTGATAACTGCGTCTTAATATCATTTTGAGCAAAATTATCGGCTGGTCGATTACCGCCAAAAGAATCGCGTCTTGGCATTGGACCAGAATTGGCGCGATCAGGACCACCGTGTTTAGCAAAACAATCTTTACAATAAACTGGCTTATCATTACTTGGTCTGAAAGGAACTTGGCAATTCTTGCGACAATCTGAACAGATCACATCATGCATAGTGACCGGACCGCGATCACCACCACCAAAACCATTACCACGTGCTCTAAAACCACCGCCATGTCCACCATGACCGCCACCAAAACTATTTCCTCCTCCGCGGTTAAATTTTCCCATTTGTTTGCTTTGTCCGCCGTAGCTTTTTAAGCGTAGGCGGATGAATTACGAATTATTAAATTAGTTTTCTATTATGCACTATTTTCCTTAAAATAGCAAGCCTTATTTTGCAACCTGAACTGCCTCTTCGAATTGAATTGATAGAAGGCGAGAAACCCCATCCATACCCATGGTCACTCCGTAAATGATTCCAGCGCGGGACATGGTCTCGCGATTGTGAGTCACCAAGATTAGCTGTGAATATTTGGACAAAGTTGCAATCATATCACCATATTTTTTCGAATTCGCTTCATCCAAAGCCGCGTCGGTTTCATCCAAAATAATAAATGGTGGTGGATTGACTTGCGACATCGCAAACAGCAAAGCAATCGAGGTGAGCGCTCGTTCCCCACCCGAGAGCATCATCAAACCTTTGATTTTTTTCTTGGGCAAATTGACCTCAATATCAATTCCCTCCTCGCCCTCTTCTTCTTCGATAATAACTTCACCATCATTTTCAATTTCTAAATCAGTATCACTACGCTTTCGTTTCTTTTCGCGAATGACATTTAATTTCGCCGTTCCTCCACCAAACATTTGACTGAAAAATTCTTGGAATTGAATATTTATTTTCTCCACGCCAAGTTTGAACTCCAAAACCAATTTATCATCTAGTTCTTTGATCAGTGCGAGTAAGGACTCTGACGATTTAATGAGGTCTTCCAACTCTTTAGCTAAAAACTGATCTCGCTCACTTACCTCGCGGAATTCTTTCATCACTTCCTCGCCCGAACCGACGCCCGAATCTTCAATTCGAATTTTAATACGTTCGATGTTTCTTCTTCGGTCTTCTTGTTTACTACGATCTGTATCCATCTCCCCAATCACAAAATCCTGATAGCGCACAGCGTTTAATCCAACCAAGACACCGGCCTCGGTCAATTCTTGTTTAAAATTATTTTCGGCTAACTTCAAATTCTCTTCACGATTATTCAAAGAGGCCAATTGAGTATTGATTTCATTTTGCTCGGCTACAATACGGAAGACGGCTTTTTCTGCATCACGATTCGAGTCTTTTTCTTTCTCAATATCCTCTTTTACGGCATTGTATTCAGCTGAAAGTCTGGTTTCATTATTCAGATGCTTGGTTAAATCACTTTCGAGATTACTCTTTTTATCCTTCAGATCAGCGATCTCTTTTTCTAAATCTTGGGTAACCGAAAGATCTTCTTGCTGACGGTTTTGTTCAATAAAACCCGACAGAATTTCTTTAATTTTCTGAAAAATACTTTTAATTCGGCTCAGATCCTCTGATCCTTCAGCCTCTTCTAATTCAAGTTTGATGGATTTAGACAAATTTTCAACCGCCGACAATTCCACCATCTTGGCCTGAGTATTCTGCGATGCCTCTTTTTGTTTTTTAAGCAAACGGTCGAGAGAAATTATTTCTCCTTCAATTCGTCCGACATCGCGCATGACCGCATCTTTGGCTAGGCGCTCGGCACGGAGTTTATTTTCAATTTCTATAATCTGTCCACTCTTGGCATCGCGACCTTCAGATTTTTCCAGAGTATCTTTGGCTTGTCTTAATTCCTCTTCCAGTCTTTTCAATTTAGCCAAAGGCTCACTTTTTTCTGATTGTAAACCTTCCTGCTCGCTTTTTAAATAATCAGCTTCACGTTTAAAATATTCTTGATACAAACTAGCGAGACTGTTTCTTAGCTCGATTGTCTTCTCAATTTTTTCGACTTGTTTTTGCAGGAATTTAATATGTGGCGCAATCTCGCGACGTAACGATTCCACTTGTTTGATATTTTCCTCGGTCTTGTCTAATTTTCTTTGACTCTCCTCTTTCTTATATTGATAAATTTTTAGACCTAAAGCTTCCTCAATAATCTCACGGCGTTCACGTAAATTGGAATTCAAAATCTTATCTGCTTCACCTTGAGAAATAATATGGTGACCAGAGGCACCGATGTGCGCCGAAGCCAGCAATTCAATAATATCTTTCAAGCGCACTGCCGAGCCATTAATAAAATACTCTGAAACAGAATCACGATGAATGACGCGTTCAATAGAAACTTCATCAAAATCTAGGTTCAAGATTCTTCGGCTATTGTCAAAAACAACTTTGGCGGAGGCTCGGTTGGCCCGTGGCGCGTCTTTTCCGCCGTTGAAAATTAAATCCTCCACTCTTTTTCCACGCAAAGATTTAATTGATTGTTCACCCAAGACAAAACGAAAAGCCTCGGCGACATTACTTTTCCCCGAACCATTTGGACCGACAATCGCTGAGATTGGAGTATTAAAATTCAAGACGCTTTTTTTCGCAAAAGATTTAAAGCCGTATATTTCAATACTTTTCAACATCGCCTTATTTTATCAAAAATAGCCGAATTTACAACCACTTTTTTATCGTCAAAGCTTGGCGCGCGGCAATCTGCTCGGCTTCTTGCTTGGATTTACCGGTCCCTTCAGCCACCAGCTCTTTGCCCAAAAAGACCCCCACAGTAAACTGTTTGTCGTGATCAGGACCTTCTTCTTTTAAGCTTTTGTATAAAGGAGTCGTCCCGGCCATCTCCTGAGCTTTTTCTTGAAACTGACTTTTAGCATCAATCCAACTCTTTTCTTCGATGATCTTGTCGATCAAATGGAAAATATTCTTGGAAATAAAATATTTGGCAGCGTCATAACCTTGATCCAAATAAATCGCGCCGATAATCGCTTCCATAGTATTAGCCAAAATATATTGACGAGCCTTACCGGTATCTTTGGTTTCACCTTTTGATAACAGCAAAAAATCATTGACATTGATTTTCTGCGCCGCTTCAGACAAGGTGATAGCATTCACCAAAGCCGCGCGATAAGCCGTCAGGTCTCCTTCATTACTATCGGGATATTTTTCAAACAAATATTCGGTGACCATGAGCTCCAAAACTGCATCACCTAAAAATTCTAGGCGTTCATTGTGCGAAGATTCCGTTCCACGATTTTCATTTAAATATGAACGATGAGTAAAGGCACGTCTTAACAGCTCCTTATTCTTAAAGGTAATACCTGACAATTCTTCAAACTTGGTAAAATCCGGATTATTCTTCTTGGTCATAGAACTTATATTACTTATTCTCGCTGGGAAATCAAGCTAATCGCTTTGGTGATGAACGGCAAAATATCACCGTAGGTTTTTATATCTTGTACTTCCGTCAATTTAAACCAGCGGGCTTCGTCCAAACCACCATTGTCTTTCTCTAATTGCAGATCTTGATAATCTGATTGAGCAAGAAAATAGGTCACTTGCTTGCGCACTTTGCCTTTTTCTGGATGATTGGCAATATATTCATTGCGACCAATTTCGTCTAGAACCTTTACCGATAAGCCAATTTCTTCTTTTATTTCTCGAGCGGTACCGTCGGTCTCACTTTCGCCTTCTTCCAGTCGGCCCTTGGATAAAGTCCAGTAACCAAAGACATCGTGGACCAGAGCAAGATAATACTGACCTTCGTTTTTTGTATAAACAATTGCTCCGCCCAATCTTTCAATCGGCATCTTTTCATATGGAATATCCACAATGGCATTTTTCTTCTTTTTGGAAGTCGCCTCTTTATCCGGCTCACCCAACTCTTTGTAGACAGAACCAAGGACACCGTTCACGAATTTACTACTTTTTTCTCCGCCATAATTTTTGGATAGTTCAATCGCTTCGTTAATGGCCACCTTGGCTGGCACTTCTTTCGAATCAGCAAATAATAATTCAAACAGGCCAATACGCAGAACGTTGCGATCAATCATAGAAATTTTATCAAGTGGCCAATCAGGCGCCGCTTTTTCAATCACGAGATCAATTTCGTTTTTCTTTTTCAAAACACCGTCAAGTAGAGACTCAACGAATTTAATATCCACCACATCATTGGCAAATTCTGCCGCATTGCGCAAAAGTATTTCTTCAGGATTAACGTCTGAATAATCTCGAAAATCGAGTTCAAACAAAGACTGTAATACGATTGATCTTGCAATGTGCCGATTGGCCATGTAAATAACTTTAATTACGCTGGGGTAATTATACAGCAAAACACAAATAAAAACAAACATAGTTTAAATTTTTCGGGACGGCACCAACCATTCCACTCAAAATTCAAACTATGTTTGTTTTTACTTACTCTCCTCTTTCTTCGCTTTTAGTTTCTTCTCTTTTTTAGCGATTTTAGCACCGACATCAATGACCACTCGGCCATTATATTTACCACAGTTAGAACAAACTTTGTGATTTAATCTTTTAGTATTGCAATCAGGACAAACGGAAAGGTCCACCGCTTTTAAAGCGTGATGTGAGCGAGTGTCGCCTCGCTGAGCTCGGTTATGTCGCATTCGATTTACCATGGGGACTATCTTAGCATATTTGATATAAAAAGCAATGTTCGGGTATAAAAAATAGCCGGGTTGCTCAACGTGCAACAACCCAGCTATTCGCTCACACTCTCCCTTCGATTAGTTCAGAACTCTTGCCGATACTCGGCGGCGCGGACATCATCGCAGATCTCGGGATAATTCCTGCGAAACGACACGTCTACGCGGATCAACACCTGACATGCCTTCAGAAAGGCTGGCCGATGGGTCGGGCAGAGGTGGCGATGAAATTCACCGAGTTCCCAAATCCGAACCTCCACCATCTCTCCATCAGTCTCAGTAAAAGTCCGTGGACCGTTAAAGTGACCGACAGCCTGCTTGATGACGAAAAAGTTCTGGGTATGCCCTCCATCCCCAAACTCCCTAGACAGCAGGAGGTTATAAGACACCGGACGATATCCGGTCTCTTCCGCGAACTCGCGCTCCAAGGTCATCTCTGGCACTTCCCAGAGGCAACGTCGATTCGTGCCACCAGGCATCTGTACGCCATCCGGAAACCGATGCTTGGTGACGCCGATCGTGTCATAGAGACCACTACCATCGGTACGTCGGTGCAGAAAAAGTCCGGCCGAAAAATGACTCGGCTTCTCAATCACGTTATTCATGCTGAATCTCCAATTGGAATTGCTGTCAAAGGCCTCCCACACAGGAAACCTGTTCTTATCTTTCTACATACAATTATACACCCAAATGGATTAAAAGTCAAGCTTTTTAAAATATTCAAATTTAAGTATTAAAAAGGGCACCTCCGTGAAGAGGTACCCAAATGCCAGCGATGCTGGACTTACTTACCGTCGATCCCTTTTTGAATCTCGGCGTCGACGCGCGCGTTGTGCTTGCGAGCCTCCGCGAATATCTCCGAACGATCAAACTTCAGACCGAAGACCTTGATTCCCTCCTCGATCTTCTTCTGCTCCTCTTGGCAACGCATCAACCAGTTGCTGTAGTGGACCAGATCATGCAACCGCCGATTCGTCATGAAGCGCACCTCATCGAGCTTGGCTTCCGCGTCGAGTATCCGAACCGCGCACGTGATCAAATTGTCACGGGTCGAGGCCGCCGTATACTCACGCATCGTCCGCCCGATCGGGCTCTTCAGCGCCTCCGTAGCATTCCTGAAGGTCTTGAGATCCGCCACGAGTGAGTGCCGAAGTGTGCCGATCCGATCTTCTGCCCGAACATATAGATTGTCAATGAATTTCGAACCGAGCGCCAATATGCACGCCAACACAATGCCGAGGCCAGGTGATTTCATGAACACAGAAGCAAGAAAACTGATGGGAAGCATTGTGACAACACAGAGTAAAAGCATTTTGTGTCGACGTGCAAGAACCACCAGTTTCTGTTCGACTTCCTTATACTTGTCGTTAACCTGCGCCAGATTCATTCCATCACTTAGACGGTTTCGTCCGTACGATCGCACGAGTTCGGGATCAACCAGACCGAGCAAGTCGTCGATATTTTCGCCATGAGCATTCATGTCAACTATCTCTTTCTCTGCCTTTTTTCGGGACCATAGTCTTGCGGACATTTTTGTAAGCTTGCGGCCGACAAAAATACAATTGCTCGTTATGTAATCCAAATAGCTAGGCCAGCTACTCTACCCACAATTATACACCCAAATTGGTTAAAAGTCAAGCTTCTTGAGGAAGCTCTTGCGATGTATTGGAGAAAGACCCTTGTTTTTCAAGGCTTTATAGTGCGCTGAGGTGCCATAACCCTTATGCTTCTCTAGACCGTACCCTGGATATTTCTTGGCTAATTTCACCATCAAAGCATCACGAGTAACTTTCGCCACAATCGAAGCCAGCGCAATCGCCAATTCTTTTTCATCCCCTTTTATAATTGTTTTTTGATTTATGTATTCTATCGGTGCCCTCAATCCCCCATCCAAAAGAACTTCGCAATTTTTTGGTTTGATTTTTAAACTATTTAAAGAATTACTGAGCGCGCGTTTTATCGCAAAAGTTAGACCTCTTTGATCAATGACTTCATTACTCTCCAGACAGACTTTGTAAAAAATGTTTCCTTTCTCTTTTTCAATATTTATTTTCTCCAGCCAGTTTAATCTTTGAAGATGCGAAAGTTTCTTGGAGTCACGAAAATTCTGGAAATTACTCTTTTTGAATTTCGGCCCCAAACACAAAGAACAGACGGCAACTGGTCCAGCGATTGGCCCACGACCAACTTCGTCGATACCGATGGTGTAGGATTTAGATTTCTTTATCATTAGAACTGAATAGAACCCTGCGGGGAAAGCAATTCGACAGATTTTATAGAATCATATTGCGTAAGCGTATCCCTCAAAACAGATAACAAATGTGAGCTCTCACAGCTACTCAGTGAACCGATTGGTTTACCTGCCTTTGTCAAATTACTTTCCAGCATGACTTTAGCCACACCATTTACAATAGTTACTGATTTATAAGAACCATAGCTGAATAATTCCCCATTGAAAAGAATCCTTAATGAAGCGTCGGCCACCGCGGTAGTCTTAGGAATTTTGTAAACAACCTGGTGAGTAATACTACAGCTGTTGGTTGCAACTTGGGTTTTGTCTTGAATATACAAGATTAGCTCCACAAATTCGACCGCGGTTTTGGTTGGTGTAAACTTGAGAGAGTCTAAAATCTGATTCATCATCATCTCTTCTTGTGATGGTAAGATGACACCAGGAAGGCTTAAATATTCTTGTTTATTTGTAATCGCGTCACCAAGCTCGGTGATAAGTGAGCGTGTAATTACCAATGTCTGATTAATGGAGGTAGGAAAATAATATGTATAATTACCGCAACCTTCCACTCCAAGTTGAATTTTATAGCCGTTTAAAGAATTAGTTTTGAAAGGATTACTGTAAACATAGCTTTCTCCGGGTGATGCGCTACTTTGTAGTAAATCACTTATGTTTTGATTAAAAAGTTGTAGGGAGACATTAAAATCTGTGAGATTATCGAGACTGGTGCCGTCGCCTTTAAAATCACAAGGATCTTGGTGTTTATAAGGAATAGAATGATTTAAAATAATTTTCTGAGAGTTTTCACTAACAGATAGTTCTGCTGGATATTGAAACTGGAGAGAAAATTTATCACTTTTATAAGTCTTGGTCGATGTCGGAATATTACTATTAATATTTATTCCTGGCACTTCGACTTTTTTATTTTGATAAAGATATACCCCACCGCTAATTATTAAAACAGCGATAATAGCGACGAGTACTGGCACAATAAAACCTTTTTGATTTTTCATATCCCAATTATACTCTTTTATTTCCCCATTCTCCACTCCTCGATTTTTTGGTGATTGCCAGACAAGAGAACTTTAGGGACTCGGTATTTTTTGCCTTTGTAGACTAAGACTTCGGGACGAGTATACATTTCCGAACTGGCGATTCTCTCCTCCTCACGCGAATCAAAATTGCCAAGCACACCTTCAATTTGTCGCGCGACACAATCGACAATAATCATGGCTGGTAATTCCCCACCGGTCAGAACAAAAGGTCCCACGGAAATTTCTTCGGTTTTAAAAATTTTTTTCACACGAGAATCAATTCCTTCATATCGTCCACAAATGATGATAATATCAACAAACTTTTGGGAAATATTTTTAGCATAAGTAGTATCAAACTGCTTGCCGGCTGGTGATAAAAAAATAATTTTTGTCTTATTTTTATTTTTGGTTTTTTTAATCGCCGCGGCAATAGCTTTAATCATTGGCTCCGCCTGCATCACCATTCCCGGCCCACCGCCGTAGGGTTTATCATCAACCCTTAAATATGGTTTTGCGTTCTTTTTTTGAGTTTCGGTTGGACTAGTAAAATTCCGTGGATTATAAAAATTAAATTTTAACTTCTTATCCTTTTGCGCTCGCCCCAAAATCGACTCATTTAAATATGAGTCAAACATCTCGGGAAATAAAGTGATGATATGGAAAGTCATGAACTTAATCTAACAAACAAAATCTGGTTAGTAAAGTTGATTATACAGTTAATCTCGTTTGAACACAGCGGTCTTTGTGGGGAAAATAAAAAGTGGCGCACCGTTTGGCACGCCACGAGAAAGACCTGTTCCGTTCAGAAGGCAACGTATTCGGTCACCTTAAACCCATCATCTTCGGTGCAATAACCGAAATATCGAGCTTCCTCCTTGAACCCCATGTGATGGGCCAACGAGACGGAACGAAGATAGCGGTCATATGACTCACTGTATGCTGACCACGAAATATCCAGTTCCTTCTCTCGTTGTTCAAGGCGACTCATATCGGAAAAGGCCACCTCAACCGATTCGACCTTTTGAGTGGACGCGAGATTGGCCAGAGCTTTATACTCCTTACAACTACTGCGAGTGATTTCGCGTCGCTCGAGTATGACGTCCATCACTACGGGACGAGCTGCCTCTTTTTCCTCAGTACTCATGGGAATACTGATCCCAAAGATTACCTGTGCGTCATCTCGGTCCCTAACGGTGAATTCGTCATCCACCGTGCAAAAGCAGACCATGGCCGCGAAGAGTATCGACACCAACAATATACGTATCATCGCATTCCTCCTCTCAATTTCGCTCACTCCGCACGTTAATGTTCACTGAATTCTTGTAAAACGATAGCACGTTTATAATCATTTATCAACGGCTTATATTATATTTATTTCTTAGTAAAACCCTCGAGGGCTTTCAAGATTTCAACTGGTATCATATAAACCACAGTATTACTTTGATCCGAAGCCATATCATTGACCGATTGCAAGGTTCGAAGATGTAGAGCACCTGGAGTCTTGGCCAGCATTTCGGCCGCTTTGGAAATATTTTCAGAGGCCGCTAATTCCCCTTCAGAATTGATAATGACCGCTCTTTTTTCTCTTTCGGCTTCAGCTTGTTTACCGATTGTTCTTTCCAAATCTGGCGGTAGACTCACATCTTTCAGTTCAACATTATTTACTTTAAGGCCCCAAGCATCAGTCTCTCTATCTACGATTTCTCGAATTCGATCAGCGATTTTGTCTCGACTGGAAAGCAATTCATCCAAAGTCACTTCTCCGACAATATTTCTCATAGTCGTCTGAGCATATTGAGAAATGGCATAACGAAAATCTTCCACTTCAATAATCGCCTTCTGAGCTTCACTGACTTTATAATAAATCACGGCATTCACTCGAACCGACACATTGTCTCTAGTAATTGCATTTTGATCCGGCACATCCACGGCTTTAGTTCGCACATCGACTTTTTGATAAGTTTGGACAATCGGCCAAACTAGTCTCCAGCCAGGTTCCATCACGGAAGTAAATTTACCAAAAGTAAACCTCACCCCGCGTTCGTATTGATTGATCTGACGAATGCTCGAGATTAGCAAAAAGAAGACGACAATCAAAATGGTGTAAAACATAAAATTTGATTAATGATTATTAAAGTCTATATATTATAGCATAAATCTGAACGGCTCAACGAAGTTTATCGTTGAGCCGTTCACCTGGTGCGCCGAGTTGGACTCGAACCAACGATGCCGTAAGGCCGGAGATTTACAGTCTCCTGGAATAGCCGCTATCCGATCGGCGCATATTTCTGACTGATACAGTCTATCAGGTTTTAGGTTTATATCAAGACTTTCTTGCCCTCTCCTTTTCTAAGGAGAGGGTGGCATTCTGATGCCGGGTGAGGTTCTGCTTCCCCTTCACTTCAAAAGTAAACTCTTTATTCTTCATGCCCACATTAATCACTCCGCCCGCCATTACGCCACGAGAAATCATCAGTGAAGCGACAGCATTAAGAATTTTAGTTTGAATCAAACGCTTGAGTGGTCGAGCGCCGTACTGTGGATTGTAACCTTCTTTCGCAAGATAAGAAACTACCTCTTTGCTAATAAGCAATTTTATTTCTTTTTCTTCCAATCTTTTTCTAACAATCTCCAACTGAATGTTCACAATTTCCGAGACGGCTTTCTCACTCAAAATATCAAAAATAATAATATCATCCAGACGATTCAAAAATTCCGGACGGAAATGATCCTTCAAAGCTTTTGTCACTTTATCTTTCACATCTTCATATTCAGCCTTTTGACCCTTGTTCATACTAAAACCAATCTCTTCCATCTTATCAATATATTGAGCGCCGATATTTGAAGTGAGAATGATAACTGTATTTTTAAAATTCACCACTCGGCCTTTGGCATCAGTCAAATGACCACTATCCAAGACTTGCAGCAAAATATTAAAGACCTCGGGATGAGCTTTTTCAATTTCATCAAAAAGAATAACAGAGTATGGACGATGACGAACCATCTCGGTCAAATTTCCTCCTTCTTCGTAACCGACATAACCTGGTGGTGAACCAATCAATTTGGAAACAGCATGACGCTCCATAAATTCCGACATGTCCACACGAATCAGAGCTTTATCATCATCGAACATGAATTCAGCGAGCGCTTTTGTCAGTTCCGTTTTACCGACACCAGTTGGGCCAAGGAAAATAAATGAGCCGATGGGACGATTAGGGTCGGCAATCCCCGCTCTTGATCTTTTAATTGTATCCGAGATTTTTTGAACCGCATCATCTTGACCGATAATTCTTTTTCGCAGCTCATCTTCCATACGATTCAATTTTTCCGCTTCAGCTTCCAGCATCCTTTTGACCGGCACACCTGTCCAGCGCGAGACAATATCGGCAATATCTTCTTCGCCAATTTCTTCTTTCAGCATTCGACGCGAGCTTTGTAATTGTTTTAGGCGTTTGATTTTAGTGGCCAAATCTTTTTCCATTTGCGGAATTTGGCCATAGCGAATTTCTGCCGCTTTAGCCAAATCAACCTTCACTTCGGCCGCTTCGGCTTCAATTTTAGCCTGCTCTAGACCTTTCTTTAGGGCCTTAATCTCAATAATCGTCTCTTTTTCATTCTTCCATTTCAATTCGATTTCCGAAGTCTTTTCTTTCAGATCGGCAATTTCTTTTTCGATTATTTTCGTGCGGGTCTTAGCTTTTTTGTCGCCATCCTGAGCCTCTTTTTTCAAAGCTTCACGTTCAATTTCTAAACGTAAAACTCGACGATGAGTTTCTTCTAAAATCGGTGGCATGTTTTCTAAAGAAATTTTCAAGGCAGATGAAGCTTCGTCTATTAAATCCACAGCTTTATCGGGTAAGAAACGGTCTGTGATATAACGCGAGCTTAAATTTACCGCAGAGATAATCGCATCATCGGTGATACGTACACCGTGATACAATTCATATTTATCTTTCAATCCACGCAAGATGGCAATCGCATCTTCGATCGATGGTTCGCTGACATAGACAGATTGAAAACGGCGCGTTAAAGCAGGATCTTTTTCTATTTTTTGAAATTCTTTAGTGGTGGTGGCACCGATGGTTCGAAATTCTCCACGCGACAAAGCTGGTTTGAGCATATTAGAAGCATCAAGTGAGCCTTCAGCCGAACCAGCGCCGACGATGGTGTGAATCTCGTCAATAAAAACAATAATTTTTCCTTCAGATTTTTCGATCTCTTTAATAATATTTTTCAATCGCTCTTCAAATTCACCGCGGTATTTTGTGCCGGCGATTAATAGACCAAGATCCAAAGAAACTAGTTCCTTATCTTTCAGTGATTCTGGCACATCGTTCTGCGACATTCGCAAAGCTAGTCCCTCAACAATGGCAGTTTTACCCACCCCTGCTTCACCAATCAAAATTGGATTGTTCTTGGTTCGACGCGATAAAATCTGAATGATTCGAGAAATTTCATTGTCGCGACCAATCACTGGGTCAAGACGATTTTCTTTGGCCATCTTTGTCAGGTTTCTCGTGTATTTAGAGATCGCCCGGAATTTTTTAACAGTTGGTGTATCTGATGAGTTGTTATTTTTCAATTCCGTTAAAATCTTGATCACTTTCACTCGGTCAATTTTAAATTTAGCCAAAATATCACGCGCTGGGCTAGGTATATCAAGAACAGCAATAAATAGATGTTCAGCGGAAATAAATTCGTCCTTCAATTCGCCAGCAATTTTTCCAGAGGATTCAATCACTTGAGCTAATTCTGGCGTCAGATAAATCTGCATGGCGGGAGAAGAAATATTAGCGCCTGGAGTTGAAATATTATCAATCATCTCAAGTAATGAATCGGTCAATAAAATAGTATCGATTTCTATCCGATCAAGAATTGAAGAAACCAGGCTTTCCTCTTGCATAATTAAAGCCAACAAAAGATGATTTGGATTGACGTGATTTTGACCACGCTCAATTGCCAGCTCATGCGCTCGGCGGATGACCTCTTTAGCTTTGGTTGTGAAATTATTGAACGGAGGCATAACTGGTAATTTCAGGTTTTAAAATATTAGCAGGCAAAAAATTGTGTTGACCAGAAAGGCTGGGGCTGACGCGCAAACCGACGACTTCACCGTAGAGATTCAATAATGGCCCACCAGCAATACTATCCGCTAGATTGATATTAGTAGACATAGCCATTATTTCTCGAGTTGAGGCGGTGGTAGTAGCAGTCGTACTAGCGACATCAACCAAGCTAGAAATAATTCCAGTCGAAACGGCATTTTGCGTCGCTCCGCCCCAAGCAATCACCGTCTGACCCAATTTCAAACTATTAGAATCTGAAAAAGTAACCGGGGTAAATGCGACTGGCGCCTTTTCGTCTTGATTAACTTTTAGAAAATAAAACTGCCCATCTTTTTTCTGCGGCAAAACAGTCACGTTATAAAAATTATTATTTAAAGAGACAGTATATTTTCCACGGACATCGGAAAACACATCGCCAGTGACGATCAGACCATCTTTTGAAACAATAGTGCCAAGTCCGACAAAAACAGTCGGGGTATCGCCTTCAGGTTTGGTATAAATCCTCACTATACTATTTTTATTTTTATCAACCGATTCGACAATCTTGTCATCCTCTTTCACCACAATCGTCTCACGGGTAACAACCGCGGCGGTGTTGTTGGCCGGTTCGGTGACCACTTTTTCCACCGTTCTTTCTACGACTCGATTAATAGTCTGGGTCACTCCTGGTGGCGCTTGATCCATCAAAGCCACGGTCACAATTCCGGTTGCAATAGACGTCACAAAGCTCACGAGTAAGGTGACTAGGACGATCTGCTGTTTAGTGAGTTTTTCCATATCCATAATATATAGTATAAAACTTTTTCAAAATAAAATCAATGTCTTTCTTTGTAACGTCTTCACTTAAAGAAAAACGTAAACTTGTCCTCGCTCGCCACTCAGCTCCACCCAAAGCGCGGACCACAAAAGACTCTTCAGCGTCACGTTCGCACGAGCTTTTAGTCGAACAAACTATCCCTTCTTCATCCAAACCCAAAACCAAGAATTCTGAGTTTATGTCTTTAATAGAGATATTTAAATTATTTGGCAATCTATTTTCCAAATCACCGTTTAAAATAGCTTCGGGAATTTCTTTCTGAATTTTTTGCCAAAAATAATCACGAACTTTTTTTACCTTTTCATTTTTCTTCGCGAGGTTTTTTCTTGCTAGTTCAAAAGTTTTCGCCAAGCCGACAATCAGTGGCACATTTTCTGTCCCCGATCGTAAACTTTTTTCTTGGCCACCTCCCAGAATAATTGGTGACAAATTCACACCAGCTCGGACAAACAAAACAGCAATCCCTTTTGGTCCGTTCATTTTTTGCGCATCCAAAGTCATCAAGTCCACACCCAACTGGTTTACATTTAGGTCAAGCCATAATCCAGCCTGACTGGCATCGGTATGAAAAAGTGGAAACTCATCTGAAATTTTATTATTTTTTCGGGCATGTCTAATTTCTTTCGCTAATTCTCGAATTGGTTGAATTGTTCCAATTTCATTATTAGCATATCCGATCGAAACTAAAACAGTATTGGGTTTAATTAACTTTCTTAAATCCGACGGATCAACAATTCCATTTTCTTTAACTTTCAAATAGTCCACTTTCGCTCCCCGATTTTCTAGATCTTTAAAACATTCAGTAATGGAGCTATGTTCAACATTAGTAGTAATAAAATGCAAATCAGAGATCTTCTGACCGCTTTTTTCTAAAGATTTTACTAGTCCCAAAATGGCTAAATTATTAGACTCCGTGCCCCCAGAAGTGAAAATAATCTCATTTGGCCTTCTCATTAACACTTCGGCGACCGTTTGCCTAGCTTTTTCGATCGCTTGCTTGGCCAAGACCCCCATCTTGGTTATTGAGCTCGGATTGCCGAAATTTTGGCCCCAACAAGGCTTCATAGCCGAAATCACCTCCGGTCTGACTGGGGTGGTTGAAGCATTGTCTAGATAAATTGTCTTCTTCATTACCGCATCATATATAAAAGTTTGCACCTTTGCAAATCCTGTCAAATACTGTATAATCCTTAATTGTATGGAGTTTGAAATATACATCTTAGGCGCCTTGGCGCTGGTCATAGTTATTCTCTTTATTTGGGTCATTTGGCTACAAAATAAACTGGGAGAATTACTCGTCGGTAAGACAAAAAATCTAGATGAATCTTTTGCCTTGCTTGAGAAAGAAATCGCTGACTTGAAAAAATTTAAAGCTTTAGCGGAAAAGACTTTTCAAAATCATGATGCCCGTTTAAAGAAGACTGTGTCTGGGGTTGAGACAATCAGATTTAATCCTTTCAAGGGTGATGGTTCGGGTGGTAATCAAAGTTTCGCCACAGCTTTCCTTAATGAAGAAAAGAATGGTGTCGTCATCTCAAGTATGTATTCTCGTGATCATGTCAGTGTCTTTTCCAAACCGATCAAAAATATGATATCGGAACAAGGAGAATTAACCGCCGAAGAAAAAGAAGCTCTAAACAAAGCTCAAGGATCGATCGATGAAAAATAAATTTTTTACATTTTTATATGGAAAAAGCGAACGCACAAAAGCAGATCGAGCGTCCACCCGTGATTTGTATCATGGGGCATATTGATCATGGTAAAAGTACTCTCCTAGATTACATTCGTAAGACAAATATTGTGGACAAAGAAGCCGGCGGTATTACTCAAAAAATATCAGCCTATGAAGTAGTTCATGGTGGAAAAAAGATAACCTTTTTGGACACCCCAGGACACGAGAGTTTTGCTAAAATTCGTCAACGTGGCGCGAGTGTCGCAGATATTGCGGTGCTGGTGGTTTCTGCCGAAGATGGCGTAAAAAAGCAAACTATCGAAGCTTTGAAGTGTATTCAAGAGAGCCAGACCCCCTTCATTGTGGCAATTAATAAGATCGACAAACCCGGAGCAGATATTGAAAAGACTAAAATAAATCTGGCCGAAAATGAAATTTATCTCGAGGGCTATGGTGGCAATATTCCTTTTGTGCCTATCTCGGCCAAGACCGGAGCTGGAGTCAGTGATTTGCTTGATTTGATGCTCTTGGTGGCCGAAATTGAAGAACTAAAAGGCTCACCAGAAAGAGCTGCTGAGGGGGTCATCATTGAGGCCAACCTCGACAAACAAAAAGGTATTTCGGCGACAATGATTATAAAGGATGGTTCAATTAAGAATGGTATGTTTGTGGCATGTGGTAAAACTATTGCTCCAACTAGAATAATGGAAAATTTTCTAGGGAAAAAAATTACTGAAGCGACTTTTTCCTCGCCGATCAGAATTATCGGTTTTGATTCCCTACCCAAGGTCGGTAATAAATTTTTGGCTTTTGATGAAAAAGAATCAGCTTTAGAATATATTACTAAATATCAGGAACCAAAAATTACCAAATGTCTGACAGAAGAATTAGCGGAAAATACTGGCGTGATCAATGTCATCATTAAAGCTGATGTGTCTGGTTCGATTGAAGGGATTGAACATGAATTAGAAAAAATTAAGAGCGAGAGAATGAAAGTCAAAATCGTCAATTTTGGAGTCGGCGATATTACCGACAATGATGTGCAAATGCTGGCGGGCCGACCAGATTCTCTAATTCTTGGATTCAATGTTAAGATTGATCATCAAGCGCAAGCATCCGCCGAGAAATCTGGCATCAACGTAAAAATATTTGATATTATTTATAAACTTACAGAATGGCTGGTGGAAATGGCGGAGAGCAAAACGCCAAAAATTGCTGTCGAGGAGATGACGGGGAGAGCGAAAGTTTTGAAATTTTTTAGTGCCACCAAAGATAAAAATGTGATTGGGGCTAGAGTCGAAGAAGGTGAAATTAAAGTTGGTGATGAAGTAAAAATTATGCGTCAAGAAAAAGAAATTGGTCGAGGTAAGATTCGTGAATTACAACAGCAAAAAGAAAAGACGAGCGAGGTGCGCTCAGGAGTTGAATTCGGCTGTCAGTTGCAAAGTGCTATTGTCCCCGCCCCGGGTGACAAATTCGAGGCTTATAAAATCACTCAAAAATAATTTAAAATATGACTACAACATTTAGAGATGAAAAATTAAAAGATCAGATCAAGAAATGGGCGGCGGAATTCTTGCAGAGAGAATCCAACGGTAATTCTTTGATCACGGTCACCGACGTTAAAATTTCCACAGATGCTAAAGAGGCCACCATTCTTTTTACCGTCTTACCAGAAAGCAAACAGGAAGCGGCTCTTGAGTTTGCTCGTCGACAACTGAGTGAGTTCCGCGAATTCCTCGGCAAAAAGGTGAAAATTGGCCGAATGCCCTTTTTTCATTTCGATATTGATCGAGGGGAAAAACACCGACAAAGAATTGACGAAATCACAATAAAAAATTAGTTTGCTTGAGAAGACTTGCAGAATACATTCTTACCACTTATAATATATAAGTGTCAAAACATAAAATCAATGAGAAGTTCTTCAATATCTGGAAACCTGAAATGGCCTATATACTGGGATACTTATATGCCGACGGTTGCCTATCTGATTGTAAAGATATAAGAGCAAAATACATATCGATTACTAGTATTGATAAGGACAGAATTTATCTATTCAAGAGGCTTATGGGTTCTAAACATAAAATTGTTATTTTACCGCCAATAACAAGCGCTAGAAAGATAAGGTATATACTGCGAATAGGTAGCCATAAATTGTTTAATCGATTAAATAAACTTGGTTTATACCCAAATAAAACATTCACAATGATTTTCCCAAAAATACCAAAACCAGTAATTCACCATTTTATTAGAGGTTATTTTGATGGTGATGGTTGTATCTATCTAGAAAAATCGCAAGATAAAAATGGTAGGTTAATGTACAAAAGACTTCTGGTCGCAATTACCAGTGGAAGCAAGGATTTTTTAAACGGATTAGGTAAGGTACTAACAAAAGTTACAGATACTAAATTTAGAATCTATAAAAGTCACAGATCTTATCAATTACGCTATGGTACAAATGACACTGTTAAATTATTCGAATTTATGTATAATAATGTCCAGGGGAGATTATTTACAAGGAGAAAATACAATAAGTTTAAAGAGTATTTATCTGTACGGCCAGATAGGTTATCGAACAAAATAGTCGAAATAATGAAGAGGCATGGGTAATACGGCTCAGTGGCGAAGTTGGTTAACGCGACAGTCTGCAAAACTGTTATGCGCCGGTTCAAACCCGGCCTGAGCCTCAGCGGTCGTTTGAAAATTAAATATGCCCGGATGGCGGAACTGGTATACGCGCACGACTTAAAATCGTGTCTCGAAAGGGATGTGGGTTCGATTCCCACTCCGGGCACATTATTCTTCTGTCGCTAGGTCCTCAGCCTGCGCTAGAATCACCGCGTCTAGTTCATCCCCCGCCTCTTCTTCGATTTTGTCTAAATCGGTCAGACCTTTTTCGATCGAAATAATCTTCTCATTCACCCGCTCAATCACTTCATTGGCCTCTTTTTTGGCTGTTAAATTATTTCTCTCAATATTTTTACTAACCCTCTTCGCTTCTGCTTCCAAAGCCTCAAGCTCATCTTGTAATGTTTTTTTATCGTTTGTCATTTTTTATGATATTAGGATTTTTGTTGTCCGTAATAAATTTCTCAAGATTTCGATTAAAACTACTGAGACTATCTACAGGTAATTTCTTATCCTTATAATAATACCCCCTGAGATTTGTTCGAACATTCTCCCAGTCAAGTTCTTGATCCTTGCTTAACTTTCTCTTATTTAGAAAGTCTTTTAAGACAATCAGTTTATCTTTTATCTTTTCTTCTCCATTTGTCCAACGGTCATTTCCAATTGTTTTAAGAAAATTATTCCACATCTCGATCAGGGTACCAACTTTGATAGTCGGCTGCTTTTCTTTCGTTTCTGCTGATTCCTGTGTTTCAACCTCTACTGCTTCTGGTTCTACCTCAGACTCTGACTCAGATGTAGATGTAGATGAGGTCTCGACTCTTTCACCATCAGACGATACGTAGTTATCTGTTATCATATCCAGACCAGAATATCCTTTTGGTTGTCTAGATGGTGCAGGGTTCATCTTGATTGGACGGTTCTCTTTAATGCGCAAAAATTCATCTCGTTTTTGTCTATATGGATTAACTTTTTCAAGTGTCGCGGCAATCGCCTGCTCGACTTCTCTCTGTTTATTTGCCATGTTATCCTTAGATTTTTGAATTTCATTACGCCCCCTGGTGACCGTTTCTTCAGTATTCATAAGCTTTTTAGCAACCTCTCTGTCAGAATAACCCAAAGCGGTAAGCTTTTCTTTTAATCTTATTTTGGTCTGTTCCAGCTCAACAAAAGTTTGTTCTTGTATTGCATTATCAGCTTCAAGTTTTTTGGCCTCTAGGGAGTATTCGGCCTGCAGGTCTTTAAATCCAGCCAATTCAGCTTCGATTGGCTTTAGTTTACTTTGATAACGGTCGATCAATTTATCCGCTACTCGATCACGTTCACTAATACTTCGAATTGTTCGACTATTGTATTTTATGAACTCATCATTTTGTTCTTGTCGTTTAGTTGAAAGTTTGCTAATTTCCGCGTCCGCTTTTCTTATCATACTTTCTTTGTCCTCAGTACTACCTAGGACTTTACCAGCCTCTAATTTTTCATAAAGAGCGACAGTCTCATCTTTGGCAGCATTCATTGCTGCGATTTCCTGATCAATCGTATCTAATTTCAGTTTAAAACTTTTAGCTTTTTGTTCATGTTCATCCGCCCAAAATTGGTGATAAGCAATTTCCATTTTACCGACAATTCGATTGACTAATGGAATTTTATACAAGCCTTCATAAGCTTTTCTCGCTAGATTTTTCGCCCCCTCAGACATTCGACCAAAAAAACTACGATTGTGTGAATTCAATATAACACGTGGATCTGCCTCAGGTGTTACTTCTGGTCTTCTTGGACCAGCCTCAGGTGGTTTTGGTGTTGTAGGTGTGTTTGGTAGTGGTGGAGGAGTTCCAGGTGCTCTTTTTGCTTCAACTTTTGGTTTTTCACTTGTATTATTAAAAGCATTTAATGAATCAGCCATCAAAGGATTATTTTTTAATGCATCTTTTCCTGTCTTACTAAAATCCCTAATACCTTTAGCAACCAATGGATCACGACCGACGACGTCTGGATCGGCCATAACACGCCCCTTAGGTTTTGGCGCTTCTTGTTTTGGTAGTCTTGCTAACTTTTTGGGTTCTGGAACACTTTCAGGAGTCGGTTCAGGGGTGGGGGGAGGAACTGGAATTGGTTCCGGGGGTAACCGGAGCAGCAGGAACAGTCTCTGGGGCAGCAGGTGAAGCCTCAGCAACTGGTTCAGTGATCGGTGGAGCAACTGGAGTGGGTTCTTCTTCTTCAGGTTCCTCAACAGACGTTCTTCTTCTGTTTTTACCAATCGATCTGCTTTCAGCCTCCCTCGCAAGCTCTCTGATTTCTGCCAGACTGGCAGGCTGTAATTCATCCTCTGAATCAGGTGTTGGTGACGATGGCATTCCTTCACTCATAATATTTTGATTAATAAATTATTTATAAAAACGAGTAATTTCGACTTTGCTTTTGATATTATTTTAATTATATCACTCAGATAACCATTTGCAACAAAAAGAACGCTATTGATTTTATTCCTTTTTTCTGTTATTTTTAAAGCTCATCCGCCCATAGCTCAGCTGGTAGAGCAGATCCCTCTTAAGGATAAGGTCGTAGGTTCGATCCCTACTGGGCGGACATAATTTCGAGCGACGGCGAGAAATTATCCGTGATGACATATGAATAAGTATGCGCGGGTGGCGAAATGGTAGACGCACTTGCCTTAGGAGCAAGCGGGGTGACCCATGGAGGTTCAAGTCCTCTCCCGCGCACCAAACAAAATAAAAACACCTAGTAAATTTACTAGGTGTTTTTATTTTAACTTATTTCTATTTCCCCATCGTGCCCAAAATCAAATTTATAATTCCATAGGCCGAGATCATAATGAATAGACCCAGAGCTCCAAAAAGTATATGCATTCCACCCTCCTTCCTTTTTTCCGGACTTTCGGCATTACGGACGAAGACGAATACTCCGTAGAGAAAGTAAACCACCGCCACACCCAACATTAGGGTAACAAGAGGATTACCAATATTCTCTAAAATACTAATCAAAAGGGTGTTATAATCTCCGATTGATGATGAGGAATTCATAATTATTGAGGCAAAAGACCACCGACATCACCAGCGCTGGTATTACCAACTCCGAATAGGCTTTGTAAGATGGCGACCAAACCCCAAACTGAGACAATAACCGCAATAGCGATAATACCCCAAATCATCTGACCCTTTGCCGCACCTTTCTTCTCTTCATCAGAGGACATAGTATAGCGAATGACGTTCCAAATGAACCAAACGACAGCTAAAGCAATTAAAAAGACCACCAATTGGTCCAAGACAGTCTTGGCACTATCAATAAGCGAACTAATATAACTAGCGTTAGCTTCTTGAGCTAAAGCCACAAATGGCAGAGCCCAAGCGGAACCGGCAATAACTTTCACAAACTTCTTCATATTTTTTTTAATTAAAACTAATAAATTAATAAACATTATCGAACCTGAGGAATCATACTATTTATCTCTCTGGTGGGAATAGCACTATTATTATCAACCCCAAACATATTTCTTAAGATAGCTACCAAGCCCCAGACCGAAACAATGACCGCAATAGCGATAATACCCCAAACCATCTGCATTTTAGCTGCTCCTTTTTTTTCCTCATCATCGGCTAGGGTGTAACGAATCACATTCCAAATAAACCAGACGACAGCCAAGGCAACCAAGAAAATCACCAGATCATTCAACACCTTTGATCCTTCCTTGATCACATCGGTAAAATAAGTTGAGTTCACCGCGGCTGATCCAATCATTGGGAGAAGCAAAACTATGGCTGAGATTAAACTTGCTATTTTTTTCACGAAATTATTTTTATTGGTAAAATTTTATTATCCGACCTTTTATTTACTGTGTAATTATAACTTATTATAAAAAAGTGGCAACTACCCCTATAGATTCGGTACGTTCATTTGGATTGTCGGTACGCTATTGTTTAATTGAAAAGTACCGGTCAAAATCGCTACCAAACCCCAAACTGAAACCATGACAAAGATACCGACAATGCCCCAGATCATATATTGTTTACCCTCTTCCCTCTTTTCCCCACCGTCATTAAACATGAAGAGTAAGACTCCGTAAATAAACATAACGACCGCCAAACCAATCAAAAAAGGCACGATTGGATTTAAAATACCCTCAATGAAAGTATCTTGGACTAGCTCTTTGAAATTATCCGGTGTATTCATTTTATTTTATTAATTAAAAATTATTGAGCTCCCGTGGTAGTTCTAACCGTGTTGATTACCACGGTGGCAATCACATCAGCTCCTAATAAAATCGCCCCACCAATAATTGTAGCCCAGAAGATATCCTTGGCTTTTGTCACCTCGCTTTCATTACCGCGCGCGGTGACGAATTTATAACCAGAATAAATTATGAAAAACACGACCACAATTGCTCCAGCCGTAGCCACAAGTTTCATAATATCTCCAAGAATAGCGTTGACATCGTTTGATTTTAAGGGGTTATGTATCGTCTCGGCCGCAAATAGAAACATTGGTAAAAAGAGAATGACAAAAGAAAGTAGATTTATTATTAGGCGTTTTTTGAAAAATGTTTTCATAAAATATTGATTTTTATTCCTCCAGGAATTTAAATATTGTGTTGGAGCCTGGATCTTTAACTAGAGTATTTAATATTGTGTAAACAATTACCCAAGCAACTAATATTATAACAAACCCTTTCAGGGTTGACCAGATGATAGTTTTGGCTTTTTCTTTATTACCAGTATTTTCCCCCGAGGTCATATAGAGAAAACCACCCCAGATCAAAGAAATCGCAAAGATTGTAATCGAAATTCCAATAATCCAGTTAATGATATTGTTGATCATTTTGATGAAAGCATCGATATCGCAATCTGACCCATCACAAGTGACAAGGCCTGTCGCTCCCAAAACAGTAAGCGGCATTACTAAAACTAAAAAAGTTATAAAAAATGATTTCATTTTATTTATTATTTAACAAACTATCTAAACGGGCCGAGGCGGTGATGACGGCTTCATCGAGAGTGCTGCGACCGGTGGTGTATGATTCGACCATCTCTTGAAAGATGGTGCCGGTTTTGATGCCGTCGGGATCAAGCCAACCACGACTCATGATGGCTGATTTATTGAAAATAGTTTTAACCGCGTTTTTTTCATTTTGACTCAAAACATCTCGCCGAGCGGAAGGGACATTAAACAAATCTTGCCAAAATGGTACCGCTTGAGCACTAGCCAAAGCCGAAATAATAGAGTAGGTACCAGCCGGATTGGCGGAATTCTTCATTATCGCCAAGCCTAACATGTTACCAAAAGTACTGTAAGTCTTTGCGCCTTGAGCTTGTGGTAATAAGGCTACATCAAAATTTAAATTAGGATTTTTATTTTTAATTTTCACATATTCTGAAGAAAAACCAAAATATATGGCTAAATCACCATTGGCAAAAGCATCGAGCGAAGAAGGCAGGGCGCGATTCCAGGTATATTCTTTTTTCACTGGATTAGAAAAATTGGTATAAAACTGCAAAGCGGCCGAGGTGGGCAAACTCGAAAGATTAAGATCACTATCTAAAACACTAGTCAACGAATCGTCGCCTAAATTTAAAGAAACGATCGGATTACCAGCTTGCATAATCAAAGCACTCAGTATTTCCTTGGCATTATTTATATTTCTAAACTCTCCGAGCGCGACGGTGCTGCGAGAAATATTCTGAGCTGAATCTTTTTGAGTAATTTTAGGAATCAATGATGAAATTTCGGTCCAGCTGACTGGTGGTTTAGTCACACCAATATTGTTAAAAATGTCACGATTCCAATACATTACTAACGGATCAAGACTAAATGGTAAAGCGATAATACCTTGATTATTCAAATAAAGCTCCCCCTCTTGAATATAGGTTTGTTTAAAAGTAAGTTCAGGTAAAGTAGTGTATGGGATTGGATAAACTTTATTACGATATCTCACAATTAAATCTTCTGGCAAGATGACGGCGTCTGGACCAACACCACTGGCGAGAGCTTCAACTAATTCTTTATCAAAATCAGCAATCTCAACTTCTTTATATTCAACTTGAGATTTAATTTCTGTATCATTAAAATAACGATTAACGAAAGATTCAAAATTATCTGCTGACAAAGTTCCCCAAACAGAAATATTGATATCGGCTGTGGACTGACTAGTAGAACGATAAGTAGCAAACATGATCGCCCCGATAATAATAAAGAAAACGAAAACACCGATTAAGACGTATTGAAATAATTTAGTATTCTTCATTTATTTAAAATTAATTTTTTCTAAAAACCAAACCATAATGCTCGGCGCCGGCGGCGATTTCGCGATCCAAAGTAAAACCATGATCATGAAACAAGGTCGTCATGTTGATTTTTGGCACGACATCATTTTCTTGAGGACCAATACCACCAAAAGATGCAGACCAATCAACTACCAAGACGCGGGCTTTTGGTTTCAAAACTCGCTTAATCTCTAAACATAATCCGTCTTTATTTTGAATCTGAAAAAAGAGATTAGCGACCACCACGGCGTCCATCGAATTTTCTCGCAGTTTTGTGCCACCTAAATGCTCTAAATCACCCCAGATAATATCAACGTTATTTAAATGACTTTGCTTCGCACCGTTTTTCAACTTTTGCAATAAATCTTTTTGAATATCGACAGCAAAAACTCGCCCAGTTGGAGCGACGGCTTTGGCAATTGCTAGACTATAAAAACCTGAGCCCGAACCAAAATCAGCCACATGCATACCATCGACTAAAGATAGTTGTCGAATATTATTTTCCGGATCAGAGAACATGGGATTATTATACCACAACAGACTTTCAAAATCACCTCCCGACCTCATTTCCTAAAGACGGGGCAGTTTAAGAAAATTACAATAAAAAAAGCCCCGCTTCGCACCGAAATGCTAGGCAGGGCTCGAGAGGAACAGGTGTGTCACTTGAGTGGGTACAGACGATAGGCATCGCGCAACACGAAGTAAACCTTGTTGCTCTCGGAACCGAGAAGTCGGAAACCGACATAAGCCACCGCTTCTCCATTAGCCAGATACACGATCGAATCATGTTCTGCTTCTTCCCGAACAACACAGTCTGCTCGGAAAGCAGGATCGTTGGTATTCACAACGGTGATCATATGCGCGCCACTATACTTGCAGTAGCTGTTACTCACCACCGGAAGATAGCCGAGGCCAAAAAAACCATCTTCTGCCTCGATTTGAACTTGATTCTTCACTGGTGATACTTTGGGCTCGAGGTAAAATTCTATTACCTGTACGCCCACCATAAAAAACAAGGCTCCGAAAAGCATAAGGGCCCGCCAGTTTTTCTTTTTGATAAAACCAAGGACGAGCATCCCGCCTCCCAGCAAGGTTACCAAGGACCAAAACATCAGTCTTGTCATGACTTAATCCTCCGTGGCATCGCCACATGTACTAATTTTCAAACACCCCAATCTATTTGCTATTATACACCCAAATAGATAAGAAGTCAAGGTAAATTTAGATATATTTAAAAAACCTTATAAAATAAGGCTAGTTTACTACAAACAAGTCACCGAAGCCAAATTATCCCCTTCTCGAAGTTTCATAATACGGACGCCTTGAGTTTGTCGTCCCAGAGTAGGAATCTCTTTAGTTGCCACGCGAATGACCTGACTTTTTTGAGAAATAGCCGCAATTTCTTCTTGAGCATCCGTCAAAACTTTGGCTGAGATAATTTTACCGGTTTTTGGAGTAACCTTCATAGTCTTAATACCCGAACCACCGCGATTTTGAACTTTATATTCTTTTAGGGCAGTTTTTTTACCGTAACCGTTGGAGCTAATGACAAAGAAAGTAGGATTTGGCATATCTTTTTTAATCACATCGGTACTGACCACGTGATCATCTTTAGACATTTTCACTGCCCGCACGCCGGCTGCCCCACGACCCATTTCGCGAATATCTTTTTCTTTAAATCTGATAGATTGACCTTTCGCAGTAGCTAAAATCATCTCATCGTTTGGTGCGACAAACTGCACGGAGGTTAATTCATCGCCATCATGCAAACTGATCGCGATCAGACCACTGCGTCGGACATCATGAAAGGCAGCAGCATCCACTTTTTTCGCCACACCCTGTTTCGTCACCATCATCAAAGCTAATTTTGAATTCTTTAGCTCTTTAGGCATGGCTAAAACAGAAGTGACTTTTTCCTCATTAGAAATTGATAGATAATTCACCAAAGCTTTACCTTTTGTGGCTCTCCTGCCCTCTGGTAATTCATGCATTTTGATTTGATAGGCCTTACCTTTATCACTGAAGAATAGAATGTCATTGTGGGTGGTAGCGGTCAAAAAATTAACCACAAAATCCTCGTCTTTAGTATCTAAATCTACCACGCCAACTCCCCCTCTTTTTTGCTTTCTATACTCATCGGGATTAGTTCTCTTAATATAGCCACCAGTCGTGAGCACGAGCACATTCTCTTCATCAGCAATTAAATCTTCATCCGACATCGAGCCGACTCCCGACTTCACAATTTTGGTTTTCCGCTCATCGGCATACTTCAAAGCCGTCTCTTGCAATTCACTCTTCACAATACCAAGAATTTTCTTGGCGCTGGCCAAAATTTCTTTTAGATTCTTGATTAAAGACTGCACTTCTTTCAACTCATCTTCAATTTTCTGTCTCTCCAAACCAGACAAGCGACCGATCTTCATATCCACAATCGTCTGGGCTTGAATTTCCGAAAATTTGAAAGCTTTAATCAAATTCTTTTTAGAATCTTCTATATCCTTACTCTTTTTGATTATCTTGATGATTTCATCAATATGATCAAGGGCTTTTTTCAAGCCCAGCAAGATATGCTCGCGAGCCTCGGCTTTTTTCAAATCAAATTCCGTGCGTCTCTTAACAACGATTTTTCGGTGGTCAATAAATTCATCCAAAAATGATTTCAGAGACAAGGTTTGTGGCACACCTTTAACCAAGGCGACCAAGTTGTAATGAAAAGCTTCTTCGAGTTGAGTGTGTTTATAAATAAAGTTTAAAACTTTCTGTGGTTGAGCGCCGTTTTTTAAATCAATTACGATTCGCAAATCTTTGGCTGATTCATCACGTAAACCACGAATACCTTCCACCTTTTTTTCGCGCACCAAATCAGCAATCGCAATGATCAATTCCGCTTTGTTCACGCGGTACGGAATCGAAGTAATGATGATCTGATAAGCTCCCTTTTTATCTTCAACAATCTCGGCCACACCGCGAACTACAACACCGCCACGACCGGTGGCATAAGCATGATTGATATCAGTTTGATTATAAGCCACGCCACCAGTAGGAAAATCCGGCCCCTTAATAAAGCCCAGTAAATCTTCCGTTGTTGCTTCAGAATTATCTATTAGATGGACTGTCGCCTCAACAACTTCTTTCAAATTGTGAGGTGGGATGTTTGTGGCCATACCCACAGCGATTCCCAAGGTTCCATTCAAAAGTAAGTTTGGTAAAGCGGCCGGTAAGACATCAGGTTCTTGTCTAGTATTGTCATAGTTTGGTCGCCACTCAACAGTTTCTTTTTCTAAATCTTTTAAAAGCTCACCCGCAACTTTCGACATTTTGGCTTCGGTATAACGCATGGCCGCTGCCGAGTCTCCATCAATGTTTCCAAAGTTTCCTTGTCCCACGATTAAAGGATAACGGTGAGAAAAATCTTGCGCCATTTTCACCATCGCTTCATAAACCGAAGCGTCACCGTGTGGGTGATAATTACCAAGCACCTCTCCAACCACGGCCGCAGACTTTCGAGTTTTAGCACCAGAAGTTAAACCCATCTCATGCATGGCATACAAGATTCGACGATGCACTGGTTTTAAACCGTCACGCACATCGGGCAAAGCACGCGAGGTAATAACCGACATGGCATAATCCAAATACGACTCCTTCATCTCAACAGTAATATTTCTAGCAGAAATACCTCTTTCAACTACCTTTTCTTTTTTAATTTCTTCTTTGGCCATCTTATTGATTTATTTCTTCGGTCGTAGTACTCACAATTTCTACCGATTGATTAAAATTAGCAAAAGCTTTGGAGAATTCGTCTCTGATCATCTGCATTGGACTAACCGAACTTAACTTATTTTCCTGTTTTTCTATAACTAAATTACTTTCTGATTTATTGGATAAAGATAACCAACCGACCAAAATTACCAAAGTTAAAACTAAAGCCGAAACAAAAGAAAAAATCTTTTTCTGTCGATCATCTTTTTGTCTAATTTTTTCTAAAATACTCATTTTAATTTTAATTAGCTTGTTCCAAAACTACGATATCACCTTCCTTACCTTCTAAATCTTTCTTTTTTAAGGTCAATTTATCAACCGGTTTGACATTGTCTTCCCCAGCTTCTTTCAAAAACTTTTTCAAAGCGTTATCTGCCCCGACATCACCATAATGCATCGGGATAATAATTTTCGGTTCCAAAGTCACGGCTAGTTTGTTGGCATGACTAGCATCCAACACCCCTTCACCACCAATCGGCACAAAGAGAATATCAATGTCTTCAATTGATTCCATAAACTCCGGGCTTAATTTTTCATCGGCCGTCGCCCCCAAAAAACACAAAGTCATACCTTCCAAGACAACGGTATAAACAGTGTTAATTTTTTCTTTGCCACCATAGTTTGTCTTGGAAGCAAAGCCTTTGATAAAGACTCCCTTAGTTTCATATTCACCAGGACCGGAAATTACGAGTGGATCCTTGCCGTTATAAGACAAGTTTTCGACGCCATTAAAATCAGGATTGTTGGACGTGACCAAAGCGACATCAGAGAAAAAACGAGTTGGTTTAAATTTTGACTCTTTGGAAATCGGATTAAAGGCTAGGATAGTATCCCCAAACTGCACTTTAAAAAATTCCACTCCTTGATAAGTGATAATCATAACTCCTTAATTATAGCAAATCTGAGGGTAAAAAACAACCTAAAATTTGCCTAATAAAACCAGTCTGATACAATAAAAGTATGAAAATGATGTTAAAAATTTTAATTTTATTAATAGTTATTGCTCTCATCGTCTTTATTGGCTGGCGTTTAGCAAAACGTAATCATCTTATTACCGGAATCACAATTCCTAACATTCTGCCAGATCCAGCCACGAGCACTAAGCCAGTAGTAATCAGCGGTGATCAAATCCTGATTGATTTAAATAAAACTGAAACTAATTTGACGGGTGTCGGCTTGGGTTTCACTTTTGGCTTTGATGCCACATCACCAAATCGTACATTATTAGAAGGTTTAAAACCAGAATATGTTCGCGGGCCACTGTGGTGGTTTAAGAGTATGCCAATCGCCCAAAGAATAAACTCAGCGGGAATGAGACCACAAGTGATTCTATCGGACCTAGAACCAACGACTGGCTGGACCAAGGGTTTTTGGCCGGGTGAAAATGACAATTGGACCAAATGGGAGACATATATTGGCACAATTGTGCGTGAAATTGAAGAAAAAATTGGTAATCGAGCGCTCGAAGTGGACATCTTTAATGAACCAACTTCGATTTGGGTGCGACACGGTAAAAGTGTCGGTTGGAGCAATGCTGAAATTCAAAATAATTTAACTGAAACTTGGCGTCGAGCTTTTTTGACCATTCGAAAAGAAGCGCCGACTTTCAAAATTGCTGGACCAAGTTTTAGTGGTTACGATTCCCAATTATTGAAAGGTTTTATTGATTTTTCAGCCGCAAACAATGTCATGCCAGATATTTTGACTTGGCACGAACTCGATTCCAGTACCCCAGAAGAAATTCCAACGCATGTAGCAGAAATCAAAACCTATCTAGCCACCAAAAATTTAAATCCTAAAATTCAGATTCAAGAATACGGCCCATCGAATGACCCTTCTAACCCCGTCTTGATGATTCGCTACTTTAAGAACCTAGAAAAAGCACAGATCGATGCTTCGGCGAAAGCGTGTTGGAATGATCCTGACGGTACTTCTGGTTGTCTAAACGGCCGTCTCGACAACCTGATTAATGGTCAAGGTCAGGCCAAATCAATCTGGTATGCTTTCAAGGGCTACTCACAGCTAAGTGGAAAAATAATTACTACCACCGATAATATCAACTTCCCCTCACTCGTCACATTTGATCTTCAAAATCGCAAAGGTGGAATCCTTTTAGGCTCGGAAAAAGGTGGAAATATTTCTCTTAAAATCTCTAATCTACCAAAAACTACTGGCGAGATAACCGTGCAAATTGTGAAAGTACCCTTCTCCAATTCCAATACGGCGACACCAACAACTGAAAATAGGAAAATAAAAATTGAAGGTGCTTCGACTGTAATCACCTTAGAAAAAACAGCTATAAAAGACATTTACTTAATCACCCTTGATTTCTAATCAAAGACGTGTATAATGATGGGGTTATTTAGTAATTCAAAAAGATAACCCTAGGGCTGGCGGTTTGGCTTTAGACCTTTTTGGCGAAACATCCGCCATAGGCGGAATTTTTAATAAAAAATATGGCAAAAAAAGCAAAAGTAGTAATTGACGATAGCACAGCTGAAGAAAAGGCCCTGAAACTAAAACAGGACAGTTTAATGACTAAAATTGTGGATACTAGTGCCACCCCACCGAGCGTCGGTGATGTTGTCGAGGGTGATGTGATTGGCGTGGAAAAATCCGCGGTTTACATTAATCTTACACCATATGGTACTGGTATTATTTTTGGTAAGGAATTTATCAATGCCCGCGACATTATCAAGAAAGTAAATATTGGCGATAAGGTATCGGCCAAGGTGGTTGATGCTGGCAACGCCGATGGTTATATTGAACTTTCTCTAAAAGAAGCTCGTACAGCCTTGATTTGGGACGAAGCCGAAGTGGCGATTAAAAACAAAACTATTTTGGAATTGCCAGTTGAAGAAGCTAACAAAGGTGGTTTGATTATTAATTGGCAAGGGATCAAGGGTTTCCTTCCTGCTTCTCAATTAAAAACCGAGCATTATCCCCGCGTAAACGATGGTGATAAAGACAAGATTTTAGATGAACTAAAAAAATTAGTTGGTCAAAAGATTTCTGTCGCGATCATTACTGCCCTACCAAAAGAAGGTAAACTTATTTTCTCTGAGAAAAATATTGAAAAGAAAAGCAAGCAGAAAATGGTGGATAAACACAAAGTTGGTGACATCTTTGAAGCTGAAGTTACTGGTCTAGTGGACTTTGGTATCTTTGTGCGAATCGAAGATGGCCTTGAGGGCTTGGTCCACATTTCTGAGATCGATTGGACTTTGGTAGAAAATCCACGCGCCCTATACAAAGTCGGTGAGAAAATTAATGTCAAAGTAATTGAAGTTAAAGATGGCAAGATTTCTCTCTCCATCAAAGCCTTGAAAGAGAATCCTTGGGTAGAAGCTGAGAAGAAATATAAAAAAGGTGATGAAGTTAAGGGTGTGGTTATTAAATTCAATAAGCACGGTGCTCTTGCCTCAATTGAGGAAGGAATCTCCGGTTTAATTCATATTTCTGAATTTACTTCTGAAGCGAATATGAAGGAAAAATTAGAACTTGGTAAAAGCTATACTTTCAAGATCATCCTCTTAGAAGTCAAAAATCAAAAAATGGGCTTGTCGTTTGTGGAGAAGAAGTAAAGATATCTCAAATAACAAATCAAAAAACCGAGACTAATCTCGGTTTTTTGATTTATATTTTTATTTGTATTTATACCGAATAATAACGACTCCATCAGCACCTGATGATGGGGGTCTCCAAACGGCAGGACTATCGTCCTGCGCTCCACCTCCACCTCCACCTCCACGATTAGCGGTTGGAGTTGAAGAGTTCAAATCTTCCATACGCCCTGAACCGCGTCCGCCAACACTTGAACCGCCTAATCCTCCGGCGATATACACACCTCCTCCTCCCCCTCCACCAGCGTAATAAAGTGAAGTACCAGTGATACTATTAGCCTTACCAGCTCCTCCATCTACATTGGCATAACCAGCTTGATAATGCCCAGCACCGCCAGCTCCTCCTCCACCACCACCATCTCCACTGTTAACGGATCCTTTTCCTGTACCACCAGCATAACCCTGACCAGACGTACCAGCACCACCTGTTGATGTTTTTGATCCACTTTTTCCACCACCCCCTCCACCTGAACCACCAGACGGAGCTTGCTCAGCTACTAATGGACTACGCCCACCACCACCTCCACCTAAGACAGAAATGTAACTTCCGAAAGAAGAAGCACCGCCCGAGTTTCCATGGGCTCCATTTGATCCAGCACTTCCCCCTGCACCGACGGTGACACTATGAGCCGCCAGAGAAATTGATAGACTTGTAGTAGACGTGTATCCACCACCACCACCACCACCTGAACCACCTGCGTAATTATATCCACCTCCACCACCGCCACCACCGACAACTAATACATCTACCAGGCCATCACCTAATGTGGTAACAGTAAATGTTCCTGAGCTTGTAAATTTACATACTTTATAATCTCCATCATTTGTTTCAGTACCTGGGCAAGTGGCCACCATGAAAGTTGCTGGAGCGGTTGGAGTAACAGAGTTTGAAGCCGAAGATGAGGTAGAGATTCCGGCGGCATTTGTTGCGGTAACAGTAAAGGTATAAGCGGTGTCGTTGGTTAAACCAGTCACAGTTGCAGTTGTTGAACTGGTAGTCGACGCAGAAATACTTCCGGGATTTGAAGTAACTGTATAATACAGTATAGGTGAGCCTCCATTAGAAACTGGAGCTGTGTAAGTGACAGTTGATGTAGCGTTACCAGCAGTCGCGGTACCGATTGTTGGAGCTCCGGGAACTGTTGCAGGAGTAACAGGATTTGAAGCTGAAGATGAAGCACTAGTACCGATGGCATTGGTCGCTTTTACACTAAATGTATAGGCGGTGCCGTTTGTTAGGCCAGTTAATGTAGCTGTTGTGGAAGAAGTAGTTGTAGCTGAAATAACTGCTCCAGTACTAGAAGAAGTGACTGTATAATAAAGTATAGCAGAACCGCCATCATTACCTGGTGCGGTGTAAGTGATGGTTGAAGTAGCATTACCAGCAGTAGCGGTGCCGATAGTTGGAGCGTCGGGTACAGTTTCAGAAGCGATAACGGTGACGGTTCGAGTCTTTGGAGTGGCGGAGTTACCATAAGCATCGGTGACATTGTAAGTAACTTGATGAGTGCCAGTCGCGACCGTACTAATTGGTAAACCACCAGTCACAATCAGACTTGTGATATTTACACCAAGAGCATCAACCGCGGTTGCTCCGGCATCAGTGTATGAATCACCAACAGTAATTGTCGTACTAGCCGTTCCAGACAAAATAATTACTGGCAGAATTTCAGTGTGAACCGAGGTAACTGATGAGCCTGAAATATTAGAGCGGGTGCTGGCGGTTGTAGTATAAGTTTTAGCAAAATTTAGATAACTAGCTGGTGTGCCAGTCGCCACATTAGACATAGTTAGCGACATCCTCACAATTCCTTCACCAATCGAGCGAGTTAATCTCTCAAAATCCAAAGCTTGAACAATTAGATTCGAATTAGTAAGACGGGTAGATGTACCAGTACCCGCTTTTTTCCAAATTGAATCATCTTTCAAATAAAAAACGGTTGGGTCTTTGGTCTCATCAGCCATTTTTAATGATAGTAATGAAGTAGTAATGGATCCATCAGTTAAAATACTGACACCGGATATATTAAGCGGTGCGTTCATCTCAATGTTGGCTGAAGCGGCCGACAAAACAATATCTTCGGCTGTTGAAATTTCAAAATCAATTGAATAACCAAGCAAATCTTCGGTCGAGTCGGGTAAAGTATTATAGACAACATAAAGACAGACTTTAATGGTGCTAACGGTCATCGGTTCACCATTATTTATCGTCACAATATTACCCTCTTCGAAATTTCCGCCTCCCAAACTGGATCCACTAGGCGCAACGTCTTCACAAACACCACCAGAGCTTTCGGCATAAATGAGTTCTACATCACCTATTGATTCAATTGGAAATGATCCAACCTGCTTGATGGTTATTTCATTAACAACAACCGACCCTTCATCTGTTTGAAAAGTAAAAGCTCCTCCTAAATCAAGATTCATCGGAGTTTCAAATGACGGTAATTGCGATCCTAAGGTCGAAACAGTTAAAGTCGGATAGGTACAGGTACCGTTTTCGATAGTCGAAGTGGCATTGTAATTGATTGCCAAAGGGTCAGTACAACCCGGACCTTCAGCAAAAATACTACTTGATAGAAAAAAGCTTAACGCAAAAATAATTAGACCAACAACAAAAAAAGATTTTGGATTATATTTGGAAAAATAACGCATCTACTTGTCTTACAAGTATCATTATACCCTAAATATCCAGATTTGCCATCTTGGCGTTGCTTTGAATGAAAGATTTTCGAGCTGGCACATCAGTTCCCATGAGCATATCAAAGATTTTATCAGCTTCGGCGGCGTCATCAATATTTACTTGTTTAAGGACTCGAGCTTCTGGGTCCATGGTCGTTTCCCACAATTCTTCAGCGTTCATTTCTCCAAGACCTTTGTAACGTTGAACGTGTATTTTGTTAGATTTTTCAATTTTTTCATCCTCCTTCGTCTCAGCTTCTTCAGAAATAATTTCAACTTCTTCGGCTGGCATATCTTTACCAAATACTTTAGTCTTTTCCTCTTCAGAATAGACATAAGTGATCTCCTTTCCTTTTTTAATTTTATACAAAGGTGGTTGAGCGATGTAAATAAATCCCCCATCAATTAACGGTCGGAAATATCGGTAGAATAAAGTCAAAAGTAGGGTGCGAATGTGCGCTCCATCCACGTCGGCATCGGTCGCGATAATTACTTTGTGATAACGTAATTTTTCTAGATTGAACGTATCACCAATGGCTGTACCAAGTGCCAAAACTAGATTTTTAATTTGTTCGGAGCCAAGCATTCTATCTAGTCGCGCTCGTTCAATGTTCAGAATTTTTCCGCGCAAAGGTAAGATGGCTTGAGTGCGACGATCACGCCCAGTCTTGGCCGTACCACCGGCCGAATCTCCCTCTACAATGAATAGTTCAGATTCCGAAGCATCATTGGTCTGACAATCTGCGAGCTTTCCTGGCAAGGTCATACCCTCAAGTGCTCCTTTTCGTAATACAGAGTCTTTTGCCGCCTTGGCCGCTTTACGGGCCTTCAGGGCCAAAATTACCTTTTGAACTATCGCCCTGGCGTCTTCTGGATTTTCTTCTAAGAAAGCTTCAAAAGCAGTGCCGAAAACATCTTCCACCGCTGCGCGCGCCTCCACACTTCCAAGTTTCGCCTTGGTCTGACCTTCAAATTGAATCTCACGTAATTTAACAGAAATCACCGCCGTCAATCCCTCGAGCACATCGTCACCAGTAAAATTATCCTCACTGTCTTTTATAATTCCATTTTTGCGTCCATACGCATTTAATGATCGAGTCAAAGCTGCCTTAAAACCAGTCAAATGTGTTCCACCTTCTGGTGTCGAAATATTGTTGGCGAAAGCACTGATGCGCGCCGAAATATCGTCCACATATTGCATCGCGACTTCCACTGATTCCACTTGATCAGTTTTCTTTTCAATATAAAAAATATTTTTATGAATCGGTTTTTGGAACTGATTGTAAAATCTAATTAAGGAATATAAACCGCCCTCGAAATAAAAGGATTGAGACAAAGCTTCAAGTCCAAGATCACGGAAATAAAAGACGTCACTTTCATCAAATTTTTCTTTCACTTCTCGCGCGTCAATAACAGAAATTTTTAGACCTTTTACCAAATAGGCCTGCTGTCGCATGTGGGCAATGACTTTGTTTGGATCAAAAGCTGTTCCTTCTTTAAATATTTCAGCATCAGGTTCAAACATAACAATGGTGCCGTGAAATTTTGTACTGCCAATTTTTTTGACTTGTGCTTTTCGCTTGCCTTTGGAATATTCCTGCATATAAACACCACCGTCTTTGTGGACAGTGACTTTCATATAAATAGACAGAGCATTTACCACCGACGCACCCACCCCGTGCAAACCGCCAGAAACTTTGTAGCCACTTCCCTCATCACCACCGAATTTTCCTCCGGCGTGCAAAACGGTCATGATAGTTTCTAGGGCTGAAACTTTAGTCTGCTTGTGCACATCCACTGGGATACCTCGGCCATTATCAGTAATTCTGATTCGGTTGCCCGGCAAAAGAACGACTTCAATATCATTAGCATAACCACCCATCGCTTCATCGCGAGAGTTGTCGAAAATTTCGGTAATCAAATGATGCAAGCCGTCTGGGCCGGTTGTACCAATATACATACCAGGACGTCGTCGCACTGGCTCCAAACCTTCGAGCACAGTAATCTGATCCGCCCCATATTTAGCTTCTTTTTCTTTAGCCATTTAGCCAGTATTATAGCAAATTTTTTAAGGGAAAGGAAGTGAAAATTTATCTCACCACCGCCTGTAAATCACCCTTGGTTTTAGCAATAATTTGATCTTGGATTTTATTGACTTCGTCGTTGGTCAAAGTGCGTTCGTGGGAACGATACACGATTCTAAATGTGTAAGATTTCTTGCCAGCTCCGAATTTTTCTTCTGATTCGTATTCGTCAATTAGTTTTACTTCTTCAATCAAGTTCTCGGCGAAATCGCGCACGATTTCATAATAATTATTGAGATTTATATTTTTATCAATCACAAAGGAAATGTCACGGAAGGTTTCTGGGTATTTACTGACAGCTTTAAATTTACTGTTGATGTCTTTAAACTGCGAGGTGATACGTGGATCTTCTGACCACAAAATACGAATATCGGGAATCTCCATTTTAATCATCGCCAAGCGGTCGCCAAAACCAAAAGCCCAGCCATTATAAACTTCCGGATCCAAACCAAAATTTTTCAACACTTGAGGGTGGACCAAACCAGCACCATTTACCTCCATCCAATCACCATTAAACATCACATCCATTTCCAAAGATGGGGTCGTAAAAGGAAAGGCATCTTCCAAAAATTTATATTCGATTTCTTTACCCAAGACCCCTTGAGCCATATCAATCTGCACTTCTTTCAAATCGTCGAGGGTGATAATCTTTTGTGATTTTTTGCAAATATATAAACCATCAATCTGATGAAAAGCGGGAAAATGATGACGGTCGATTTCATCTTTACGAAAAACAATTCCTTTTGACAACGCCTTGATCACTCCTTCAGTCTCCAACTTTTTTAAAATCTCTTTATCTTTCAAATAGTACGACCACATCACCGTCATCTGTGTGCGCAAGACGTGGCTATCATCAACATAATAAGTATCGGTCTCTCTTCGGCTCACATGATCCTTGGGAGTATTCAATAAATCAAAATTCTCTGCGACCGTCACAATACGTGGGAAATCCACTAAATCAAAATCTTTAAATCTTGGCAAGGTGAGAATTTGATCAAACAAAAATTTAACTGGCGAATTAGCCTTTTTTGTCAGATCAGGCAATTTTAATAAACGTTTAACTCGCTCAGCTTTAATATCGGTTCTCGTCCCTAAACTAGCTAATAAATTGGCCTCGTTTTGATCTTTGATGATGATTTCTTTGGACATATATTTATAAACTAGATTCTAGCATAAAACCCGAAAAAATGGTAAGCTTGAATTATGTTGGAATTACCAAGCTTAATTGTTTGTTTCTTTCTTTTTATCTCGCTTTTTTTTGAGATTTTCTTGCTTTTGACGTTCCTGGAGAATAAAGAAGAAATGAGGAGCAAAAAATCAAATACTCTGACCAGACTCCCAACCGCCACAATTGTGGTCCCCTGCTACAACGAAGAAGAAAGCGTTTTTGGGACAATCGAATCTTTATTGAACTTGGACTATCCAAAAGACAAATTAAATATCATGGTGGTTGACGATGGCAGTACCGACAATACTTGGAGTTTAATTCAAAAATATAAAGATCATCCGCAAGTCGAATTGATCAAAAAAGAAAATGGTGGCAAGCACACGGCTTTAAACCTAGCGATTGCTAAATCAAAAAGTGATATCATTGGCTGTTTGGATGCTGATTCGTTTGTCGATCAGGATGCGCTAAAAAATATTGTGGCTTATTTTTCAAATCCAGAAACTATGGCTGTCACGCCCGCAATTAAAATCTTTCAACCAAATAATATTCTCAGGAAAGTCCAAAAAGTGGAATATGACTGGGGAATTTTTTTAAGAAAGATGCTCTCTTTCTTGGATGCTTTATATGTCACACCTGGACCTTTTTCTTTTTTCCGAAAAAAAGTTTTTCAAAACTTAGGCCCTTATCGTAACGCCCACAATACTGAAGACATGGAAATGGCGATGCGCTTGCAAACTCACGGTTATAAGATAAAAAATGCTCACGATGCCTTTGTCTATACTATTGCTCCTGATAAATTCTCCAAGCTATATACTCAACGCATCAGATGGACTTATGGTTTCTTGAAAAATACAATCGATTATAAACACCTATTCTTTAATAAAACTCAAGGTAATCTAGGCTTCTTTGTTCTACCAGTTATGATTATTTCTACTCTTTCAACTTTATGGCTAGCTGGTTCATTTCTATTAGCAATCGGAATAAAGATAAAAGAATGGTTTGGTCATTGGCAAGCTTTAAATTTCAATTCTTTATTTAAAACTTTCAATCTTAATTTTGATTGGTTCTATATCGATACCGGCCTTGTAACCATGGTTGCCATTCCTACCTTTATTATCGGCTTAACGATGGTTTTATTGGGACGAAAAATATCTGAGGGTAAATTTAAATTAAGAGCAGAGCTCGTATATTTTTTGATCCTCTACCCATTTATCGCTCCGGTGTGGCTTGCGAAATCAGTCTACAATGTGCTAGTATCGAAAAATACTAACTGGCGTTAATCTGTCTTCATAATGGAAAACATGAATTGGAAAAAATATCTTTACACCTTTTTAATTACTGTGGTTATTTTCATTACCGCCATCATCTTAAGCAATTATTTCAATAATAAAAAAATCGACAGTATCAACGATATTCAAAATAAGATTGCCACCGACATCATGTCATCAGAAACCCAATATGATTTACTGGCTGAATCGACTTGTAAAGATTTAGCGGGTACTGTCCTCTCTCAAGAATTGAATGCTTTTGCTCAGAAACTCACTTACACCGAAGAAAATTTAAATCAAAATAGCAGTGATTTACTTAGACTAAAAACTTATTACACCCTCCTTCAAATTAAAGATTACTTACTAATGAAAAAGATTAGTTTGAAATGCAATACCAAACCGGTCTTTATTTTATATTTTTATTCCGGCAACTGTCCTGAATGTGAACAGCAGGGTTATGTCCTGACCTACATGCGAGAACAATATCCTAATTTAAGAATTTACTCTTTTGATTATGATTTAGACAATCCGGCTTTAAAGACCTTGATCTCACTTTACGACTTAAAAGGTCCAGCGCCCACCCTGGTTATCAATGATAAAGTCTATAACGGTTTTGTTGATAAAGATAAACTAACCAAAACCCTTCCCGCTTGGCTAACTGCCACTTCGACCAAGGCGACAAGTACTAGTCCGAAAAACTGAGCCGCCTCTCGGGCTATTTATTTCTTCTAATCATTTCTATTCTCCATTTTCTACCTTTGCCCTTATTTAGATTTCGGAAATGAGGTGTTAGAGCATGACAATTTGGACAAATAAGTCTTAGATTTGATTCATTATTGTTATCTGAATTACCATCGATATGATCTATTTCAAGTGGTACTTTTCCTGTTATCGTATATCTTTCATCCCAACCGCAAATAGAACAAGCTTCTCCATATTTTTCAATTAAATACTTCCTTATATGCCCCGACATACCCTTGGTTAAAATACCTTTATTGCCGTCTTGCTTACCCGATTTCCAGGATTTAATATAAATTTTATACTGATAATTTAATTGGCACTTATTTGAACAAAATTTTATTTGATGTCGTGTCTTGGCCTCCCTCTCACAGTTAATACAATTCATAATAAAAAATATTATACCACAAGTAAGCCTGCGAATGCTACACAAAGTGTCTGGAGTTATTGCTAGATTTATTTATAAAATTGTGTATAATCTCTAGGTCAGGAAAATTAAGCCACCTTAGCTCAGTTGGTAGAGCGCCACTTTTGTAAAGTGGATGCCCCCAGTTCAAATCTGGGAGGTGGCTCATCAAAAAAATCGCTTATTGGCGATTTTTTAATTATTAGTTTCCTTATTTTCCCCCATCTCTTAACTGCTTCTTATACTCCGCAACATCCTTTAGGAAAAATGAGACGGCGCCTTTTTTGGATGAAGAATGATCTCGCTTGATGAAAAAGTGTGACTGCTTGTGATCGAAGCGTCTTTTAATACTGACGATCAACCTCCTGATACTAACGAAAATTCTTTGAAAAATCAAACAGGTATTTGACCAATTAATTTTTTTAAACCCTGAGACGAGATTTGACCAAACTTTCAAAAACCAACTATCGCATTTCAAAAAAAGATTAGTCAAGATAAAAACCCTGCCAGAAGAGAGCTCAAGACCTTTTAGGGTTACTAAAGCAATGAGCAATATTAAGGCGACAATAAATACTACAAAAGTAGTCATAGATTATTTTTGACCGACACCGATTCTGATGAAGCGACCGATTTCAGTGCGTTCACCAAATTTTTGAATGAAACTCTCGATTAGACCGTTGATGGTAACCTCAGGATTTTTGATATATTCTTGTTCGAGTAATACTTTATCTTTAAAATACGCATTGATCTTGCCTTCCAAAATCTTGGCTTTCATATCGGCCGGTTTACCTTCTACTTCTTTAGCAAAAACTTCTTCGGCCTGAGCTCGAGCCTCGGCAGGAATATCAGCCATTTTCAGATATTGCGGATTAGTTGCAGCAATTTGCATCGCGATATTATAGGCTAAAGCGCCAAATTCTTCGTTTTTAGCGACGAAATCGGTCTCACAGAGCAATTCCACCAAGCTGGCAATATTACCAGTAGAGTGGACGTAGGCAGCGACTTTACCCGCCCCCAGATTTCGATCGGCTTTCTTGGCCGCAATCCCTGCCCCTTTTTTCTGTAGCAAAATTATTGCCTTGCCCATATCGCCGGCGGTTTCTTCAAGAGCTTTCTTGCATTGCATAATCGACAGACCAGTAGTATCACGTAACTCTTTTATTTGTTCGGTGGTAATGACCATAATTAAGCTTTTAAGACTTTCGCTTTATTATACGCCTTGGCAATCTCATTTGCAAAGAAGGTAATACTCGAGACAGCTGAATCATTGGCGACGATTGGATAATCGATATCACTAATATCACAATCAGTACCACACAAAGCTAAGACAGGAATATTCATTTTTTGCGCTTCAGTGACGGCAATTATTTCTTTCTTGGAATCGATCACAATCAAAGCTTTTGGTAAATCTTTCAAAGAAGAAATACCAGAGAAAAATCGATCAAGATTAGCAATCTCACGATCAATCATCAATCTTTCTTTCTTGGTATATTTTGACAATTCCCCTCTTTCTTTTTGTTTAGTTAAATCATCTAATTTGGCTAAACGCTTCTTGATTTCAGAAAAGTTGGTCAAAGTTCCTCCGATCCAGCGTCCATCCACAAAAGGCATGCCGGCGGATTCCGCGGCCATTTTCAAAGAACCTCGAGCTTCGTTTTTGCCACCGACAAACAAGACCTGCTTGCCCTCTTTGGCTAAACCAGCAACAAAATTAAGCGCTTGTTCCAAGAGCTCATCAGTCTTTTCTAGATTGACAATCTCCACTTTATTCTTGACCCCAAAAATGTATTGAGAAACGCTAGGATGTCGTCTGGTTTTAGAGTAACCAAAATGAGCACCTGCCTTAAACATTTCATCAATTCGAGCATTATTTACCTTTTTAATTTCTTCCATATGTTCGACTAGCTTATCAAATTAAGTCCAAAAATGCAACTGGTAGGCCGATTTAGTCTTCCTCGTCGGTTTTACCATCTATTGGTTTACCAATATTCTCACCGACATAAGAAATCACCTCGACCATCCCTTCACCTTGTAAAATTTTCTCAATATTATACCAAGAGTTTTTGACTCGGTGATCCGTCACTCGATCCTGCAAAATATTGTAGGTGCGAATTTTTTCCGAACGATCAGCGGTACCAATTTGATCCTTTCTTTCTTTAGCAAACTGAATAGCATCACTTTCTGCTTTCTGTTGCTCTAATTTAGCCAAGAGAATCGCCATCGCTTTCTCTTTGTTGCGCGACTGGCTGCGTTCCGCGGTACAACGCACCTCTAAACCGCTGGGTTTATGGACAATGCGCACGGCTGTCTCCACTTTGTTCACATTTTGCCCACCCTTACCACCAGCGCGAGAAGTTTCGATCATCAAATCTGCTGGCTTGATTTCAATATTACTTTTCTTGCGAATCGGTAGAATTGCAATCGAGGCAGTTGAAGTGTGGACCCGACCATTTTTCTCAGTTTCAGGAATACGCTGAATACGATGCACTCCGGTCTCATATCTTAATTCTTTATAAACTCCTAGGCCTTTGATTTCAAAAGAGGCTTCTTTATAACCACCTAAATCGCTGCGAGATTCATCCACCGGGGAAAAACTCCAGCCTTTAATTCCAGCGTAACCGGCATACATTTTCGCCAAGACCTCGGCAAATAAAGCCGCCTCATCACCGCCGACACCGGCTCGTACTTCCAAAATTGCTTCGTTGGGAAATTCTTCTTCCTTCTTCTCTTCCGTCAGAATTTCTTCCATTTGTTTCCAGATGACTTCTTTTTGCGAAGTTAAACTAGCCAATTCTTCTTTGGCCATTTCGGCCATGGCCGGATCTTGTGCCGACATTTCAATCACAGAATTTTCCTCTTTTTCCAGACGCAAAAATTCCTCAGCTAAATAGCTGGTTTTTTTGTTATTTTTAAAATCGTCAATTAGCATCTATTTGGATTTCTTCTTGGCTCCAGCTTCTCGGCGGGCTTTGAATTTCTCCACTCGACCGGCAGTATCTAGGACTTTATCATTACCAGTATAAAAGGGATGGCAAGTAGCACAAATTTCCACCTCGGTCTTTTCCTTGGTTGAACCAATAGTATATTTCGCACCGCAAGCACAAACAGTCTCCGCTTTGGCAAAATATGTTGGATGTATCTCTTTTTTCATAGTTTTAAGATTCTAGCAGGTTTCGACCCCAAAAGCAAGCCCTTATAATTCTAAATCTCCTTCAAAAAATCAATATCAGTTTGGAATTTTTCGGCCTTGGCAATCACCGAATTACCATAAGAAGTGTTGTAAGGTTTTTGAGCATCGCAAGCCCGACCAGAATAATAGCGACAAGCGGCGTTTCTTTCACCGGTGTAAGTCTGGGTACTAGCTCCCAAATCGGCCATATACATGGCTGTGGCCATCACCGCGTGTTTCGGATCCCAAGGGTTTGGCATCGAAACGCCTAAGGCTGTTTTCAAACGATTTTCAAACAATTTCCAAGTTGAAGGAATGAATTGTGATGGCCCCATCGCTCCACCGAAACCACGACCAACATAATAAGTTGCACCAAGAGGACAAGAGACGGGTGTGACCGACCAGGTCAAACCGAGAGCTTTGGTGATTTCACCAAACGGCACAGTATCGCGTGGAGCTTTCATCACCTGCTGGAATGGAGTCCCGGTATTTTTACCCACGCCATTTCCGGTCGCCAAATCCGAGACATAACATGAACCAATATTTTTGCCGAGATCAGATTCTTGAGATAAGATTGCCAAGATCATCGCCGCCCGCACACCAGTTTTTTCTGAAGCATAAGTAGCATATTCCAAAGCCTTAGCAAAAGAAATTCCTCCGGCATCACGCAAATCAAACAAAGCACTTCTGATCACCTCCGCCCGACGCTGACGATCAGATAAAACTTGCTGATAATTTGACTCCACCTTGGTCGTTAAAGTCAAAAGCTGTTTCTTTTCGGCTTCGCTTTGGGCAATCACTTTTTTCTTTTGTTCGACTTCGTATCTAGCATCTAGTTCTTTATTCTTTTTAATATCTAAATCTTCTTTCTCTTTTTGGGTTTCAGTTTTTGTCGAACGTAGTTCAGCAAATAAATCCTGCAAACCGCTATTGACTACACTAATCGAATCCATATCTACAATTAAATCAGAAAGATCTTCGGCCGATAAGAGAAGATAGTAAATCGGCTCCACATCATTTTGATATTTCTTTTTTAAGAGATTGGCCAGCAAATCTTTATTGTTCTCAATTCTAGCTTCGAGCGAGCTGATGTTTGCTACTTTTTTATTGATCTCAGCTGTCAGAGTTGTAACGGTAATGTTTCTTTGTTTGATTTCCTTCTCCGCTTTGGCAATCTGAGCATTCAAAGCCGTCACATCGCCTTGCAGGGTGTTCTTTTTCGCCTTGGTTTCATCCAAGACCTTCTGCCACTCGGCGATTTCTTTCTGGAGTTGATCATATTCGGTTTGCAGACGAGCCCGCTCGGCCGGCGAAAGAGCCTGAGCTGAAATATTCAATCCAATCAACAAAAACAAACAAATAAAAAACAGGGTGATTATCTTTTTCATCCCTGTTATTTTATCATATATCCTATTTTTTATCTTTCTTCTCTTCTTTTTCCTTGGTCTCAGTCGCAGGAGCGGCTTCACCTTCGGCGCCTTCTTTAGTTTCCTTACCCTTCTTTTCAACTTCAATTGAAGACAAATCTACTGGAGCCGTTTCAATGACTTCTTCTTTTGGTTCATAAACAGAAGCAATAACTTCTTCTGGTTTACCCTTCAAAGAGACGCCACTCGGTAATTTAATATCAGCAGCGGTAATGACGCTATCAAAATTCACTAGGGCAGAAATATCAGCTTCTAATTTACCTGGTAAATCTTTTGGCAAAGCTTCGATTTCAATTTCATGGGCCACCTTGACCAAGACCGCGCCTAAATCTTTGACAGCCGGAGAAACACCGACGAATTCGAGTGGTACACCAACAGACAATTTTTTATCTTTTTCAATCGCATAAAAATCTACATGGATCGGCACATCAGTAACTGGATCCAAATCCACATCATGAATCAAAACATCCACGTCGATACCGGCACCATCAAGAGAGATAATGGTTGACTCACCCGCTGTCTTCAGAGCTCTTTTAAAATCTATTAAATTAAGCTTGATTGGGGTCGAAGCCTCTTTTTTTCCATAATAAACCGCTGGCAATTTGAATGCCGATCGCAAGCTATCTAGACTTTCTTTTAAATCTCGTTTTTCTACCTTTAATTTAAGCATGCAGACAATTATACACAAAAAATCAAACGGCGCAAGCCCAAAGGGATTAAAGATTGTTGAACAACTTTAGCTTATCTTCGACTACATTCTGCACAGCCAAAACTGGCTCTTTCAGATATTTATAAGGGGCGACTTCTTCGGGATTATTTTGAAGTGATAATTTTAAAGCACTCTTGTAAGCCACGCGAATTTCAGTATTAATATGGACTATGGACATACCGGCTTTGATGGCTTCACGAATATCTTCTGGTGAATTACCAGAGGCGCCGTGTAAAACCATCGGAATTCCTACGACTTTCTTAATTTCTGAAATTCTAGCGATATTTAAGGCTGGGTCCTTGCCACCCTTGAGCATGCCGTGAATATTTCCAACCGCGGGAGCGATCATATCTACACCAGTTTCCTCGACAAACTTTTTCGCTTCTTCTGGTTTAGTTAGGAATTCTTCTGTGATTTTTACTCCCTCTGGAATGCCATCTAAAACCTTTGAAGAACTGCCGATAAAACCAAGTTCGGATTCCACCACAATGTCGGGATTTACACTCTTGGCATATTCGACACACTGCTTAGTAATTTTAATATTTTCTTCAAAAGATAAATTCGTCGCATCAAAGATAACCGCATCATAGCCAGCGTCCACGGCTTCTTTCACTTTTTCAAAAGAATAAGTGTGATCCGCATTCAAGAAAATTGGGAAATCGTGTTCCTCACGCAGGCTTTTGACCAGAGCAACTGCTTGTCTGGTGCCAATAAAATTGCGCTCGCCTTCGGCCGTACCGATAATGACCGGCACATTCAAATTTTTCGCCGCTTGGAAAATTCCTTTCAAGGCCTCAAGATTAGAAATATTAAAGTGCCCGATCGCTGTACCATTTTTTTCCGCCTCCAAAATATATTCTCTAAGTTTTTTCATTCTTCTATTCTAACATATTATTCCCCGGCGTTTTTTAAATCATCCAGAGCTTTAGCTACATCACCACTTTCAAAAATCGCTGAACCGGAAACTAGACGGGTCGCCCCAGCGCTGATCAAATCAGCTGCATTATCAAAATTTACTCCACCATCGACAGCGATCTCGATATTTGGATACATACCACGTAGGTCGCTAATTTTTTCTAAGACACTCTCATTAAATTCTTGACCTTGAAAACCAATCTGATCAATCCCCATAAACTGCACAAAATCAATAATCGAGTCACCATCTTCATCAATCATATCCAGAATCTCAAAGACTTCTTCGTTATCGGTATCAGTACTTAACGCCACGCCAATTCTCAGACCAAAAGCTTCTTCCTTGGCCGTGCCATATTCTTCTCGCAATTTTTCAATCAAGCCTAAAATATCCGGACTCGAACCAAGATGAAGGATAACACTTTTAGCACCAGCCTTAATCCAATCATGGACCATCTCTTCTGGCTGACGAACCATCATATCCACCTCAAAATCCAACGAATCCCAAAACGGAAAGCCTTCGTCTTCAGCGGAAATTCTGGCAAATTCATCCATTCCACCACGGACATACGGCCAAGTTTTTCTCGTAACAAATTTCCCATCACAAATATCGATTTGCACTAAAGGTGCGAGACCTGACACCAAAGCCATCTTGCCTCGGATTTCTTCAATACTTTCCTCTAGGATTGCTGGAGTAATTTCAATCATAATTTAAAAATTCTTATTTAAACGAATTTCCCGTAAAATTTTCTCGATCTTTTTGATGCGACGAATATATTTATAGTCTGAAGAAAAAGGAGTCTTGAGCCAAACTCGCACAGCATCTTTCGCTTCACCTAAACTGATAAATCGCGCACCTAGAGATAAAATATTAGCATCATTGTGCTGACGGGATAATTTAATAATATCGGTACTGCCAAAAATTTTATTACCATAGAACAAGGCCGCACGCACATTCGGAAATTGATTCGCCGCCATCGCCTCACCCTGCCCGGAACCACCGATTACAATTCCACGAGCTGAATTTGGATGACTAGAAACTGCTTGCGCAACCGGCAAAACAAAATCTGGATAATCATCAAATTCATCATAACGATGCGCCCCACAATCGATCACCTCATAGCCAAGCTTTTCTAAATAAATAACCAAATTTTCTTTCAACTTGAAACCAGCATGATCAGCGCCAATAAAAATTTTCCCAAGCGAGTCTTTCTTCATGTTTTAATTATACCCTATTTAGAGAGTAACTTCAAAAAGATGTCTTGTAATAGCTTGGGATTAGCCGAGCCTTTAGAAACTTTCATAGCCTGGCCGACAAAATACTGCAATAGCATCGCCTTGCCCGCCTTATAATCCGCCACCTGAACCGGATTGTCTGCAACAATTTTTTCCGCCATTTTAAGCAATTCACCTTCATCACTTTTTTGAAGCAGGCCTTTTTCTTCAGCAATTTGCGCTGGCACACCACCCTGCTCAAACATAATTTTTAAAATGTCTTTAGCACCACGAGACGAAATTTTTGATTCTGCGACCATTTTGATTAAATCAGCAAAAGCTTTGTCCGTCAGGCCACCAAGAGAAGTTTCACCGGACATCAAACCTAAAAGATCGGAAATAATGTAGTTGGAAGCGAGTTTGATTAAGTTTTTGTCACCAGCAAAATCGGCACATACTTTTTCAAAAAAAGCGCTGATGATACCAGGGCGAACGTAAATCTCCACATCTTCTGGCTTGATACCATAATCTTTTTCATAACGAGTTCTTTTTTCCCAAGGTAATTCCGGTAATTCTTTCTTAAGGTTATCAACAGAAAATTCAGGAATCTCGGAAATTTTCATTTTTGGCAAATCAGGATCTGGAAAATAGCGATAATCATGCGAATCTTCTTTTAATCTCTGCGAAAAAGTTTTTTGTTTATCTTCATCCCAACCACGCGTCTCCTGAACAATTTTTCCACCCTCGCTCAAAACCTGAATATGACGTTCGATTTCATAAGTCACGGCTTTTTCCACCGCCTTGAAGGAGTTCAAGTTTTTAACTTCCACTTTTGTCCCCAATTTATCAGTATCACTAATTGAAATATTGGCTTCAATTCTCATCTCGCCTTTTTCCAAATTTGCTTCACCCACACCTAAATATTGCAAAAGTAATTGCAATTCGCGGGCAAAATCAGCCGTGTCTTTTCCACTATGTAATTCTGGTTCAGTCACGAGCTCCATGAGGGGCACGCCAGCACGATTAAAATCAACCAGAGAAAATTCACCCTGATCATGACTAGATTTGGCTGTATCTTCTTCCAAATGAATTCTAGTGATGTTTACACCATTCAGCTGTCCGCCAGTCACCAGTGGATATTTATACTGACTGATTTGATAACCTTTGGGAATATCGGGGTAAAAATAATTCTTTCGATCCCATTCCGTGAAATCAGCGATTTTTGAACCAAGTGCCACTCCTACTTTTAAAACATTTTTAATCGCTTGATTATTCAGGACGGGCAAAGTTCCCGGCTGACCAGTACAAACTGGACAAATATTTACATTGGGTTTTTCTTCATCAGGATTATTGGCACAACCGCAAAACATTTTGCTGTCTGTTTTCAGTTCAGCGTGAACCTCTAATCCAATTGTGGCCTTGTATTTAGTGTTTTCCATATCTTAAATATTATCACGAAACTCGCAAAATCTTTATGAGATCATCTTTCAATTTTTTCAGTGAAGCGTCATCTAAAATCGAGACCGTTAAAATATTTTTATTATATTTGGCCAGTTTCTTTTTAGCTGATTCTAACTCTTTTTTATCAAGCACGTCAGTCTTAGTCAAAATCAAAACTTCTTTTTTATCTGCCAATTCAGGACTATAAGCTTTCAACTCTTGTCTAATAGTTTTATAATCCGTAATTAATTTGGTACTTTCGAGTGACAAGCAATGGAAAAGCATTTTAGTACGCTTGATGTGTCGTAGAAATTTATGACCCAAACCTTTCCCTTCCGATGCCCCTTCAATCAGGCCGGGTAAATCGGCAAGAATATAACCATACATGTCACCGAGGGCCGGTTCCAAAGTGGTGAATTGATAGGCGCCGACTTTTGATTTAGCATTTGTCAATTCATTAATAAGGCTCGATTTGCCGGCATTGGGCAAACCGATGAGCCCAGCGTCGGCCACGAGTTCAACTTCGATATAAAAATCAAAACCCTCACCTTCTTTTCCCGGAGTACATTTTTCGGGGGCTTGATTGGTAGAAGATTTAAAAAATTCATTACCTAAACCACCGCGACCGCCTTTTGCTAACAGTTTTGTCTCGCCTTCGGTATTCAAATACACTTTTCCATCAGTCTCTAAATTAGTAATAACCGAACCGATTGGAAAATCAATAAATAAATCCTGACCATTTTTTCCATGCATGCTCTTCTTTTCACCAGGAAAACCGTTTTCACCACTAATTGTCTTGAGATTCTTGTAATTATTTAAAATGCCAATATCCCGCACGGCTTTAGCATACACATCACCACCATTTCCACCATTACCGCCCGCGGGGCCCAAGAATTCCTTGCCTCGCTCATGAAGCCAACGCACCACCCCGTCACCACCGTTCCCCGCCTTGATATTTAATTTTATTTCATCAATGAAAGCCATATTATTTATTATTATTTTGATTCAAAGCGATATTCGCTAATTTTAAAGCCCCCTCTTTGGTTTTTACCCCCAGAAAAATGCCCTTATTTCGACAAAATATCGCATCTTCTACTCCAGAAACCCTCGCAAAATCCTCCCCCTTCTTTCCCCACCAGCTTTCTGGAAAATTCTTTCTTGGCACATAGGTATTCTCACTTTTATCAATTGTCCCCACTCGCCACATTTTTTTATCCCGATTCTCATAAATCGTAAAAAGTGGCTCTGAATATTTTTGTAATAATTTTGATGGAAGATATTGTCTGTCAAGAATAATAATCCTCTTATCTTCAGCTTTTTTATAGACTTCAGCCATCAGACCTTCTGCCTCGATTTCATCTTTCGCGATTTTTATCTCTCGCAAAAGAACCTCTCTAGCAAAAGCCACCGCCTTGAGAAAGACCTGATCAATATTTAGACCATCTTCCTTCCAGGTTGGGCGCATAGAATATATCACGTCAACCAACATAAAAGGTTTCACTCCAGGTAAAGATTTTTGACACACGTCAAGACCGTCATCATCAGCATCAATAGCCGCCACCAAATTCTCATCTATCATTTTGGCGATCTGTTTAGAACCACAGATCTTCTCACCGTATGTTTTCCAGACCAAACCAAAAGCAGAATAACTTATCTGCTCGTTTCGAAAACCCGCGCCGCCCTCCTGGTGATGATCAAAACGATTGATCGCTGGATCATAAATATGACCGACATCTGCCACATAATCCGCTTTGGCCAGCTCACCCTCATCTCTAGTTCGAAGGATCTCGATTTTTCCATCTAACAAAATTGATAATGCGGCCGTAGCAAAAACATCATCGGGGTGAAAATTACCCGAGTGAACAGCGACAATTTTTTTACTTCTTAGAAAGCGCATCTTTAATTTCGGCCAAATCATTCGTAATGGCATTGATTTTATTATTTATAACAACAATTTTATCCTCTTCCTTCTTCACCTCTTCCTCTGTTCGATCAGTTACCTTTTTTTCATGCTTCAAACCAGACATAATCACTCGTTCACCAATAAAGGTTGCCACAAACAGTCCGGTCAAAAGTAAAATAGCCGAAGTCCAGATAAGAGTAATCGGTTCATAAAACAACCAACCCCAGAAATCCCGCGTCTCATCCAAATGCCAATTTCCACTCATAATAAAGTCACTGGTATGCCAAATTCCACGCCAAAAGATAACATGAGCCGTTCCGCCAATAAAAGCATAGATGACGGAACGATGACTTAAACTCACCCGGACTTTATCTTCTAATTTGTCAAAAAATCTAGTTATAGCCTTAAACATAGTAATAATAAATTATTTTTAATACTTCCAATATACCACAAAAAGACTAAAAAGCTAATCAACTAAGAGGGTCTGCCCAGTCATGGCCTTGGGCTTGGAAATAGCAAAAATTGATAGAACTGTGGGCGCAACATCAGCCAAAGTCCCCTTTTTTAATTTTTTGTTTTTATCAGTACAAATAAAAGGCACCAGGCTCGTCGTGTGGGCCGTATGCTTTTCTCCAGTCACTGGATCAGTGTTTATTTCGGCGTTACCGTGATCAGCTGTTACCAACAAAGTACCGCCTTTTTCTTCAACGGCTTTTCTCACCCGTTCTAGCTCACGATCAACCGTTTCCACCGCGGTCACAATAGCAGATCGATTGGCGGTGTGTCCCACCATATCAGGATTAGCAAAGTTGATAAAAATAAAATTGGTCCCATTGTCTATTTCCTCTATCGCCTTATCGGCAATTTCTTTAGCTTTCATTTCTGGCGCCAAATCGTGAGTTGCAACATCTTTTCGGCTGGGAATAAGGATGTGCTTTTCTAAATCATGAGGTTGCTCTCGCCCACCGTTGAAAAAATATGTCACGTGAGGGAATTTTTCGGTTTCAGCAATATGAGCTTGAGTTAAACCAGCCTGTGAAATTTCCTTGGCCAAAGTTGTTTCAATTTTTTCTGGTGGAAAGACCACTGGAGCAGTGAAATTTTTGTCATACTGCGTCAAGGTCACAAAATGAATATTTTTATCTTGACCAAATTCCATAATCTTTTTAGACATCATTCTGGCTCGATCGGCGCGAAAATTTAAAAAGAAAACGCCGTCATTTTCTTTAATCAATTCTTTCTCACCTCTAGTATTAAGGAAAACTACCGGCTCAAAGTGTTCATCGGTCTGACCTTTGGAATACAAAAACTTGGCTACTTCCAAAGCTTTCTGCGAACCAGCTTGCCGACCCTCACCATTAAAGATGGCGTCTTCAGCTTTTTTCAAGCGATCCCAATTATTATCACGATCCATAGCAAAGTACCGCCCAGACATGGTGGAGATAAAACCCAAACCTATTTGAGAAATTTCATTTTCTAATTCCAGCAGAAAATCATGAGCACTTTGTGGAGCGGTGTCGCGACCATCGGTAAAAGCATGGATTGCTACTTTTTGCAGACCAAAATTTTTCGCAGCCTGCAAGGTCGCCAGTAAATGATCACCGTGCGCATGCACTCCACCATTTCCAATTAAACTGAGTAAGTGCAAAGTCGAATCATGATTTTTGACATGATCAAAAAGTTTAATTAGGACTTCTTTTCTTTCGAAACCTTTGTCTTTCGCTGATTTACTAATTCTGACTAAATCAGTATAAATTGTCGTCCCTGAACCAATGGTGCTATGTCCGACCTCGCTATTTCCCATCTGCCCTTCTGGTAAACCAACCGCCAATCCACTCGCTTCTAAAAGCGTATGTGGACATTCTTGCCAGAGTTTATCAAAACAAGGTGTCTTGGCTTCAGCCACGGCGTTGTGCTGTGTTTCTTCACGATAACCCCAACCGTCTAAAATGACGACCGTGACAGATTTAGAATTTGGCATATTTAGCTTTTTTACCCAACTGTTCCTCAATTCTCAATAGCTGATTATATTTGCATATTCTTTCACTGCGACACAGAGAACCAGTCTTAATTTGTCCCGTCCCTAAACCAACCACCAAATCAGCAATCGTCGTGTCTTCAGTTTCACCCGAACGATGAGAAATCACTGAAGTGTATCCAGCTTTATCGGCCATATTTATCGCCTCAATTGTTTCTGTCACTGTGCCGATTTGATTTAATTTAATTAAGATAGAATTACCGACTTTTCTTTCAATACCTTCTTTTAATTTTTTAATGTTGGTGACAAACAAATCATCGCCGACAATCTGAACTTTTTTACCAAGCTTTTTTGTCATAAGTTCATAACCTGCCCAATCATCTTCCGCCAAACCATCTTCAATCGAGATAATCGGATATTTAGCGAGTAGGCTTTCATACCAATTAACCATTTCGGCGCTGGTCAATTCTTTCTTTTCACTTGCCAAGACATATTTATTTTTTGTCTTATCAAAAAGCTCACTTGTCGCCCCATCGATAGCAATCGAAATATCTTTACCTGGTTTATATCCACAAGCCTCAATCGCCTCTATGATCACTTGAATCGCTGATTCATTATTACCTAAAGCTGGTGCATAACCGCCTTCATCTCCAACTGAAACATTTAGACCTTTAGACTTTAAAATCTTTTTCAAAGCATGAAAAGTTTCGGCGCCCATCTGCATCGCCTGTGAAAAAGTCTTAGCGCCTATCGGCATGATCATAAATTCTTGCAAATCAGTAGAATTCTCCGCGTGTTTACCACCATTAATAATATTCATCATTGGTACTGGCAGAGAAAAATCTTTGCCGGTTTTACCGATTTTTTTAAAATATTTATAAAGCGGAATATTTTCACTTTGGGCAGAGGCGTGTGCAAAAGCCATAGAGACACCTAAAATCGCATTAGCCCCCAATCGGCCTTTATTTTCCGTGCCATCAAGCTCGATCATTTTTTTATCCAGACTTTTCTGATCAAATTCTTTACCGACAATCGCTTTTTTGATTTCCGTATTCACATTATTGACCGCTTTCAAAACTCCTTTGCCACCAAATCTTTTCTTATCTTCATCGCGCAATTCCACCGCCTCATAACTCCCCGTCGAAGCTCCCGATGGTACCGCCGACCGTCCAAAGCTTCCGTCTTTTAAAATCACTTCCACCTCAACAGTCGGATTACCACGCGAATCAATAATCTCTCGAGCTAAGACTTTGGCGATTTTTTTCATTTCTTTTTTTAATTATCATTTATTGTATTACAGCAAAAAACCTTTAAGGCTCGTTGCTCGCAATCTCCATTTCAACAACCGGACCAGTGCCTTCTGTTGCTATAATTTCACATCTTTCGGCCTTTGATACAGAAGCTAAATCCTCCGCAAAACCCTGTAATTTGTCTTTTTGTTCTTGAGAACATATTATTTTTAATACTAATACTGGGGTGTTAAATTTTATTTTTTTATCAGTTTTGTATTTTCTAATTTCAGCTATAACCGTCAGAGCCAATTTAGCTGCTTCGTTATTTTGACCATCTGAATATTCAACATCTGATGACGGCCACTTGGTATTATGTACACTCTTGGCACCTTCATTAGTTGAGAAATAACCACTATCACTCTCTGATTTAACAGATAACCTTATATCTTCACCAGTCCCAACCTTCGTAATTTGAGCATGGAACATTTCTTCTGTTATATGTGGAACAAACGGCGAAGCCATTTTGATAACATTGAGGAAACAATTGTAAGAAGCGAACTGTGCAGACAATTTACTTTTATCTCCATCCGACTCAATTGCTAATCTTTTTTTAACTATTTCTAAGTAGTTATCACAAAAATCGCTCCAGAAAAAGTCTTCGAATATCTGGCGCGCCTGGGCAAACTCATAATCGGCAAACGCCTCTGCCATTCTATCAGCTGTTTCGGTCGATCTATCGAGAATCCATCTATCAATCGCTTCAAGGTCTTCATTTTTGACTTCCACTTTTGGATCAAAGTCATCTAATTTACTCAATACCAATTTACCGGCATTATAAAGTTTGTTAAATAATTTCTTACCTTTCTGAACCTCTTTTTCGTCAAAGTATGAGTCTTTACCGAGAGATGTCCCACTCATGGCATATCTAACGGCATCTGCCGATTGTGTGGCAATCAGTTCCTCTGGTTTATACTTTCCCCCACCGGTTTTCTTACTTATTTTCTCGCCCTTTTGAACTAAAATATGGCCAGAGATCATCAAATCCTTCCATGGAACTTCATTGTGATTATATAATCCCATAAGAATGGAGTACACGGCCCAGGTTCTGATAATATCATGAGCTTGGGGCCTCATAGACATTGGGTATAACTTGCCATTAAGATTGCCGTTTAGAGGATGGCTATTATTCACCTCCGGTGACAAAGCTGAAGTAAACCAAGTATCTAAGACACTCCTTTCTGGAATCATTTTTCCTTTACCACAATCCGTGCAATCGTGAATTTCTTCCGCTTTTGGATCAACAGGTAACTTATCTTTTTCCGGAATTTCAACCTTCCCGCAATTATCACAAGTAAATACTGGTATTGGTATTCCGTAAAATCTTTCTCTTGAAATACACCAATCCCATTTAAGACCAGTTATCCATTCTTCATATCTTTTCTGCATATACGGCGGATGCCATTTTATTTGATTCCCTGCCTCGAGCATTCGATCTTTCATATCGAGTATTTTCATAAACCACTGAGTGGTAGGTAGAAATTCGACTGGCGTGCCACATCTTTCGTGAACGTCAACATTATGCGTAATGGGTTGCTCTTTTCTCACTAATCCATCAGCCTTTAATTTTTCGACAATAATTTTTCTTCCTTCCTTGATTGATTTACCATCTAATTCTGGTATTTCAGCAACTCCGGAAAATCTACCGTCACGGTTTAAAACAACTCTTTCGGTAAGATTATATTTTTTTGCCCAATAAATATCGGTTTCATCTCCATAAGTACAGCACATTACAGCGCCGGTTCCTTTTTCCTTATCAACTTTTTCATCAGTCATAATTTCAACTTCTTGACCTAAAGGTGTAGTCACTTTTTTACCTACCAAATCTTTGAACCTTTGATCGTCTGGATGCACAAATACAGCGCTACAGGCAGGCAACAATTCTGGACGAGTTGTCGCGATAACTAATTCCTGTCCGTCCTCCATTTTAAATGATAGATCGTAAAAAACTGACTCTTTCTCCTTATCCTCTTTCTCCGCTTGAGCAAAAGAGGTGTGGCACTCGGTACAATAAAGGGCTGGAGCATTTTTTGTATAAATCACCCCTTTTTCATATAATTCCTTAAAAGTGGATTGAGATATTTTCTGAACTTCCGGAGAGATTGTTGAATATTCCAGTCTCCAATCAACACTTAAACCGATAGACTTCCATAAATTTTCGTAAAGATGTTTATAACGATCAGTAATCTCAACGCAAGTCTTGGTAAAATCCTCCAAACTTACAGTTCCGCCTCTGACCCCTGTTTCTTTTTCCACTAATCGTTCTGTCGGTAAACCATTATTATCGAGGCCGAACGAATAACGAACATTGGCTCCTTGCATTCTTTTAAATCGAGTAATAACCTCCGCTTGAGTATAAGAGAAAATATGCCCTAGATGGAGCGCCCCAGAAATAGTCGGTGGTGGAGTATCTATTGTATAAAGCGGCCCTGGTTGTTCAGGATTAAATCGATATACACCTTCCCTTTCCCAAAAATCTTGCCAATACTTTTCCTTGTCAAAAGGATTATACCTCTCTTTTTCTTCAGCTTTCTTTTCAGGGTCTTTTGGTTTTTCTGAATGACTAGGCATGTTGTTACTATTTTCCATGGATTCCATATAACTATTTTAGAATTCTGTATTGATAAATCATGTTAAAAGATACTTCTATATTAATTGAAATACAGATTATTGTCAACGTTAGACCCTGGTTGATTAAAAGTATAATAGTAAACTCGAAATCAGCTCCAGTCCCTTAAGCTTCTATTGTCGCTTGTATCAAGTCGTGTATAGAAGATATGATCATATTTAGATTGTTATAGATGACCTTCTTATTTTTTAATAAAGTACAATCCATAGCCAAAATGGAATCAATCTTTATAAGGTAGTCTGTCGGTATTGCTGCGAATTTAGAGATGTACTTATGGTTCCATTTATCTCCAGGGTAATAAACATCATTTAGTGCAAATAGGCACAGATTCATGGATCTAATTACTTTCGCCAGACAAGCATTGAAAAGAAGTGTATCGTTTCGATGGATTGCATTTTTAATTTTTATTTTTGTAATCGTTTTAGCATCCTGATAATAGTATCTCAGATTGTCCTTTTTTAATTTTATTGGGTATATTCTGATTTTTTCTCTAATTTTACTAATCCAATCACCTTTCGTATATAACGGAATGCATTCCAAGATGCAATTCGCAACACCACTTTCGTAGTGTCCAAAAGGAGTATCGTGTATACCGTGTTTAGGTAAAGAAAACTCATTTAAAAACGACTCCATCCTAGCTTGTGTTTCTCCGATTTCTCTATATCCCAATTCTATCTTAATGCCATCGACCATAAAAAATGTATGGTGTCCCCAGGCTTTATGAAACCAGAAGATCTTTTTTGATCTATTTAATTTAGAATTAAGTTTTTTAAGAATATCGCTAATCTCTGCTTTTGTGGGTATCTTTTGATCATAATAGACGTACATTTCAATATCTGAATAATTATCATAAAAACCTCTAGCTAATGAACCACCAATAACGACCGCAACTACATTTTGTAAGTCAGAAAAGAGCTTAGCGACTTTTTTTGCCACAGTTAAATAATTATACAAAATCATTCTATCATTTTTTGTTTTAGTAACTTTCATAATATGTAATATTATTTACGGACTTTATCTTTTTAATTTTGTGATGTCTAAATTTCAATTTATTATTTGAATAGGCTATATACTTATTTAGATAGAGATCAAGATTTTTTTTAAGCTCAGCCATTTCGATGGCGCGCGAACCGGAATATCTATCATGCTCAATATGATAAGAAACCCAGTCAACCGCGGGAATTATGAAATTCTTATTTGCAATCATACTTGCACCAAGAGCAATATCATCCATGCCCCAACCATAAAAGAATCTTTCGATAAAACCGCCAGCTTCGACTATATCGTCTTTTTTAAAACATAAGCTATGACCAATAACCATACTAGCCAAATCCCAGTGGCTGATTGTCTCCCCCATACCAAATTTCTTAAAATAGTCAGACTTTTTCAACAGGTTAATCTTACCTTTTATAATACTTTTAAATGTCTGTTTGATTGTAAGATCTAGGAAACTACCGTCATCTTTAATTTTGTAACGCCAATCCCCCGACATGCTGGCCGGTTTGTGTCTACGGACATAATCTTCGTATCTAATTGTTTCCCTAAATCCGACAAATACCGATTTTGTCGTAAACTGTTGCCTTACGGCCATCTTAGCCGTAAGGTCTATCGGTGGAATCATATCTTGTTCCATGAGAATGATTATATTTGAGTTAGAAAGATCTACCCCAATGTTTGTCGCCGTCGAAGCACCTTGATTCTTTAGGACTCTTATATATTTTATCGGAAAACTAAAAATAGAATTCTTAAATTTCGTTGTAACATCGTTTGGAGAAGCATCGTCAACAATTATAACCTCAAAATTTTTATAGACTTGATTGTTCAAATTTTGTAAAATAATATCTAATCTTTCACCAATATAAGTCGGGATGACTATTGAAATTGGGTCCTTTGCGAACTTAATGGCTCTGCGATCTAGTTTAATAAGATTTAGACCGGTTTTTTTTATAAAATCCCCTTCTACCCTTGAATAATCGTTTGAGGTACTGATAACCATTGAACTAATTGTCTGTTTTTCTCTATGTTTCATATCTTTTTAAGTTTATACACTAGTTGTCCGCCAAAAAATGACTTGCAATCCTTGCCGTTGTCGTAATTTATTATTTTTCTTTTTTCGACCACTAGGCCTGCTGTTTTAATCAGCTTCTCGATTTCAAGCGGGTTAAATATGTGAACTATTGTCTCAATCTCCCCTTTGTCAGTTTTAATTTTTAGTTTGAAATCCCCATTAGATTTATTTGACATAAATACATCCCTCAAAATATTTTTAACGACCGACCATACACCGTAATGACTCACGTTATAGCGGTTATTAACATCAATGATTATCGAACCACCCGGACTAACCAGACTCGCCAAATTCATTAGGGTTGTTTTTCTATTGGCCGGTAATATATGTCCGAGGACATTCCATAAAGACAACACTAAATCGTAACTCTGTTTAATATCAAACTCGGGCTGTGAAATATCAGCTTGAATAATTCTTGCACCAGGTATTTCACGGGCAAGAGCAATCATACCATCACTATTATCTAAAATGGTAAATCCCTCCAGACTCAAAACACCAGCGATATATTTACCCCTTTTACCGTCCCCGGCCCCCACGTCAATCATAGACTTTGGTGAAACAGATTCGTTTTTAATAAATCGATTGACAGCTGAAAGATATTCAGCCTTGTTGTGACTATATTCCGTATATGAACCAGCAAATAATGTGTAGAATGTCTTTGAAGGCAGCATCATATTTTTACATTAAAGTTCTCCTTACGACATCGACAACTTTTTTTACTTGAGTGATGTTCATTTCATAAAACATCGGTAGAGCAAGAAGTGTCTGCGATATAGCCTCAGTATTTGGACAATTCTTTTTAAAACCATGGTACATTGGAAAATCATAAATAGGCGGAAAATAATTCTTACTTGAAGAAATATCGTTAGCTAGTAATGTTTTATAGACCCTGTCTCTTATCACTGAGCTTTCGAGGACTATGAAGTACAAGAACCAGCTTCTGCTATTAAATGATTTTTGAATTGGGAGAACAACCCCTTTAACATTATTAAAAAGAGCGGTGTATATCTGCGCTAGCAGTCTTCTTTTTTCGAGAACTTTATCCATAACTCGTAATTGTTCTCGACCGAAAGCAGACTGAACCTCAGTCATTCTGAAATTAAAACCCAGAGTGACACTGTTTATCCAATCTTTTTTTAGAGAGCGTCCCTGGTCTCGCATGGCCCAACACCTTTTTGCAATCTCAATATTGTCAGTCACAATCATTCCTCCCTCACCAGCGGTCGTCAATTGTTTATTCTCGTGAAAACCGTAAACAGTAGCGTCGCCCAGTTTATTAACAGTAAAGTCCTCACTAGGCCTACCAATCGCTTCACAGGCATCTTCGATTACTCTTAACCTATATTTGTCGCATATTTTTTTTATAGCCTTGTGGTCGACAGGTAATCCCAGTATATCAACGAGTAGCATTCCTTTTGTATTTTTATTGATTTTCTCCTCTATTTTTTGTGGATCAATATTTAATGTCTTTATATCAATATCCACAAAGATTGGTCTAACCCCCTCAAACAGCAGAGCATTTGATGACGCAATATAACTAAATGGTGTTGTTATAACTTCGTCACCACTTTTCCAGCCCATCGCACGAACAAGCATGTGTAGACCACTCGTTCCACTATTCACAGCAACGGCGTATTTCTTGTTAGTATATTTTGCAAATTCTTTCTCAAATCTCTCAACTTCTGGTCCACGGCTTAATTTCCCTGAGGTTAGGACCCTTAGAACAGCACTCTGTGTCTTTCTATCTATATATGGCTTATATAGTGGAATTTTCATTAAATTATATTTATTTTGATGGCGCAAAAAATTTATACTTCTGATACATATAACATTGCTCAACGTTCGTAATAACTTTATCTGGATGCTGACCCCCATTTAGATCTGCAAAAAATGTACAGGCATCAGATAGACAGGCAAAACATATCCAAAAGATAAGGTCCTCGTCATATACAATTGCTCGCGGTGCAGTTTGATTATAGCTTGCTAGAAACCTATCAATAAGTAATTTTGACGGAAGACCATCTTTGGTATATGAAGACCAGACAGCAACCGCCAAGCCTAGGTCCTTTAATAAAGGTCCGTAGGTAGCCCAATCGAAGTCGATGATAAAACAATCATCTTTAGCATAAATTAAATTTTGTACTCGATAATCATTGTGAATGACACCACAAAGTTCGTTCTCGTCTTTAATTCGTAACTTAGCCTCATCATAGTATTTCCGCACTTGTTCCAAAAAAATCTCATAACCCTCATATTGCCTTAAGGCGCCAACACTGAGTCTAAGTAAACGATCGAACTCAGTAAATATTGTTCTATTCGATATAGCCTCAACCCTCATATTATTTGTATGACTATGTAATTCTCCAAATTTTCTCGCTCCCAGTTCTAAAACATTAGTATTAATATTCTCTTCATTAAGATTCCTGATTTGGTCTCCTGATATATAATTAAAAAGTACAAATTGAACACCATTTTCTTCAATAACCTTGATAGGATTTGGTACAGAAAAACCTAATCTAGCTAGATTGGCAAGAACCTCAATTTCGAATGATATATCTTTTTCGGGTCTTTTACTCTCACGCAGCGCATACTTTTCCCCTTTATTATCAACAACCAGATAAACATTATTATCTGGGCCATCGTGAATTTTTGAAAGTGATAACGGTCCGCACAAACCAAAAATGGATTCAATATGGAATGAATACTCCAGCGTTTCAATCATTTCGTTTGGTTTTTTGTTAGTTGTTTCCATTTTAGAGCAATATAGTGCAATACTAGAGCGTCTCTATTATCATTGAGAATCAGCAGAACTACTAAAAAAACTACTCTACAGTATAAGTTGTTTTTGGTTTTTGTAAAGTCCCGAATTCTAGCTTCACTAGGGGATTGGTATATCCTGTTCTCTCTTCACCCTTACGACACTATAACCACAGATCTTGGAACCTCTCCAATTACCAAGGCCGATCTTTCTGTCCTCTCCTGCTATACTTAACACAACACACCCTGGGTATTCAAAATCATCTATACACAGGGATCCTGGCGCCATAAATGCGCCAGACAAGTGTTTGCCTTCTTGTGAGTCAAGAAGTGTTAGAAGATGATAAATGGTCGCTGGTTGCCAACCATCTTCTCTGGTCACCCGCACGATCTCCTCGAATTTCTCCTTTTTTCGAAGTTTCTGCACCTCAACCTTCCACTTTCCAGAGAATGTATCCCTGAAAGGATAGAATACGTCAGTGACTCGGGGATTAACCCAGGACATCCTTAAGGATTCCGCCATCTCCTTTAGGGTTTTTCCTGATACCTCTATAACACATTTAAAGACAGTCTCCATACTGATATCCTCCACTGACTCTTTTCCGCTTTTAGGATTATTCATATTACTAATTTTATAAACCACTACAGTGGCTTTTCATACTCAAAATGAGCCTCGTCATCTTTAATATCTTCTTTAGTTTTAATAAAGCCTGAACGCTCAAGGACACCAACTGACTTACTATTCCTAGCCAAAACACCGGCAAAGAGTTTTTTAAAACCTCCTTCTTTAGCCAGTGATAATAGTTCATTTACCGTATTTGTCATAAAACCGCTATAGTTTTCATCTGACCAATAACCTATTTCAGCCCTCTCTGTGTTTGGACTTTTAATATCAATCGCGCCAATAATCTCTGAATCAGCTTTCCTTATTATAAAGACAAAATTAGTTTGTTTCTCCCATCCCCCTTTTGCATAATTTGTAAAGGCCTTGGCATTTTCCTCAGTATAGGGTTTGCCGGCGCACATTTTTTTAAATAAAATATCATAAGTATTTGGTCTATTACAGATTTCCACAATTTTTTTAATATCCTCATCAGAAAAAGCCATGTCCTTTCCACCCAGCATCTCATATTTTTCTCCAGTTAGATAATTAACAATTTCTCTTCTAATGTTCTGCTCGAATATATTAGTAAATTTCCCATCCGTATTTTCCTCATTTTTCATATATTTAATATTGTCTTAATTGCCGCCTTATAAACCTGAACCTTTACTTCTTCCCTCTTTGCTTTTCTTTTAGATGGCTTCCTATGCGCCATGGCACAAAAACAAGATACTTCATAATTAGGCGGTAAATGATTTGTATAAAACTATAGATCCTTTATCATCTTTATAATTTCGGGAAAGATTGGAACATTAAAATGGCCATTCTTGCTTTTGTAAATTATAATATTGGCTTTTGGTAATTTTTGACGGTATTTTTCAGCATGATGTGGCGTGACACATTCATCATCCGCCGAGAACAGCATAGTCAACTTGCTGGAATTTTTTACAATTAGTGATAAATCGGATTTAAGAGTGAATCCACCAACTAGATCTTCATCAGAATGGCTATTATCATAAGGTGCACAAACTAAAAAGACACCTTTGATTTTTCTTGGAAATTTATGCTCCGATAGATACTTAGCTAAAAATATTCCACCCAAGGAACAACCGATTAAAATAGCATTGTTTTTAAGATGAGGAATATATCTCTCAAAAAATATCTTCCATTCCTCATACTTAGCATTATCCTGCAGTGGCATTCGTGGCCTGATAACTTGATAATTACTTCCCAGACTTTTTTCCAAATAATCCCCTGCCCAATTTATTCTTTTATCAAGAGAGACTTTCTTAGTTTTAAGATAATGTAAATAATTCCCCTGATTCTTAAAAGTCATCCCGCCATGAACTATTAATACTTGAATTTTTGTCATAATATGAATATAACACAAATCTAGCTTATGCTAAATAGGCTCAATTTCTATTCCATAGATACTAAATTTAGGTATTCGCCTTATACTTTTTAAAATTGGTACTGTATCTCTCAATGGCGCCATCGTAATTCAGTTTATTTTAAACTAGTAATAAATCTCACCTCATCTAAAATCAGTTTACCCGCCTTGAAATCATCGTTCACTTTTTTGGGAAGTATATTAATACCATCGTTTGGTCCAGCCCAAATCATTTTAGCAATTTCGGCCGAATGTGATCGAGCCAGTTTCTCACAATCAATATAGTCAGCACCATTAACCACTTCAAAGAAAAACTCTACTGATTGTGTATTATCTGAGTCGGTAAAGTTATTGATGTATAACAACCTTCCTATCTCTGGTTTAACTCCAAGCTCTTCAATAATTTCTCGCCGCATGCACTCTCTTACACCCTCACCCCATTCCAGATGACCACCAGGAAGAGCTATGAAGCTAGGGTCGTGTGGATGACCGACAACCAATAACTTACCATCATGTAATATAATGGCTCGACAACGAACAACGATTTTTTTAGTATTAGAAAGGTTTGGAAACAATAGAAGAATTGGGAGAAAATATCGCTCGAATTAGGAAGGAAACGGAGAGTAACCGTACGGAGCTGGATCGTTACGCGTCACATTCGTCCCTAACCGCACAGAAGGTGTTATCTGTGCGTAAATTAGTAGCTTCTTTCGACGACTTTGATGCCTACTGGGGAGGCCTTCCTCTGGACGAGAAAAAGATGATTTTACGTAGTATTATCAAGGAGATTAGGGCTGGAAATGGTCGAGTAGAAATAGACTTTCTTTTTTAATTCCCATTCATATGGCACTTCTTATACTTCTTCCCCGAACCACACGGACATGGATCATTTCTACCGACCTTGCCCTCCGAAGCCGGACTGCTGGCGGAGGCGGGCTTTGATCCATCTTTATTCTCTTCACCCCCACCAGCTAATTTCATATGCTTTTGAGTTTCCTTTAATTCTTGTTCTTCACGAGCGTAAGCCCCAGCGCCGATATTCGGTAAAATTTTCAAGACTTGATCATTAACCGCATCATTCATTTCTTTAAACAAACGCAAACCCTCTTTTTTATATTCCACCAACGGATCGCGCTGACCATACGCGCGGAGATTCACCGAGGAGCGCGTATAGTCCATGATCTCTAAATGATCCACCCAGAACATATCGATTGATTGTAATAAAAGAATTTTGGCAATACGATAAAATTCCGCTTCGCCAAGTAACTTGATTTTTTCTTCAACGATTTTAGTTAGCTCTTCGTTACCTAAAATAATTTCATCTAATTTTTCTCGCACGGTTGGATAATCACCAAGTAAAATAGTGCGACGTCGATCATAAACTAATTTACGTTGATAGTTTAGGACATCATCATATTCCAAGACATGTTTTCGCGCGTCAAAATTAAAACCTTCAATTTTTGTTTGAGCTGTTTCCAGGGATTTAGTAATCAAGGAATTCTCGATCGCTTCATCTTCTTTTAACCCAAACCGACCCATTAATTTTTTAATTGTATCTGAGGCAAAAATGCGCATCAAAGAATCTTCGAGTGAAACATAAAATTGAGTTTCACCTGGATCACCTTGTCGGCCAGCACGACCTCGTAGCTGATTATCAATTCTTCGCGCTTCATGTCTTTCGGTTCCGATGACACACAAACCACCGAGACTTTTTACTTCTTCAAATTTTTCTTTATTAAAAGGCACACCACCGAGTTTAATATCCACTCCTCGGCCCGCCATGTTCGTCGCTACCGTGACTCCACCTTTAAATCCAGCGGAGGCAATAATTTCTCCTTCTTTTTCGTGGTTTTTTGCATTCAAAACATTATGTTTTACTCCTTCTTTTGAAAGATAGGAAGATAAGATTTCATTTTTCTCAATCGAGACTGTACCAATCAAAACGGGTTGACCTTTTTTCTGCAGTTCTTTGACCTGTTTGGCCACTGCTTGAAATTTTCCGTTTTCGGTTTGAAAGATTAAATCATTTTTATCAACCCTCTGAATCTCTCTATTGGTTGGAATCGAGAAAGTCTCGATGTGATAGACTTTATAAAACTCTTCTTCGGAAGTCAGCGCTGTTCCGGTCATACCGGCTAACTTTTTATAAAGCCTGAAATAATTTTGGAAAGTAATAGAAGCAAAAGTGCGAGATTCTTTTTGAATCTTCACTCCTTCTTTAGCCTCTATCGCCTGATGCAGACCCTCTGACCAACGACGACCTGGTTGCAAGCGACCGGTAAATTCATCGACTATCACAATCTCGCCTTCTTTTATTACATAATCAGTATCTTTTTCAAACAAAGCCTTGGCTCGCGCGGCGGTTTCCAGATGATGAACATATTTGATACCGGCATCAGTATAAATGTTTTCAATACCCAAAGCTTTTTCAGCTTTCGAAATTCCATTATCGGTCAACTGAATCGCTTTTAGTTTTTCATCGACTGTAAAATCCTCATCTTTTTTAAAAGACTTCACAATGTCGGCAAATCTTACATACAAGTCACCGGACTCGGCAGTTGGAGCAGAGATAATCAGCGGTGTTCTAGCTTCATCAATCAAGATCGAGTCCACCTCGTCCACAATCGCGAAATTGTATTCCCGTTGACGTAAATCTTTTTCCGCATATTCAATATTGTCACGCAAATAATCAAAACCGAATTCATTGTTTGTTCCATAAGTGATATCAGCAGCATAAGCTTCACGTCGCGCACAGGGTTTCAGAAAATCATAAACAATTTTAAAAGAACCAAGTTGATCTCTTTCTTGATCTTCTTTAACTTCTAGATTTTTATCTTGAATATGTTTGGCATCATAAAGAAAAGAACTTTCGTGATTGATGACACCAACAGTCAGGCCTAGAAAATCATAAACCTGCCCCATCCACACCGCATCACGTCGGGATAAGTAATCGTTGACGGTGACGATGTGCACGCCGTGGCCGGTCAAAGCATTCAGATACGCTGGCAAAGTCGCCACCAAAGTTTTTCCTTCTCCCGTGCGCATTTCGGCGATACCTCCCTTATGTATAATCATTCCTCCAATGAGTTGAACATCAAAATGTCTTTCTCCAGAAACTCGACGTGAAGCCTCGCGCACTACCGCAAAAGCCTCTGGTAAAATATCTTCCAGAGTCTCTTTTTCTAATCTTTTCTTAAACTCAACAGTCTTGGCTTTTAGATCGACATCAGAAAGAGCTTTAATTCCCTCTTCCAGAGCATTAATCTTCTCGACAATTGGCCAAAAAGGCTTGATCGCTTTCTGATATTTATCACCAAATAAACTTTCCAAAAATGCCATAATATAGGCATCTTAGCATATTCGGCAATAAAAAACACGGTGGGGTTTTTAATCCGACACCGTGTTCTTTAGACTATTTTCGTCGCTTTGCAGTCTTCTTGGTTTTCTTTGCTTTTGCTTTCTTTGTTTTCTTAACTGCCTTCTTTGCTTTTTTTGCCATAATAGTTTTTATTTTTATTAACGATCCGTCTAACGAGCCCGTGATTCTTTTCGACCAAAAAATAAAAATCACTGAACTATCTTAATAATAAATCATTTAGAAAATAATACAATGGTTTTTTTTATTTTTTCTCCAAAACTGTGGATAACTTTTTTATTCCATTCTAAATCCCATTTCTACTTTCGGTTTTTCTTTTTCATTGATTAAACTTCTAATTACTTCAAAAATATTAGCGATTTCAGAATCATATTTTGCTTCCATTTTTTCTATCTTCTCAGCCAACTTTTTATTTTCAGATAAAATTTCTCGTAATTTCTTGAACTTGCGTATTATTTGAATATTCACTTGAATAGCTTTTTTGCTTTTGAGAACACTGGACAACATCGCCACACCCTCTTCTGTAAATACACGAGGAAGATACTTCATATTTCCTCCACGCTTCAAGGTTCCAGATTGGAACCTTGAACTTGAGGTCACAAGTTGTGACCTCAAGTTTGACGCCTCCAGATCATTAAGTCGAAAACAAAAGTCACTTGGAAATCTATCTTTATTTCTATTCACCGCTTTATTTAGGTTCTTTGTTTCGACTTCATATAATTTAGCGAGATCACTATCAAACATAACCTTTTTACCACGAATATAAAATATTCTACTGATAATAGTATCGGATGGAACTTGAATTAAATTTTTCATTTGCCAGGCATCCTAGCAGAAAAATCCACGACCTAGCAATAGGCCACGTGTGGATAAGTTTGGTTAAGTAATTACTTACTGACAAAGAAGAACCGATAGTCGGGAAACCACTTGCTGCCATCGCGACCACTGACGTAGCCCAACCACGACTCGTCGCCACTCCAATGGCAGTAGAAGAGCCTGAGGCTGCCATCACGGCCGCGTATTGCTTCCATCGCCATAACTGTCCACTCTCCAGTTTTATCATAATTTAGACGAATACTTGGCGCTAAGGTAGCTGGAATTAGACCAAGATTTTGCTCTGCAGCTTTGGCTTTTATTTCTGCATATGTATGAACATTCTGATCACCAAACAATTCACTGACAGAAAAAGAAACAATTTCATAGGAGTCAGCTAATTTCTCCTGCCAATTTGCTTTGGTGAGCAAGTCCTTGGAATAATCGCTGGCGGCATGACCGGCTTCTTCTAGTTTTTTGATAGCCGACTCGGCCGAATTGATATCTGGATCAGTTTCAATGGTTTTTAAGAAAACCTTTTTGTCTGGGAATCGTTCGTAAACATGTTTGATATTGGGATAGTCTTTGACTTTGTTAAATACAGTTGGGGTCCATTCGCCGATATAAATCCTTGTCTGATCATTAAGCTCGCTCGGATTATTAGCAATTTGTTCTGGTAGACATTCAATATTTGCTCTAATTCTGACAATCTTGGCTTGATCATCCTTAGAAATTGTGGA